>NZ_PVNC01000031.1:0-1927 GCF_003001875.1 Paraburkholderia sp. BL18I3N2
CGCCGGCTGATCCTGAGCTATGGCGTCGCCGACCAGATGCCTGATGTTCCGGGCTTTGCCGAAAGCTGGGGCACGTCCGTCGTGCCCTGCCCCTACTGCGACGGCTTTGAAGTCGCCGGCCAGCATTGGGGCCTCGTCTGGTCGGGCCCGCAGTCGCACCAGTCTGCCAGGCTGTTCCGGGATTGGACCGACAATTTGACTGTCTTCGCCGATGGTCATGACATTCCGCCCGATATCCAGGCCGATCTGGCGCGCCGCAACATACCTGTCGTCAATGGCAGGATCGTCGAGATCGCCCATCACATGGGCCATATCGCCACCGTCAATCTCGATACCCGCCGCAATATCGCGGTCGACGTCCTGTTCGCCCATCCGCGCAATAAGCCGTCCGCAAGCCTACATGAATCACTGGGCCTCGCCACGCTCGATACGCCCGTCGGAATCGCCCTCAAGGTCGATGAGCGCCACCAAACCAGCATGCCCGGCATTTACGCCGCCGGCGACCTCGCCACGGCCTTCTTGCCCTCGGTCACCCAGGCATCATCGCAAGGCGCGATGGCAGGTATCTTCGCCCAGCAGTCGATGCTGGTTTGAGAGCACAGATTCCCCAAAGGATAGGCGGGTGTTCCGATGAGAATGTGGCTGAGCCCGATTGCTGATCAAAGAGTTGAGGAAGAGAACGATGTCGAAACAACCAATGAACAGCTTCGCCGGAAAATGGGCTCTGAGCACCGGGGCATCGAGTGGCCTCGGCCTTGAATTCGCAGATCTACTGGCTGCGCAGAAAGTCAATCTCGTACTGGCGGCCCGACGGCAGGAGTCGATGGAAAAGCTTGCCTCCGATTTCCGCCATAAATACGGGGTGGATGTGCTGGTCGAGGCGACCGATCTTGCCTCGCCGGGCGCGGCCAGCCGCTTGAAATGCAGTCTCGACGCGAGGTCGCTGACCGTCGACATCTTGTTGAACAACGCCGGATACGGCCTGCACGGCGACTTATTGGAAACGCGATCGAGCGCACCGCGAACATGATCCCGCTCAACATCACGACGCTCACAGAGCTGACCTATCTCTTCGGCCGCGATATGGCCAAGCGGCGATCTGGACATATGCTTCTCGTCGCTAGCCTCATGGCCTTCCAGGCCGTTCCCAGCTACGCGGCCTATGCGGCGACCAAGGCATATGTACTCGCCCTTGGCGAGGCCCTGCACGACGAACTCCGCCCGCATGGTCTGGTTGTTACCACTCTCTGCCCGGGGCACACCGCGACGGGCTTCGATAAAGGAGCCGGCGCAACCACATCGGCCTTGCTGCGCCTCCTCACCATGAAGCCTCGTCCGGTCGCCGCCAGCGGTATTCGGGCGTTGTTGCAAGGAAAGGCTATGGTGGTCGCGGGCATGTCAAACAAGATGGCGGCCTTTTCAAATCGTCTGACGCCGCGATCAATGCAAAGAGCCACGTTGAAAAGAATAGTGGACGCTTAACGCCTGGAGCGCTGGCGTGTGGGGATCCTCGAACAAGCGGGAGCCCTGACTGCGATGGGCGCTTTGGGATCGGACAGCTTAGTTAAGAGCGAATCGGAACAAGGAGATGACGTGACAGAGCAAAATGCCTATCAGGTTGCCGACTGGAATGGTCAAAGCGGGGAGCGCTGGGTCGCCAACCAGACCCGGCTCGACGCCATGGTGGCGGTGTTCGGTGAGGCCGCGATCGAAGCCGTTGCGCCCGCGGCGGGCGAGCGCGTGCTGGACGTCGGCTGCGGCGCGGGCGCGTCTAGTCTGGCTCTGGCCGCCCGCGTCGGCGCGGAAGGGCAAGTGCTGGGCGTGGACATATCCGCACCGCTGATCGGCCGAGCACGCGCGCTTGCGCCACAAAACACGCCGGTCCTGTTCCAGGTGGCCGACGCCAGCAGCGCCGAGCTGCCCGAGG
>NZ_PVNC01000031.1:1937-50360 GCF_003001875.1 Paraburkholderia sp. BL18I3N2
GACGATCCGACAGCGGCGTTCGCCCATATGCGACGCGCGCTGCGGCCGGGAGGGCGGGTCGCTTTCGTCTGCTGGCGCGGCGCGGCCGAAAACGATTGGGTGCGCCTGCCGATGGGCGCGCTCAAGGGCATCCTCCCGCCGAGCGCGCTGCCCGATCCCGAAGCGCCAGGCCCATTTTCGTTCGGCGACCGGGGGCGGGTGTCGCACATCCTGACGGCAGCCGGCTTCACAGACATCGCTATCGCGCCCTTCGATGCTTCCGTCCCGTTCGGCGAGGGCGGGACGCGGGAGGCGGCGATCGACGACGCGGTGAAGATGACGCTCGAGGTCGGCCCACTGTCGCGTGCGCTCGCTGATCAGCCCGACGACATCCGCGCCCGCGCCTCGGCCGCGGTTCGTGCCGCCTTCGCGGGCCTCCCCGGCGAGCGGTCGGTGATGATCGACGGCGCGGCGTGGATCGTCATGGCACGCAATCCGGCAAGCTGACAGGGATTAACAGGGGACACGCCCCCGCTCGGTGGAGCTGGGCGTCTTTGGCCGCTCAGATTGATGTCCCTTCTGGCCGATGAACGAGCGCTCGCCTTCCGACAATCAGATGGCCGGTTGCGAAGCAGAGCCGACGCCTGAGCGGCCTGCCGGCGGCGCATGTGACCGGCAGCTCGTGGCCGGTTCGGTGCGTCGATCGTCGGCCGAGGTTCGGCCATCATGAGTCATCGGATAGATTAAAAGTGCGGTCACCCGAATGGCTCAATGCCGAACGAACGCGCTCTCTTCGGCGTCGGTCTCCCATCCACGGCAAGAAGGCGAAATTTTGCCGCCTGATCCGTGGTGCGGCACAAGGCGGTCCACGAAAGCTCGACCCGCGTCGAGATGCTTCGCGTCGACGTCGTTCACAAACCGCGCCAGTATGTCTGGTCAGCGGTGACGGGCATTCCACACCGCTGCGCCTTCTTCTAAACCTGATCACTTACCTTCCTCACTCTCCAGCTCGGGCGGGCACTCTCGACAGAAGTGGTCCAAGGCCTTCGGCGACGGTCAGATGAGAGATCACGGCATCGCGGAGTTTCTGGTAGGGGAGCTCTGCAATCATCGCCGTCTGTATCGCCGCCATCACTTCTCCAGCTTCCGAGCCGATCATCGTGAAGCCTCGGATGCGATCGTCGTTTGCGCTGACGAGCACCTTCATGAAACCCTGTGTCTCGTCGGTCGCCTCGGTCCGCAGCACGTTTTTCATTGGCAGTGTTGCGACACGAACGGCAACGCTTTGACGTTGCGCCTCGCTTTCGCTGAGTCCAATGCGCGCGAGCGGTGGATCCGTGAACAGCGTGTACGGAATCAGACGATCGCCAGTGCTGCGAGTGCCGCCCGCCAGGTTGGCTCGCACGATTCTGAAGTCATCGACCGATACATGCGTGAATTGCGGACTGCCCGCGACCTCGCCAATTGCCCAGACGTCGGGCGCCGAGGTCTGTAGCCGGTCGTTCACGCGAATGTATCCGCGCTCGTCCAGCTGGACGCCTGCGTGCTCCAACCCAATATCGGCTGTGTTGGGAACGCGGCCGGCGGCGACCAGAATGTCGCTTCCATCCAGTGTCCGGTTGCCCGAAGGTGTGCGCAGGATCACGCGCACGTGCGTTCCCGAGCTTCCCTCGACGCTGACCGTCCGTGCGTCCAGCACGACATCGATCTCTTCGGCGCGTAGAATGCGCAGCATTTCCGCGCCGACGTCCGCATCTTCGCGGGCCATCAGCCGCGGGCCGCGCTCGACGATCGTCACGCGACTGCCGAAGCGCCGATAAGCCTGCGCCATCTCCACGCCGATATAGCCTCCGCCCAGTACGATCAGATGCGACGGCGCACGGTCGAGATCCAGCGCGCCAATATGCGTCAGCGGCGCGGCCGCGCGCAGTCCGGGCACATCGGGAATCGCGGCGTGCGTCCCCACGTTCACTACGACCTGGCTTCCGCTGAGCGTGCGCGTGCCGCCATCGTTCAGTTGCACCTCGATGGTCTTCGGCCCGACAAACCGCCCAACGCCCATGACCAGCTCAGCGCCGCTCGACTCGTACGCCTGCACATGAAATGCGGCTTCGCGCTCGACCATGCCGCGCTTGCGCTCGAGAACCTTTGCCATGTCGATGGTGACAGGTCCCGTCACCACTCCGAAATTGGCGGCATGCCGCGTCAGATGCGCCACGCGCGCACTCCAGATTTCGTTCTTGCTCGGCAGGCAAGCGACCGCCGGGCACGATCCGCCTACCCACTGCCGCTCGACCACGGCCACGCGTTGCCCTGACCGGCCCAAGTGCCAGGCCAACAGCTTGCCGCCCTGACCACTACCGAGAATCAATGTATCGAACTGTTCGATCTGAGACATGACTTTCTCCAATCCAGCTAAGGGTGAGTGCGCGACGACCGCGATAGGTCCGTCGGCGCAACAGGTTTGCGGAGCGGGCGGCACGTCATCGCGCCGCCTATCTGCACTGGAACGCCGGCGTCACTTGACTGGCGGGAAATCGACGTCAGTGTCGTTGATGCGGTTGAAGGTGTTGGTGAAAATCGTCATGGCGATCGCCAGCGAGATTTCGGCGAGTTGCGTATCGCTGTAATCTGCTGCGCGAATCGCTGCGAGTTCGCTTTCGCCGATCGTGCCGCGTGTGGTCTGCAGGTGCAGCACGAAACGGATCAGGGCGTCGCGCCGGGCATCTCCGGTCGCCTGCCCGGCGCGAATATGTTTGAGCGCATCGGGCGACAGGCCGGTCATCTTGCCCAGCATCACGTGTGCGGCGACGCAGTAGTCGCAACCCGTCTGTTCGCTCACGAGCAACTTTATGGTTTCAAGATCCTGCTTGCTCAGACTGCTCGACGCCAGTGCACCTTCCGCGTCTAGCGCGGCGTTCAATGTGGCGGGCGCCAGATGACCGAGCGCCGCGAACAGATTCGGCACACTGCCGCCGGCGATTTTGCGAACGCGTCCGTAGACTTCGGCGGTGGCGCCCGTTGCGTTCTGGACAGCGGGGATAGCGATGCGACTCATGATGGACCTCGTCAGTGGTGGCTAGGAGACTCCACTTTAGGTTGCCCGAATGAGCTTGTTGAGTCCTCGAATTCGCAATATGATGCTCGAAAGTTTCATCTGAGATCACGATGTCACTCTCTCAAGATTGGCTGAGCCGTTTGCTCGGCATGATGACCGTGCGCGGTCAACTCGAGTTGCGTTGCTCGTACGGCGCGCCCTGGGAAGTTATCTATAGCGATTCGGACCCCGGCGAGATGCCGTATCACATCGTGCTCAGCGGGTCGGCCGTTCTTGAGACACCGGGAGCCGGCAAGCCGCAGTACCTTGGTGCGGGTGACATCGTGATGCTGGCGCACGGCTCCGCCCACACGCTCCACGACGGTAGCGGCGCGCGGCCTAAGCGGGCACACGAACGTGCCGCCCTGAACCTGACCATTAGCGAAAACAGGGGCGCCGGTCCTCGTCTCGATATGCTCTGCGGGCGAATCGTTCTGGCGCCGCCACACGACCAGTTCATCCGTGCGTATCTGCCGGCGCGACTTGTCACACGTACGGCGGCGGTGAACGGTAACGACAGCGAGAAAATGCGCGGCGCGGCCCAGGAGCAGCTAAACGGTCTCGTGGCGCTCATGCGAACAGAGGCCAGCGCAGACAATCTGGGCGGATACGCGATGATGAACACGCTGTCTGCAGCGTTGTTCGCACTGACAATGCGAGTGGCGAGCGAGTCCGACGACGCACCCGTCGGGCTGCTCGCGCTCGCAGGCAATCCGCGCCTCTCCCCCGCGCTCACGGCGATCTTCAGCGACCCGGCACGGGCATGGACGCTGCCTGAGTTGGCGAACCTCTGCAGCATGTCGCGCGCAACATTGATTCGTCACTTTCACGACAAGCTCGGCCGTTCGCCCAATGACTTCCTCACCGATATCCGGATGGCGCTGGCTGCCAACGAACTGAAAAGACCAGGCATTTCGACCGAGGTTGTGGCCGAGACAGTCGGCTATCAATCCGTGGCCGCATTCAGGCGCGCCTTCACTCAACGCTTTGGCATGACGCCGGCGGATTGGCGTCGCTCCCAGCAGAAGAAACAACAAGCGGAACTCGCAGCCTGAAGGCTGAAGAGTTCCGCAGGACGGTTGCGCTGCGGGCTGCCGCGCAACCGGATGTTACGTTCAGGCCGCTACCTGCATCGCGAGTTCTTCGGGCTTGATGCTGGCGATCGGTTGAAGGATCGAACTATCGAATGTCCGTGGCTCGCGCTGGTTTTCGAGCAGTTTGGGCAGGTCGGGATTAGCGAGCGCGCCGCGGCCGACCGTCACCAGGTCTGCCCCAGCGGCCAGTGCGTTTTCAATTCGCGCCGCTGTGTGCAAGCTACCGTTTGCGGTGATTGTGACGTTGGGCGCATAGCGGCGTGCCAGCGTCACGAGGCTGTCGTGCGTGCCATCGAAGGCTGGCTGCCATGCCTCGAACTGCGTCACGTGGAGGAAGTCGATGCCCGCATCTGCAAGTGCGCCGAAAATCACTTCTGCATCCGCCTCGCCCCCCGACCACTTCGAACCAAAGTCGTTGACCTTGCCTTGTGAAATCCTGATGCCCACGGGCACAGCATTTCCAATGTCGAGCCTGACTGCATTCACGACATCGACGAGCAGTTGCACCCGAGCCTTCGTGTCGCCGCCCCAACGGTCAGTCCGACGATTGGTGCCCGCCGTCAAGAACTGATCGAGGAGATACCCATTGGCGCCGTGAATTTCCACGCCTTTGAACCCTGCGATATCCACGGCACGTCGTGCCGCGTCGACGAAACCCTGAATAGCCTCATCGATCTCAGCGTCGGTCATCTGCTTAGGCTCAGCATAGAGTCCCTCGCCTAAGTAGAATTTCATCTGTTCACCCTTGGGGCGAACGGCCGACGGCCCCACCGTGTGGCTTCGATAAACGTTGCCTTGGCTCAACGCCCCAGCATGCATGAGTTGCGCGAACACAGGGGTTCCCTGCTCCTGCATCTCTCGATTGAACGTCGACCATGCCTTCGCCTGTTCGTCGTCGGCCAGACCCGGCTGAAACCGGTATCCTTGCGAGAACGCCTTGTCGGTGTAAATGCCTTCAGTCGTTACCAGCCCGAAGCCACCTTTCGCGAAGCGCTTGTAGTAGTCGAACATGGTTTGGGTCGGCTGCCCGTATTCCGTGGCCGTGATACGCGTCATCGGCGCGACGGCGATGCGGTTGCGTACTGCGATGCCGTTGCGGTTATACGGGGAAAGGATGGGAGAGGTTGCGTCGTTCATTTCGCGGCTCGTCTCGTGAAGAAGGTGACTCCATAGTAGGCGTCGGGGGCAGCGGGAAACAGAGGCCGGACCGTGAAGCCGCCCTAACACTTTTGGATATAAACGATGTTCCTCCCAGACGTTCAGACATTTCTGGCCGTGGCGTCAGCGGGAAGCCTGTCAGCGGCGGCGCGTCAGCTGAACGTGGTGCCTATGCAGGTATCGCGGCGCATCGCCGCGCTCGAAGAAGACCTTGGCGTGCGCCTCTTTCATCGGACCACTCGTTCCCTGACCCTGACAGCAGAAGGTGAGGCTTTTGTCCCGTATGCCAAGGCGATGGTAGATGCGGAAGCGGGCGCGCGAGCTGAACTGAGTCCGTCACCGGGCACTGCGTCCGGCGTGCTGCGCATGACCGCACCGAGTGGTTTCGGACAATCCGTCGTATTGCCGATGCTGCCCGGCTTGCTGGAACGCAACCCCGACCTTCGTATCGACCTCGATCTGTCAGATCGCCAGGTCGATATAGTTGGGCAGGGGCTGGATCTCGCGTTGCGCATTGCACCGCTGGAAGATTCAGAACTGGTGGCCAGAAAGATTGCTTCGAACCCACGTCTTATTTGCGCTTCACCCGAGTATGTCAAGCGGTACGGGCAACCTGACACGGTCGCAGACCTCGACCAACATCGTTGCATCAGACTCGATGCTGTCGGGCGGTGGCCGCTCATCGTCGACGGCAAGTTGATACGCAAGCGCATTGAAGGCTACGTCACTACAACCAGCGTTGAGGCGGCGCGTACGGCCGCCGTGCAGGGACTGGGACTTGCGATGCTGACCAACTGGGACGTATTCAGGCAGTTAGCTGACAACTCGCTTGTCAAAGTGCGCCTGCAAGATGCCTCCATGGAGGACCTGTCGGTGTGGGCCGTCATCCCGAGCCGGCGGTATGTGCCGAACCGCGTGAATGTGTTCCTCGCTGCGCTTCAGAAGGAACTCTCAGACCTGACAGAAAGGCGCGGCTAGGTGTGCCGCGAGCGTGCTACGGAGTCTCGGTCCCTCAAAACTCCAGAGCGAACGGGCCACGGTCGTCGTCACCGGCACGAATGCGGAACGCCTGGCCAACGCCGCCAGCGCTCTCGGTGCCGGCGCTGTCACCCTGTCGGTCGATTTGCGCGACCCCGCCCAGATTGACAAGGCAATCGCCGATATCGTCGAAACGTTTGGACGCATCGACGTGATCTTTGCGAATGCAGGTGCGGGAACGGCGGCACCGCTCGAAGCAGTCACTGCTGAACAGATCAGCGAGCAGTTTGCACTCAACTTCAACGGTGTGTTGCTTTTATCCCGAGGTTAAAGTGGCCTTTACGGGAGCGAATCGCACCAGCATCCGCAGGAGCGCATTGGAGCGACTCGTCTGCGCCGCTGATTGGTAGGAGGCGGCCCGGCAGCTGACGGAACTAGCGCTCACGCGGCCGACCTTCACCCACGTCCGGAGCGCGACGAGGTAGCCGAACGGTGAATACGGTTTCAGATTCGTTAGAGTGCGCGTCTACTTCGCCGCCGTGAGCACGGGCAATTTCTCTTGCAATGTAGAGTCCCAGACCAAGGCCGTCATGGGAGCCCGCCCGCGTTTCTGCATCAGGACCCCGCTCGAGAGGCTCAAACACGCGGCGCAGAACGGACGGCGGTATTGCCGGTCCGCAGTTCGTCACCACGATCGATATCTCGCGGTCCTCTCCGATGACAGCCACTTTGACGGCCGCCGCTGGCTCCCCATACCTGATTGCATTTCCCACCAGATTGCCCACCATCTGCTGGATTCGCCGGCCGTCGCACACGGCGCCCGTGTCGCCTTTGACATCGAGCTCGACCCTCTGCGTTCCGTGCGCAACGCGTAGCTGGTCCAGTTCGTCGCCGACCAGGGCCGCCACATCGACGGGCGCTGGCACCACCCGGATTCCGAGCCCAAGTTTCGTCCGGCTGAAGTCCACCATGTCATCGAGCAGCGCCTGCATCCGCGCGCCGCTCCTGATCAACCTGGCCACGGCGACCGAAATGTCCTCACCGTCGTTAAGTTTTGCAAGATGGTGGGCGGTCATCTGGATCGTTTGAAGCGGACTGCGCATATCATGCCCGAGCATGCCGAGAAGCAGGTTGCGTGACCGGTCCACCTGGCTGCTGAAGTAGCTTACCGATTCGGTCAGCGCCTGATCGATCGCTTCGTTAAAACGGATTACATCGTCAAGTTCCAGCGGTTGCGCCCCGCCCTTATCCTGCCACAGCCGCAGCACGACCGCGCGCAATGCGCGGTATTCCGCGCACAGCTGGTTGATATCGAAGCCGCGCCGCGCGCGCAGCACCGCATGGGTCTGTGCAGCCGTTTCTGGCGCGTTCTCCAGTACAGGCGCGAGACCTCTCGATTTGTCGAGCTGCGCCTGCCGCGTTTGCGGCGTAGACAAGTCCCTTGCAATCGCCTCCAGAATCGGCCTGGCATGGTCGCGCAGTTCGAGAGACGACATACCCTGCGCCGCAGGTAGCAACGTGGCGGCGAAGGTTTCCCATTCAACAAGAATGGCTTCCATTTCGTCCAGGATAAAGTGCGACAGTCGCATGGCTTTCCCGAGAGTGAGGGGGTCGCGGCGCGTCGGCCGCGAGGCCCAGCTTTTGTGACGATCGAACATCGCGCCCGGCGTACAGCCTTGTCAATAAGACAGCCGGGCTTATTTAGTGCTGTCGACGTGGATCCATCATCGCACCATCGGGCTCCAAGGCGTTACTAATTCTGATCAAATGAATGAGGTTAAACCCGACACGCCGCCGATTTCGCTTCTGACTGGCTCCGGCTAAGGTCTGAATCCACCCTGGACTAACCACTTTCGCCCTCTCCGCCGGAGGGCATTGTCCCTGGGAAAGTGGAGAGCAAACTTTTGACTAGAATCGGAGGAAAGCAATGGCTTTCCGCAGCTAGCAGAGGAGTTCAGCGCGAGCCTCATTATCAAGCTTCTCAGGAAGTGACATATTGAGGAACGCTCTCGGATCTGTAACCTACCGTCATTGGGCCATGGCCCGTCAGTGCGGCGACAACCGACCGCCACATTGATGGGCTCCGCCGGGTGCAGGTTGCCGGATAGTCGGGTCTCGCCGCTCAGTCTGCGCAGCGCTCGTCTATATCGGATACGCATGAAACGTACGGGACCACGGCAGTGAACCGTCCTTCGCGACCGCGCGCGCGAACGTACGCCAGTCGGGGGCGTCACTCGTGCTAACCGTCGCGCCGCCACGCCCCCGGCCAAGGCGATCATACCGAGGCCGGTTTTCGCGTCCTGAGCACGGCGCACCGCGGTGTGAGCCGGAACTCTACTGCGCCGCGGTCAGTTTCAGGCCTGGCCTCAATGCCGGCGACGGTTCCTGCAAGCCTTTGCGCTCATCGGAGACCTGCTCGATACCTTTACTGGCCACCTCCTCCAGAAAGGTCAGCCGAGCCCGATAGTAATCCACGCGTAACTGCGCATCGAGCACATGCTGCTCCGCCTGGAACAGTTCCATACGCAGGTCATTCAGTGCACGTTCCGCCTGTTTCTCGGGAGTGGGGGCGTGATGTGAAGCCCAGTTTGCCAGCCATCGCAGCATAGTGAAGCCCTCCTGTCGTCGGGTATCCGGCCACGACAAAGGCTATCAAAGTCTGGAACGGCTGTCTGTCAAAAACCGTTAGCGCATCGCGTGTTGCATAAACGGCACACGGACGTCTGGGTGCGACGTGGGTGTGATAGCAGCTGCCGGCATCCGTAACGGCCGCGAGGGCGCGACGACGTCGGTGTAAGCGGATGTCCGATTGACTTCGGAAGCAACCATCGAGGTCGCGCTAGCTTGACCGTCCGTTTCGGGTCGGGTCGGCGCCCTTTTGCATGACCGCTGCGTCGAGGAGATCGCCCCGCTCGGTCGCCGGGCGCCCTCGTTCAATGGCCAGTCTCCGACGAGCAAGTTGCGGATGGCTCCGCCTCAACCGGGCCACTTTCAGTCATGCGCGAGGACAGCGTCAAGGGCGGCTGTCAGATTCGCATGAAAGCGTAGGCCGCTTCATACGCATAAGCTCTGTCACCTCATGCCGATCATCCGCGGATGAAATCGGAACAGTCAACCATTTTCCGTCAGGGTAGGCTCGGGCTTCATCGTAGAGCTTGACCAACTGTGGGCTCCAGAAATAACGCCGTGCCTCGAACTGCTCTCGTTCAGCTCGTCCCAAGACCACCAGAACCGACAACAGCCTGTATCCCGGCAACAGCGTGCACAAGGCCTTGGTCTTCCTGTAGCGCAGTGCCCAACCGCGTTTCTTGCCGCCATATAGCCAGTCCGGCGCGAATACACCGGGATAGGAGGCCTCGATCCAGTTCCGCAGTTCGACCCAATGCTCGAACGCGTCGGGCCCCATCCAGTCTCGGATAGTGCACTCGTCGGGCAGTGAAGATTTGTCGGCGATTCTGTCGCCGATCCCGGTGGACTGTTTCACGTTGCTTTCCTCTTCATCTTCATGGGTGGAATGCTTCTCGTGGAGTCGGCATTCGCGGTATCGAAAGTTCATCCAGTTCACGGCTTCCGAGCGTTGGCCCACGAGGCCTGGATGGACGCCACAAGGAGAGAAAGCGATGCAGCCAGTAGAACGACGTCTTTAAGAAGGAACTGGCCAGGCAAGGCTGAAATCGCCGGAAACCCACCCGCTGTGGCTTCTGCCACCCCTGGCGTGCTCAGGAAGAAGGTCAGCGTGATGAAATAGGTCGCAGCCGACATCGCTGCGCCCAATGCCGAGAAAATGGGCAGGAAGGCTCCGATAATCAGAGCTGCTGCAGTTGACAGTTCGAGTACGCCTACAACGTAGCTTGCCCCCTGAACTCCGAATAGGGAGTGCAACCAGCTCATGATCGGGCTGTTGATGATGAACGGAGCGATGCCGTTGGCTTCGTAGGCGGTGAATTTCATTGCCCCGAACCAAAGAAAGACGATAACAAGCGCCCATCTGAGCAGAGCCAGACTAGAGAGCGAGCCTGCGCTTTTTTCGGCGATTTGAAGACGGAGCTGATCTGCGCGAATAGTCATTTCGGGTTTCCAATTCAGGTTGTTGGCCGGTGATTAGGAGCCTCCACTTCAGGCTTGCCCTATACCGGTTTCGAGACTGCACTTGCTCAATACAATGATCAAAGGGATCAAAAGGACGCGGGGCTGCCATGCGTCGCAGGAGTCCTGAGGACATCTCCGCACGAGAATCTTCAAATGAGCAGTCTCCGGTACTGGACAAAACCTGAGCGATCGCCGACGCTGTCGTAAAGCCGCATACCGGTAGAGTTGGTTTGGTGTGTCAGCCAGTGCACGCGCGCCGCCCCGCGATGTTTCGCCTGCGCATACACATGCTCGATCAGCGCGCGGCCGATGCCGCCGCCGCGCGCATCGGCCGCCACAAACAGGTCCTGGAGGTAGCAATAGTCGGCTGTTGTCCAGGTGGATCGATGATAGACAGAATGCACCAACCCGAAGGCGTGTTCGCCCATCATGGCAAGCGCCGCATGCATCGGCTCATTTGGGTCGAGGAAGCGCGCCCATGTCTCGAGCGTCACCGACTCGGCAATATCCACTTCGTAGAATCGCTGATAGCCTTTCCACAGAGGAAACCAATTGTCAAAGTCGTCCTTTTCAATGGCTTTGATCTCAACCGGTAGCATAAATTTCTCCTGGAATCCTGATCGGCGCGCATCGTCGGGACCGGCCTCGCGAGCCCCTTGTACGTACCCCGCGCCTATTCGCCAGTGGGCTTCACACCGTACTTTTGATAGTAACTGTCCCTGATTTCGTCCTGACTTCGAGCAGGCTCGGCGAATACATGCGCTGGCGACAACAGCGGAGTGATCGAAACGGTTTCGATCCTGACGACGTGATCGACGGGGTACTCCCGGCCGTTCGTCGCGCGGACCCAGAGCGCGATCATCGAGTACTCGTCATCGCCTGACGGCAGGATCGACGCATGGCCTTTGAATCGATAGCCGCGCCTCTGGAAGATGTCGATTACGTTGATCTCGACGGCGGGATTGCGTTTCAGGTTTTGTATCGTCGCGGGCGAGGCGATATCGGCGAAGTAGAGAACGCCGTTCCTGACCGTCAAGGACGCCTTCGGCGAAAGATTCGGCGTTCCGTCCTCGTTGACTGTCGCGACGAATGACAATATCGCTCGCTTGATGATCGTCTCGACGTCGGCGTTAATTTCGATCACGGATATCCTCGCTTGAAAAGAGTTCGAGAGCTTTATGCGTCGCTTTGCAGAACTTCCCGGCAGCCTTGCTTCACGCCGCAGTCACTGCCAACCCACGCTGCACCGCCGGGCGCGCGAGACCACGCTCGAACCAGCGCTGGACATGCGAGAAGCGGTCGAAGCCGACGAGTTCACGCGCTTCATAAAAGCCGACCAGATTGCGCACCCAGCCAAGCAGTGAAATATCGGCGATGCTGTAGTCAGCGCCCATCACCCAGTCCCAGCCCGCGAGCCGTTGGTCGAGGACACCCAGCAGCCGCGCTGATTCGGCGACGTAGCAGTCGCGCGGGCGCTTGTCCTCATAGGCCTTGCCGGCGAACTTGTTGAAGAAGCCAACCTGGCCGAACATCGGCCCGACACCACCCATCTGCCACATCAGCCACTGGATCGTTTCGTAGCGAGTGACGAGATCGGTGGAGAGGAGTTGCCCGGTCTTCTCGGCGAGATAGATCAGGATTGCTCCCGATTCGAACAACGCGAGCGGTCGTCCGCCCGGACCGTCGGGATCGAAGATCGCCGGAATCTTGCCATTCGGATTGAGCGCAAGAAAAGCCGGATCATGGTGCTCGTTTGCCATGATGTCGATGCGGTGCGCCTCATACGCGAGACCCGTTTCCTCCAGCATGATGCCGACCTTGACGCCATTGGGCGTCGGTAACGAAAAGAGCTGGAGCCGATCAGGGTGCCGCGCCGGCCAGCGCGTGAAAATCGGATGTTCGAGCGTCATGCTTTTTCTCCTGGGTAAGTCAGCGGGGCCGAGCCGGGGCATGACCGGCTCTTCCGCCTCGCTTCCCAATCCCCTCACGGACGAGGGAATAGCGTTCAGATCGAGCCGGCCGGCGTAACCGGGGGAAAGTCCTTCTCGGGATCGAACACGTTATTGAAAAAGTTTGTCAGCGAGTACATGGCCACCAGCGCGACGATCTCCATCACGTTTGCATCCGTGTAGCCGGCATCGCGAACGGTCTTCAGATCGGCGTCGCTGACTTGCCCGCGGGCCTCGATGACCTTGCGCGCGAACTGGACGGCGGCGTCGCGCTTCGGGTCGGCGGCATGTCCTTTGCGAGCGAGAATGATTTCATCGGCTGGCAGCTTCGCCATATGCTCGGCGGTAAAGCTATGCACCGTCAGGCAGTAGTTGCAGCCGTTCACTTCGGAGACAGCCAGACCGATGCTGTCACGCGTCTTCACATCAAGTGCTTTGCTCAGCGAACCGAGCAGCGTGGCCCATGCGTTGAACGCGATCGGGCTTTGCGCGAAACTCGCCATCATATTTGGGGTGAAGCCGATATTTTTGGTGAAAGCATCGAGCGTCGGCTTCGAATCCGCCGGTACCTGTTCCGTCGTTAAAATAGTAGTCCTTGCCATAATAGTCATCCTTGATTACTGGTTTTACATATTGAGAACGGTCATTGGGAGACCATCCGTTGGTTTGCTTCGCGCCCAGGTTTGGGTCGAAGCGGGTTTGCCCTTTAAGCAGCAGGCACCTTGTGCTTGTCTTTCACTTGAAGCGGCTTGGTCTTTCCGGTGTGGCCGCTGTCGCGTCGACGCGCCTATACCAGCTGCAGCACCTCGGTCACGGGACGGCGCGGCTTCTGCGCCCAGTTTCCGGCTCGCTCCGCTCCTACGGACAACAGCAGGACCGGTACTTCGTCCCCGGCCAGTCCGAACTCACGGTGCACGGCTTCGTCATCGAAACCGATCATCGGCGTAGACCCCAGGCCCAGCGAGCGGGCCGCATAGATCATCGCCGCCGCGCCGAAAGTGGCAGTGCGTACGGCCTCGTCGCGGCGGCGCTGCGGGTACGCCATATACAGATTGCGTGCCGGGATTTCCCACTCCGGCACCATGGTTGCAGGCATGACGCCCGCTTCCACCAGCGGTGCGAGACGCTCCGGTATCACACTCGTTTCGACAAGCTGGCCGCAGACGATGAAAGTGACCGCTGCATCTTTGACCGCCGGCTGGTTCCACGCAATCGGACTTAGTCGTGCCTTGGCTTCGGGCGTGCGTACAGCGATAAAGCGCCAGTTCTGCAAGTGGAACGATGTCGGCGCACTCGTGCCGATCCGTACCAGCTCGCGGATCTGCTCGTCGCTCAAGGTCGCGGCTGGGTCGTAGTACTTGGCCGCGCTGCGGTTCAGAATGCATTCGATGACGGGGTTAGTCATGGCAATTTCGCTTTTCATAAGGAATCCTCTGTGTAGATGAGTAGGTGCAGGTGTACGTGTGCTTTCACCCCATGCGGAGCGCAAAGCACACGTTATACAAATTAAGAAATCAGATACCGGCTGGCCCAGGTGGCGATCATCGCGGCGGCATAGTCCGCGTCGGCTCGGCGTGTCAGCAGGTGGTCGGCGTTGTCCATTGAAATGAAGCTCTTCGGGTGCTTTGCAACTGCAAAAATACGCGCGGCATTCTCGATGCCCACTGTCGAATCCAGTGGCGAATGCAGCACCAGCAATGGAATGCGCAACCCGGCGATTCGCGACTCGAGGTTGTGACACGCCAGGTCGTCGACAAAACTCTTGCGCAACACGAACGGCCTGCCAGCCAGCAATACTTCCGCTTCCCCGTGCGTCTCGATGGTTTGAAGGCTTAGTGGGGCGAACTGATGCAATACATGGCGGGTATCGAATGGGGCGCCCAGCGTGGCCACCGCACGAATACCCGACATCTGGCCCGCAGCCATCAGGACGGCCGCGCCACCGAGGCTATGGCCGACCAGAATCGATGGCGGTTTGCCGTCTCTGGTCATCGCGTTGCCGGCCGCAACCAGATCGTCTACGTCCGCGGCGAAAGTCGTATCGGTAAAGCTCCCACCGCTATTGCCCAATCCGGCAAAGTCGAGGCGCAACACGCCAATGCCATGAGCGGCCAGCGCACGTGCCACGCGACTGGCGGCGAGACTGTCCTTGCCGCACGTAAAGCAGTGGGCGAGAATGGCCCAGCCACGCGGCCGGCCGTCCGGCGATTCCAGTCTGCCGGCGAGCCGGTAGCCGTGCGGTCCGTCAAATTCGAAGGCTTGTGCGCTCATGAGTCGGAATCTCTCGTATTAGCCTGCGTGGCGTCGATGAGGCGTCAGGCGGTTAGGAGCCTCCACTTTAGGCGCCGTCGATGCCGCTTTCGAGACTGGATCTGCTCAATAAAGTATCCAAAAGGATCAAGTCGGCCCGGACAATCCATCCCTGGATTTTCGGCACCGCACGGCGCATGTTGTCTCGTCTCATGAAGATCGGTGTTTTGCGCGCGGCGGGTATGGGCAAATGCGTCGAGGGTCGCTCGCCCGGATGAGCGGCGCAGCAGCCCACCCAGCGCCCCGTTCGCACCATACTTCAAAGCGAAGCGATAATTCGCGGCCTTACCGGCCGCTGGGCGCGAGACGCCGCCATTGCCCCGGCGTTATGCCCATCCTCTCGGTGAACAGACGCCGGAATGACGACACCGATTGATACCCGACTGACTCGGCCACGGCCTCGGTGGTCATCATCGGTTTCTTCAACTCGTTGGCAGCCAGGCTCATCCGGATATCGGTCAACAGATCGATAGCCGAGCACCCTAGCGTGTCCTGAAAGCGCCGCATGAAGGTAGCGCGTGACATGTTGCATAAGTCGGCTAGCTCAGGCAGGTTCCAAGGCCGCGCCGGATCGGCGAACATGGCTGAAATGGCCGGTGCCAGTCGCGGATTGCCGGCCAGTGCCAACAGGCCTGCCGGGGCTTCTTCGGATTCGCTCGCCTCGCGCAACACCAGCGTGAAGAGTGCCGAGGAAAGCGCGTTGACGATCGCGTATCCACCGACCTTATCGCCCGTGGACTCCTCGCGCATGATCCCCACGAAACTGGCCAGCTGGTTTGGAGCAGACCCCACCTCCTTTTCACCCTGACCTTCCATGGTCCGGACCACTACATTTGTGGGCAGGTAATTGCGAATCAGCCGATCATGGGGCGGCCCGATGAGAAAGCGCCCGCACAGCATGTCCAGACGTTCGCCCGGGCCGTCATTCTCACTAAACGTCAATCCGGCGGAATCACGGCGCTCGCACGTAGGCCCGGGCGCAAGTCCGCCGCCGTCGTGCAGCACGTGCGCCGATCCGTGAGGCAGCAGCACGACGTCGCCGGCTACCAGTTCCCGCGCCGTGCCTGTCTCGGGGTCCTCGATAATGGCGCGGCCCTTGAGCACGACGTGGTAGGGAACCTCATGCGCACTGGACTGAGCCCAGGACACACGCCATGGCGCGCCATACGCGCAACGGACTTCCAGCCGACCGGTAATGGTGATCATTTGCAGCAGGTGGCTCAGCCAATCGACTTGGGACATAGGACTCCGTTAGGCCTCGGCATGGAAAAGAGCGTTTCAGTGGCCAGCGCTTTGCCCGCCATCGACGTGCAGGATTTCTCCAGTAATGAACGGCGCCGAATCGAGAAAGACGACCGCGTCGGCGATATCGCGGGTTTCGCCCAGGCGTCCGATCGGGTTGAAAGCTCCCAGCGCTTCATGGATTTCAGGAGCGTGCATCGGCGTCGCTATGTTTCCGGGCGCGACGGCATTCACACGGATTCCCTTCTTCGCGTATTCGATCGCCAGCGACTTCGTGGCAGCGTTGATGCCGCCCTTCGCGAGCGCAGCGAGGACCGAGTAGACCCCGCTGATTGCGACCTGATCGATGCTGGCCGTGATACTCACCACATGACCACTCGAATGCTTTTCCATTTCGCCGATCGCGAGCTGCGTGATGTAATAGAAACCTGCCATGTTCACGTTCATCACGGCGGCATAGTCTTCCGCGGTGTGCTCCGTAAAAGGCTTGCCGATGTAGATGCCGGCGTTGTTCACCAGCGTATCGATCCGGCCAAATCGTGCGACGCCTTCGGAGATGACCCGTCGCGCGGTGGCCGGGTCGCCGATGTCACCGGTTACTGCCAGCAAGTTCGCGTCGTCCGACGGCTCGATCGAACGCGAGGTAGCGACGACGGCACAGTCGAGTTCGCGAAACGCCCGGACGATCGTAGCACCCATCCCGCGCGAGGCGCCGGTAACCACAACAACCTTTTGTGAGGTGCTCATACTTTAGTACTTTTAACAGGATGGTTTCTCGGGAAACCCGGCTACCGCCGAAGCCAGAATCATGCGATGGCGATTGACTGGCACTTGCGATCGGTACACACGCGGACGAAATATCGGATCGCCGCGGCGTATCGGCTTACCGGACAGCACACAAACGGCATCCGCGCGCGCAACACAGATGCCCCAGACCTGAGCAGCGCAATGACCCGAACAAGGGTCGCTCCAGCATACGCTGATCGTTGTCGACGACAACTTTTCCACGATTGAGACGCGCAAGGACGAACATTCCTCATAAGTTGCCGGCTTGACGCTTATTCAAGCGAGGCTGCGCACCGGAGTGACCATCGCCGGTTCGATCGTCGCGACGAGCGAGCGGCGAAGTTCGTTTGCGCGAGCCTCATCGATAAACGCTGTGCCTTGCAAAGGCAGGTAATGGACTGTATTGAGACCGATGCAGCCGAGTACGGCGGTGAGATAAGGCGTGAGGAAATCCGGCTGATTGGCTCGCTCACCAGCAAACACACCACCCGAAGCGATCGCGACGAATACGGGACGGTCCTGAAGCATTCCGACCTTGCCGGCTGGTGTCGACTTCATCGTGCGACCGACACGAAGGATCTGATCGATCCACGCCTTCAGAACGGACGGGACGGTGAAGTTGTTCATCGGCGTGCCGATGACAACGACATCGGATCGCTCCACTTCCTGAATGAGTTGCTCGGCGAGAAGTAGCGCGTCGGCAGAACGCCCTGCGGCGGCCAGCGACGCGGGCGTCGCGAGCGCGGCGGCATAGTCGGCGCCGGCGTGAGGGATCGGTTCATGTCCCAGATCACGGCGGCTAATACGCGCGTCGGGGAGAATCGTGAGGAGGTATTCGACGACTGCCGACGATAGCTGTCGACTGTGCGACTCCCGTCGCGGACTGCAATCGATGTGCAGGATATTCATGCAAGTTTCTCCGGCAGCTTTGGAAAGGCAATAGCGGAATCGGGCACCCGTTCAGGCCTGGAGCGGCGGTTCATGCCGCCGCGTGCGTCCCGCACATCACCGGCTCTCCTAGTCATTAGACGAGCGCCAGCACATCGGCCACGGGACGGCGCGGCTTCTGCGCCCAGTTTCCGGCTCGCTCTGCTCCTACGGACAACAGCAGGACCGGTACTTCGTCCCCGGCCAGTCCGAACTCGCGGTGCACGGCTTCGGCATCGAAACCGATCATCGGCGTTGAGCCCAAGCCCATTGAGCGGGCCGCATAGATCATCGCGGACGCGCCGAACGTGGCCGTGCGTACGGCCTCGTCGCGCCGACGCTGCGGGTACGCCATGTACAGATTGCGTGCCGGGATTTCCCACTCCGGCACCATCTCGGCCGGCATCACCCCCGCTTCCACCAGCGGCGCCAGGCGCTCCGGTATGACACTGGTGTCGACCAGTTGGCCGCACACGATGAACGTGACCGCTGCGTCCTTGATCGCGGGCTGGTTCCAGGCGATCGGGCTCAGCCGGGCCTTGGCCTCGGGCGTGCGTACGGCGATAAAGCGCCAGTTCTGCAAGTGGAACGACGTCGGCGCGGAGGTGCCGATTCGCACCAGTTCGCGGATCTGGTCGTCGCTCAAGGTCGCAGCAGTGTCGTAGTACTTGGCGGCGCTGCGGCTCAGGATACATTCGATGACTGCGTTGTTCATCGCTAGTCCTATGGGTAAATGGATAGTTCGGTAAACGAATGGTTAGCCATTGGGGTCAGTCGATGGATCATGGCCTGGCATCTCCCTATTGAGCTCACATTTCTACCTGCTATGGTGGGAATATTCTGTACCAACGATGGTACGAATAGAAGAACCAAGATTCCCCATTTTCGTGTGTACCAAGAACATGCATCCAGACCTGCAGATTCAGCTCGACCGGACAGCGAAGCTGCCCCTGGCAGAACAGATTCGCGCGAGCATTAGCAGGACCATAGAGGCGGGGCTGCTCGCACCCGGCACGCGGCTGCCCTCGTGGCAGGACCTGGCGGCGCAGCTCGGTGTGGCGCGCGGTACGGTCCAAGCGGCATATGAACGGTTATGCGATGCCCAGATGATCGAAACATTCGGGGCGGGGGGCACCCGCGTCGCCCCGCGGCCGCGCGTGATGGCGACGCAACCGCAAGCGCCGCAACTCGGCGCGTTTATGAGGGCTTACGAGGAGATGAACGCCGGGCCGGCGATCTTCCAGCTTGGCATACCGGCGTTTGAAGGTCTGCCGGAACAGCTTTTTGCACGCGCGCGCTCTTCGAATCTGCTGAAGACGGGAAGCTTGTCGTCACTGCTCTATCCAGATCCCAGAGGGGAGTTCGAATTGCGCAGAGAGATCGCGGGCTATCTCTCCATCGCCAGAAACGTCCACTGCTACCCGGAGCAGATTTTTATCACTTCGGGATACAGCGCCGGCTTAGGCCTTGCGCTGCGGGTGTTAGGTCTGGAAGGCAAGAAGGTCTGGATGGAAGAGCCCGGTTTCATGGTCACCCGCAAAGGCCTGGAGCTCGCGCGTTTGAATATGGTGCCGGTGCCGGTGGATGCAGAAGGCCTCAACGTAGGCTATGGCATCGAAAACGCCGCGGACGCCGCGCTAGCTGTCGTGACGCCAGGTCAACAAGCGCCACTGGGCTCGACGCTGTCGCTGAGGCGGCGGCTTCAGCTGCTCGAATGGGCAGCCTCGAGCCACGCCTGGATCATCGAAGACGACTACCTCGGCGAACTGCAACTGCAAGGCAGGCCGGCACCTGCCCTGGCGTCGCTGGACGAGGGCAAACGGGTCATTCACATCGGCTCCTTCAGCAAGACGATTAGCCCGGGGTTGCGCCTTGGCTTTGTCGCCGCGCCAAACGAATTGGCCAACGCATTTTCCGAGGTGGCCGCAACGCTTGCACCGGCACCATCGCCAGTCATTCAACTCGCCACCGCTCAATTCATGCGTGATGGGCACTACGTCCGGCGCGTGCGCCGGCTTAAGCGTCTATATTCCGCCCAGCGCGACGCGCTATGCGAGCAGTTGCGAATGCGCGACGCGGAGTGGGTCAACGCCGGTCTGGCGGTACTTCTCCGACTCCCCGACGGCGCGCCCGACGTGCGGATCGTTCGCGAAGCGATGGCCGCTGGCATGGCACCATCGCCGCTGTCCGTGTGGTTTGCGACCCCGTCGTGGACCTTACCCGGCCTTTTGCTCGGTGTTGCCACGGCGCCTGAGCAGCACCTCGCCACGTCCTGTGAGCGACTTTTCGAAATCATTGACCGATATCGCTCGTGAGACACGCACCTCGTGCGCGTTACGCGAGATTGTCTACGTCGACCCCAGCTCCCGTTGATAGTGTCGCTCATCGGGAACACCGTCTATCCCGGAGGCGGGGTCCGCTATCCGGTTGAATCCAGACGTTCCACTTTTGGCGTTGAATGACCGGCGAGGTCGGGAGTACTCGTTGACGACTGCCCGCTCCCGGGCCGCGAGTTGCCACTGGCCGCTTTCCGGCGATGAAACTGAAGAGCGGGATGATGCAGCCCGACCGAAGCGGTCTTTGCCGCTCGACAGCGGACTTCCAGACGTCCTACGGAGCCCCCCCAATCTGACGAGCGCGTTCCCGTAGCTGACTGGCCAGCCACAGCATGAACCAGCCAAGTCCCCCCAGAAATATTTCTAACATGACCATTTCGCCAATAACCATAAACAGGGAGTCTTGATGGTGAGTCTGCGACATTGCCACTGAGACAATCGGAAAAATAATCAGACTCCACCCTAGCATCCGAATCCATTGTGCTCGCATCAACAGCTTTTCTGAAGTCTCTGACTGGGCGAGCGCGAACTGCGCAGGCGTCATTCCAGACGCCCTGGCATCTCGCCACCGTTACCACTTTATAAGTGCAAAGACCAAGACAAGCAGAACAGGAAACAACTCGCCGAGATTGTGCATGGATGGGCGCGTGGAGAAACGTCGATGATGAAACGAGTACGAAATACAGACTGAATTACTCGAAACAAATAAATTAACCAGGCAGATTGTCAACGATCCTTGAGGCAAAGTCGAATGACGCCTGTTGGCCGATTGGGTGAGGTCGCCAACGGCCGCTTACTGGCATAAGTGATGATCGACTTCGTCGCCCGAATCGCTGACAATCGATTTCGAACGGAATTCCAACTGGTGACAAGGAGTGGGTTCAGCGCAACGATGTCTGTTTTCCAGGACGAAATCGGGTTTTTGCGCGGAGCATACCTCAGCGTCGCCTGCAAACAGGTCGGCATCCGTCGACCGGTCAACACAGTGGAGCAACCGACGTGACAGTGGAAGGCAAACGGGTGGCGGTCGTCGCCCCGGCAGGCGTTCCTGATATGGACAACCTCGCACAGGCGGTGTCGCTGCTCGAGAGTTGGGGCTTTTCTGTCTCCGTAGGCGCGCACGTGGCTGACCGGTTCCGGTATCTCGCGGGATCCCATCAACATCGCACTGGCGACATGCTTGCGGCATTGTCGGACCCAGCGGTCGATATCGTCTGGATCGCACTCGCCGGCTATGGCTGCGCGCACGTGCTGCCAGCGCTGCCCACTACCGTGCCATGCGAGAAAACCGTGATCGGCTTTTCTGACGCGACCGCGCTTTTTTACGCCCTGAGGCAGATTCCCGGCATCGGCGTGATTCACGGGCCGACGCTCAACGGCCTCGCGACAAAAGTCGACGACGTGTCGCGCCGCAGTGTTCTCGATACGCTCACAGGGGTCACGCCAGCGCCGCTGCCGCTCGAACGATTGCATGGGCCGGCTGATTCGATCGAAGGGCCGCTTGTCGGCGGTAACCTCACAGTGCTCGCGAGCACGGCCGGCAGCCGTTGGCAGCCGTGCTTTCGCGACTCGATTGTCGTGCTGGAGGACGTTACTGAACTTGCATACCGCATTGACCGCAGCATTATGACGCTGCGCCACGCCGGCATCCTCGACGGCGCGCGTGCGATTGTGCTCGGAGAGTTCGTCCGCTGTCCGTTGCCAGCCGGAGCCGACTACTCGCTTGCGGACGTGCTGCTGGATGTGCTGGCGCCGCTCGGTGTCCCAATCTACGGGGGCTTCCCCGTTGGACATGGTGAGCGCAATCTGTCATGGGTGGTTGGGCGGCCAGTCGAAATCCGCGAAGGCGTGTTGCTGCGATAGCGCGGGCCGGAGCCCAAACGATCTCCGCCCCACATCAGGTCAGCACAAGCTGGCGTTCTGAACATCTCGCCAGCACCGAAGCAAGGATCATGTCGAGCGCGTTCGACGGCGGTGCGGTGCCACGGTGGAACGGCCGGAACACCACGTCGCCCCGTTTGACCGACATGCCGCTGAGCGCGCAAATACCCCTGACGCGCGCATAGCCGGCGCGCCACGTCTGATCGAGATAGCTGCCCCGCGTAGCGTCGCTCCAGGAAACGAGCACGGTCGTGTCGGTTTGCCATTCGATGCTTCGAATCGCAGGGAGCCTGAGCGCCGTATCCGCCACTACCGTGCGGCTGCGTCGCTTGCGGCGCCCCGAAACCTGGTAAGCCGCCGATGCAGTCTCATGCCAATGCGCGCTCAGCCGTCCGATAATCTGCGACCATGGGTCAGATCCACACATCTCCGGTTCTCCTGCGACTTCCAGCGGCAATAGCCTGCAAAATGCATCGCCTCCGGGTTTAAAGTCCCATGGCTGCGGGGTCAGGTTGTCGTCGATAACGGCTCGATCGTTCGCATGAAATGCGCATGCCGGCTTACAGCTTTGCCACGCTATCCGGCCGCGCGAGTGCGACCACGCTCACGATCCCCTCGCGCGCCATCTTCGCGTACGGACAGAAACGTCCCGTGTTACGCACGAGTCCTTTGGCAACGCCGGGCTCGACACCCGGCAAATTCATGATCTTTCTCTGTGGATAGTGCGCCAGACCGGCCTCGATGCGCCGTCAGCGTCTAGGTGCATCGTAGGTGCGCGTCAGCCCGTCGGGAAGGCTTGCGCCGGGACGCACCGTGTTGCCGCCAAAGCACCAATCAGAGTGCCGGCACCGCCGTCATGGTGGTCAGGCATCGCAGGTCGAGCGCGGCGCGTTTGTTCCGCCATGTAGTCGATGAACACGCGGATTCTGGAGGGCAGATTCTTGCGACCTAGATAACAGAGGTAGTGACCGCGGTCGTCCGGTGCATATTGGACCAGACAGGACATCAGACGCTCTTGCCGCAATAGATCGCAGACCTGATAGGCCGGCAATTGAGCGATGCCCTCGCCGTCGAGTGCTTTTGTATGAGTCCGTCAACCTTAACCTCACAATCGCTTACACGTCCAGACGCACTGCGGAAGTCGACGCACCGATGCTGGACGAGCTCTTCGACCTGACGCGGAAGATTGTGTCTTCTCTCATAGAGAGGCGACGCGCAGACGATCATCGGCATAGGTATCAGTTGCTTTTCCGCGGCCTCGCTGTCTTCCATACGCCCGTCGTGAAACCCGACGTCGACGCGATCCGAGATGAAGTCGGCAGGACGATCGTTCAGCAACAACTCGAACGCGATGTCTGGATACCGCGTGCGAAAACCGCGTAGCAGCGGTGCGACGATCTTGCGGCCGAATCCCGGTGTCGAGGATATGCGCAGATGTCCGCGCGGCGGTCCGTTGCGCAATTCGCGCATGCCCTCCAGCGCCTGCGCGATGCGTTCGACGCCCGGATGGCAGTTCTGATAAAACAATTTGCTCTCGCGGGTCAGCAGACGTGCTGCGGGTGGCGCGCAGAAAAAGCCGCGCATCTAGCTACGCTTCGAGTTTCTGCACGTTTCCGCTGACGGCGGAGCGGCCAATGCCGAGACGGTCACCCCCATTGTGAAGCTGCCTTCGTTGGCCATGGCGAGGAACAAAACGACGCCGGCGTAACTCCTGGCAAAGCTGCTCGCGAGCGAATTGTCGGTGAAGGGGCGGGCCGAATGATCGTCGGACATGGGCAGCACGAGTTGACCGGACATTGCCGGGTCGCGGATCATCGACCGCCGAATCTGGCCGCGATGCGCGCCAGCTTGTCGGGATTTCGCGGCACCTGTATGCGCACAATGCGCTCACTATCCGTCTCGTACGTTTGCGCCGATCCGAGTGCGCCGTCGATAAAGAGCAACAGTGCCGACTGGCTGTTGAGGACGGCCGGTTCGACGCGCAGTCCGCTTTTGTAGCGACGTGCAGCCGCATAAAAAAGCTGCGCGATGCGCCGCCCGCCCACCATTGGTTCTGGAAAACTCTGCACCCGGCAAACCGCGCACATACGTCGGCGCGATTATTCGCGCCGATCAGTACACCGTCATGAGATCCCGCACCCCGCCAATATTTACTGCGCACGGCGCTCGCCGCCGGCTGCTGTCACCGGGGCGACATTGAAACCAGCTTCGCGCCATGCGTCGATGCCTCCGGCCAGCGGCAACGCAAGTCTGATTCCGGCGCGGCGCAAACGGCCAGCCATCCATGCGGCGGACACTTCACCCGGGCACGAGCAGTAAATGACGAATGTCCGGTTCGCGTCGTACGCGCGTACTATCTCCCCGAATTTGCGTTCGTCGGCAAACACGGCGCCCGGAATGACGAACGGATCGAGCGTCCGCCTCTCCGCGGAACGAATGTCGAAGATGACCGGTCGGGGCTCGCCCGTTAGCAAACCGTGTAGCTCCACTGCATCGATCCGGGCCGTTTCCAGCGCTTTCGACAGCATGAGATGCCGACAATAACGAAAGCACCAATACAGCGCGAGTGCACTTGCGACCACAGCTAATGCCCGCCAGCCGAGATGCGAAATCACCGCGAAAACCAATTCGATCTGAGCGGCGAAAGCTCCACCGATAGCGAGCGCGACGGAAGCCCACAAGGCCACTCCGACGCAATCGCATGCGATGAAGTACCGCAACCTGACCGCCATTGCCCCGCACAACGGAACTGCAACGAGCGACAGGCCGGGGACGAAACGGGCGACGATCAGAACTCGCACACCCCAGCGCCCAAAGAACCGCTCGGTTTTTCTCACACAAGTATCACGCGACGACGATAAGAGACACACCGTTCGAAGCGTGCGTTCGCCGAATCGCCTTCCGCCCTCATACCAGGCGAGATCGCCAAGCACTCCGGCTAATGCGGCCGCCCCCAACGTCGACGCGAAATGAGCCGCTGCCAATTGCTGACTACCGGTTGCAATTGTGATGCTGGCCCCTACGGTAATCAGCGTGGGCATAGCGGGCACAGGTAGGCCGAGTGACGCGCCAAGCACACTCAGGAATACGACCAGCGCGCCGTATCGCGCAATGAGTTCATGGGAAAACACGTTGACTCCTGACCCGAGAGCGGCCGGGTCCTATTGGGCGTGCCAACCGACACCCGGGTTGACCGCCATACCGGCGGTGCAACGACGGACGACCTCGTCGGTCGACCACAATACGCTGCTGCTCCAGTACTTGAACAGCTCTGAGATTTGCGTCTCGTTGAAGTACTTCCGCATGCGCGACCAGATTTCATCGGACGCCGATTGTTCGCTGACACCAGAAAGGTGTTCAGTCCAGGCCAACGCGGCCTTTTCCGCATTACAGAAAACATCAGCGCGCCGCCAGCTTCCGATATGCTCAATCTTCGATGTGGCCACGGCAGCATGGAGCGCCAGGCGGAGGCCATACTGAACGCACAACAAGCAGCCGTTGATTTGCGATGCACGCAGCTCGAGAAGCGCGATCAGGCCCGCATCCAGCGAACCGCACTGGATTGGCTGCGTCACGATTTGGCACCCGGCCCGTATCGATGTACGTCGTGACTGATGAAGCCCACTTCACGGCTGGGAATATCGAACCACTCGGGATGACCAAAAGAATTTCGAATGTCGTCTAATCCACTCGCCCAATGCTCCGTCATTGTGTCCTTGCTGAACTCGTAGTCCTTATAGTGCCCTTCGAACGACTTGTTCTTGTAGATCAGGTGCACGAGGTTGACCGCACTGCCATCCGCCGTCTTCTGCGCTTCCTGAATGACCGCATGATCACGGCGCGCGGACTCGGGGATATGTTCGAGGAGTGCCTTGATCAGTTGAGCGTGCTTCTGATTCTGCGCCATGAAGGCCGTGACGGCCCGGGTACGGCTTGAATACTGGATGTCCTTGACACGTTCATTGATGTCGAGAAAATCACCTGGCAACTTGCCGCGCGAACTCCACAGATCGACCTGCAGGACGAGCGTGTCTCTGTGCTGACTGTCCCTGATAATCTCCGTCAGCGGCGTATTGGAGACGAGCCCTCCGTCCCAGTAAAACTCTCCATCGATCTCGATGGCGGGGAACCCGGGCGGCAGGGAGCCGGACGCCATGAAGTGCTCGGGCTTCAGTCGCATCGTCGCGTTGTCAAAGTACACGAGATTGCCATTACGGACGTTGACAGCGCCGACCGAAACACGGACGCCTCCATCGTTGATCCGGTCGAAGTCTGCGTACTTCATCAGGGTTTCACGCAACGCGGTGGTGTCGTAATAGCTGACTTCGTCTGGACGTTTCTTCACGAGACCGGCCGCAAGCGTGCGCATACGTGGAGTGAAAAATCCCTGCTGCCCCTCCACCAGCGTGCGCGTTGCCGCCCACGCGCTCGACCACTTGCGCGCCATGTCTTCACAGCCCGGATATGCGGGTATCAGGGAACGGACATGCGAGAAAACATCCGCAGGTTGACTTATCGTGTGCCAGAATCCGCGTAATGCCTCCACCCGGTCTCCCGGCGCGTTCCCGGCAATGATCGCGGTGTTCAACGCGCCGATCGATATGCCGGAGATTCGGGTCGGCTCAATACCTACTTCGGCGATCCCCTCGTATACACCGGCCTGATATGAACCCAGAGCTCCGCCACCCTGGAGCACGAGTCCGATTTCATCATACTGGGGCAGCCTGAAACGAGACGGCTGCTCCAACTCTTTGCGCTGACTCGATCTCACTGTTAACCCCCTTACTGCATGAACCAGCCGTGGCTCACCACGACGGACTGCCCGGTCAGCGCATTCGATTCGAAGCCAGCGAGAAACGCGACCGTATTGGCGACATCGGCCAGCGAGGTAAACTCGCCGTCGACCGTGTCCTTCAGCATCACCTCTCTCACAACCTCCAACTCTGAAATCCCCAGCACTTTCGCTTGTTCCGGAATCTGCTTGTCCACCAGCGGCGTTCTGACAAAACCAGGACACACGACGTTCGCGCGCACACCGTGCGGGCCGCCTTCCTTCGCGACAACCCGAGCAAGCCCAAGCAGCCCATGCTTGGCCGTTACATAGGCCGACTTCAGTTGCGACGCCTCGTGCGAATGCACCGAACCCATGTAGATCACGGCACCGCCTTTCCCCGATGCGTACATATGCTTGACGGCGGCCCTGGTGGTGAGGAACGCACCGTCGAGATGGATAGCCATCATCTTTTTCCAGTCGGAAAACGCGTAGTCCTCGATCCGGTTGACGATCTGAATACCGGCGTTCGAAACCAGAACGTCGATACCACCGAATCGGCTTACCGCATCGGCAATGCCCGCATTGACCGCCTCTTCGTTTGTCACGTCCATGGAGAGAGCAAGCGCGCTGCCACCGCTGCGGACGATATCGTCGGCGACTTTGGTTGCGCTCGGGAGATTTAGATCCGCTACTACGACCGTCGCCTGATCCGCAGCCAACTTGCGTGCGCATTGCTCGCCAATTCCGCTCGCCGCGCCCGTGACGAGCGCCACTTTGCCTTTCAATGCCATATATCCTCCGGGAGAGTCACTGGTTGACTACGAGTTTCATGGGGTCGATGGATGCAAGGTAGTCATGCGCCACCTCGCCCACATCGAGTGAGAGATTGGCGACGACGTGACGCGCGCCGATTACCTTGCGAACGGGCAGGTCCGCGACCGAAGCCAGCGCGTGTGGATGAAGTTCGAGCGCTGCTGGGCCCTCCCATGCGCCGGTTACCTGAACGTCGTGCAGAAAGAAGCGGACGAGTTCGCAAACCCGAACCGAACCGTCAACGTGCGGTATCACCTTGAGCAGATAGTTAGGTGTGTCGGCGAGTTTGCGCTGCTCGGTAAGGGCGTCGAGCGGACGATGCTTATAGCCCATCGTGCCGGTGGCAATTCGCTGCGTGCCGTAGTCGAGCGTTCCCAGCAAGGTATCCTTTCCATCAATCGAAAGCCGCGGTGAAGCGAGCTTCTTGGGAAAGCCCCAGATCTCCCGGCCGCCGGCGATCGGACCTTCGTCATCCAGATACATCGAGTGCGTGTAGTTCGCCGTTTTGCCCTGCTCGTCCAAAACCGAGATGACCTGACCGCTCTCCGTATAGTCGCCAAACCCAGACGAATCGGGCATGCGGATGAATTCGTAATGAACAATCGCGTTGTCGACCTTCAAGGGTTCGGGAACGACGGCTCTTAGCGCCTCAATATCCGTCTCGTAGGAAATGATGAAGTACTCCCGACCGACGAACCGGAACGGCGGACGTGGATACGCCGGATTGTGCAGCGGCATCGAAAAAGCATGGTTTCGGATATCGTCTTTTGTCACGACTCACTCCTTGGTTGCTTTGAATTACGTTTCCCGCAAACTAGCTTCGCAGGAAAGACAAGAGGTCCTGATTGAGCTGATCCTTGTGGGTATCGGTCAATCCATGTGGTGCGCCGGGATAGATCTTCAGAATCGCGTGAGGGACGAGTTTCTTACTCGAACGGGCTCCAATATCCACGGGAACAACCTGGTCATCGTCGCCGTGAATGATCAGTGTCGGTCTGTCGAACTTCAGCAGATCCGCCGTGAAATCAGTTTCGGAATAGGCTTTGACCGATTCGTAGACGTTCTTGAAACCACCGGTCATGCCCTGACGCCACCACGCGTCGATCAGACCTTGCGACACCTTGGCGCCTGGTCGGTTAAAGCCGTAGAACGGACCTGCGGGAATGTCCTTGAACAGTTGGGAGCGGTTGGCGATCATTGCAGCCCGAACGCTATCGAACGATTCAATGGGTACACCTGACGGATTGCCGGGCGTTTTGACCATCAACGGCGGTACGGCTGAAATCAGTCCGATCTTCGATACGCGTGACGTACCGTGCCGGCCCACATAACGCGCAACCTCGCCTCCGCCGGTCGAGAACCCGATAACGGCTATATCACGCAGGCCAAGCGTCTCGATGACTGTCGCAAGATCGTCCGCGTAGTGGTCCATGTCGTTGCCGTCCCACGGTTGGCTCGAGCGACCATGCCCACGACGATCATGTGTAATGACTCGAAACCCATGGGAAGCCAGAAAGAAGGCCTGGTTTTCCCAGCTATCCGAGTTCAGCGGCCAACCATGGCTTAGCGTTACGATGGGACCGTCTTTCGCGCCCCAATCCTTAAAGTACAGGCTCACTCCGTCTCGGGTACGGATAACTTCACCGGTATGGCCTGTGGACGACATCTGCCCGGTCGTGCCAGGTCCTGACCGCTTGCCGGCAGCCGATGCCACCGTTGTCGTCAAGGTTGCGGCGACCCCGCCAATCAGCAGGTTTCGGCGTTTTGCGTCGGGGGAAACGTGTCCCAAGTCTTTGCTCATGGCTCAAGTCCAAGAATTATCCGACCGGGAGATGGGAGGAATTGGCTTGCATACCGGTCGAGTCATCAGAATAACCACGACCCGCTCATTGGCCCAGTTAAGCGTTGCAAAACGCCGTTAATCGCTCTACGTTCATCCGACAAAAAAATCGCCGTTTTATTTAACGACGCTTAACATCCGCCCTGGTTAATTGGCGTTAAGCAAAGGCATAGAGTGAACGCGAGCGCATCGAGAGTAACCAATCCGTAACCGCAAGATCAGAACTTCAACGCATGCAACCGATGAATCTTATCCAGAAGCCAGTGGAAGCTAGCGTGCTCATTGTCTGCAAGAGCGGCGTTCTTCATCGCCATCTTATGCAACATGTCCCGCCGTTGGGAAAGCAGCCGGCACATTCGATGAGTCACTTCCTGGCTATCCCTCAATAGAGGCGTCACAGCATCCTTGCTCAATCTGTAAATGACACTCCTGGTGAGCGTCACGATCTTCACCTGAACAGGCAAGCCAGCGAGTAGTCCGGTCTCCCCCATCGTATCGCCGGGCCCGAGACGCACCACCTCGACGGCCCCGGTAGATTGCTCCGTTGAAACACTGAGCACGCCCGAGTCGACGATTGCGAGACTGTCGGGCACCACTTCCGGCGTAAAAATCACCTGCCCCGCTTCGTATTCATGCCGTACCATGCAACTGGAAAGCATCTTCAACTCCTCGTCGCCGATGGCGGCGAATAGTTCGATGCGTCTAAGCAGGCGCTCCTCTGCTTTTGCCACGCTGGCCGTGACAGATGGCACGCCTGGTGGCCGGAGATCGACCCCCGCCGCGGTAAGGTGTCGATAACAGAGGTCGTACAGTTCGTTCGTCAATGGTGTCTTTTTCGCCGTGTCGTCCACGAAAGCCGTCGCCTCGTACTGAATGGAATGTATGGTGGCTTTTCGCGCCTGCACGAAGGGAACCGGTGCCGGCAGGATGGAACGGGCCGCAGCCAGTGCGCATTCAAGCGCGGCAATCACTGTTGCCGGCCGCTCGTCCGGCGAGATCTCCAGAGACACCGTAACGCCATGCAAAGCGTGCGGCCGGTTGGTATTGGTGATATTTGCCTTTGCCGCCGCGGCATTGGGAACGATGGTTACATTGCCGTGCGAATTGAGCAGATGCGTTGCTCTCCAATTCATCTCGATCACCTTGCCTTCGGCGCCATCAATCGAGATCCAGTCACCCACGCGGTACGGTTCTGTGGAATTCAGCACAATTCCTGCAAAGACATCGTGCAAAGTACTTTGAATAGCCAAACCGAGAATAACGGCCAAGGTTCCCGACGTCGCGAGCAGGCCGCGAACGGGGATTTCCAGAACGAACCCCGTTGCGGCTACCGCCGCGGCAAGAAACACCACGGCACCGAACACGTCCTGAAACAGTCTCTGCTTGCGCCAGGTGTGTGGCAGGAGAAGTGTGTCGAGAGCAAGAGTGAGCAGGCGGGCACCTGTCAGCCACCAGAATATCTTCAGAGCCTGCGCCGCTTCGTGAAGCAGCGACCCTTCAAGATGCGTAGCCTGTCTGAAGGGGCTAAGGCCCGCAGTGAAAATGCTCGTCGTGAAGACGGCAAAGATCGTGAGCCGAAGCAATAGACGCGAAACGTCTTTCCTCGGCACTTTGAAACGCCACAGTGCCACGTCGATCACGACGACGGCATAACCGAACACGAGGGAATCGCTCACGGACTCTCCGACGGGAAAAACGCGCCTGGCGAGTACTCATGCCGCCCCCGCCGGGAGCCATTGTGAACGACTAACCGCAATGCCCGAGGCTGGCTAACGCGCTAGCCAAATGACGCCAGCGGGTCGCCTGCCGCGAACGCATCGGCGCGATTCGGCGCCGGTGGATAGATCCACTGCGTATTGATCATCTGCTTGCGTGCTTTTCCTTCCGCATGCGTCAGCTTGATCTGGCGGTCCCAGCCTTCTGAATAGACCGCTCCCCACTCGCCGAGATCGAGACAAGTGGCGTAGAAGGGCTGGCTATACGCGAGCGTCGATGCGCCGATCAGATCGGCCGCCACATTGTGGCCACCGAATTTACCCATCACCATTGCGTGCTGACAAGACATCAACGCGTCGTGCCCTTCATCGTCGCTACGAACTCGAGCCACATCGCCTGCCACGAACACACCGGGCGCCTCTTCCACACGCAGATCAGGTGCGACTTCGACACGGCCAAGCGGGTCGAGGCGCGACGAAACCTGCGCAGCAAGCGTACTCGCTCTCATCCCGCCCGCCCATACCACCGTGTGCGCCTCGATATGCGCACCCGAGGCGGTTCGGACGCCACCCGCGTCGACCGATACGACACTGGAGCCCAATACCGCTTCGATGCCCAGCGAATCGAATGCCTCGGCGACGAAAGGCCGTGGGTTAGGCCCGAGATCGGGACCAATATCGGCCTGCGAACCTACGACGATCACTTTGATCGTCGCATCGGGGCCGAATAGCGCGCGCATCCGTTTAGGCAATTCGGTTGCGATCTCAATGCCGGTAAAGCCACATCCCACCACGGCAACGGTATTTCGAGCGCTTGAATCGGGAAGCTTCGCGAGTTCCGTCAGATGCTCTTCAAGTGCCGATGCGTCCTCCATGCAATCGACCGAGAATGCATACTCGGCGAGCCCTGGAATCGACGGCCGGTTTAGCTTGCTGCCGCTCGTGAGCAACAACCGGTCGTAACCGAGCGTGCGGGTCTCGCCGCTCGCGGCCGTCACACGCACGGTCTTGTCGCGGACGGCGATTTCGTCGACTCTCCCCTCGACGTAGTTCACGCCAACGGCGTCAAGCAGAGGCAACAGCGGCGCGAACATCAGATGCGGCTCGTTTTCGTACATCCGCGGCCGGATTTCCAACTCGGGTTTCGGCGAGATAAGCGTAATGTCGATGTCGCCAGCCGTTGCGCCGGCGCGGTCAAGCACGCGAGCCGCCCCGAGGGCACCCCACACTCCGGCAAAGCCGGCACCCACAATCAAGATCTTCTGCGACATGATCCTTGCCTTAATTATCTAGATTACCAAGTTGACGATGTGCACCGGAACTACAACAATCGGAGCCCTGTCTCACTGTGCGACGATCGCTGACGATCGCGGCGACCGACTCATCTGCCGCCCGCCGCCACGTCAAATCGTAGACTTCGTGATCGAATGGCAGTAGGCGCGCGAAGGAGATCATCGTGTTGTCTCGGCGACAACAATCGACGGCTTAGATGTCGTCAACTAATTCTGGCGAGTGCAGCTTCGAGCGTCGTATTGGAATGTTCGTCACCTTCCATGCCAAGATTTACGATTGTGCGAATGCTCCACGGCGCTTCCGACGTGGAAGCACGCTGTTGAGCCGCGGTCACGTATTCCTGCATTGCCTGCTTTACTCCATTGGGAAAGGCATCCTTCGCGTCTCCCATCGCCGTCTGCAATACATGCAGTACGGCCTGGCCAAACGTCACACATTCCTCGCGCTTCGGCATTTTTCCTTTTTGCATGACCGAGTCCTTCCAGGCGATCTGTAGGGGGCTGAGGAGAACGGGAGGTCGGGCGCAGAAGTTCCGGTAGTTTAGTAAGTAGGCTTCCTGGCGATTTTGTGGACTGATCCCCAGCAGTTTCCACGCGGCATCGAAGCGCTCTTTCCTTATTCCGCTCTGGTACGCCATCGCGCGCAGAAAGAATTCGTGAAAGGCCTCGAGACTTGCGGTGCAGGACGATACCGATTGTCGATAGTGTCCATCTCGTATCGCGTAAGCGGCCAGTTCAAAAAGAATCTCGAACTTCTGCTGCCGCAATGCCACAATCTGCTGATGACCGCGCGAGCACTCCGACCTATACCTTCCGTCGCCGTCGGATCGAAGATCTAACAAAACGGAAGAAAGGACGGAATTCGCTACGGAGCTTCCGTCCGGGTTGCATTCCAGGCAGACAGTGGGAACCGATATCTTTGTCATGGCATGTCTCACAGTTGGACGTTGTTTGTCGTTTCTTGCCGCATCAACTCTTCTCACCTCACCAACAGATCACACCCGGAGGCGCGAATCTCATTCGAAACCAGTCTCGCCGGCACTTTATGCCCAATCAACCGCTTCTGCAGATGAGGTACAGCGAATGGGTTTGTACGCCAATGACCCCATGGTCCCGATGTTGTCCTGGCGGCAACACCGTGATATCCCGCTGGCGTCTTCCATGTTCTAGGTAGCACAACTACGATTGGTCGCGACGTAATGTTTCGCCGTGTAGGGACCGAGGTATTTGGTCTATTCCATTGCACCTGAATCGCGCAATCCGGAGTCTGCTAAGAAGATGAATGCCAAGGAAGATTTTTTGCGTTGCGGCGTGATGGCAAATGCCGACCGGCACGAGTATGGCGAGGCCGTATCGTTTGGTCCGTTCACACTTTTCCCGGCAGAGAGGCGTCTCGAACGGTCAGGTTCATTCGTGCAACTAGGCAGCCGCGCGCTGGATATTCTTATTGCGCTTATCCAGCACGCCGGACAGGTCGTGGACCGGCGCATGTTGATGTCGCGCGCGTGGAGGAATATCGTCGTGGACGAAAGCAACCTGCGCGTCAACATTGCTGGATTGCGCAAAGCACTAGGCGACGGCGAGGACGGTGTGCGCTACGTGAAAAACGTCCCGGGTATCGGTTACTGTTTTGTTGGACAGCTTACCCGTGAACGCATCGTTGCCAAATCCAGTTCCCAATTGGCTGACCCGCCTTGCCGGGTACATTCCGGCGACTTTGCGCCAGGAGCGGCCTGCCCACAAGGTCGTGACGAGGTACTGCGCACGCTTGCGTCCGACTTGCGCAGACATCGGCTCATATCTATTGTAGGACCCGGAGGCATCGGCAAGACAACAGTGGCCATTGCTCTCGCGAAGAGACTGTCCGGAGTGTTTCCTTCGGAGATTCACGTCGCCGACCTGAGCGAAGTAGCTCATGGCGATACGGTAGCGCTCACGCTGGCTCGTCTGCTTGGGTTAGGCGATCTTCACCACATACCCGTCACATGCATCGCCAATTATCTTTCCACCAGGCGCGCGCTGATCATTCTGGATAACTGCGAGTACGTCATCGACGAGGTGACGTCGCTCACAACGCAAATCCTCGCGGTCTCATCCACGACCTATTTCGTTCTGACAAGCCGCGAGGCGCTACGTGTCAGATACGAACACGTCTACCGCCTGTCTGCGCTCGAAGCCCCTCCGGGACCCGAGGTAATCTCGATGGAACACGCACATAGTTATCCAGCCGTGCAGGTGTTCATTCAACGCGCTCTGGAAGCGGGCGCCAGATTCCCGCAGACCAACAAGAGCTATGCAGCCATTTCGGAGATTTGCAGGGAACTGGAAGGAGTCGCGCTTGCGATCGAACTTGCCGCGGCACGCGTCGCGACATTTGGACTCGCCGGCACCATGACGCTGCTCGGAACCCGCTCACGTCTTCAATGGCAGGGGTGTCGCAATGCGCCTGCGAGGCACCGGAATCTCGCCGCGTCTATTGGATGGAGTTACGCGCTGCTGTCGGAGCAGGAAAAGTCCGCTTTCCGTCGGTTGTCGTCGTTTGAACAGCCCGCAACGCTCGACGCCATCCTCGCGGCGGTGACAAACGGGACGGGCGATCTTTCGAATGCGATAGACATAGTTGAAGGTTTAGTTGCAAAGCACATGCTGCACATCCAGCCCGGACCAGACGACTTGCCTCGCTATCGGCTCCCGGTTTCGGAAAGGATCTATGCGCGAGAAAAACTCAATCAAGTTGCGCTCGATAAACGGAGCGTCGTTCAACTGAGCGGCGTGCAGAGGATTTGCGACTGAAATCCGGCTGCGCCGTGTCTTCAGTGGCGCTTTCAGCAACTACCGCGGGCGTGTCGCGAGAAAAATCATTTCATAAACTGCGCGAATTGCTTCGCCACAAACTCGATGAATATCTTCGCTCGCGGTGGCATGCTCCGTCCAAATCCGTGCATGACATAAAGAGGAACGGGTCTGAGTGCCAACTCCGCCAGGACGATACACAAACGTCCTGCGTCGACATCTTCCTGAACCATTGCTTTCAGAATCTGTGCGATACCCAGTCCATTCAATGCCGCCAGTCTCATGGCCTCGCCACTGTCGGCGTCGAATGCTCCTTCCGGTTGCATGCTGGCACCGTCAGCAAACATGACGGGCACCACGTGTCCGGCAAGTCTGTAACGAACATGGCGATGCACACTTAAATCGGATATCGATTTCGGCACGCCGTGGCGGCTCAAATAGTCGGGGGAGGCCACGAGCACTAGCGGCAATTGGCCCAATTTCCGCGCATGCAAAGCGCTGTCGACGACCTCTCCCGCTCTGATGACCAGATCGAAACCCTGCCGAATGACGTCGACATGTTGGTCGCTCACGTTCACCTCGAACAGCAGCCCCGAATGACGCGCCATCAAGTGCCTGGTGAGCGGGTCGAGCAGAATGCGCGCTAACGCAGCCGGTATGCTGATACGCAGTTTGCCGACCGCGGCCAGCGGCGCAGTCAATGCATTGCCTGCCTCCTCAATGCCACGTATGAGCGGCGCGATGCGCTCGTAGTAGGTTTGCCCCTCTATCGTCAGGACGGTCACCCTTGTCGAGCGGCGAAAGAGCCTGATACCGAGACGCCTTTCCAATCTTCCAACGCTTCTCGACACAGCGGACGGCGTCGTGCCAAGCAAGCGTGCCGCTCCGGTGAACGAACCGGCCTCGACCGCTCGAACAAAGGCAGATAAGCCATTCAGATTTTCAACAGGCATTAGTGACCCTTGGGCAAAACTGATAGCTCCGCTGAAGAACTGGGCTGTCGTCTCACCTATAGCTAAATTAGCGCTCAGCGCGATATCCGCGTCAAACAATGGAGATTCAGATGAACAGACTCGCAAATAAAGTTGCCGTCATCACCGGCGGCAATAGCGGCATTGGCTTTGCGATGGCAACGGTGTTTGTGGCCGAGGGTGCACATGTACTAATCGTCGGACGGCGTCTGGCCGCGGTGAATGCCGCAGTGTCCGAGCTCGGGAATCGGGCAACTGGCCTGACCGGTGACCTCGCCGATCCCGCAACGCATGACCGCGTTGCGTCATTGGTTGAAGAACGGTTCGGCGGCTTGGACATTTACGTCGCCAACGCTGGCGTAAACACGATCGCCCGCTCAGATCTGGTCAGTCTCGAAGAGTACGACGCACAATTCGCCACGAACACGCGGTCGGTTTTCTTCGGCGTTCAGAAAGTCGCGTCTCAACTTCGCAATGGAGGCGCCATTCTGTTGACGAGTTCTATCGCGAGTTCGAAAGTATTCGAAGGCCACGCGGCGTATGCCGGCAGTAAAGCCGCCATCGAGGCTTTCGCCCGCAGTTGGGCGCTCGAATTCAAAGAGCGCGGCATCAGGGTCAACGTGATCAGCCCAGGCCCCGTCGACACGCCCATTCTTTCGAAGCTGGGTATCGCCGTCACCGATCGTCCGGCATTCGAGAGTGCCGTTGCAGAGAAGATTCCGCTGGGCCGGCTGGGCCGCGCGGAAGAGTTGGCCCAAGCCGCGCTTTTTCTCGTTAGCGACGAAAGCAGCTTCGTTACCGGTGTAAATCTGCTCGTGGACGGTGGAATGTCGTTGGCGTGATTCGTGACCGTTTAACGTGACAACGCGAATCCGACATCCGTTCGACCGGCAGCCGAACTGCCAGGAACGGGTGCCGACATCCCAGTTCTCACACCCGTCAATCGTTAGTCAACGCGCGATGATATCTGGCGACATACTTCGCCTGAGCAATGACTTTCCCGTGCATCTGATAGGCAACAACCGCGGGACTCGCCGCTGGAGCGACATCGATTTGCGCCACGTCGAGGGCAGACGCCGTCACGACATATCGATGCGATTCCCCCTTAGGCGGACACGGTCCACCGTATCTGGATTCGCCGAAGTCCGTCAACGTCTCAACCGCGCCTGCCGGCAACAGCTTAGGATTGCCAGAAACTCCTCTTTCGAGCGATGACTCAGAAGGTGGAATATTGACAATCTCCCAATGCGTCCAGCCCAGCCCGCCGGTCGGCGCATCAGGGTCGAACATCGCCACGACGATGCTCTTCGTGCCGCGCGGAACGTGAGCCCATGAAATGCGTGGCGATACGTTCTTACCGTGACAGCCAAAGCCCCCGTATACCTGTTCGTTCGAAAAGTGCCCGTCACGCAGGTCGTCGACCGTGATCGTGAACGGCTCCGCGCCGGCTATCGCGGGGATGACCGCCAGCGCCATTGACGTGCATAAAATTGCGGGCAAACAGGTGTTCAATCTCATGAGTGCTCCGTTGAAGGATGAAAGACGCGTGAAACCGGTATGAACGGCACCGCACTTAAAGCAGGAGAAAACGCCGCTCGCGGATTTATCGAAACCTGTGTTGCGACTGCTACAGTCCAGGCATCGCGAAGTGATCTGCCGAGGTACACCACGGGCAAGCGATCGTTTTCAAAGAACCGCCGTGAGTCTCGTGTACTCCTGGCGGTTTTCTGACAAACGTCAGTGCAATCTATACGGCGATGGTTGATAGTGGGGCACCAATCAGTAGTCCCACACCACCGGCACGAAATGGAAGCCTTTATCCTTCTTTGCAATGTGACCGATTGATGGGAACGCGACGTGCGCTGCGGCCAGTAAAGCGCCGGTTTCGGCGGCTTCGTTGAGCAGCGCGATACGCACGTCCGCAGCCTCTTCAGGATCGTGCTCGAAGCCGTTTTGCCAGTCGGGATGGTCGAAGTTGACCTGGAAAATCGCGTCGCCCACGAACGTCAGTTTTTCGCCGTTTGATACGACGTCCACGACGCAGTGCCCCGGCGTGTGCCCACCCGTCACGCGTGCCGACACGCCCTTGGCAACTTCCACGGTCCGATCGAACTGCACGATGTTTTCGCTGTAGAGTTCCATGAACTTCGCGGCAGCCTTGCGGAGCGCGGGAGGAACGGTTTCCGGCATAACCGTCTTGCTGAAGTCCGGATTTTTCCAGAACTCTACTTCCTTGGCCGACACGTGAATGCGCACGTCCGGGTGCAGCTTGGCCCTGACACCAGAGACGTTCAGGCCGCCGACGTGGTCCATGTGCATGTGCGTAATCACGATGTCGGTGATCGCAGCCAGGTCGATACCCGCCGATTCCAGGCGCATCACCGACCGGCCGGCGCGCGTGAAGTATTCGAAACCGTCGCCCACGCCCGAGTCGATCAGGATCAGGCGGTCACCGCTGCGCACGAGCGCAATATTCAGCGCCCAGTCGAACATGTCACGCTGGAGGAAACGACCATCGAACCATTCGTTGCGGTCAGCTTCGCTAACGTTAGTCGACATGGTGGAGGTGGGCAGCGGCAGAACGCCATCGCTAATCAGCACGACGTCAATGCCACCCACACGCACGGCGTAGCGGGAAGAAACGAGTTCGCCTGCCCCTTCTGTGCCAACGTTGGCGATAACCGGCCGCACATTGCGAGTTGTTTCGCTCATCTTCACTAGTCCAGTTGATTGATTGCGGTGAGCCGCACTGCACCGCGCCGCGCGGTTCACAAGCACGACCACGAGTGTCACGCGCTTCGTTTGCTTGCATTTCGAAGGAGCGTGTGACAGATAGTAGTCAGGGGCGGCAAACGCCAGTAGCATCGCGAATGCGTACACGGTGTTGTCCGAACGGCGACAATCTACGACGGATAGGCAATGAGAGGGTTCATACGTGTCTCCTGCCGTCTTAAAAGAGTACGTGCCGCTCTTGCATCAATCGCCAATTTTAATTTCTATTGCTAAATATCAGTTCTGAAGCGTCGGGGAATTTCAATTCGCCATTTCGCTACATCAAGTCACGAACGGATAACTTCCCGCAACGGACACCTTGACCTAGCGCTCAGCGCCTGCCCTGCGGCTGGCGCCTTGAAGCGCCTGCTTAAGCATGGGTGACACACCGCTTGCATCGGACAATTCTGTTGCCGTCGCCATGAGCGCTGGAGCGAGCTCTTTCATTCTCTCTTCAGTCAACCGTGACATCGGTCCCGCGATGATCAGGATTGCGCGCACTTCGCCATTGCCTATATGCACAGGCGTAGCCATAGAACTCATCGCCGGTAGAAACATGTCTTGCGTCGTTGCGTAGCCATTCCTGCGCGCAAGTTCGATCATTGGCAGTAGGGCTTTGAACGTGGTGAGCGCACGCGGATCAAAGTCTGACGGCATGCCAAAGCCCTGTTTCGACACAAGCCGAATCGCATCTTCTTCGCTCTTGCCAGCGAGCCAGATCATTCCTGCTGCACTGCATGAGAGGATCACCGCCCGGCCTATTTCCGGATCGTAGCGGATACCTTGTCGCGCGCCTTGCGCCTTCGCAACGTAAATCGACTGCTCGCCATCGACGATCGCAAGCCGAACCAATTCGCCCGATATAGCCGCAAGTCGCTCCAGAATGGGTTGGGCGACGTCAATGACCCCACCTGCGCTGAGAAATCGCAGTCCCAGCGAAGGAAGTTTCATGGTCAATGAAAATTCGCCGCGCCGTTCGTCCTTGCGCACATAACCCTGCTCGACCAGATCTGCCAGAAGACGATGCGTAGCGCTAACCGGCAAATCGAGCTTGGCGGAGAGTTCTGAAAGCGTCTTGCCTTCTGGGGCACTGGCGAGCTCTTCCAGTACACGAAGCATGCGTTCGGCTACATCGCTCATGATGATTACCCGAGTTCAGTCATTCGACGTGTGAGCTATGCTGGTGGAGAGGTCTTCCAAAAAACAAACACTTTTCAGAACTGCTCGGTTGGGGTTTGGTTTTCCGAGCGGAATAATGGAGAGCCAACGTCCGGCGTCAGCGCATCTCCTGACGGAGACCGACCTGCCTCAAAAGTCGGCTCCTGGCCGGACAGCGTCCCATCGCCGCCCGCGTTGGCGCTTTACACCTCGGTCTGTTCCGCCATCTCGAGCGCATCGTCGACCTCGACGCCGAGATATCGGACGGTGCTTTCGAGCTTGGTGTGCCCTGGCAGCAGCTGAACCACCCGCAGATTCTTGATGCGCCGGTATATCAGTGACGCCTTCGTTCGCCGCATCGTATGCGTTCCGTAAGCCGTATCGTCGAGCCCAATTGATCCGATCCAGCGATGGATCAGTCGAGCCTACTGACGCGTCGAGAGATGCGGCGAGCCGTGAATCCTGCTCTGAAACAGATAGTCGCCCGACGAAAGTCCCGCGGCCTGGATCCAGGCTTCAGCACTCGCGCGAGTCTGCTCAGTGATTTCGAACTGCACCGGCCGCTGAGTCTTCTGCTGCACAACGGTTGCCCGGGGCGCCACACGAGAGCCCAGACAGATATCGGACACTCGCAATTTGGTGAGATCGCACGCTCGTAGTTTGCTGTCGATCGCCAGGTTGAACATCGCGAGCTCCCGAGTCTTTGCCGTAAGCTGCAGGCGGATACGAATTGCCCAGATTTCCTCGAGTTTCAGCGGCGGCTTTCTGACCCCGTCAGCCTGCACTTGTTCCAAGGCACACGGCGGGTGCTTACGACATCAATCGCTTCCATGACTACTCTCCTTTCAACGGAAGAAGAACCAGTTTGCGCCGATCGCGGAGGGACGCTGCCCGACCCACTCCGGACGGTGAACCCGGTGCCACGCCTACAGCAGCTTTGTGTGCGCAACGGCCATTCACATTGTGAAGTTGGAAGTGAAGTCGTCGGCGGTTGCGAACGCTCGCGGAGAATACGCGGGCGGATCGGCTACCCGATGGTATGGCGTCGGCTTCAACCCGTCCTCCCCAAACAGCGCCCGCCGGATCGGGGGGGTCGAATCGCGCGCGCCATCGCTCTACGTGTATAAATTGCCGAAGCGCCCATTACTCGGATGCGGCGAAATACCCCAGGTATTCGAACCCCGCACTACTGTCTGCATTGACGAGAGAAGCGACCGCTCCAACCGAAACAAGCGCGTCAACGGTGGTTCTGCGGTTGGATATGAAACGCCACGTCCGCGGCGGCCCCGCCATGCCGCGTTCGTCGCTGGCCTGATGCAGCGCTGCGAGCAAGTCGAAGCGATCAGGAGAATACGCGACAAAGCCTTCATTCGATACCGCAGCCTGATCAATGCCCAGCAACGTGCACACCTGCTGCTTGATGGGGAGGTTGTTCACATCGGCATCGCGTGACTGCTGTATCAGCGCCAACATGCCCTCATCCACCAGTTTGCCTGCGCGCAGCAGCGACGGCAATCCGGGTGTCCATGCATCAGGCGGGCAGGCCTTGTGCGCTGGTACCAGTTCAATGAATGGATTGATTTCCGCCGGATAGATGCGGCACACCAACGGCCTCTGTTCATAGATACCGCAGCGCATGTCTGGTTGGAGATTCGGGCAAGGGCCCGCATACCCGGCCGCCAGAGTTACCAGCACCCTCGTGGATAACGACCCGCTCATCGCGGCAAACGAACGACGACGTTTATGCGCTGCCAAGAGATTGTCTGCAGGCGGCTCCGTGGGCCACGGCAACGCCTCGCAGAGAATCTGCACATCGTTGCCACGCTGCAGCCATGCAACCGCCTCCGTCACGGTCAACGGCAAACGCAGATCGTGACAACACTTGCCACACATCGTGCACTCAAAATCGATATCCATGCCCAATAGCCCTTGCGTCACGCGACGCGTTCCGGTTGTCCAGCTTGATGACCGGTAGGCATGCACGAGGGCGTCCGCCCTCAAAGTGTGGCTACCGGCAAGCACAAGCAATCGGGGTTAGTCGCTCGAAGGCGGTCGTTCTTACAGGCAAGACGCTTTTTTTTCAGATGTCAGCTGGGTTCGCCCGGGAGTGGAAGCACCCGACGGTAATTTGCCGTTGTTGTGCGAATTCTCGGGCCGCATGGTGGCGATCAACTTCGCGTTTGTTCATCGTTCGGCGATGCTTTTCCATGATCTTGGTGGACATCCGTGATGTCGGCGCGATTGTGCCGTCGCTCTGGGAGGCACGCCCAGGTGTCGAACAAACCTCCAAGATGAAGCACCACCTACTGTCGGCAATCGAATGGCCGTTTGCTGAGCAGGGCAGTCGTCTCCGATGTCCATGCCACGCCCCGGACGAAGGTCGCTTCGTGGCAACCCGGAAGTTCGACCGGCGCCCGTCGGCTACCTGCCAGAACTCGACACGAACTTCCCTTGTCGACCCGATGCGGTCGGTCGTCAGATCGCGGTCCCTTCGTCGCTTCTTGAGGTACTGCGGTCACCCGACGGCCGGTCTTGTTGGTCGGGCATCGGCCAACAGAGTCAACAGCGCCGCAGAACCTTATCGACTTGACGTACGCCGAGTTCCGAGTCATTGGATTTGACGAAGCCGCCTCAGAGAGAGATTGCGCCGGAAGCCGCTTGTATTGCCGCAGCAATCTCGTCTTCGCTGCGCCCTCCATTGATGGCAATGCTTCCCCCAAAGATAAAGTGAGGAACCGAACGGACGCCGGCATCTGCCGACTTGACCGCTTCTTCCTCGACGCGATGATGCTGTGCAGGATCAAGCGCGATAGCACGAGCCTGATCACGGTCAAAATCGTAGTCGGCTGCGATGTCGGCCAGTACATCGGCGTCGGAAATATTCCTCGCTTCGGTGAAGTAAGCGTCAGTGATCGCAACCGCGAGCCTGTGCTGCGTGTTAAGCCCAGCGGCTGCCAGAATCACGGCATGAGCAGCTTGAGTCGGATAACGCTGCGTCAGGTTTTTGTCGATCTCAGTAGAACCTCTGCGGCCGCCCAGGCCTGCGAAGCTGGCGTAGGATCATTTGCGGCGCGAGCGGTGACCGTTGCCCCGTCCAGCAACATCATAAAAACCTCGCCAAGGTGTTTAGCATCAGGCGCCGGCATGAGATCCCCCAGCAGTTCCGCCATCCAACTGGTCATCTTGTCCCGATACTGGATGGCAACGCCCGAAACTTTAGGGTATTCGGTGCCAAACTCCGCCAGTGCGCGTTCAAACAGGCAACCCGCAAATTCTGGCGTGGCGAACCAATCTCCGTACCAGTCGAAAATTGCCTTGACCCGTTCCTCCGGAACCTCGAGCCCCTGCAGGCGGACTTCAATGCTGCCAATGATCAGTGCGTAGCGTTGGAGCAAAACCTCCCGGATCAGATCGTCCTTCCCTGAAAAATGGCGGTACAGCGTCATTCGCGCGACGCCGGAGTCGTCGATAATCCAGTCCACTCCTACGGCCTGGAAGCCGTGCTTTGAAAACAGCACAGTGGCCTTGTCGACGACAAGTTGTCGTTTGCTTGCGCGCATGCAGTTCACACTCTCGATTTGACATATTTTCAAGAAATTTTAACACCTGATGCGATTTGTCAGGAAGCGTAGAACGATCTATACCGTTACGGTCAGCCACATAACCATCGTGTCACCAGCAGGGTTCAAAGGGCGCCGAATTTCGCGGATGTCGGTTCACCCAAACTGCGCTGTTTCGTTGGATTCCATCCGCAATTAGCCCACACGCGCACCTTTCGTGCTAAACGAATAACGAGGTAGCCGGCGCATCCCTGCCGGGTAACCGATGCACTTTGCGTACCGTCCGCACCCATGCTGTTCCCATTCAAGCTGTTTCTGCGCCGCGTCGTAACGGGCTGAGGCAGCCGCGTTGGTTTCGCCGATCGAATATCGGTTTCGAACCCGTTGACATAAATGTAGAACGATCTATATCATTTGAGTGACGGGAAAAGTATGATCATTAAAACTGCATCTGTTTGACGTCTTTATTCGTGGTGCAACATTAGAAAAGAAGAATTCACATCTGAAAGACCGGCTAACCTCCGGTCAATATGGGGGCATGCTTATTTGATTCGACAACGGAGGAAACATACTTACTTTCAGCATGTTTAACCTGCCGGACTGCAACCGAAAAGGTAAGGCCCTTCGGGCCGTACCGATGCCGTAGATGCGCTTTCGATTTCAGCCGTACGGCCCGATTCGGTCCAATACGTTGCTTGGGTCATCCGGCAACGAATGGGCAATATCTGAGAGAACCGTTCAATCTGACGGGAACGCAATCCGCAGTCGCCTTTGGTTTTGATGACTTGGGGAAGATGTTGCGTACACGTTAAGTGGTTAGTACTACTCGTAGAAAATATGCTGCATGCACAAAAAACTGCATGCCGTATGGATTCTGTTTGCTTTTTCGCTGAAGTGACAGAGTGAGAAGCCGGGAAACGGATGCCCCAGTATTAACAGGTGTCGTGCTTTATGTCGGTTGATAGCAGGGGCGAGCCAGTTGGCAATTAGAAAAAGGACTTTTATGAAACCCATAGCATTGGTCGTCATCGCCGCTTGTCTAACGTTAACGGCATGCGGCGGCGACGATGTATCGACAAAAGGCGGCGCCTCGTCGGCGACAACGAATCCTGGTTCACCGTCCGGTCCGTCATCGCCGGGGACCGGTGGCCCTACCAAGGCGCAGGCCGGCTGGTCGCAAGCGGTCGCGATGGACGGTAAGGCTGTAGAAGCCGAACCGAGTACTACCTTGGACGCGAACGGCAACACGCTCGTCACGTGGGTGACGACCGGTTCCGCAGGCAGCCTCGGCAACGAGATGTGGGGAGCGCGTTACGTGCCGGGTTCGGGCTGGGGCACGCCGACGCGGCTGGACACCGGCGACGGCAGCCATTCAATGACAGGTCCCGGCACGATCGCACCGCAGCTGGTCGGCAACGCCAGCGGCCAGGCGGTCGCGTTCTGGACCGAATGGATGCCGGGCCCCGACGCCTATGCGTTGTGGGCGCGCCCGTATAGCCCCGGCGCTGGATGGGGCACGGCGTTCGAAGTGGCGCCGAACGTGACCAGTTCTACCTATACCGCCGGGATCGACGATCAGGGTAACGCGATCGTCGCGTGGCCGCAGTCAATCGACCTGCTCAATTCGCGCATCGCATGGGCACGTTATACGCCGAACGGCACGTGGTCCGCGACCGCGCAGATTCCGATGCCCGCGCAGACCGGGCCGGGCGCCGTCACGGGCAACACCACCAACGTACGGCCGATGATTTCCGTTCTGCCGTCCGGCAGCGCGGTGCTCGCGTGGGGGCAAACCAACACGACGCAGTCGGCGATCTGGACGGCCACGTTCGATGCGACCAACGGCTGGACCAACGTCAATCAGGCCGTGTCGAATACGAGCCTGTTCACGACGATCGACACGCCTGCGGCGGGCATGGATGCGAAGGGCAATATCACGCTGGTGTGGGGACAACTCGACGTGACGGGCGGCAAACTTCTGACCACCACCATGTCGCAGCGCTACGTGGCTGGAAGCGGGTGGCAGGCCCCGCTGGCCGTGGCGCCGGAGATCACCGAGCCCAGCGCCTTCATCGCCACGCCGATACTTAGCGTCAATCCTAACGGCGTCGCGGCGGTGATGTGGGCGCAAGGCGGCGCCGTGCTGCAGGCAAGCGTGTCGGATGCCAGCGGTAACTGGGGGCCGTTGCATCAATTGACTGCAACCGTGAACACGACGGCGGCGCAGCTTCCGCCGCTTGTGATCGATACGGCCGGCAACGTGACGGCGGCGTGGCAGGACTCGGGTACGCCGGGCTCGTCGGACGTGATCGCAGCCAGTTATCGGAACGGCTCGTGGGGAACCCCGACGTTGTTCGGCCAGGATCCGCAGGACGCCTCGTGGCCCGCGCTGGCCGTCAACGCATCCGGTGCGATGGCGCTCGTCTGGCAGTCGTATATCGCGAACGCCGGCGATGAATTGCAGGCCGCCTTCTACACCCCGGGCACGTGACCGTTTCATCAACAAAGCCGAATCCGTCGCCGCATCGTGCGGCGACAGCGAACTTCATCGCGCGAGAAGACCCGGCATCTGCCGCGCGTGGTTGCGCGGCAACGTCAATGTTCAAACCATCGATTAGGAAGAACCATGCAACAAGACCTGCATTCCGCGCTGCGGATGATCCTCGGCATAGCGGTCGTCAGTGCCCTCAGTGTTGCTCTGTCGGCGTGCGGAACCACGAAACTAGACATGATCGATGTCCAGACGTCCACCGCGAAGACCATCGGTCTCGCCTCCTCGGATGAGATCACGATTGCCAACGTTCAGTATGGGCGGAAGAACGCGCTGGGCGGCCAGCAGGTGAGCTACGACGCCACCACGGGGAAAGGACGGCGCTTCACCTGCACGGTGTTCATGATTCCAGGGCTGACGCCAATCGACAGGCCGACGTATAACAACTGGGAATGCCATCCGCACGGCTGACCTTCTGAATGAGATGACGCTGCGCGCCAGCGCGTCAGTCGTGGAGCGATCTTCGCCTGGCGTCAGCCACGTAGCGTATGTGATACGCGCTACTATCGATCTCTTGCGCGTTGCGCTGATATGAGGTTCGTTGCAAGAAATGGCGGCCTGCGGAGTCGCTTTGCTAAGCCACGCCCCCCGCCCGAATCAACCCGCCAGCACTGGTGTCGGTGGGGCGAAAGAAATTGCACGGATCGCCAAAGGCACACCTTCTCACCGCAGGCGTCAGCCAAGAAAAATTTGGACCACTCACGTCTCTTTTAGCTCGGAAACGGTCCATCGCTATCCACGCAATCGAACGGCCGCACTGTCGCACGTCCGCCTCTTTTCAAACGCCAGGGCAAAATCCTGCACAGTCGACCGTTTGGCAGCTTACTTGATCCTCACGACGACCTTGCCCTTAGCACGTCCTTGGGCCAAGTATTCAAGCGCCTCCTTCGCTTGCTCGAACGGAAACACCTTGTCAATCACCGGACGGATGCGCTCTGACTTAAGCAATTCGCCAATTTCGGCGAGTTGGGCTCCATCGGGGCGCACGAAGAGAAATGAATAGGTTACATCCCGCTTCTTCGCAAGCCGCATGATCTTGCGGCTCATCAGCCCGAATACCAACCTCAGAATAAAGTTCAGCCCGCGGGCACGGGCGAACGCTGCGTCCAGCGGACCGATAAGAGACACAATCCTGCTCCCCGGCTTGAGGATGCCCAAGGACTTTTCAATCGCATCTCCTCTGATAGTCCCAAGCACGACGTCGTAGCCGGCCAGTACTTTCTCGAATTCCTGCGTCTTATAGTCAACAACCTCGTCTGCGCCCAGACTGGTTACCAGTTGGACATTGCCCGTACTGGTGGTCGTTCCCACTCGCGCGCCGAAGTACTTTGCCAGCTGGATCGCAAACGTGCCAATACCGCCAGAACCTGCGGGAACGAACACCTTCTGGCCAGCTCGAAGATTGGCGCGTTCCTTCAACGCCTGCCAGGAGGTAAGCCCGACCATCGGAACGGACGCAGCCTGCACAAAGTCGAGATTGCCCGGCTTCGACGCGGCAGCGCTCTCCGGCACCGCCGCGAATTCGGCGATCGAGCCTCTACCGAGATCGAAAAGGCTGGCAAAGACTGCATCGCCCGGCTTGAAACGCGTCACGCGGCTGCCGACCTCGGTCACCACGCCAGCAATATCGCTGCCGAGCGTGGCCGGCAACTCGAACTTCAGGACGGGCTTGAATGTTCCCGCCGGAATCATGTTGTCGATTGGGTTCAACCCCGCCGCGTAGACCTGGACCAACAGTTCATCAGGCTTTAGCGTGGGGCGAGGCACTTCGGCGAACCCGATCTCGGGCGACTTGCCATAGCGTTTGAAGGTGAGCGCTTTCATGCTGTTATAAATCCAATGTTGGGTAAATGATGGACAGAGTTCGGACGAAATTCAACTCACGCCCAAGCCTGCAGCACGACCTTACCGGTCGCCTCATAAACCAGCGTTTCGGGTTCGCCTGTCTTATGAAACCGGACTGCTTTCATCTCTCTCCAAATCTGGGTGAAGTACGGCAAGGCCTGTCTTCGACGAAACCTAGTCAAAATTCATGTTGTGCTGAGCTTCATGGGGACTTCGCCTCTCGCAGACCGCGAAGGATTCATTGCGCCAGAAACTCCAGTGCTTTGATCAAGAAGTCAGTGTGATACTGAAAGATGCCTCCGTGCCCGGCGTCCTGGTAAATAACGAGCTGCGCGTTGGGAATGCGACGGGCCATGTCGTGGCTCAATGCGGTGGGGACCATGATGTCGTTGTCCCCATTGGCGATCAGGACAGGCATGTGCAGGCGGGTGAGGTCCTGCGGCGCCTGCTGGCCCCAGGCCTTGATCGCCTTGAGCTGGCGAAGCAAGGCGCGGAGTGTCGGCCCCTTGTCGC
>NZ_PVNC01000032.1:0-42013 GCF_003001875.1 Paraburkholderia sp. BL18I3N2
CATACACGCAACAATCCCGCGCGATCAGCCGCCTTCGCAGCCGCCTTCACTCCCCGCCCAGCCGCAACGCGTTCGCGTAGCCCGTCAGTTCCAGACAGGGCCGGCCGACATCTACACCTTCGCGGCTTACCTGCACTGCGCGTCGATTGCCAGAAACTCGTCGACGAGGTTTCCCTCGCCGCCCCACATCGAGAAATCCGGCTAAGCCCGCTTACGGACCGGAGTCTGGTACGGCACACCAGCGGTAAATCGATCGAGTCGTTCACTCGCATCAGTGATCGCCCAAAGGGGCGCGCTATGCAGCTGCCGGTCGTAATTCGTTGCGATCGTCGCAAAAAGCGCGAAGCCCGTACTGTCCAATACCCACTTGCCGGTCTCACGGCCGATGTCGAACACTGTCGACACCGCGCGCTCCGCCACGGCCAGTTGTTCACCGGTCGCCGAGCCGAACCCCGATTCCGCAAGAAAGCCGGTCAGCAGCATAATTTGCGTGAGCGTTTGCGCGTCGCTCATGCTGCCGGCGCCGCGGCGCAAGACGTCTAGCGCTAGATGGGCCCGCAGCGCGAGGTCGTCGGCGGTTTGCCGGGGAATCGGCAGCAGCATGGCCTTGGCATGCCGCGCGCGAGCAGCGCCAGTGTGGCGGGATAACGGAATAGGTTGTGCCATGAAGGTCCAATGTTTATGCCTGTGCAGATGCAATAACGGCGCGGCCCGTAAAAGATTGAGCGCCTCGTGTGCACGCCACAGGCGGACAGCCTGGAAGGCCGTCTGGCGGCCTTCGCCACCACCCTTACGCGGAGTCCGGCGCATATGTCCTTCGGACCTGAGGGCGCGATGTCTTTCAAGCTTCCCTTCATGCGGGAGGCATTTCACCCGCCAGACCCTCGAACCTCGAACCTCGAACCTCGCGGCGCCGATACTGCGACCGCGTCGCAACTTTGGCTGTATGCCATACGCATCAAACCATTTGCGTCTCTTCATCAAAGAAGATGGCCTCTATCCGCGAGGCAACACACCTACCGAAACGAAACCGCCCTCGACCCTCAACCCACGCACAGCCCCGTCACCCCCACGTCACCTCACCCAATCTCACCCCCCACCTCACCCTCATCCGAAACCGGCGCCACACTTCGCGCCCGCACCCGCCGACGAATCTCCGAATCCAAAATCAAACGTCCACGCAGCTTTCCCTTCATCCGCTTCACATAGCGCGGCGCCTCGGTCATGTGGATCACCATCAACTCCCGCACCTTCTCCACATCACGCTCACGCGCGGCCTTCGTAATCGCTTTGTGAATCTTGACGTTCGCCTGACCGAACCGCTCATGCTCCGCTTGCGGCGTGTCGTTACGAAACTCGATGAGCTGCCGGATCATTTCATTGATCAACTCGCAACTGAAGCGCAGGAACGGATTCGGATTTGCCGCCGCGAGGATGTCGTGGAAATTCACGTCTTCCTGCCGCTGCCGCACGATGTCCTTTCCGCCATGTGACGACGCCGGTTGATCACAACACGCAATGCTTGCGTCGAGCGCTTCGAAGTCCTGCTCCGTCAGGTGCGGCACGGCCCCCGCCGCGAGTTCGGGCTCCAGCAGTTTGCGCACGGTATAGATGTCGTCGATCGAAACGTCCTTGAAGAACAGATAATTCTGCAAAAGTTGCAAAGTACGATCGAGCGGCACCTCGACCACCATACCGCCGCCGCTCGGCCCGGTGGTCACTTTGATCAGCCCTTGCACCTCGAGCGATTTCAACGCCTCGCGGATCGTGCTCTTGCTCACCGAAAAGAGCTGCTGCAACTCCACCTCGCGCGGCAGCCGGTCGCCTGGCTTCAGGTCTTTCTCGGTGATGAGCCGCTTGATTTCCTCCGCGACCAGATCGCCGCGTTTCTGCTGCTTGATCTCAATCGCAGCGCCAGCCTTGGCGCGGTCCATGGCCATATTCGATGCTCCCAATTTGTCCTGCACGATCTTCGATCGATTCGTCGGCGCCGTCGCAGCCAGGAAGGCCGTTCAATGCCGCCAGGAATTTTGCCTTATTGACACCAGAATTTATTGTACCTACGATCAAGTCCAACCTATTTATCATGATAAATAGAACAAAGCCGATGAGGTGGAAAACTTCACGGCGGCCAGCAAGTTCAAGTAGTGGTTCGCGCAATGCGTGCAGTTTCGTAGTCGGTCAGTGCGTGTCTCTTTCCTAAGGAGCGTCATTTTGAATCGCCGAAATATGTTGAAGCTGGCCGCGTTGTCGGCCGTTCCGGGGACATTGGGCTCGCTGGTCGCGCGAAGCGCGTTCGCGCAGGCCGGTGCCTTGCAGTTTGCCTGTCCAGTGCCGATGTCGGGTCCATTCGCGGCGAACGGCAAATACGCCGACCTCGGCATGAAGCTCGCTATCGAGCAATACGGCAAAGTGCTGGGTCAGCCGCTCGCATACACGGTGCTCGACACGGAGGGCAAGCCCGCAACCGCTGTGCGCCGAGTGCAGGAAATCGCGCAACAGAAGAATGCGCGCTTCTTTGCCGGCGGTATTTTGTCGTCCGAAGCATTGGCAATGGGCAAGGAAGTCGAGAAAGCAGGCGGCATTTTCATCACGACGGCCGGCGCGGACGAAATCACCGGCAAGGACTGCAACGACGCCACATTCCGCTGGTCGGTGCCGACCTACGGTGCGATCGAGCAGACGGTGCGTCCGCTGATCCAGATGATGCCCAAAGCCAAACGCTGGTACACCATCACGCCGCAATACGTGTTCGGCGACGGTTTGCTCTCGGCCGCGAAGACGATCTTCAAAGAGAAGGGCATCGAACATGTAGGCAATAGCTACCACTCGCTCAATGAGAAAGAGTTCAGCGGCTATCTGATGAATGCGGTCGCCGCGAAGCCTGACGTGCTGCTGATTCTCAACTTCGGCTCGCAATCGTCCGATACATTGCGCCAGGCCGTGAGCTTCGGTATGAAGAATAATTGCACGATTCTGATGGCCTGGGCGTCGGGACTCGAGCAATTCGAATCGCTCGGTGCGGACCTGTGCGAAGGCGTCTATTTCGGCGCACAGTATTGGCACGGCATCGATTCGCCGCTGAACCGCGATCTCGTCAAACGCGCGAATACCGCATTCAAAGCAAACCCTAACTACAGCCTCGCAGGTTCGTATATCTGCACGAAGATCCTGCTCGACGGCATCGTGAAAGCAGGCAACGTCGACCCGAAGAAAGTGGTCGCCGCACTCGAAGGCTTGAAATACGATGGTTTGACCGGCCCGGAAGAAGTCCGCAAAGGCGATCATCAGGTGCTGAAGAACTATTATCTGTTGAAGGGCAAGGCGAAGAACAAGATGAAAAACGCCGACGACTACGCGGATATCGTGAGCTCCGGCCAATCGTTCCTGCCGCTCGACAAAACCGGCTGCAAGATGGCCTGACGCCCGAGTGCCGCACGCCGGCGCGGCGCGCAGATCGCAGCACTGCATCGCGATTTCCCTTCGCACCACCCTTTAGACGGACGCCATGAACGTTTATCTCCTGCAGATCGTCAACGGCATCGGAGTGGGAATGCTGTATTTCCTGCTCGCGGTCGGCTTGTCGATCGTGTTCGGCCTGCTGCGCTTCGTGAATTTCGCGCACGGCGCGTTCTATTTGCTCGGCGCGTACTTCTGCTATCAGGCGATGCAATGGTCCATGAGTTTCTGGACCGCGCTTGTAGTCGTGCCGATCGTCGTGGGCGCACTTGCGTGGGTCGTCGAGAAACTGATTCTGCGGCACGTGTATGCGCAGCAACATGAGTTTCATATTCTCGTGACCGTCGGTCTCGCGCTCGTCGTGCAGGAATGCGCGATCCTGATCTGGGGACCGCTCGGTGATAACGTGGCCGTGCCCGACGTGCTGAACGGTGTGGTGATCTGGGGCAGCTTCGTGTATCCGAAGTACCGTCTCTTCGTGATCGGCTTCACGGCGGTACTGGCCGCGCTTTTGTGGTGGGTGCTGGAAGGTACGCGGCTCGGCAGCGCGGTGCGTGCGGGCAGCGAATCGACGGAGATGGTCTCGCTGCTCGGCATCAACGTGTTGCGCGTTTTCAGCCTCGTGTTCGCGCTCGGCGCCGCAACGGCGGCGTTGGCGGGCGTGCTTGCCGCGCCGATTCGCGGCGTCGATCCGTTCATGGGCATCGAGGCGCTGAGCGTCGCATTCGTCGTAGTGGTGGTGGGCGGAATGGGTAATTTCCTTGGCGCGCTGGTGGGCGGACTGCTGGTGGGCATCGTCCAAAGCGTGATGAGCACCTTGTGGCCGGAAGGCGCGCGATTGATGATCTACGTCGCAATGGCCGCCGTGCTATTGCTGCGACCGAACGGTCTGCTCGGGAGAGCGGCATGATCGATACATCGAAACCTATCGTGCAAAGCGCCGTTTCTACGAAGACGCAAGCCGGCCTGAAGCATTCATTACATCGTTATCGCTTCCTGTTGCTGGCGCTGCTTGTCGTGTGCATTTTGCCGCTCACGTTACGCTCGGGATCGCTGGCCACTGAAGTGCTGGTGTTCGCACTCGCCGCACTCGGTTGCAATTTGCTGTTGGGCCACACAGGTTTGCTCTCGTTCGGGCAGGGCATTTTCTTCGGGTTGGGCAGCTATTGCGCGGGACTGGTCCTGACCAGGACAGGATTGCCAGTGCCCGCGGCATTGCTTGCGTCGGCTCTCATCGGCGCGGCGGCCGCGGCGCTGGTCGGCTGGTTTTCGATTCGCCAGCGCGGCACGTACTTCGTCATGTTGACGCTCGCATTCGGCCAACTGTTCTACTTCCTCGCCTACACCACGCCCGATCTGACCGGAGGCGATAACGGCTTGCTCGACATTCCACGCCCGGCGTTGGGCTTGTTCGGCAAAGCGCTCGTGCCGTTGACCTCGCCCTGGCAATACTACGGCTTCGTCGCGGTGTTGTTCCTCGTGGTGTTCTGGCTGTTGATGCGCGTCTCGCACTCCGTATTCGGCCGTACGTTGCTCGCGATTCGCGACAACGAAGCACGCGCGGCGGCGGTCGGTTACGACGTCAAGCGCTTCAAACTGATGGCGTTCGTGATCTCCGGCGCGGTCACGGGTCTCGCGGGCGCGCTGCACGCGCTGATGACCGGCATCGCGCCGCTCTCCAACATCGACTATCACACGAGCGAAATGATCCTCGTGATGACGGTAATCGGCGGCACAGGCAATCTGTTCGCCTCTGTATTGGGCGCTGCGTTCTACGTGCTGTTCGCCGACTGGCTCTCCACATTGTGGCCGCGTTGGCTCTTGCTGCTCGGTATCGTACTGATCGCGGTCAGCCTATACATGCAGCGCGGTCTGTGGGGATTGGGCGAACGCATCTGGCAATCGCTGCGCCGTAAATCATCCGCCGATGCAGGCAATGACGCAGACAAGGAGTCCGTATGAGCGAAGCCATTCTGCAAGCGAGCGGCGTGGTGAAGCGCTACGGCAAATTCACCGCGCTCTCCGACGTCACCTTGAATATCATGCCGCGCACGGTGCATTCCGTGATCGGACCGAACGGCGCGGGCAAAACCACGCTCTTTCACGTGTTGACCGGCACGCTGCCTATCACCGAAGGCAAGATTGTTTTCGACGGCCATGATGTCACGCGCGAGCCGGATCATAAACGCGTACGGCGCGGCGTCGCGCGTTCGTTCCAGGTGACGAGCCTGTTCGCCAACCTGAGCGTGCGAGAAAATCTGCGGCTTGCCGCGCAAGGTGTCGACGCAGTGCGCGCGTTGAATGCGTGGACGCCGCCGCACGGCGCGCTCACGCATGCGGACATCGTCGATAGCGTGCTCGAACGGCTCGCGTTGCAGCGTTTCAGCGAGGTATCGGCAGGCGCGCTTTCGCACGGCCAGCAGCGGCGGCTCGAAGTCGGCATGGCGCTCGCCGCGCGGCCCAAGGCGATCTTTCTCGACGAGCCGACTTCGGGCATGGGTATCGACGACCTCGACGACATGAAGCAGCTGATCCGCGGTCTGCGCGACGATTACACAGTCGTGCTTATTGAACACAACATGGGCATCGTGATGGACATCTCCGACACGATCACCGTCATGCAGCAAGGGCGCGTGCTGGTGGAAGGGCGCCCCGACGACATTCGCGGCGACGAGCGCGTACGCAGCGCCTATCTCGGCAACATGATCACCGGAGGCCGCGCATGATTCTCGACGTGCAGCAGATTCACGGTTTCTACGGCAAGAGCCACATTCTGCAAGGCGTTTCCCTACAGATCAACGATGGTGAAACGGTGACGCTATTGGGCCGCAACGGCGCCGGCAAATCGACCACGCTGAAAGCGATTGCAGGCGTCGTCACGCCGCAGCGCGGCACCGTCACGTTCAACGGCGCCAGGATCAGCGGCATGCCACCGCACAAGATCGCATCGCGGGGTGTTTGTTTCGTGCCCGAGCATCGCGGCATCTTTCGTCTGCTCACGGTCGAAGAAAACTTGCGGCTCGGTGCGCGCAAAGATTCGCCGTGGCAACTCGACGACATCCACCGCATTTTTCCGCGCTTAAAGGAACGGCGCACGAACGGGGGCGCACAGCTATCCGGCGGCGAACAGCAGATGCTTGCAATCGGCCGCGCGCTGATGAATCACCCGCGTTTGCTGATGCTCGATGAACCCGTCGAAGGCCTCGCGCCGGTGATCGTCGAAGAAATCGTCGCGCAGCTCAAGCTGATCCGCGAGGCGGGCGTGGCGATTCTGCTGGTCGAGCAAAATCTCGAAGTGTGCACGCAACTCGCGGATCGCCACTACATCATCGAGCAGGGCGTGATCGTCTATTCGGGCGACAACGCGTCGTTTGCGGCGGACGACTCGATCAAGGACCGTTATCTCGGCGTCGGCGTGGTCTGACGCGCACTCAGTCTTCAACACGAGGAAGCATCGATGCAAGTTCATGAATCAACAACCGTCGCGACGTTTGCCGATCTGCGAGTCGACGGCGCGCGGCTTTGGGACAGTCTCATGCAACTCGCGCGAATCGGCGCCACGGAGAAAGGCGGTGTGTGCCGGCTCGCACTCACGGAACTGGATCGCGAAGCACGTGACCTCTTTATCGCGTGGGCGAAGGAGATCGGCTGCAGCGTGCGGGTGGACGCAATCGGCAACATCTTCGCGCGCCGCGCCGGTTTGCGCGACGATCTGCCGCCGGTGATGACCGGCAGTCACATCGACACCCAGCCGACAGGTGGCAAATTCGATGGCAACTACGGCGTGCTCGCGGGACTCGAAGTGCTGCGCACGCTAACCGACGCCAACGTGCAGACGCTTGCACCGCTGGAAGTCGCTGCGTGGACCAATGAAGAGGGATCGCGTTTCGTGCCGGTGATGATGGGTTCCGGTGTCTTCGCCGGTGCATTTACTCTTGAGCATGCGCTCGAACAACATGATCGTGAGGGCATCACGGTACGCGACGCGCTGTCTCGGATCGGATATGCCGGTGAAATCGCAAAACCGCATGCGGTAGGCGCTTATTTCGAAGCCCATATCGAACAAGGCCCCGTGCTGGAAGCACACGACAAAACAATCGGCGTGGTGCAAGGCGCGCTAGGTCAACGCTGGTACGACGTGACGGTGCACGGCATGGAGGCGCACGCCGGCCCGACGCCGATGGAATTGCGCCGCGACGCGCTGCTCGTCGCGGCCGATCTGATTCATGCCGTCAACCGCATTGCGATGGATCACGCGCCTCACGGTCGCGGCACGGTCGGCTGGCTCGACGTGCATCCGAACTCACGCAATGTGATTCCAGGCCGCGTGACACTCACCGTCGATCTGCGCGCCGCCGACGATGCCACGCTCACGGCAATGGATAGCGCATTGCGCGCCGCATGCGCAGTGGCGAGCGAGAAAACCGGCATCACGGTGGACGTCGAACAGGTGGTGTATTTCCCACCGCAACCGTTCGCGGCTGAACTGGTCGGCGCCGTGAAGCAGGGCGCGGACACGCTCGGCTTTTCGTCGATGGACGTGATCAGCGGCGCCGGCCACGATGCCGTCTATCTCGCGAGAGTTGCGCCCGCAGCGATGATCTTCGTGCCGTGCAAAGACGGTATCAGTCACAACGAAATCGAAGACGCGCGAGCGGATCATCTCGAAGCTGGTTGCAACGTACTGCTGCAGGCCATGCTGAACGCCGCGCAGAAAGCGGGGAGCGCGGACGCATGAAGATCCTCATCGCGCGGATGAATCACGAGACCAACACGTTTTCTCCGGTGGCCACGCCGTTGGCGGCATTCGGCCGTAACGGGCCCAGCTATGGCGAAGACGCGTTCAACGACAACAAAGGCATGCAGACAGCGATGGCCGCGTTCATCGACGCAGCCGAACGTGAGCATGCCGACATCGTGACGCCTGTGTCGGCGTCGGCGAATCCGAGCGGGCCGGTCGAGGCCGCTGCTTACGATGCGATATGCGAGGCGATCGTGTCGGCCGCCGTGGGTTGCGACGCCGTCATGCTCGATCTGCACGGCGCGATGGTCGCCGAGAATTCGAACGACGGCGAGGGCGATTTGCTCGAACGCGTGCGCGCGCTGCTGCCGGATGCGCCGATCGCGGTCGCGCTCGACTTGCACGGCAACGTCACGCAAAAGATGATCGACAACGCCGACGTGATCGTCAGCTTCAAGACCTATCCGCACGTCGATATGTACGAGACCGGCGCGCACGCCGCGCGTTTGATGTTCGACCTGATTCACGGTAAGGCGAAGCCTGTGATCGCCTGGCGCCAGCCGCCGTTGCTCACGCACACGCTGCGCAGCGCGACTGCCGAAGGCGCGATGAAGCGCGCCGTCGACGCCGCGCGCGCGGCCGAGACCGACGGCATGCTGGCGGTGTCGGTGCTGTCCGGCTTCTCGCTCGCCGATATCGAGGCACCATGCATCAGCGTCGTGGTGGTGGGCGACGGCGATCCGGAGCAAGCCGAAGCGGTAGCGGAACGCATCGCGCGGCAGATCTGGAACGAGCGCGAAGATTTCGTATATCGCAGCGCGCCGCTCGTTGAATCTGTCGCGCAAGCCGCCGCGCTCGCAGTGGACGCCGACAAGCCCGTGCTCCTCCTCGATCACGGCGACAACTGCATGTCGGGCGGCACGTGCGACACGATGGATCTGCTCGAGGAAGCCTTGAAGCAGAAGCTCGAAGGCATCGTGAGTGGGCCGTTATGCGATCCGCAAGCGGTCGCGGCGTTGATGTCGGCGGGCGTCGGCAGCACGGTGACGGTGACCATCGGCAACAAGGTCGCGAGCGATGCGCTCAAGCCGCGTCCGCCGCTCTCCGTGACCGGCGTGGTGCGCGCGCTGACCGACGGCGAGTACGTGATCAGCGGCCCGACCTACACCGGCCAGCGCGCCTTCATGGGACGCGCCGCGGTCCTCGACACGGGCACCGTCAAACTCGTGATGACCGAGCGCACGCACGAGCCGTGGGACCTCGGCGTGTTCGAGAGTGTCGGCATCGATCCGCGTCGCGCGCGTTTCCTGTTGCTCAAATCGCGCATGTACTGCCGCCCGGTGTTCGTGCCGATTGCGGCGGCGCTGGTGGAATGCGATAGCCGCGGTGTGACGAGTTCGGATTACGGCCTGTTCGCTTTCAAGCAGGTGAAGCGGCCGGTTTATCCGCTGGATACGCAGACCGAGTGGACATCGGCGAATTGAATCGACAGAAGTGCCGTCAAGGGCTTGTGCTGAGCGTGCGGGTTCTCTATAATTCGCGCCTCTAAAGGCTCGTAGCTCAGTTGGTTAGAGCACCACCTTGACATGGTGGGGGTCGTTGGTTCGAATCCAATCGAGCCTACCAACGCATCCGTGACGTAGACGAAAGCGGTTTCGCTTTCGTCTACTGTCAGGTTCTCGCATCACCCGGCGCATAGTCCATCGTGCCGCTGTCCTGCCCACTTCTCTCCTCTGTATTCCCTTGCGCTAGACGAAACGTCGCGTGTTCGCCGTGAATGCCTTTGCACGTCCAGCGTCGCCGTATCGCGTCGTCATTTGCCGATGCGCGGTACAGTCAAGCCTTCCGGTTTCGCCACTGAATAAACTGCCGTCAGCGCGCGACGCAAGCGCGGGCACATCGCAGACGGCGTCGATGCATCCACGGCGTGGGCGTTCGAGTTATGTCGGCGATCGCGCGCCAGGTCACGTGGATCCTGGCGCGCATGCGGTGGCGTTGTGGCTCGCCGCGATTCGCGAAGCGCTGGCGGCGTAGGCGAGCCTCGACGCGCGGTCACGGACGAAGCAGATCAAACCCGGCCAGCGCAACCACACCGCTCACCACGATCAGCGCCACCGAATGCTGTCCGAAGTAAAGCAGGCCGGCCGCCGACCAGCACGTCAAGGCAAATGCGGCAATACGTTTCATGTGTCAAAACCCCAAGGCTACCGCCAGCAATCCGCTGATCACGCCACACACCACGACGGCCAACGCCACGACCGTCAGCACGCGCCGCGGAAACGAGCGTCCGAGCATGGCCATGGACGGTACGCTGATCAGCGGCAGCGTCATCAGCAACGCGCCTGCCGGGCCGGCCGCCATGCCGAACGAGAGCATGGCCTGGATGATCGGCACTTCGCCCGCGGTCGGAATCACGAACAGCGCGCCGGCGATGGCCAGCGCGACGATCCACAGCAGGCTGTTGTCGATCTCCGGTCCGACGTGCGGAAACAGCCACGTGCGCGCCGCGCCGAGAATCAGCACGAGCACGATGTATTCGGGAACGAGCCGCAGCGTCATCGTGCCGAGGATTTTCACCCAGCGTGCGAAAGCGGTGCCGGGCACATCGCCGGCGACCAGTTGCGCCATCGCTTCGCGCGACGCTTCGGCTTCCTTCGGCGTAACCATGCGGTTCACCAGATACCCGAGGCCGAACACCATCACGATGCCCAAGGCGAGGCGCAGGCCCGTCCACTGCCAGCCGAGCACGAAGCCCATGAAGATCAGCGTAGCCGGATTCAACGCGGTATTGCCGAGCCAGAACGCGATCGCCGCGCCCGGCGCCGCCTGACGCGCCCGCAAACCCGCTACCACCGGCGCGGCGCAGCACGTGCACATCATGCCCGGCAACGACAGCAAGCCACCCTTCACCACGCTGCTGAAATCGGTCCGGCCGAGCGCGCGCGCGACCCATTGCGGCGGAATCAGCGCCTGCACCGCGGAGCCGAGCAGCAACCCGAGCACCATGGCTTGCCAGATGGCTTTGCCGTAGGCGAGAGCGTAGTCGATGGCAGACTGCCACGACGCCGCCGGCGCGCTCGCCGACGTGCCCATCAGGATCGACTTGCCGATGGAGTGCTGGCTCGCGGCCACGAACGCCCGGTTGTAGTACGGGAACCACTTCACGTAAAAGAGGCCGACCACGGCGATCAGCAGAAAGACGATCCAGCCTAGCGCGACTCGTGGTTGTCGAAGGGTTGATTGCATAGTGGTCTTGAACGTTGGTTTTAATCAGACGACAGCGAGTGCGCTGCTGTCGAGTTCAGCAAGCAGTGCCTTCGCCTGGCCGACGACATCGGCGTCGTTGGGACGGAAATTCCATTGCAATGCGCGCGCCAGCTGGACGAAATGCTGATGGCTGCTACGCGCATACGCCGGATCGTAGTGCCGCTCGATCAACTCGTGCGCGAGGTCGGCGCGCCGGTTGTCGTCGACGAGCTGCTGCCAACCCGCGACACGTTCCCGGCTATGCAAACCGATCATTCGTTGCAACTGTCCCTTGAGTGACTCGGGATCGTCGAACAGATGGGCATAGTCGTGCAGCAGGAAGGCCGCGCGATCTTCGGGGTTCGAGATCACCTCGACGCAGCGGCCCTGATGAAACGTGTCGAGCAGCGCGAGCGGCAGCGCGATGGAGCCGATGCGCCGGCTCTCGGCTTCAACGAACACCGGCCGTGCCGGATCGAATGTGCGTAGCGCGCTCACGAGTAGCGTATCGAAACGCTTCTGCGAAGGCTGCGGCACGCCGGCCCAGGCGCCGAGCAACGAGCCGCGATGCGCTGCCAGTGCTTCGAGGTCCAGCGTCTGCGCGCCCGCGGTGTTCAGGGCCGCGAGCAGGCGCGTCTTGCCGCTGCCGGTCGGGCCGACCAGCGCGATGTAGGAGAAGGCCTTCGGCAAGGTAAGGAGCGTGTCCAGCGTGGCGCGCCGATAGGTCTTGTAGCCGCCTTCGAGTTGGCGCGCCGGCCAGCCGATCATATTGAACAGCATGGTTACCGAACCCGAGCGTTTGCCGCCGCGCCAGCAATAGATCAGCGGCCGCCAGTTGCGCGGCCGGTCGGCGAACGTCGTCTCCAGATGGTGCGCGATATTGCGCGCGACCAGCGCCGCACCGATGCGCGTGGCTTCGAACGGCGATACCTGCTTGTATGTCGTACCGACCAGCACGCGCTCTTCGTTGCTCAGCACGGGCGCGTTGAGCGCGCCTGGAATATGGTCTTCCGCAAACTCGAGAGGCGTGCGCACATCGATGATTTCGTCGAAATCACCGGCATGTTCGAGGCTGGCGAGTAGGTTTTTCAAGGACTTGGGGACACAACGTGTCGGCTGCGGCGGGATGAAATTATCGCACGCGTCGTAAATACCGATCGCATTTCCTCCTGCCGCTCGCGGCTTAGATAACCTCGACCCGCCCTTCTCCACTGACCATTTCGCCGATCACGCACGCCTCGCCGAACCCGTCGGCGCGGAACAGCGCGAGCACTTCGTCGACGGCTTGCGGTGCGCAGGAGACTAGCAGGCCGCCCGAGGTTTGCGGGTCGGTGAGCAGCGTGCGCGCCGCCGCGGAAAATGAGGATGGCAAAACGATGTTTTTACCGTATGCGTCCCAGTTGCGCCCCGAAGCACCGGTAAAAATGCCGGCTGCCGCGAGGCTCACCACGTCCGGCAGCCACGGCAGATCCGCGTAGCGCACGCGAGCGGTGAGGTTCGAGCCGCGCGCCAGTTCCAATGTATGGCCGAGCAGGCCGAAACCGGTGATATCCGTGAGCGCGTGCACGGCTTCGAGTCTGGACAGGTCCGCGCCCGGCCGGTTGAGCTTGGTCGTCGCGCCGATCATGGCGGCGTAGCCGGCCGCGTCGAGCCGGTCTTTCTTGAGGGCTGCCGAGAGAATGCCCACGCCCAGCGGCTTGCCGAGGATCAGCACATCGCCGGCTTGCGCGCCCGCGTTGCGTTTGACACGCTTCGGGTCGACCACGCCGATGGCGACGAGGCCGTAGATCGGCTCGACCGAATCGATCGAATGACCGCCGGCGAGCGGGATGCCGGCTTCGGCGCACACGGATTCGCCGCCCTTCAGCACGGCCGCGATCACATCGTGCGGCAGCACGTTGATTGGCATGCCGACGATGGCCAGCGCCATGATCGGCTTGCCGCCCATGGCATAGACGTCGGACAGCGCGTTGGTCGCGGCGATGCGGCCGAAGTCGAACGGATCGTCGACGATCGGCATGAAGAAGTCGGTCGTGGCGACGATCGCCTGATCGTCGTTGAGCTTGTAGACGGCGGCGTCGTCGGCTGTGTCGTTGCCGACCAGCAGATCGGGAAAAAACGGCAGCGGCGCGCTGCGTTTGAGCAGGTCGGCGAGCAGGCCTGGGGCGATCTTGCAGCCGCAACCGCCGCCATGCGACAGACTGGTCAGACGGGGCGACGCGCTTGCGTGGCTTGGGGTATCGGTCATTGTGGCGGGCATTTCGAGCGACAAATGACCGCCATTATGATGGTTGTTCGGGCAATGCGCAGGGCGGCGGTCGTCGAAGCGAGCCGCGCAAAGCGCCAAACACGTTGTCGATTCCTGTGAAGTTACCCATTACGTGCGGCGTGTTCGTCATGCGCCTGCAGCAATAGAGCGTGTCACGAAGCTGCGGCAATCGTTATTTGTTGCTGCCCGCGCCGGTGCCGTAGAGCCCGTTATCGAAGCCGCCCGCGCCTTGGGGCTTGTGACCCTGCCCGCCAGTCTTGCCGCGCGTGTTTGCCGAACCGCCATCCTTCGTCTGTGGCTTATGCGATTCATGAACTGCCGAGGTGGACGAATCGGGCGCCGATCCCATCGAAGAAGTGCGGTTCTCCTGCTGCGACGAACCGCCACTTTGTGTGATCTGGGCAACGCCGTGCGAGCTCAGTACGAGCATCGCACCACCCAGCGCAAGCGACACGACACGGGCCGACGCACGCCATTTCAATGCGCCGTAAATTGTGTCTGCGGAAGAAAATGTGAGAAGCGGAGCGGTCATAAGTGCGCCAAAGGTCAGAGTAAGCGTCGGTGCGCCTCCTCCTGTCAGCAATAACAGTGCCTCGACTGATGAAACCGGCTGTGGCAATTCATATTTGGTTGCACTGAGGAAGGTATAACTCCTCGCTGCAGAATTTCATACCGCTCTCTATAATCGTTATTAGTGTCCCCATAAAGAGCCGAGGCCATTCGATGACCCATATGTCCCGGCGACAATTTCTGAAGGTTTCCGCCACCACGCTAGCCGGATCGAGTCTCGCCCTCATGGGCTTCTCACCGGCGCCCGCGTTAGCGGAGGTTCGTCAGTACAAGTTGTCGCGCACAACCGAAACCCGCAATACCTGCCCGTACTGTTCGGTAGGCTGCGGCATCCTGATGTACGGGCTCGGCGACAACGCCAAGAATGCAAAGTCCAGCATCATCCATATCGAAGGCGATCCCGATCATCCGGTCAATCGCGGCACGCTGTGCCCGAAAGGCGCGAGCCTGATCGACTTCATTCATAGCGAGAGCCGTCTGAAGTATCCGGAGTACCGTGCGGCGGGTTCGAATGAATGGAAACGCATTTCATGGGAAGACGCGCTCGACCGCATTGCGAAATTGATGAAGGAAGATCGCGATGCCAACTTTGTCGAAACAACGGCAGATGGCAAGAAGGTCAACCGCTGGCTGACCACTGGCGTGCTCGCGGCGTCGGCCGGCAGCAATGAAGTGGGTTATTTGACGCACAAGACTGTCCGCAGTCTTGGCATGCTCGCATTCGACAATCAGGCGCGTGTCTGACATGGCCCGACGGTGGCAGGTCTTGCCCCGACGTTTGGCCGTGGAGCGATGACGAACCATTGGGTCGACATCAAGAACGCGGATGTGATTCTGGTAATGGGCGGCAATGCGGCCGAGGCGCACCCGTGCGGTTTCAAATGGGTCACCGAAGCCAAAGCGCATCGCAAGGCGAGGTTGATCGTGGTCGATCCGCGCTTCACGCGCACGGCATCGGTTGCGGACTATTACGCGCAGATTCGGACCGGCTCGGACATCGTGTTCCTGGGCGGGGTGATCAACTATCTGCTCACCAACGACAAGATCCAGCACGAGTATGTGAAGAACTACACGGACATGCCGTTCATCGTTCGTGAGGACTTTTCGTTTACCGACGGTCTCTATTCCGGCTACGACGCCGGCAAACGCAAGTACGACCAGAGTTCGTGGGACTACGAACGCGGCGACGACGGCTATGCCAAAGTCGATCCGACCTTGCAGCACCCGCGCTGCGTCTATCAGTTGATGAAGCAGCACTACTCGCGCTATACGCCCGAGCAGGTCGAAAGCACGTGCGGCACGCCCAGGGAAAAATTCCTCAAGGTGTGCGAGATGCTTGCATCGACGGCGGTTCCGGGGCGCGCCGGTACGATCCTGTACGCGCTCGGCTGGACGCATCACTCGATCGGCGCGCAGATCATCCGCACCGGCGCGATGGTGCAATTGCTGCTGGGCAATATCGGCATTGCGGGCGGCGGCATGAATGCGCTGCGCGGTCACTCGAACATTCAGGGTTTGACCGACCTCGGCCTGATGTCGAACCTGTTGCCGGGTTACATGACGCTACCGCTGGAAGCCGAGCAGGACTTCGACGCCTTCATCGCCAAACGCGCAAGCCAGCCGCTGCGGCCGAATCAGTTGAGCTACTGGCGCAACTATCGCGCGTTCCACGTCAGTTTCATGAAGTCATGGTGGGGCGACAACGCGACCGCCGAGAACAACTTCGGTTTCGACTATCTGCCCAAGCTCGATAAGTCGTACGACATGCTGCAGGTCTTCGAGCTGATGAATCAAGGCAAGATGAACGGCTACATCGCGCAGGGCTTCAACCCGCTTGCCGCGGCGCCGAACAAGGCGAAGATCGGCGCGAGTCTCGCCAAGCTGAAGTGGCTGGTCATCATGGATCCGCTCGCTACGGAAACGTCGGAGTTCTGGAAGAACTTCGGCGAGTTCAACGACGTCGATCCGTCGAAGATTCAAACGGAGGTGTTCCGTTTGCCGACCACCTGTTTCGCGGAAGAACGCGGCTCGCTGGTCAGTTCCAGCCGTGTGCTGCAGTGGCACTGGCAGGGCGCGGTCGGGCCGGGAGAAGCGAAGAGCGACCTCGAGATCATGTCTGGGCTGTGGCTGCGTATCCGCGCGGCTTACCGAAAGGACGGCGGTAAATATCCCGATCCGATTCTCAAGATGAGCTGGCCGTATGCCGACCCGGAAAGCCCGACGCCCGAAGAAATCGCCATGGAGTTCAATGGCAAGGCGCTCACCGACGTCACCGACCCTACCGATAAAACCAAGGTGCTCGCCAAACAGGGCGAGCAGCTGTCGAGCTTCGCGCAGTTACGCGACGACGGCAGCACCGCGAGCGGCTGCTGGATCTTTTGCGGCTCGTGGACCCAGGCGGGCAACCAGATGGGCCGCCGCGACAACTCCGACCCGACCGGCATCGGCAATACGCTGAACTGGGCGTGGGCCTGGCCGGCGAACCGGCGGATTCTGTACAACCGTGCTTCATGCGACGTCAGCGGCAAGCCGTTCGATCCGACGCGCAAGCTGGTCGCGTGGAACGGCAAGGCGTGGACGGGAGCGGACGTTGCCGACTTCAAGGCCGACGAACCGCCCGAAAACGGCATGAATCCGTTCATCATGAACGCGGAAGGCGTGGCGCGTTTCTTCTCGCGCGACGGTCTGGTTGAAGGGCCGTTCCCGGAGCACTACGAGCCGTTTGAAACGCCGCTTGGCTACAACCCGCTGCATCCGAACAACAAGACGGTTGTCAGCAGTCCGGCGGCACGCGTGTTCCCCGATGACCGGGCCGCGTTCGGTACGCACGAGAACTTCCCGCATACGGCGACCACGTATCGTTTGACGGAGCATTTCCACTACTGGACCAAGCACGCGCGCTTGAACGCGATCGTGCAGCCGCAGCAGTTCGTGGAGATCGGCGAAGATCTGGCGAAGGAGGTTGGCGTGGTGGCCGGAGATCGTATCAAGGTGTCGTCCAATCGCGGGCATATCATTGCCGTGGCGCTCGTCACCAAGCGGATCAAACCGCTGATGATCGAAGGAAAGAAAGTCCAGACAGTCGGATTGCCGTTGCATTGGGGCTTCAAGGGACTCGCGAAGCCGGGCTATCTCGTCAACACGCTGACGCCCTCCGTGGGCGATGGGAATTCGCAAACACCGGAATTCAAATCGTTCCTCGTCAAGGTCGAAAAGGCATAGGGGAGAAGAGATGGCACTGCAATCACTGGACATCAAACGCCTCTCCGCCACGACCTTGCCTGAACCGCAAGTGCGTGTGCCGGTCACGGGTACGGTCGCCAAGCTCATCGACGTGTCGAAGTGCATTGGCTGCAAGGCGTGTCAGACCGCCTGCATGGAATGGAACGATCTGCGCGATGAAATCGGCACGAATACCGGCATCTACGACAATCCGCGCGATCTGACCGAGCATTCGTGGACCGTCATGCGGTTCTCGGAATACGAGAACACCGAAGGCGATCTCGAGTGGCTGATCCGCAAGGACGGTTGCATGCACTGCGAGGATCCGGGTTGCCTGAAGGCTTGTCCGTCGCCGGGCGCGATCGTGCAGTACACGAACGGCATCGTGGATTTTCACGAGGAAAACTGCATTGGCTGCGGCTATTGCATCACCGGTTGCCCGTTCAACATACCGCGCATTTCGAAGCAGGACAACCGCGCGTACAAGTGCACGCTGTGTTCGGACCGCGTGGCGGTCGGCCAGGAACCGGCTTGCGTGAAGACGTGCCCGACCGGCGCGATCATGTTCGGCACCAAGGAGGACATGAAGCAGCAGGCCTCGGACCGGATTGAAGATCTGAAGGAGCGCGGCTTCCAGAATGCCGGTTTGTACGATCCCGCCGGCGTGGGCGGCACGCATGTGATGTACGTGCTGCATCATGCCGACAAGCCCACTCTGTATCACGGGTTGCCGCAGAATCCGAAGATCAGCGTGATGGTGACGCTGTGGAAAGGTTTGGCAAAACCGCTGGCGCTCGCAGGTATCGCGTTTGCGGCCATAGCCGGGTTCTTCCACTACACGCGCGTCGGTCCGAACGAGGTGTCGGAGGCCGATGAAGCCGAAGCCCAGCACGAAGCCGACGAAGTACGCCGTTCGCGGGAGGCATCCAATGAAGCACCCTGAGCACACCGGTCTGAAGGACGTGAGAGGCAACAGTTTGATCGTGCGCTACACGCCGAATGAGCGTACGAATCATTGGATTACCGCGATCACGTTCGTCCTTTTAGCGCTCTCCGGCCTCGCCATGTTTCATCCGGCCATGTCGTGGCTTTACGCGATCTTCGGCGGCGGGCAATGGACGCGGATTCTGCATCCATTCGTCGGCTGCGTGATGTTCCTGTCGTTTCTGATTCTTGCGCTGCGCTTCTGGCATCACAACTATCTCGACAAAGCCGACCTTCAGTGGATGAGGCAGATCGACGACGTGCTCAACAATCGCGAGGAAAAGCTCCCCGCGATCGGTAAGTACAACGCCGGTCAAAAGCTGCTATTTTTTACCATGGTGATCTGCCTGCTGCTGTTGCTGGCGAGCGGCATCGTTATCTGGCGGCGCTATTTCTCGTTCTACTTTCCGATCGGGATCATCCGGCTCGCGGCGCTCGTCCATGCCGCGGCGGCGTTCGTGCTGATCGTCGGCATCGTCGTGCATATTTATGCGGCGTTGTGGATCAAAGGGTCGATCGGCGCCATGACGCGCGGCACGGTGACCTATGGCTGGGCGCGAAAGCATCACCCGAACTGGTTCAAGGAAATCATCGGAAAATAGCGGGCCACGCATAGGTTATCAAAGACAGCGCGGCTGCCGGCGCGCCGCACCCGAGCCGCCGCTCCTGTTCAATGAACGGCGGCGGCTCTTCAGTTTTCAGAGGTCGATACTGTGGTTCAACGTATTCTCGAAGCCGGCGATATCGAATCGCTCGATCACTCGGCAATTCCGCGCATTCGCATGCCGGAACGGCTTGCGGTGTTTGCCGCGCGCGCCGCGCGGCTGCGCCAGCTTGCGGCGCTCGACAACCCGATCGCCGGCTATTTGCGCCTGATGGCAGTGCTCGCCGACGCGCAGCAAGCCGTGATCGCCAGCTTCAAGGCGCAGCCGCCCAGCGCCGAGTTGATCGCGAGTGCGCAGCAGCATTCCATGCCGTTGATTCCCGCGCTTTCCGGCGTACGCGATCCGGCTTGGCGCGACGTGTTGCGGCAGTTACTCGACAAGGTGGCAGCCGCAGGCCCGCTCACGCCGCCGCTCGAAGCGCTGATCGACCGGCTGCGCACGCTCGACGCCACCGCGCTCGAATCACAGGCCGACGCGATCTTCGCGCAGCGCTTCGAAGAAATCGATCCGGCGAGCGCGCCGTTCATCGTAGCCGCGCTGCAAGTGGTGTGGACCGACCTCGCCGCTGATATCGGCAAGCGCGAGGTGCCGTACCTCGAGACGCTCGGCCTGTGTCCCGTGTGCGGATCGCATCCGGTGGCGAGCATCGTGCGCGTGGGGGGGGCGTACGACAATTATCGCTACCTGCAATGCGGCCTGTGCTCCACCGAATGGCACATGGTTCGCACGAAGTGCTCGAATTGCGATTCGACCAAAGGCATCGCTTATCACACAATCGGCTCGCCCGATGCCGACGAAGCCGCGCGCGAAGCCGAATCGAAGAACGCCGCTTTGAAAGCGGAATCGTGCGACGAATGCCATACTTACCGGAAGATCGGCATTCAGTCGAAGGACTACGATTTCGAACCGTTCGCGGACGATCTCGCCAGTCTCACGCTGGATCTGCTGATGGGGGCGGAGGGTTACCGGCGGGCATCGCCGCATCCGTGGCTGTGGCCCGAACAGGGCGCCGGCGCGGACGAGTCTTCCGGCGAGTCCGACTAGCAGCGAGTGAATGTGACTGGAAGAGGGATTGCCTCGTGAGCGACGTGAGCGGCTCTGAATTGCGGGCGTTGATGGCGCGCGTGCCGTCGGTGGAAAAGGTGATGGCGTCGGCCGAATTCGCGGTGCTGCTCGCCGAATATGGCCGCACGCAGGTGTTGACTGCGGTGCGCGAGGCGCTCGACACCTGGCGCGCCGGCGCGCAATCGGGCGATGCGTCCATGAGCGCGCTCGACGTTGCGCAACTGAAGAGCGCGGTCGATGCCGCGCTACGCAAGCGCAACGAGTTGCGCTTGCGTAGCGTTTTCAATCTGACCGGCACGGTGCTGCATACCAATCTCGGTCGTGCATTGCTGCCCGACGAGGCGGTTCAGGCCGTCATGAAAGCGCTCACGCAACCCGCGAACCTGGAATTCGATCTTGGCACCGGTAAGCGGGGCGACCGCGACGATCTGATCGATGAGCTCATCTGCGAATTGACCGGCGCCGAAGCGGCCACCGTGGTCAACAACAACGCGGCCGCGGTGCTGCTCACGCTGTCCGCGTTGGCGTCGAAGAAAGAAGTCATCTTGTCGCGTGGCGAGCTGGTTGAAATCGGCGGCGCGTTTCGCATTCCCGACATCATGAGCCGCGCGGGCGCGAAGTTGCGTGAAGTCGGCACGACGAACCGCACACATCTGAAGGACTACGAGGAAGCCATCGGCCCGCAAACCGCGCTGCTGATGAAAGTCCACGCGAGCAACTATGCGATCAGCGGCTTTACCAAAGAGGTCGGTCTGGATGAAATCGCGCCGCTCGCCCACGCGCGCGGCCTCGCGGTTGCCGTGGATCTCGGCAGCGGCACGCTGGTCGATCTGAGCCAATGGGGCTTGCCGCGTGAGACGACGGTGCGCGAAACCATCGAGGCCGGTGCGGACCTCGTCACGTTCAGCGGCGACAAGCTGCTTGGCGGTCCGCAAGCCGGTTTGATCGTCGGGCGACGCGATCTGATCGCGAAGATCAAGAAGCATCCGCTCAAGCGCGCGTTGCGCGTCGGCAAACTGACGCTCGCGGCGCTGGAGCCTGTGTTGCAGCTTTATCGTGCGCCGGAGCGGCTCACGGAGCGGCTCACCACGTTGCGCTTATTGACCCGTGCTGCCGACGACATCCGGCTCGCCGCGGAGCGCGTGCAACACGCGTTGCAGCATGCAGTCGGCGAACGCTATGCGGTGACGGCGGAGCCGATGTTCAGCCAGATCGGCAGCGGCGCGTTGCCGGTCGACGTGCTGCCGAGTTACGGTCTGGTCGTCAGAATGGCGGACGGTAAGCGCGGTGGCCGTCAATTGCTCGCGCTCGAAAAGATGCTGCGGGAGATGGCGCGGCCCGTGATCGGCCGCATCGCGGACGACGCGTTGCGCCTCGATCTGCGCTGTCTTGAAGCCGCCGATGAAGCGCAACTGCTCGAGCAATTGAAAGGCGCGCGCGCATGATCGTCGGTACGGCGGGGCATATCGACCACGGTAAGACGAGCCTGGTGAAAGCGCTATCGGGCGTCGATACGGATCGTCTCAAGGAAGAAAAGGCGCGCGGCATTTCGATCGAACTGGGCTACGCGTACGTGCCGCTGGAGAACGGCGACGTGCTCGGCTTGATCGATGTGCCGGGTCACGAAAAGCTCGTGCATACGATGACCGCGGGCGCGAGCGGCATCGATTTCGCGCTGCTGGTGATCGCCGCCGACGACGGCGTGATGCCGCAAACGCGCGAGCATCTGGCGATTGTCGAACTGCTTGGGATTCGGCAAGGCGCCGTCGCGCTGACCAAGGTGGACCGCGTCGACGCGCAACGTCTGCGCGAAGTACATGATGAAGTACGGGCGTTTCTGAGCGGCAGCGTACTTCAGGACGCGCCCGTGTTCGATACTTGCGCAGTGCAGGCCGACGATCCCGGCGTGGCCGCGTTGAAGGCGCATCTGCACGCGGCGGCCGCGGCGTGGCAAATGAAGCGCGACGACGGCCTGTTCCGTCTCGCGGTCGATCGTGTCTTCACGCTCTCGGGCCAAGGCACGATCGTGACCGGAACTGTGGTGTCGGGCCGCGTAGCGGTGGGCGACACGATGCTGCTCGCGCCGAAGAACCAACCGGTGCGTGTGCGCAGCATCCATGCGCAAAATCGTCCGGCGCAGAGCGGACGCGCTGGCGAACGCTGTGCATTGAACCTGGCGGGCATCGAGAAGAGCGCGATCGATCGTGGCGACTGGATCGTCGATCCGCGGCTTTCGCAAGCGTCGGAGCGAATCGACGTCATGCTCACGCTGCTCGCCGATGCACCGCACGCGTTGGAGCATTGGGCGCCGCTGCATGTGCATCTGGGCACGCAGCACCAGGTTGCGCATATCGCGTTGCTCGATGGCGAAACACTCGGCGCCGGTCAGCGTGCCCGCGTTCAACTCGTATTCGAGCGACCGGTTTGCGCGCTGCCGAGCGATCGCTTCGTGGTGCGCAACGCGCAGGCCAATCGCACGGTCGGCGGCGGTCATGTGCTCGATCCGTTCGCGCCGTCACGCAAGCGTCGTTCGGCCGAGCGGCTGACGTGGCTCGACGCGCTTCAGACCATGCTCGACACCGGCACGCTCGACGCCGTCTTCGCGAGAGCACCGCATGGCTTGTCGCGCTCGCTGCTGCAGCGTTTGACGGGCATGCCGGCGGCCGCGCTCGCGTTGCCGGCCAATACGCGGGTAGTGGAGTTGCCAGGCGAGGACGCATTGCTAGTGGCCGACGCGCTTTGGCAAGCGCTCAATTCGCGATTGACGGCGACGCTCGCGCAGTACCACGAACGCTCGCCGGACGAGTTGGGCCCGGACATCTCGCGTTTGCGGCGCATCGCGGCGCCGCTGGTGGACGACGCGCTGTGGCGCGCGCTTGTCGACGATGCCGCGACGCGTGGCGAGATCGTCAAACGCGGGCCCTGGCTGCATCTGCCGGGCCATGCGGTGACGCTCGACGACGCGGATCGCGCGCTCGCGGCGACGCTGCTGCCCGCAGTGAAAGCCGGCCGTTTCGATCCGCCGTGGGTGCGCGATCTGGCCAACGCGCATGGCGTACCGGAGGAGCGTGTGCGTCAATTGATGCGCAAACTTGCGCGGCAGGGCGAGCTGTTTCAGGTCGTGCGTGATCTCTTTTACCACCCGGAGACGATTCGGGAATTGGCCTCGATTGCGGCTGCCGAGGCGCAAAAGAATGCGGGCACGGTTGCGGCCGCACCGTTTCGCGACGTCACCGGGTTGGGCCGGAAACGCGCGATCCAGCTTTTGGAGTTCTTCGACCGGGTTGGATATACTCGCTTCCACCGTGGGCTGCATTTGCTGCGCACGGATAGTCGCTGGCTCGATCTGCTTTGATTTTTTTGATCGGCAACGTGTAGGTTAATCACCGTAGGAAGGCATTCGTGTCCGGTGGCGCGGCTGGGCTTCAAACCCAGTTGAGGGCGTCAGTCGCTCTCAGGTCGGTTCGACTCCGGCTGCCTTCCGCCACGTGGGCCTTCCGCGCCATTCCGCCTTCTTTGTAGAGGTAACCATAAAACTTCCGCCTGGAAGTTAATTGGGTTAAAAATCGCCTGCCCAATTTACGTTTTGTTACGCATGACGGTAGCCGCCTGCATTCTGGCAGTCGATACGGTCGTTCCCTGCGATGGTGGCCATTGGGATCATAGAAATCAGGCGGCTTGCTCCGGCTTTAGCCTTCGCTATCTTCGTTGTGTGAAACCACGGCGCGGATTGCATGAACCATTCTTTATCGCAACGTCACAGACTCATTGCCGGCGCGTGATCCCAGAATGCCTGTATCGGTTCTCGAGCGCGCCAGCCTCGAGTATCTGGCCGGATCGGTGCAGTCAGAAATGCTGCATGAGGACAATGCCAGTCCCATCGGCACGCTGTGCAACATCCGGCTGAACGTCCGTTCAGGGATTCGCGGATCACTGGGTGCGCAGGATGTCGTCTGGGGCCTCAAGTTTCTTGGCGAAGACGAGAACTTCGCATGGGCGAAGCGGCTGGAGTGCTGAACCGCTTTTCACTATGAAAACCCACGCTCGTTTCACGTGGGGTGTGCTGCAAACATGTGGTCACCTACGGAGCGGCAACAGGCATTCACGGTTCACCTCGATACCCGCCGGAGTCGCGTCTCATCGCGCCTTGCCACGGGATGCCAGTCACCGGTCGTCCTGAATCGAAGGGCGTTATGATCGCCGTGACGGTGTCCGCTGAGGGATGCGACTTTTGGCGACATACAGGGAGCTCAAGACACAGATCGCCGCGCTCGAGGAGCAGGCGGCGACAGCGCGGGGGGGGCCGAGTTTGAGGCGGTGCTCGCAGACATCAGGATCAAGGTCGCCGATTACGGATTTACCGTGCAGGACATCTTCAGACGGGCGCGGGCTACCCGCGCTACATCTGCCCGGGGCGTTGTGCTCGCCAGATACCGTGACCCGAAAACGCAGGCGACCTAGTCGTTTGGTGGGGCCTGCTTTGTCCACTTTGGCGCCGTCGGTCTAGACGGTGCTCGAGCAACTCTTACTGCGTTCTACGACTTCCCGGCCGAACACTCGCAGCACGTGCGGACCACGAATCCGATTGAATCGACGTTCGCGACGGTGCGCCATCGCACGAGCCGCACGCGTAACTGTCTGTCGCGCGCGACCTTCTTCGCCATGGCGTTCAAGTTGATCGAGGCGGCCAAGCAGTCATGGAGAAAGATCCGCGGCGTGGACAAGATCGAGGCACTTCTGAAGGGCGTCCCCTTCAAGGATGGAACCCCGGTGATTGCAAGCACACCGGTTCCTCAAGTACTGGCCGCCTGATCATGCCGATCGACCCGTACACACCACTCTTGACGACCGCTCGTTCAAGTCCCGCGGTCGTCTTCGTCTCATTTTGGTTTGAGTGTTATCCGGCCATTCTTTGTCTGATTCGACCATCTTTTACCGGTGCCAAGACGGTCCACATGTTTTTGAAGTCCCCGAGCCCATGCAAAGTCGGCCTCACGTCCGAGGTCGCGCACGAGCCTGACAACCTTCACCCGATGGCAGTGGCTCAAAAGCTCGTCGAGCACGTCGGCGCGCAGGTTACGCAGGCTCACCATCAGATTGCTGGTTTCTTCAAGCGACTGACCTTTGCCAATGTCGCTGGCGAGTTCCATGATCGCTCGCTCGGGCACTGACACCTTGACCTCTGGGTCACCAGCGGGAAGCGGCCTTAGGCCCTTGTCGTAGGGCAGGTCGTCGTCGAATAGGGAAGTGGTCTGGAATGAATAGATCAGATGCTGGTCCACCCAGGACGGAATGCGATAGGGTTTCTGGCCCCATAGCACAACCTTTTCGCGAAACGCGATGTTGTGACGGACGCCCTGCCAGGAAAGGGCTGTCTTTCCTCCAACGTGAAGACCGGCAATGCGTCGAGTCAAGTACGCGATCGAACCGTCACGTGTCGGTGTGTCTCCGGTCAGAAGGTAGACGCCTTGTGAGAGGCGTTGCAGCCACCCGGATTTGACCATGTGCGCGGCGAGCGCAGCGCTGATTCCCATGCGCCGAAGCATGTCGGAATCGATAGGATGGCCGCGCCGGTTCTCCTGCATCAACCGCTGGACCGCTTTGTTGCTCATCGACTGTTATGGTTGCGTTATCTGGCTGCAGTATATTCTGACCTTGTTTGATTATCTGCAATTTTTTAATGCAACACGAAGGTGGAAGGTTCGTTTGCCGTGCTGTTTGTCAGGCTGATCATGCCCAGCAAAATGCGAAATCAGACACCGGTGGTCAGATAAGTTTCATTATCGTGCCAATCGCCCTCGCGTAACGCGCTCCGCGAAACGGGCGCCTGTCCCAGCCGTGCCGCTAGTCCTTTATAAGTGCCATAGTGCCCGCGAGCCGTGAAAAAAAATTTCACGGAAATTCCTTTGGTTGACTGATGAGTTTTCACGCTGAAGTTTGCGCTTACGGAAGACTACCCGGATTCAATCGATACAGCCGGTATCGTGAAATCTACGGCAGGTCGCCGGTTGCAGCGTGTGACGCAAAGAACCGTCGTTCGATAAGGTATCCATATCACTTTACGTGTGCGTGTTATTGGCGAGAACCGGCCATGTCAGCCCTTGCCTGGTTGGGGGGCGACGACACATCGGCCGTATTGATTTCTCCCCGACTCCTCCCTAAATTGCGATTATCCGCGCGGAATCATGACTTGAGAGCACCGCCCCAGGGCGGCCCAGCGCTAGCTGCGAACCCGTTCGCGGCATGTCCTCGTCGGCATGTGCTTCTTGAGCGCGTTGAAGTGCCCTGGCGTCCGCTGCACACGGTTGTTACGGGAAATGGTCGGCTGACTCAGGTCCCTGATCGCTCAAGGCTAATCGGGTGGGGTTGCTGGAGGGAAACGACCGGCCAGGCGCACGGTCGGCGTCCTGAAGCCGGCAAGGGATACGCGGCAGAGTGTCAGTCCAGCACTGTTGTACTCAGCGACGTGACGCGCCGCATCGGACGGCAAACCCGGCGCAGGGGCCGGAGGGTTGTCATGGCGGGTTCCTCATATCGGTTTTCACATTGCATTGTTAGTTACCACGCTTAATTACTGTGTTCTGGAGGACTGATGCGGAAGTTTGATTCCGAGGTCATGTTCGAGCTTTTTGAGACGCACAGTCTGCCTGCGCGAACACGGGAGCTGATCGTTGAGGGATTCAGGCAGCCCGCCCGCTGGACGACCGTGACGCCTTTTCGTGCGCCGGCCGACCTGCCGTGCCCCAAGATGGGATTTGTCATTCACGCGGCGAATCCGCTTGAGCGGAAAGCGGCGATCATGTACCAGTTTCGCAACGATGTTCTTGGCTATCTCGACAGTCCGTTTGCGTTACATGTGAAGTACGAGGGCAAGGGAAAGCGTCCCGTCCAGTTTAACTGGCCAAACGGTTTCCTTCTGATAACAGCGGGCGGCTTCATCTGGGAGGACTGGGCACCGTTCAGCTCGCTCGTCGCCCAATGCAAATCCAAACCCGGACGATTTGTCCGGGATGGTGACGTGGTACGCAGCCCGCCCCTGGAAGAGGCCGCCCGGCGGCTTGGCCTTGAATATCGGCTGCGCTCGGATCTGGACCTTGATCCGCTGGCCTGCCGCAACCGGGAGTTCTTGCGCAGCTATCTCGTCGACGCGGTCAGCACACCCGCATGGTTCCGGTCCGAGTTGCGCGAGTATTTCAGGATCAACGCCTACGGGACGCTCGAGGAACTTCGGCAGGACCTGCCACATCGCACGGTGGATGACTTCCTCGCGGCGATTGCCAATGGCGAACTGACGGCTGACCTGTCGCGCGCGTTTGTGCTGGATGCCGATATTTTCATGGTTTTCCGGGACGCGCAGAGCATGGACGCCTATCGGCAGTCGGGGCTATGGGCGGAAGCGCACGCCGCCAGTTACCGCTGGGAGCCCGACGACTTTTCCAGTGGGACGCGCGTCTTTATTTCTGGTAACCCGTTCACGATTGTGAGTCGGGGCAACCTCGAGCTAATTCTGCAGCCGGATCAGGGCGGCCAGTTGATCCGCATGCGTCATGCAGTGGTCGAGGCCGCGGTTCGCAAGGGAACGCTGATCGTGGAACAGCAGCCCGCGAGCGCGCGCGATCCACTGCGACTGGATTCACCCCTGCGGTTCGCCAGCACAAAGGATGTCGATGAGGCAAACGCGAAGCTTGCGCTGCTTGAAAAATGGGAGGTCGGGACGCGGACCACCGAGGTGATGCAATACTCGGACCGGAGTTATCGGACCTGGCGGCGGCTGCGTGAGGATGCCATTGCGCATGGCATTGACCCAACCATCGCGCTCCTTTCAGGCCGGCACGACCGCGGGAACCGTACGCCGCGCCTCGATGCGCAAGTTGAAAAGATCGTTTGCCGGATCATCAAAACGCGTTTTGATGATCTCAAGGGCCGCGGCAAATGGTCCGTTTTCGGCGACCTCAAGAATGAACTGAAAGACAATGGCCTGGAGGAGATCTCAAAACAGACGTTTCTGAGACGAGTCTTGAAGGCAGCCTCCGTCAGGACCGTCGCGCTGCGGGAGGGTCGCAAGGCCGCCTATCAGGCCCAACCGTTCTACTGGTGGCTGGAGCGGGACACGCCGGTTCACGGTGACTTCCCCATGCAATGGGTGCACATCGATCACACGCCGCTTGAGATCGAAGTTATTTCCGAGGAAACGGGAGAGGGACTCGGTCGTCCCACGCTGACCCTCGTGGTCTGTGCATTCAGCCGTCGGGTCATTGGCTTTTACCTGGCGCTACTGAGTCCGCGGTATATCAGCTGCATGGCCGCTGTCCTGGATATGATCCGCCGGACTGGCAGGGTTCCCGACGGCATTATCTACGACGGCGGGGCAGAATTTTTTTCGGTCGATTTTGAAGGAATACTAAGCTTTTTGAGGGTGGAGCGTCACCCCCGCAAGTGCTCTGCACCGCGTGATGGCGCGTTGCTCGAAAGGATGTTTGGATTCACACAGACGATGCTGATTCATCAACTGGATGGCAATACCAAGGCGCGCCGGAATATCCGGCAAATGACCAGGGAAACGGATCCGTCCGGCCATGCGAAATATACCCTTGCGGAACTGTATGACGGACTGGAGGAGATATTTTGTGACATCTATGAAAAGCGCCGGCATGGCACATTGCTGATGTCGCCGGCAGCGAAATTCGAAGCAGGACTGGAACGCTCGGGCCAGCGACTGAATCGCCTGAAAAGATTTGAAGACTGTATCCCGCATGCGTTTCCCTCCGTGAGGGGGCACACTCGCACGATCGACGCACAGCGCGGTGTACGGGCCAACTACGGCCAGTACCACAACGCCCGGCTCGAGTCCCCGATGTTTCACGGTCTCGTTGTGCCAACGAAGTACCACCCGTTAGATCCGAAAGTGATTTACGTGTTCGTGGATAACGAATGGATTCCCACGATATTGGGCAAGGACGACGGCACTTGGCAAGCGTCCACCTTCTTCAATATGGCCCATCTGGAAGAGCGGCGGATGCTTGAAAGCCTCACGCGTGACTCCCAGAGCGACGCGAACATGCGCGTTTCCCGACTGATCGCGCAGATGGAATCATCGGCGAATGACGACGTCGACCTCGACCAGGTAACGCCCGAACCCGCACTACCCCACCACGCTGGCGCGGATAATCCTCCTGCGGCTCCAGTCGGGGAGGAAGGAGCGGGCGCCCGCGACAGCCGCGACTCGGCGCTGGTTGAAACGATGAAGGGATTACTCGCCGGAGGGTACCGTGGCGCACGTTACTAGACAGCAGCCTGCACTCTATCCGCCAGGGCTTGAGCACGCAACCACCAAGGAGAAGCTGGAATTCTTCGAGGGGGTGATCATTGAGCATGATCTGTTTGACGACACGCTTGAACAGATTGACGATCATGCGAAAAGCGGACTGAGGGGAAGCATGGTCGTGCTGGTTGGTCCGGCGGGGGCCGGAAAGAGTTCCATCGGAGATACCGCCTGCAGCAGGATGAACAGGGAGTTCTTCGAACAGTATCCGGGTGACCTGCACACGATCCCGGCGGCCCTTGTTGAAGCCTGGGCGCCCGAATCCGACAGGTTTGACTGGGAGGACTTCTACCAAATGATACTCAAGGTCCTGCAGGTGCCACTGATCGGAGACACGCTGCCGGAGGTCAGGCGCATCATCGCCGGACGCGAACTCGTGCTGCCGCTATTTTCAGTTGCGGGTCGACCAACCCTCCGGATGCTGCGCCAGCGGCTTCGTCGCGGGGTCGCAGACCGTCAGCCATCCATGATCTTTGTCGACGAAGCCTCCAGTGTATTCGTGTCTCCGCGGCAGGGAGTCAGGCGGCAGGCCAATACCCTGCGCTCGATCGTCAACAAGGTGCATACGCTGCTTGTCCTGAGCGGTGCCTATGACCTCTACGATCTCGTTCTGGAAACTGGACAACTGGCTCGCCGTGGGCAGGTCGTGCATATGCGGGGCTACTTTAAATCGGAAGAAGAATCGTTCGGCAAGGCCGTGATCGCCTTGCAGAACTGCATGCCTGTGGATCCCCCCTGCAATCTGCAGAATCATATTGACCGGCTGGCCGAGCAGTCGCTCAGGACCATAGGTCACCTCAAGTACATTCTGTTGCGGGCTTTAGGCGAACACTGCAGGACGAAACAACCCATTGATGGGGACGTGCTGAAGCGCGCCTTCTACAAGCCGGCGCAGCTCGAAACAATGAGGATAGAGATGTATAACGGGTATCAGAAGGTCGAACAACGTCGCCATCCCGACGATGACCGGGTCGGCAATGACCACGAACCAGCGGCCAGCAAAACGGCTGATGACAAGGTGCCCAAAACAGGCAAGAAGGCGCACATAGGCAAGCCTAAGCCAAGCCGCAAGCCAATCGGGCAATGATCCACACGGACACGCTGTTCGTTGTCCCTCCGCGTGCGCCGTTCAAGGCTGAGCCGCGGGGGCTGGGGACATGGCAACGGCAGCGTCTGAGCAGCTATCTGCTGGACGTCGCCGCCGCAGCGCGCGTACGGCCTCAGGCTATCCTGGACAGCTATGTGGATTGGCGGGCGCACAAGAGAACCGGGCGTTTCGGCAAATGCATGCGACTCGACCTGATCAATGGCAGCGGACCCTCCGCGCGGCTGTGGGTGTCGGCGGTGTCGCCGCTTGTGGGTCGAGAAGACCTCGACGACTTGACCCTGTTACCGTTGGCGCATGCCTTTGGCGAGACACCTGGCGTGATGTCAAAACGGCGGCGCTGGTGTCCGCAATGCCTGTACGGCGACGTTGCCGAAGGTGGGTACCCGTATGAGCGCCTGTTGTGGTCTATTTCGTACGTCCCCGTTTGCCCACTGCATCTGACGAGACTCGAAACCGCCTGCCCGAAGTGCGGTATCTCGCAGCTCAGCGAACTAAGCCGGCACACGCAGTCGGGTTTTTGCGGCGCCTGCAAAAGTTGGCTGGGCCGCAAGCAGTCGGAACCTAACGCGGTCGACAGCCAGACGGCGTTAGGAGCATACGAGATATGGGTGGCCAGGGATTTCGCCAACCTGCTGGCGCTGGATCGGGAAAGCGCTGCCTTGCTGTCAAGAGACCGAGCGGTCGGATTGCTGCCAGGCGTGATTGCGACAGCCTATCGTGGCAACAGGATGGAGCTCTGCAGGCATGCGCGATTTCCGAAAATCACGGTGGATGTCTGGCTGCAGGGGCGTTCGCTGCCGACACTGAGTGCCTTGGTCCGCCTTTCATGGGTGCTTCAGATGCCGTTGCGTTCATTGCTGGCGGGAGATAAAGACGTGGCTGCGACAACCCCAAGAAGCGAAGTATCCGTGGAGTTCCTGCCATCAAAATCTCGTCGCAAACCGCTGCGCGGCTGCGACTGGGCACGGATCGAGCGCAACCTGAAGGGATCGATTGACAGTGATCAACCTTATGAAAGCTGGCACGCTGCGGCGCAAGCGCAAGGGATTCGTCCTTCGCTTCTGCGAGCACGCTTTCCTGACCTAGCAGCCCGGATTCGTGACGCGGGCCTGCAGCGCAGGCGCGAAGCGGCAGACGCCCGGCAGCGGGCGCGGGCGCTGGCCTTTGAAGAAGCCACGGTTCAGTGCATGCAAGAACTCATCAGTCGCCAGATCTATCCAGATCAGCTGAAAGTGCGACAGGCCTTACGTGAACTGGGATTTTGCATCGACTGGTTCGCAGCCACCAAGGTGTTCGCGTCCGTTCGCAGCAGGCTCGCAGGCGAACTTTCGACGCTCGGACGTCGTGCCGCCGTGCACGGGAGAGGGACGAACCGGAACGGGAACGCCCGGTGAGTGCATTGCTCCTCATCGATGCGCAAGTACCTCCTCGGGCGAGCTTCCGGAGCGAGCCGGCCGTCGCGCACGGCTCCGGGCGGCAGAAGCTGAGCAACTTCGTCGTGAGAATGGCCAATGAATCCATGGTGCCGGTGGATCGCGTGATCCGGGACCTTCTGGTCTGGCCCGAACGGACCGGGCCCGGAGGCAGTCGGGAACGGCGGCCTTTCGCTACCGGACAGTGCCCTGAACTGGTCAACGCGACCGGCGACATGGCCCGGTACTGGAGTGACAGGGTCAATCATCTGGCAGGTCGGACGGACATGGCGGGGCTGACGCTGCTCCCGTTCGCGCCGGTACTGAACGATCCCGCCGGTCTGATGACACGCCAACGCCGCTGGTGCAGCGCGTGCCTGCAAGACGATCTCGAACGCGGTTCGCCCATCTATGAACGCTTGCTGTGGTCGCTCAGACTGGTGACCCATTGCCCGGTCCACGAGGTCGAGCTGCGGTCGCAATGCGTCACGTGCGGCTACGTGCACCAGCGTGAGCTGACCCGAAGGGCCGTGTCCGGCATGTATGGCCGATGCCATGGCTGGCTGGGCGCGAGGGCAAAGCGGGAACTCTTCCAGCAAAATCCGTCGCCAGATAACTGGCGCGAGGGATGGACCTCCCGGCAGCTGTCGGACCTGCTCGACCTGTCGCCGGAGCAGACGGGGACCGTGTCGCAGGCCTCGGTGACAACGATGATCAATGCCGGCATCGATGCGCTGTGTGACGGCAGCGCAAAGGAATTCGCGAAGCTTTGCGAGAAGGCAACGTCCAGTCTTTCTGAATGGCGCAACGCTGTCAACTTGCCGTCGCTCCCCGCCCTGATCCAGCTCAGCTGGAACTGCGGGATACCGCTCGCGGCATGGTTCACTGGCGACCCGAACGTTTGGCACATGGCGAAGCCACCGTCGCGCTCGGTGTCTATGGCGTCGGCGAGCAAAGGGCGAGTCGTCGTTGGCAGGGACTGGGGTGCCATTGCAGCGTACCTCGATGCGTGCGTCGGGCGCTCTGACTATAACCAGAGCTGGGCTGCTACGGCACGGAAGGTCGGGGTTGATCCGAGCGAGTTACGCAGGCGGTTTCCGGTCAGGGCGGCGCGCATTAGTGAGCGCGCACGTAAAGCGAAGAGCGAGGCGGCCGAGGCCCGTCGGGTGCAAAGACATCAGCGCATCGAAGCGCTGGTCCATGAAGCCGTCAGGGAACTGGAGGCAGTCGGTCAAAAGCCCACCCGCCGCCTGTTGGATGCCACGCTTCGCGCACGGGGTCTTACCGTCCGCCACGCCGAGTATTGCTGGGTGAAGAGGGTCCTTGCTGCCAGGGCGTGAGTTGCGTTGCCTGCAGTACTCGCACGGTGTCCCGCAAGGCAAAAGATTCTGGTCGCGGGATTCGCAATCTGCTCGCCCAAACATCGATCTACCGTCGTTCGACGGCGCTTTCGCAGCTGCACCTTCCTTGTTGACATTCATCAACTGATGGCGGCGAATTCCCACAGCTCCCGCTAACCTGAAGTTATCAACTGACAATCATTGGTTACTGGCCAAAGTTCAATGCGATTCGCGGCCGAGCTTACTAGATACCTTTAGATCGATCGCCCCCAGACCATGGAATTTATGAACTACCATACGCGAAACCAGCACTTCAAATGCTAACTCGGGGGATAAATGAAGTTGCGCCGTGCCCAGATAAAGAACTTCCGCCTTCTCTCGGACGTCGACCTTGCTTTGGAAGACCTTACTACCGTCGTTGTCGGCCGCAACAACAGCGGCAAGACATCTCTTTCTGAAGTCATCCGACGGCTACTCGCCGATGGCAGCGCGCAGTTTCAGCTTGAAGATTTTTCCAGCTCCTGCTATGAGGACTTTCGTCAGGCCTGGGAGGCCCGGAGTAACGGCGAACACGACGATACCGTCCGGGCGCTCATCCCCTACATCGAGCTGCGACTGACTTTCCAGTACGACCCGAATACGCCGCAACTGGGTCCGCTGAGTCCTTTTGTCATCGACCTCGACCCTGACTGTACCGAGGCGCTTGTTGTGGTCCGCTACGAGCTGAAAGACGGTCAGCTTTCGCAGTTTTTCGATGGCCTGCCAGCGACACCGTTGTCCGCCGAAACCCGACTAACGTTTTTTCGTACGTTGCGGGACCGGATACCCGGGAACTATGCAACGCGCATATGGGCGGAAGACCCCAATGATGCTGGAAACCAGCGACATCTCCTTCCGGGCGCAGTGAAGGGTCTGGTCAAGACGGGTTTCATCAACGCGCAGCGTGGTCTGGATGACATCACGTCACGGGAGTCGGACGTACTTGCCAAGACTGTCGAGCTTCTATTCGCAACGGCGTCATCGGCTTCGGCAGATGCGGCCGACAAACAGATCGCAGATTCCCTGACGGAAGCCGTCCAGGGTATTCAGTCGCAGATTGATACCAACTTCGGTGGCCAACTGAAGGGATTGATCCCTGCCCTTAAGAGCTTCGGGTACCCCGGATTAGGCAATCAGGAGCTGCATACGGAGACCCTTCTTGACGTACGAAAACTGCTGTCCAATTTCACGAAAGTTCGCTACGCCGGCTATAGCGGTGTCGCGTTGCCTGAATCGTACAACGGCCTCGGTGCGCGCAATCTGATCTTCATCCTCCTGCAATTGGCGGGCTTCTACAAAGCCTATCGCGCCGAGGCGACGGCCCCTGGTGTCCATCTCATTTTCATCGAGGAGCCCGAGGCGCATCTGCACCCCCAGATGCAGGAGGTATTCATCCGGCAACTCGCCAAAACGGCCCAGTTGCTGGTGGACAGTACAGAAGACAAGACACCCTGGCCGGTCCAGTTCGTCGTTTCTACGCATTCGTCACACGTCGCAAACGAAGCGGGTTTCGAAAGTATCCGTTACTTCCTCGGAAGGGACGTGCCTGGAGCGCAAGCCGGCGTCCGGCAGACGAGGATCAAGGATCTGCGCAGGGGGCTGGATGGCGTTTCCGAGCCTGACAGGAAGTTCCTACACCAGTACATGACACTGACGCGTTGTGATCTCTTTTTTGCAGACAAGGCCATTCTGGTTGAAGGCTTGAGCGAACGTCTTCTTTTGCCGGTCGTTATCGGGAAACTCGAAGAAGCTGAGCCCGACTCCCCGAAATTGTCCAGCCAGTACGTCACCACGATAGAAGTGGGAGGCGCGTATGCACATTTGTTCTTCAAGCTTCTGCACTTCCTCGAACTCCGCAGCTTGATTATCACCGACCTGGACGCTGTGGAAAAAGCGGGCGGTTCGGCGTGCGAGGTCCACAAGGGAACCTATTCAAGCAACGCCTGCCTGAAGGCGTGGTTTTCGGATGACGATCCATTCACCCTCGGGGGACTGTTGGCCAAGGGCGAGGCCGACAAAATAAAAGAGGGCAATCGCATCACCTATCAATGTGCGGAAGTGGAAAGCGGTCCATGTGGGCGGACGTTCGAGGACGCCTTCATCCTCGCAAATCAGGCGTTGTTTGGGCTGACGGGCAATACAAGGGAAGAGTTGGAGCTCGCGGCCCGTGGCAAGGCAGGCGAATTCAAGAAATCGGATTTCGCGCTCAAGTATGCCATCGAGGAGAAAGGGTGGCGTGCTCCGAGGTATCTTGTTGACGGCGTGCGATGGCTGGCAGCCGGCATCGAACCCGATCTGTCCGATCCTGCGCTGGCTTTGGCAGCAGACGCTATCGTTGCGAAGGCGGAGGCCGCTCCTCATGGCTGATGTCCAATCGCCCGCCGAGTTGGCGAGTCGACGTGCCCTCTTTGCAATGTTTCAATGTCTGGATGAAGGACGCAGTTTCCGGCTCGAAGCCGGGGCGGGTGCCGGCAAGACCTATTCCCTGATCAAGGCGTTGCAGTATCTCATCGAGCGAAACCAGCATAGTTTCCCGAAGAAGAATCAGCAGATTGCGTGTATTACATTCACGAATGTTGCTAGAGACGAGATTGCTGCTCGTACTGACAAGAGCCCGTTGGTGTATTGCGAGACCAACCACGCCTTCTGCTGGTCCCTGATTAGCGGTTTCCAGAAGCAGTTGCGGTCCCTGGTGGAGGCAATGCCGCATTGGCAGGAGCGACTTGCAGAGGTCGGCGGCACTCTCGGCAGCCGCGTGGTCGAGTACAGCCTGGGGCACCGCGCAATTCGCGAGGACCGTGTATCGATCCACCATGACGATGTGCTGCCTCTCACGATTTCCCTGATGGAGTACTTGAAATTCCGTCGGATGGTTGCGGATCGCTTTCCCATCATACTGGTGGACGAATATCAGGACACTGACAAAGATTGGGTCGAGGCGATCAAGCGGCTCTTTTTAAGCAATCCGGATGGGCCGCCGTTCGGCTTCTTCGGAGATCACTGGCAGAAAATCTATGGTGATGGCTGCGGCCGGCTTGAGCACGAGTCCGTAACGGAGATTGGAAAGGAAGCCAACTTCCGGTCGGTCAAGACGATCGTGGATTGCCTTAACCGGATGCGGCCTGAGTTGCGCCAGGAAGTCAGGGACCCGGATTCCGTGGGCCAGGTGAGCGTTTTCCATACCAACGGCTGGGTGGGGCAACGCCGAACGGGTGGACATTGGTCCGGTGACCTTCCCGCGGAAGTTGGTCACGAGGCGCTTGAGCGCGTCAAGGGGGTCCTGACGCAGCACGGATGGAACGTGGCACCTGGGAGCACGAAGATCCTGATGTTGACGCACAGGCTGCTCGCAACCGAGCAGGGCTACACGAACCTGCCAACCGTATTTCGCTACAACGACGCTTTCACCAAGAAGGAGCATCCGCATATCGCCTATCTCGTGGATGAACTCGAACCAGCCTGTGACGCGTTCGCGGCAAACCGGTTCGGGGCGATGTTCGAGGCGCTCGGCGGCACGACTCCACTTCTTCATAGCCATGCAGACAAGGCGGCCTGGCATAATGCAATGACCCGCGTCCTGGAGCTTCGGGCGACGGGCACTGTTGGAGACGTCATTGATCATCTTCTCGATCGACGCAAGCCCCGGCTTCCTGACGCGATTGAAAAGCGTGAGCGTGAACTGCGCGGCTTCGATCGGGCGGCCGGCGAGGAGATGCCGGAAAGGCTTGCCGAAGTCGAGCGGCTGCGCGCTGTCCCATACGCGGAGATATCGGCATTGCGGGCGTACCTGGACGGTCATTCTCCCTTTGAGACCAAGCATGGGGTGAAGGGTGCCGAATTCGACAACGTCCTGGTTGTTATCGGTCGGGGATGGAACCAGTATAACTTTGGCGAAATGCTCGGGCTTGCGGCTGGCGAAGCGATTCCGGCAGCGAGGGTGGAGTTTTTCGAGCGAAACCGCAATCTTTTCTATGTTGCGTGTTCTCGCCCCAAGCGACGCCTCGCATTGCTATTCACACAGCTGCTGTCGCCGGTCGCGATGGGCACGCTGGAACAATGGTTTTCGCCTGAGAGCATTCACGCTGTCGCACTCTGAAAAGAGGTCCATCGATGATATCCCGTACGCTTTACGTGATCGGTAATGGCTTCGATCTCTGGCACGGAATTCCGTCGAGCTATTCGTGCTTCAGGGATTACGTTCGGTTGCATGGTCGTGACGTGTTCGACGCCGTGGAAAGCTATCTGCCTGCAGGGGAGAACTGGAGCGATCTGGAGGCGGCATTCGGAGAGATTGATGTTGACCACGTCATTGAAAGCCTTGGGCAATTTATGGGGGGCTATGGAGACGATGACTGGAGTGATTCCGGCCATCATGATTTTCAATACGAAGTCGAACGTGTCGTTGAGCGTCTTTCCGGCGGGCTACGGTTTCTTTTCGGCGAGTGGATACGGCAATTGCCCATTCCAACGACAACAACTGTTCGGCGGCGTTTGCATTCTCTGGACAAGGAAGCGATCTTCCTGACGTTCAACTACACGAAGACGTTGCGCGAAATATACGGCGTGGCCGACGCCAACGTCCTCCACATTCACGGCAATGCAGATTTGCCTGATAGCGAGTTAATTCTCGGGCATGCGTGGCATCCCGAACGCCGTCGATCGCTCAATGACCGGCCAGACATCGAGGAGATCGACGTCCGCCTGGCAGAAGCGCACGACATCCTCGATGACTATTTTTCGCAGACCTTTAAGCCTTCGGCCCAAATAGTCCAGGCTCATTGCGATTTCTTCGCGTTGATGCGTGAAGTCGAGGAGGTTGTCGTGCTAGGTCATTCGCTGTCCGACGTCGATGAACCGTATTTCGAAGCAATGCTTGCTGTACCAGCGCTGCGTAGGGCACGCTGGACGTTGGCCTGCCGCGAAGATGCTGAAGAAAAGTCCAGGCGCATACATAGATTTGGCGTAACGGCTGCCTCCGTGCGTACCGTCTCCTGGGATGCTCTCTAACTAGCGCGGCTCATGCAGCATGAATAAGGCTAACCTTGTCATGCGTTGCACTATCCCTCAGTTTAAGCACCCGGTCGGGCTCCACCGTCGCTTCGTACGCTTCGAACGAAGCCATTCAGGGTGATTGAAAGCCGGGTGGTGTCTTCTGGCGGGTCAAGGCGCTCGCCGAGAATCAAGATGGTGCGGCGGACATGTGTTGAACATGTTCAGCGCTGGTTCGCACCCCGCCATTGTGCTCGACATACGTCGACTAGCCGGATTCGGTCGGGAAGACTCATACCCCGATATCGCAAATTCCTTGTTCGTGCGTCGGGTCCCGGCTGTTGTGTGGGCCACGTGCATCGGTTTCACGCCGTCTGGCGCTGCGTTCGCTTTCGCTGGATGGCCGTCGTCGAAGCGGGATGACGTGACGCGCCGCCCCTCCCGGAGTGATTGTGACGGTAATGTCGTCTGCGGCGGGATGTATTACGCGCGGTTTGGGCCGCTTTCCCCGGTTCCCGCCGCGCAATCGGGATTCCTGGTCGTTCCCTGCCTGTTTTGCGGGCAACCGTTCAGCACACATCCCTGATATCACCCAGCCACTGGGCGACTGTTACGAAAATGCTGTGGGCTGATCCCCGGCCACACCACCTAACCTTGGCAGGTTTGTGTAGAGCGTTTAAAAATTGCAGATAATCAACGAGGCTGCCCCATATACTGCAGGCAGATAACGCAGCTTCTAGGAACCCATGAGCAACAGGACCGTCCAGCGGCTGATGCTGGAGAGCCGGCGCGGCCATCCGATCGATTCCGGCATGCTCCGGGCGATGGGAATCAGCGCTGCGCTCGCGTCGCACATGGTCAAGTCCGGGCGGCTGAAACGGCTTTCACAGGGCGTCTACCTCCTGACCGGAGATACCCTGACACGGGACGGGACGATCGTTTTCTTGACCCGTCGCATTGCCGGTCTCCATGTAGGGGGAAAAACCGCCTCTCCTGGCAGGGAGTGCGTCACAACATCGCGTTTCGCGAAAAGGTGGTGCTCTGGCGCCAGCAGCCCTGTCGCATCCCGTCCTGGGTGGGCCAGCATCTGCCTATGCATTCCAGACCACTACCTTGTTCGACGACGATATGCCCTACGAAAAGGGCCTCAAGCCACTTCCCGCTGGAGATCCAGAGGTCAAGGTCTCGGTGCCCGAGCGTGCCATTCTGGAACTCGCCAGCAATGTCAGGCAAAGGTCAGTCGCTTAAGGAAGCTGGAAACCTGATGGTGAGCCTGCGTGCCGACGTGCTGGACGAATATTCGAGGCACTGCCACCGCGCGAAGGTCGTCAGGCTTGTGCGTGACCTTGGGCGTGAGGCCGATTTTGCGTGGTCCCGGGAAGTCCAGAACCATGTAGACCGTCTCGACGCCGGGAAAAGATGGTCGAATAAGACAAAGAACGGTCGGAAACACTCAAACCAGAATGATTGGAAGCACCGACCGGCTGATGCACGAGCGTCTCGCACGACTTCATCGAAGCGACTATTTCCGATACGTTCATGTAACATCTGCCGACCATGAGCCTATGGCTCGCAAATAGCAAGTATCGAGGAATACATGTATCTCGTTGATCTAGAGCTGACGAATATCCGGGCGATACGACACATGTCTCTCGACTTTCGGAGCACCAACGGGCATAAGAAGACCCGGCGCTGGACTGTACTTCTGGGTGAAAACGGATGTGGAAAGAGCACAGTCCTCAAGTCAATCGGACTGCTGCTTGCGGGTTCAGAGGCGCTGCCGGACCTTCTTGGATCGACTGATCAGTGGATTCACAACGATGCGAAGCAAGCCACCATTAGCGCGACCATCTGCACCGCAGAGGGTGATGAGCGCAAGCTCACATTGGTGCTCAACCGCGGGGATGGGCGTGACACCGTCATAATAGGAAACGAATACGGGCTTCGACAACTAGACGTCGCCCTTCGCAAGGCCGATCGCAACTATTTCATCGCTGGCTATGGCGCATTCCGCCGGCCGCCGGACTTGACTCGACGGAGCAACTTCAGCGCCAGCAATGTGCGCGGCAGGGCAGCGCAACTGGCTACCCTGTTCTCCTTCGGCGACGGGCTGGTCAGCCTTGAGGAATGGGCGATGGATCTCGACTACGTCGAAGGCACCAAAGGTCGCAACATCATCGCGGATGCGCTCGGCAAGCTCCTACCTGGCATGCACTTTAAGGGCATCGACAAATCCAATCGGACCGTCGTGATGAAAACGGTCGATGGCGATGTTCCTTTGCGACAACTGTCTGAAGGCTATCAGGCAATGGCAGCCTGGGCTGGGGATCTGCTTTTCCGGATGACGGACTCGTTCAGAAACTTTAAGGCCCCCCTAGCTGCGCGCGGCGTCATGCTTATCGATGAGATGGATCTGCACCTGCATCCCGTGTGGAAGCGCAATCTCGTTGATTTTCTCGACAGTGCGTTCCCGAATCTCCAGATCATCGCGACAACGCACTCTCCCTTGTCCGTGCAGCAGTGCGGAGAGGGAGAGCTTTTCGTGGTGCGCCGTGAGGCTGCAGGCCCGACGCTCGTACCCTTCGTCGGCGACCCAAGTCGCTTGCGTCTCTCTGAACTGTTTCTGTCACCGCTTATCGGTCTGCAGACGCTTGACTCCCCGAAGGTCGCTGCTCTACGCGAGAAGGCACGAGAGATTGAGCTCAAATCTGGTCGCAGGTCTGCGAAAGAACTCGCCAAGCTTCGCTCTATCCAGAGGCAACTTGACGGCACGACGCCGCTCACCGCAAAAGAGGCCCCCGCTTTTGCCGAGCTCATTGCGTATCAGCGGTCTCAGCCGAGCGCCGACGCCGAAGCAAGAATAAAGGCGGCGCAACAACTCTTCGGAACCAAACGTGTGACCGTCCCCCCGTCGACGCCCGCCGCCGAGGAGAGGCCGACGAATCGTTTGCGCCGAGTGCCTCGATCTGCCGTGGGGTCCCGACACGTGGGCGACAGTAGGGCGAGGGCAACGGCAACGGCGGGTCGCCTCGTCGCTAACCAGTCTGCGTCAACCGAGAAAGCCGTAGCAACGAAGCCACAGGTGAAGAAGGCTGTGGTCAAGAGCACGCCCCTGACAGAAGTGGCTAGAAAGTCCGCGGCAAAGAAAGCGCCGGTTAAAAAAATGGCGGTAAAGAAGGTGGCGGTAAAGAAGGTGGCGGTAAAGAAGGTGGCGGCAAAGAAGGTGGCGGCAAAGAAGGTGGCGGCAAAGAAGGTGGCGGTAAAGAAGATGGCGGTAAAGAAGGTAGCGGCAAAGAAGGTAGCGGCAAAGAAGGTAGCGGCAAAGAAGGTAGCGGCAAAGAAGGTGGCGGCAAAGAAGGTGGCGGCAAAGAAGGTGGCGGCAAAGAAGGTGGCGGCAAAGAAGGCGGCGATTTAGAGGACACGGGCAAAGAAAGTGCCGGTGAAGAAGGCCACGTCTAGGCCGAAAGCGCCTAAGAGCGCAAAGTTTGGAGGTGTCAGAAATTTCGTGTGCTGAGGCCGGTTAAAAATCTCAGCTGATGGCGGCGGTGAATCGCTCACCGAACAGAATGGCGAACTGATTGA
>NZ_PVNC01000033.1:0-41700 GCF_003001875.1 Paraburkholderia sp. BL18I3N2
TTCTTCTTCTCGTTCCAGCCGCCAATGTTGTACGTCTCGCCCGGCGTGCCGCGCGCGAGCACTTCGCGGATCGCGCTGCAGTGGTCGCCGACGTACAGCCAGTCGCGCACGTTCTGACCGTCGCCATATACCGGCAGAGCCTTGCCGCCGAGCGCGTTGGCGATCATCAGCGGAATCAGTTTCTCAGGGAACTGGTACGGACCGTAGTTGTTCGAGCAGTTCGTGGTGAGCACCGGCAGGCCGTACGTATGATGGTAAGCGCGCACCAGATGGTCGGAACCTGCCTTGGTGGCCGAGTAAGGACTGTTCGGCGCGTACGGCGTGGTCTCGGAGAATTGCGGATCGGTAGCGGAGAGCGAGCCGAATACTTCGTCGGTCGACACGTGCAGGAAGCGAAATTCCGCTTTAGCGGCGTCGTTCAACTTGCTCCAGTACAAACGCGTCGCTTCTAGTAGCGTGAAGGTACCCACGACATTGGTCAGTACGAACTTCTCCGGCCCGTAAATAGACCGGTCGACGTGAGTCTCCGCCGCCAGATGGATGATTGCACGTGGCTTGTATTCGGCGAGCAATTCGTCCATCGCGGCGCGATCGCAGATGTCGGCGCATACGAAAATATGCAGCGGATTGTGCTGCAGGGATTTCAGCGTGCGCAGATTGCCCGCATAGGTGAGCTTATCGACATTCACCACGGCTTCATCGTAGATTTGCAGCCAGTCAAGCACGAAGTTGGCGCCAATAAAACCGGCGCTGCCTGTCACCAAGATCATGGAAGTCCTTTGGAAGCCGCCTTCATGCAGTTGCGCGGAAGGTCGATTGGAGTGTGGCTTACATCCGCGGAACGATTCGGCCGCGAGACATCGGTAAGCAGCTTTCGTATAGCTTTCCATCGCGACTTCCATCGCCGCGAACGGATACAACCCGCTTAGTGTAAGGTTCTAGAGACAGTGTTTCAGTGCGGAAAGCAACATACGCGCTGTCGCCTGGGCTAACGGGGGTGAGGAAGGGAGCTTCGCGCGGCCGGGCAAAACTTGCAGTGTTCCCGTTGCCCGTGTCTCGACCGCATACGATTGATGTTGTCCGGCCGATCGCCTTCGGCCGGATATTTTTTGCTTAGAGCCGCGCCTGCGTCGTCGCAATGACGGCTGCGGCCTTGATGGTTCGCGGCGAACAGAGGAACCAATGCGCCTCAGGACGACGCCCGCTTACGCGCCCCGACGAAAGAATCATTCATCGTCCCGTGGCGTTCGAGAACGTGCGACACATAATGCGCATACGAAAACGCCTGTGACCACGCCGCATACGAAACATAACAAATGTGTCAAAACGCTCGACATTTACCTGGTCCTTTGAATTGAGGCGAGATTAGATTTATAACGATTCACCTCTTCCGCGATTTACCGAAACCGCCGCGCGACGCCCGCTAGGCCAATTGCCAAAAAGACAGAGAGCCAGCAGCGACGGTATCCCCGCGCCAAACATCATACTTTACTGGAATCGCGACCAGGCGAAAACGAGGACAGCTGAAGCAGACGCCTGTAGCGTCGCATTGGACACCCAGGCAGGACACGTATGACCGCGCCGGTTCGAGTTGACAACGTGGAGCCCGCCACGTATGCGAGCATGGCAGGGTCGGCGATAGTGCGGATGTGATGCGACGCGGGGTTAGAACTGCGGGCCGCCGCGGAATGGCAGTTTGACAACAAAGCAGACGACTACTGACTTCCGGTGAAACCGCGCATAGTGCAAAGCCGTAAGGCCGATGAGCCGTGCGCGGGTACTCCGCGTGGCGACTACCGGCGTCGCGTGAACAGCGCGCTGCACGGGGTAAAGCACGCGCGCGATCCGACCACCGCGGATCGCGGCGTGTTCAATCGTTGGCCAGCGCCTGACCTTTTATCTCCACACGCGTCTTCTTCCGCTCCATGCGCCGCGGGTAGTCGATCGCAGGCTTCTCGATGTAGCGATACGTCAAATACGAGAGCACCAAGGTTGCGGGCCACAGTATCGCCAGATGCGCCCAGCCTTCGATATTGGCCAGTCCAATCAGATTCTGGACAGTCGGGTGCACCAGGTACAGCGAATAGCTTATTGTCCCGAGACCTAGCAGCGGCTTGAGTTGCATGATCGCTCGCTCGCGTACTGCATAACAGCCGATGAACAGCAGGTAGGCGACACCCCAAGAAATGAACACAGACTGGACTGTCGCGACGTCCGGGCGTTGAAACACGCCAAATCCTACGTAAAGCGCTGGAACGATCGCAAGGATAATCGAGCCCACCAGAATCAGAAACGCCCGCGGGTCGAGTTCACGCGTATGCCGCCGATAAAACAGCAAACCTACGACACAAGTCGCCATGATGCCGAAGCGGCCAAGCGGTATCCGCAAGTGCAAAACGTATGATGCCAGGGACAATGCGAGCAACGCGGCTACCGTGAGCACAGTCAGCAAGACGCTGCGCCGATTCGCCCGCACTGCAAACGCGAACGACAGCAGGATGTACCAGGCGAACTCCATGGACAGCGTCCACGACGCACTAACGAAGTTGGGTAGATGCGCGTAGTCCTGAAGGAAGAAGAGGTGCAACAGAAAAAAATGGCCGAAACTATGTACCGAGCCTGGAGGATAAGCACCGTATCCGAGAAGATAAAGCGCGAATTCAAACGTGAATACCGCGAGGTAGAGCGGATAAATCCGAAAAATACGGTGTTTCCAGAATCTACCCAGTGCATTTGCGCGTTCAAGACTCAGTGGAATGACAAATCCACTGACAAGAAAAAATGTCAGAACCCCGACCTGCCCAAAGTTGATCCACGGACCAAAACCTGTTGTGATCGAGAACCAGCCCGCGCCCTCGCCGCCATGCTGGAAAATCACGAGGAGCGCAGCCACACCACGGAGGATGTCGATGAAGGCGTAGCGGCCACCGGAGGTCGTCGCCCGCACCGCATTCGGTAACCCAACTCTTTCCGCTGTCGGCATCAGGGTTCCTCAAGACGGGTTATCGCCGCAGTTTATCTTCGTAGAATCTCGGGCAATGTACGCAAGCACACAAATGCATCGCTACGCGCCGCAGCTGTCGATTCGGCTTGCGGACATACCCACCGTCAGCGAATCGCTTCCATCACGTTGGGACGCGGCAATAACCGGTCGAATTCGCGTTTCACGATCTCATAACATTCGCATGAGCGCGCCTCGAGTCCGGTCCGATCAAGGATCCGGACACGGCCACGACTGTGATGGATCAGATCGGCGTCGCAAAGCTTGCCGGACGCCTCGGTCACGCCTTCACGGCGGACGCCGAGCATGTCGGCAATGACTTGCTGCGTGACTTGCAAATCGCTGGTGCCCGAACGATCGATATCGACCAGCAGCCACCGGCACAGTTGCTCGTCCAGGCGATGCAGCCTGTTGCACGCCGCAGTCTGCGCAACCTGGGTGAGGAGAGCCTGCATGAACAGTAGCATCAATGAGCGCAACGTTGCGCAATTGCGCAATGCTTCGCGCAGTGCTGCAGCGCTGATTCGATAAGCAAAACCCCGGCATTGAGCCTGAACGCTGGCTGGCATGGTGTCGCCTCCTGTCAGGATCGGCACGCCGGTCGTGCCATCCCTGCCGATCGCGGCGATTTCCACCGAGCTGCCGTTCTCCATGGTCTGCAGCAGAGACACGATCGCTGTGGCCGGAAAATAGACGGTTCGTATGAGTTCGCCGGATTTCGACAGAAGTTGCCCCGGACTCAATTCGACGAGTTCAAGATGAGGAAGCAGCGCCTCCCATTCATGCGTTGGGAGGGCCTCGAACAGACGGTTGCCACGGCGGTATGACTGGAATGTCGTCATCATTTCCCTCACGTAAGTATCGCAGCCCGCCTTGGTATGGCAGGCCTCGCTCGAATCGAGAAGTCAATGAAGATGCATTGCCCTCATTCGCGCGGTCGGCAAACAGAAACGGTAATGGAGACGATCAAAGCTTCGCATTGGTCATCGCGTTGCGTTCGATGTCGCAGTGCAGCGTAGCCGCCGAAGAAGGTCGCGCCAATAATCCTGGCGGAATAGCCCGCACGATCGTCGGATTTAAGAGGACTTATTTGCGTCAAGCGTTCGGTGAAGCGCTGGACGCCAACGCCACTTTGCTTCAGATCGAAAAGAGCCCGACAGTAGCAGAAGTGTCAATAGCTGGCAGTGTGAAATTGCAACATGTCCGGCTTATTAAGGACGTCTATAGGACGAGATAAAGCGTTCGATATGCATTGCCTCGGCGTCTCGAATCGGTACGTCAGACTGGCGTGTGGCCAAGGTTGCCCGTCCGTTAGCGGCGATGGTCCGCTCGACCGCGATGTGGCGGGACGCCAGCAGGTGTGTCGTCATCCGCAGTCGCGATCATTTCTGTTTCCTGCGTAACGACCCTCTCGGCCAGCGCTTTCAGAACGCCGGTCAGAATCCGCTTGCCGATTTCATGGTGAAAGATCCAGACGCCATGGATTCGTCCGGTGAATGCGGCCTCGCTCCCAATCTCCGGGTCGGGCCGAAAGCCAGCACCCAGCCCAAACGTGAAGAGTCCGCGCATCACGTTACCGCTGATGTCGAACGGACGGCCGAACTTGTCGATCTCGATGCCGCCCTGACGGAACTGCAGAGGAATCTCCGCCCCTCGATGGTCGACCAGTGCGGACATGCTGGGCCCGTAGCCAGCGCTATGAACCACGCCACATGACTGCGCGAGACTGGTGGCGGCACGGGCGCGTTCCGCTTCTCCGCTGGCGGCATCGATCAATTCGATACGCGGCGTTGTTCCCGCGACCCGGCCGTACGACATCACCGAGCATGCGATCTCGAATGCGCGGTAGCGCAGACCGCTCGAACGATTGACGCGCCGCGTGATCGGGCAAATGTCGTTGACTGGATCGACCGTATATCCCCATGCACGCGCTTCCTCCTCGGTTTCGAAAAACAAGCGGATCGGCGAGCGGTGAATGATGGCGATTTCATCGAGCCCGGCGCCACCAAGGTCAGTTGCAAGACGCTCGGTCATTGTGAACGCGCTGTGCGAGCCGCCGATAATGGTGATCCGGTTCGCACGCCCGGCTGTGGCAGGGACGAACATAGGCGCGAAGGTGTCGACCAGTTGCGTGCTCGTGAGGCGAAGCAGTTCATCCGAGGTGCAAGTGATGACGTTGTTGCCCGGCAATGGAATATCTAGCGTGCGGCACAGATCATCGACCTCTTCAACGCGCTGCGTTCCGCCGAGATTCATCACGACGGTGTCGCTGATCACCGTCCGGCGTGCCGCCGGTCTGCGCGTGTCGTGATAAGCGATTTCGAAGCGGCCGTCCTGGCTGTGGCGAATCGCATCGATTTCGTGTCCGCGCAGCACATCGACGTCGAAATGTTCGACGAGGTGGGCGATGAGTCGCTCGGCCGCCAGCGTGAGCAGTTCGCCGACCTCCGAGAGCAACGGAGCACCGTAGGGGTCGGCGGCCATTTTTTTATGCAACTCGTTGTATTCGCGCAGATCGCCGAACACCTCGTCGAAGCGTTCGTGCTCGAGACACGCAAGGAAAGACTTGGCGACCGAGTTGCCTGTGACGTTCACATAGTCACCGAGTTTGCCAGCTCCGAAGCGCATGCGTCTGTCGATGATCAACAAGCCGTTTCTGGCCACCTCTGCCAGCTTGCCGTTCTTGAACGCGTAGAACAGGAAGCCCATTCCTGCCGGACCGGCGCCGCACAACACACACGAGTAATCGCTTGGTACGCTGCCGGAATTATCCGGCTCTACCGCTGAGGACCTCTGCATGACTTTGGGGCTCGATAGTTGTCCGCTGTGAATGATGTGCACCCTGTGCGCTGCCGGCCTCAAGGACACTCCTCGAATCGGATTCAACACACAATATCCTTTAAAGCGAAGCATCACTCTGTGCGCTCGCGCACGGACAATATTTCGGAACCTTACTGTAAGGCTTCATTGCAAAATATTCTGCTGTACGGAAGGATTTTCCGGACCGCGATAGCGTCGGCAAAAATGCCTGTAACTAGCAATCGACATACCACTCAACAAATTGAATGGTTACACCTATACGTTGATTTTACAAAATCTAACAATTAGGATGTCTGAATTAAATTTCCGCTTGATGCCCGCTGAAAAACGGCGCTCACCAACGAGGCGAGCGCACGTCCCTACGCCATTACGCCATCTGAAACACCGCCACCGCATCCCGCAAAATCGTCGCCTGCTCCTCCAGCGATTTCGCCGCTGCAGCGGCTTCTTCCACAAGTGCCGCATTGTGTTGCGTGACTTCGTCGATCTGCGAGACGGCCTTGTTGACCTGTTCGATACCGTCGCTCTGTTCGAGCGCGGACGCCTCGATCTCGTTCATCACGCCGGTCACATGCTCGACGGCGCTCATCGCTTCGTGAATCGTCTTCTGCGCGTCGGACACGAGAGAGGCGCCCTCCTGAACCTTGGCGGCCGATTCACCGATCAACTCCTTGATCTCCTTCGCCGCCGCGCCCGAGCGTTGAGCGAGGCTGCGCACTTCCGAAGCCACCACGGCGAACCCGCGCCCCTGCTCGCCGGCGCGCGCTGCTTCCACTGCCGCGTTCAACGCCAGAATGTTGGTCTGAAACGCAATCCCCTCGATCATGCCGATGATTTCCGTCACCTTGCGCGACGACTCGCTGATCCCATCCATCGTCTCAGTGACACGCGACACCACTTTGCCGCCACGCGTGACCGTGTCGAGCGCGCCATGGGCGAGACGGTTAGCCTGCTTCGCGTTGTCCGCGTTCTGCTTCACCGTGGCCGACAACTGCTCCATGCTCGCGGCGGTCTGCTGAAGCGCCGCAGCCTGCTGCTCGGTGCGTGAGGACAGATCCGCATTGCCCGACGCAATCTCGTTGGCCCCCTGAGTAATCGCCGTCGTGCTGCCGCGCACTTTCGACACGGTCTCGACGAGCCCGTCGCGCATCTTCGTCAACGCGCCCAGCAATTGGCCCATCTCGTTGCGCGATTTGATCTTGATGGCGACGGTCAGATCGCCCGCGGCGATGCGCTCAAAATGCTTGACGGTGGCGTTGACCGGCTTGATCAACGCCACTGACAAACCGATGCGCGCCGCCACGCCAATCACGAGCGCGATGGCGCCGATCGCGGCGAACAGCAGCGTCGCGATCTGGAAGCGCTGCGCGGCCGTTTGTGCTTGCTGATGCTGGCTGTCGATGCGCGAGCGTTCGAGCGCGTCGATCGCTTTCGAATAAGTGGCGTAAAAACTGTTCGCTGTCTCGCCCTGAATATTGCGGAAGGTATTGAAATCGAAGTCCGCAAGAGCCTTGAATTCCGGCTCGATCGCCTTGTCGACCAGCGCGCTGCGCGCCTGCTCCACGGCCTGTGCGAGCTTCTGCTCGTTATCGTCCGCAAATGGGCCGGCCATGTAATTGCGGAAGTCTTTGTTCGATTCGACCAGCACCTTGTGCGCGGCCGGCAACAGGTCGTCGGTCTGCTTGCCGACGCTAAAGAGCGTCTGATACGAACCCAGCGCGAGTTGCACTTGCAGCAGCTTCTCGGAGCTCGCCTTCAGATGCGACAACGCCGCCGCACTGCGCTGTGTGTCGTCAAGGCTGCCGTTGGCGAGCTTGAGCGCGCCATAGCCGACACCGATCACTGTCAGCAGGAAAGCGACGAATACGCTGATCACCAGCGTCAGGCCGCCACGAATTGTGATGTTATTTAGCATTGGGTCTCCGGAACGTCTTGCCGATCGGCGGTGAAACGGGTTGGCAGCCGTGCGCGTCTTTTTTGCGCATGACTTACTCTTCGCCGCATCCAGGTTAACGACCCCGCACGGCCGCTGCTAAATAGGTGGAATCCATGACTGGCGGGCGTTTGCGAGCGGCTTTCACCTCACTATCTGGGATCTTCGGACAACGACGCGGCACCGCTGCTTTTCCGGGCATGGTGCGTTTCGTTTGTATAATTCGGCGTCTTCGTTCAGGCCCACTTTCATGCTTAGTTTTGCGCTCGGCTTTCTCGTTTCACTGCTGATCACGCTGTTGATCGTGCGCTACGCGCATCTGCATGAAAAATTCTCCACCGACACCGATCTGGCCGGCGTGCAGAAATTCCATGTGCGCCCGGTGCCGCGTATCGGCGGGGCCGGCATTCTGCTCGGGCTGATCGTCTCCGCCGTGCAGTTGCATCACGCGTATCCCGCTGTGTCGGGCGGCATTCTCGGGCTGATCGCGTGCGGCATGCCGGCCTTCGGCTCTGGACTGGTCGAAGACCTGACCAAGCGCGTGTCGCCGCTTGCAAGGCTGGTCTGCACGATGGCGGCGGCCGCGCTCGCCTATTTCCTGCTGAACATCGCCGTGACGCGCATCAGCGTGCCGCCGCTCGACTTCCTGCTCTCGTACGCGGTGATCTCGTGCGCGGTCACCGTGCTGGCGGTGGCCGCGCTCGCCAACGCGATCAATATCATCGACGGCTTCAACGGACTGGCGTCGATGGTCGCGTTCATGATGTTCGCCTCGCTCGCCTACGTGGCGTTCCAGGTGTCCGATCCGATCGTGCTGTCCGCCTCGTTCATGATGATGGGCGCGGTGCTCGGCTTCTTCATCTGGAATTTCCCGGCGGGGCTGATCTTTCTCGGCGACGGCGGCGCGTATTTCATCGGCTTCATGCTGGCCGAGCTGTCGATCATGCTGGTGATGCGCAATCGCGACGTGTCCGCTTGGTATCCCGTGCTGCTGTTCATGTATCCGATCTTCGAGACCTGCTTCTCGATCTACCGGAAGAAATTCATCCGCGGCATGTCGCCGGGCATTCCCGACGGCGTGCATCTGCATATGCTGGTGTACAAACGGCTGATGCGCTGGGCGGTCGGCACGCGTACCGCGCGCGAATTGACGCGGCGTAACTCGCTGACGTCGCCGTATTTGTGGCTGTTGTGTCTGATCGCGGTCGTGCCCGCCACGCTGTTCTGGCGGCATACGCTGCATCTGTTCTGTTTCGTGGTGGTGTTCGCCGCGACGTATGTGTGGCTCTACGTGAGTATCGTGCGGTTCAAGTCGCCACGCTGGATGGTGGTCAGGAAGACCCGGCGGTAACAAAAAAAGGCGCTCGAATGAGCGCCTTTTGCTTTGTGATTTTCTTCACCGCAGTCTTCACTGCAGGCTGACGATTCAAGGCCGCCGCGAAAAGCAGCCGTCACCGGTCCATGGTCACGAAGCCCGCGTCGCCGACGCCACGCTATGCAACGCCGGCGCGGCAGCCGGCTGATACTCCGGCACCCAGCGCCGCAGATCGCGGCGCACTTCCTGGTCGCTCGGCACACGATGCTGCATCAGCCACGGCAGCAGTTCGTCGAGGAGATTGTCGGGCGCTTCACGCGCCTGCGCGATGCGCAGCTTCGGATGCGGCGTGCGCGTGGTGGCTTCGTCGTCGGCCAGCAGTTCCTCGTAGAGCTTCTCGCCCGGACGCAGGCCCGTGAACACAATGCGGATGTGCTCCTCGCTGAAGCCATACAGGCGAATCAGGTCGCGCGCGAGATCGACGATCTTGACCGGCTCGCCCATGTCGAGAATGAAGATCTCACCGCCATGCCCCATGCTCGACGCTTGCAGCACGAGTTGCGAGGCTTCGGGGATCGTCATGAAAAAGCGCGTGATCTCCGGGTGCGTGACCGTGACCGGCCCACCCTTCGCGATCTGTTGTTGAAACTTGGGAATCACGCTGCCCGCGCTGCCGAGCACGTTGCCGAACCGCACCGTTTCGAACTGCGTGCGCGTGCTGGTCTGCTGCAGCGCCTGGCAAGCCATTTCCGCGAGGCGCTTGCTCGCGCCCATCACGTTGGTCGGGTTCACTGCCTTGTCGGTGGAGATCAGCACAAAATGCTTCACGTCGTGACGAATCGCCGCGCGTGCGACACGGTATGTGCCCAGTACGTTGTTGCGCACCGCCTGCCATGCGTTCAACTCCTCCATCAGCGGCACATGCTTGTACGCCGCGGCGTGAAAGAGAATGTGCGGCGTGTAGCGCGACAGCACCTGATCGAGCAGCAGGGAATCTTTGGCGTCGCCGATCACCGGCACCACGGAGAGCTTCGGAAAGCGGTCATGCAGTTCTTCCGTGAGACGGTACATCGCGTATTCGGACAGATCGAACGCGATCAACTGCGCGGGTTCGAAGCGCAGAATCTGGCGGCACAACTCCGAGCCGATCGAGCCGCCCGCACCGGTCACCATCACCACGCGGCCGCTCAACAGCGCTTCGACGTGCGGCATGTCGATACGTACCGGCTCGCGGCCCAGCAGGTCTTCCAGATCGATCTGACGCACGCGCGACAGGAACGCTTCGCCTTGGGTCAGCGTGGTCAGCGCGGGCAACACCATGGCCCGCACGCCGGCGCGCACGCACAGCGTTGCCACCCGACGCTGCGCATCGACCGAAGCCGACGGAATTGCGATGATCGCGTGCTCGACCTTCATGTCTGAAGCCCAGTGCTGCAGGTCGCTGATCGGCCCCCACACCTTGTAGCCGTAAATTTCGCGGCCTTGCTTGGCGGGGTCGTCGTCGAGCAGGCCCACCAGCCGCCATTCGCTCGAACGCGACAGTTCACGGGCCAGGTTCGCGCCCGCGTTGCCCGCGCCGAGCACCACGACGGGCTTGCCCTGTCCGACAAGGCCGCCATACAGATAGAACTCTTTCGACGCGCGATAGAGCGCGCGCGAGCCGCCCATGGCAAGGAACAGCAGAAGCGGAGAAACAGCGAGTACGGAGCGCGGAATGATGGGATGCGGCTGGGCCATGACGGCCACCATCATCATCACGAATGCGCCGGCCAGCACGGCCTTGGCGATGCGCATCAGGTCCGGCAGGCTCGCAAACACCCACATGCCCCGGTAGAGGCCGAAGATGCGGAACATCACACCGTAGACAGGAAGGACCCAGATGAGGGTTCGGACGGCGCCGGACCAGAACTCGACCGGAACGTAGCCATTGAAGCGGATCAGATACGCCGCGAGCCAGGTTCCCGCGACGGCGCAAAGGTCGAAGGCGAAAGCGCTAAATGATAGCCATGAGGCTTTGTGTCGAAACATCGGCGTCACACCTCAGGTTGTTCGGAGTCTGCTATCCGGAATCGACGCCAGCGTGAATCGACTCCGATACCAATCAATACCAGCACGATCACCCATGCGCCCACGCTACACCATTGAACGGCTGAAGGCCAGCCAAGCAACACGACAGCAAGTACTATACCAGCCGCCATTACTACATACCATAGGATGGCCGTCTTCGAATGCCCGAGTCCGTACTGGACCATGCGTTGGTAATAGTGCTCGCGGTGTGCCTGCCAGATTTTCTCGCCGCGCAGGAGCCGCCGCAGCAGCGTGACCGACGCGTCGCCGATGAACGGCGAAAACACCAGCGCGGGAAACCAGATCGGCCAGACGCCCTCGCTCCAGCCCCAATAGCCGAAAGCGCCCGCCAGGAAGCCGAGCGGAATCGACCCGGCGTCACCGAGGAAGATTTTCGCGGGGTGGAAGTTGAAGACCAAAAAGCCCGCGGCGGCGCCCGCCACCGCCGCCGACGCCCACATAAGTTCCGGCGACGGATGCGCGGTGAGCGCGGCCCCGGCGGCGTAGCCCGCGAAGCCGAACAGCGTCATGCCGCCGGCCAGGCCGTCTGCGCCGTCCATAAAATTGTAAAGATTGACCAGCCAAAGCAGTAAAAACGACAGGGCCGCCAGCAGCCAGAGCGGCGCCGGCGCGGGGTGCGCCCAGACGAAAATCGCCACCGCGGCCAGATGCGCCGCGAACCTGACCCGCGCGGGCAGTCCACGCCGGTCGTCGATCTGCGAGACCGCCGCCAGCACCGCAGCGCACAGCGCAGCAAGCCAGAGGTGCGGCGCGGCGATCAGCGTCGCCACGACCACCACCGGAACGATGCCCCAGCCGCCGACCCGCGGCGTGGGCCGCGTGTGCAACGAGCGGTCGTTGGGAATGTCGGTGGCCAGACGCCACGCGAGGCCGGACCTGAGCAGCGTCCACAGGATCGCCGCGCAGGCGCAAGCAGAGCCGAGCGCGATCAGGATCGCGGTCGTCCAGCCCGGCATCGTGGAAGGGGACATCAGCATGCGCGCCTCAATGCGTGGATCGGTACCAGCGGGCTGTCGCGGCCAGCCCTTCTTCGGTGGAGTACGGCGCCTGCCAGCCCAGCACCGTGCGGATCCGGCTGGTGTCGAGCTGCAGTGAGCCGACGAGCCGGTCTACTTGCGCCGTGCACCCCGTCAGGCGGCCGGCGAGGCGCAGCCAGCTCTCGGGCACGGGCAGCAACAGCGCGGGCCGGTCAAGGTGGCGGCCAAGCGCGCGCGCCAGTTCGGCGATCGTCAACGCGTCGTTGTCCGCGACGTGGAAGCACTGCTGGGCCGCGCGCGCGTCGCTCGCGCAATGCACTAAAGCGTCCGCGAGATTGTCGACGTAGATGAGGCTGCGTCTTGCACGAAGCGCGCCGAGCGGCAGTGGCATGCCCTTCCATACGGCGTTCATCAGGCTCAGGAAATTGGCCCGCACGTCCGGACCATAGACCAGCGGCGGGCGCACGATCACGATCTCGAGACCAGTCTGCGCACCCAGGCGGATCAGCGCTTCTTCGGCAGCACGTTTCGAGCGACCGTACGGATCTTGCGGCGCCGGGGAATCGTCTTCGCGCACTGGGCGGCCCGAATCGGCTTCGGTCATCGCCTTGATGCTGCTGACGAAGACAAAGCGCCGCACGCCGTGCCGCCACGCGGCGCGCGCGACACGCAGTGTGCCCTCGACATTGGTCGCCTGGAAAGCAGCCTCTGGATCGGCGGCGTCCTCGAGCATGACATGCACACGCGCCGCCAGGTGCACGACGCAATCCACTTGCAATGCTGCAGGCCAACCTGCGTCGATGCCCGCGAAATCCACGCTGGGGTCGACCCATTCGTCCACGCCGTGTTCGCGCTGCATCTCCCGCCGTACAAGGCCGGTGACCGTGTTGCCGGAGTCACGCAACGCGCGGCACAGCGCGCGGCCGACAAAGCCGTTGGCCCCCGTGACGAGCACCCGGCTCATAGCCATTTCCAGCCGAACCGGTCGAAGAACTTATACGCCGAAGACATGAACATGCGGATATGCACCGAGCCTTTGCGCGCTGCACCGCCGCCGTGATGCAACACGCGCACCGCGGGCGCGTAGACGACGCGGGTGACGTCATGCGCGCGAAGACTCAAATCGTAATCTTCGAAGTAAAGGAAATAACGGGCATCGAAGCCCGCCAGTTGCTTCAGGACCGTCATGCGAAACAGCATGAAACAGCCGCTGACGATCGGCGGATCCCACACCGTGTCGCGCGCATTGATCCGGTCGCGCATCTCATAGCGTGCGAGTCGGCGGACAAACAGTCGACGCATTCCCGAAGGCAAAAAGCCGCGTACAAACAGATCGAGCAACGTGGGGTAACGTCGGCACAAGAACTGCTGCTCGCCATGCTCGTCGCCGATCCATGGCGTGATGAGGCCCGCTTCGGGGTGTGCATCGAAAAAATCGAGCGCTTCGCGAAGCGCGTCGGTTGCCAGATCGATGTCGGGATTCAGCACCAGGTGATAGCGGCTGGCGCTGCTTTCGATTGCCAGATTGTGGCCCCTGCCGTAGCCTACGTTTCCCTGTCCCGCGATGATCGTACAAACGATGCCGCGAGCCCGGAGTTGCTCTAGCGTTGCCGGGATGTCGGGCAGGCCGCCGTTGTCCACCAGATATAGCGTCACCGGGAGTTCGGGTCGGCTGATGTGCAGCGCATCGCACGCGACGGCAAGGCCCGTGAGCGTGGACACCAACTGTTCTGTATCCGGGTGATAGACCACCACCGACACGGACAACCCGTCGGATAGGGGATGCAGAGTGCGCGTTTCTTTCATGTAGAACTGCGTGCCTTATCGTGGGCACTTCGGTGGGCACTTCGGTGAGCACATCGGGTGGGCGCTTCCACAACCTACGTTGCGTAGACGCAACAAACCCGAAGTTTGCTCAAATTTTCGCAGTTCGGCAACCCGTCTTTCCCTTTGTTACGCCCGATACGATTCCGTTAAACGGTATTCATTATGTTTTGATTCGGCATTCTTGCCTCAGAATCAGGCACTTCGCCTGTAAGGTTGTGCGCATTATCGCGGAATAGTAAAGTAACGCCGCCAAACTCCGGCCGTTCGCAATCGGACGAAATTCGGGCTACAGCGCAGCGCCACAGACGGCAGCCGTCCGCTCAACAAATCTGACAACCGCCCTCAGGGCAGAATGAATGCGCAGCAGACCACTCGTCGTCGACCTCGATGGCACATTGATTCGCTCAGACATCCTGATCGAGTCAGGATTTGCCTATCTGAAGGCAGCCCCGCAACGCTTTTATGAGCCGCTGCTGTGGCTCGCGCGCGGCGGCAAGCCGGGTTTGAAAGCGCGCCTCGCCGACGCGACGAACGTGGACGTGGCCGTGCTGCCCTACGACGCCACGGTCCTGCAATGGCTGAAAGTTGAACGGGACGCCGGCCGCTCGCTGGTGCTGGCCACGGCAAGCCACGAACGTTACGCGCAGGCCATCTCCACCCATCTCGGCATTTTCGACAGGACGTTCGCAACGAACGGCAGCATCAACCTGTCCGCTCACAACAAGCGCGATACGCTGGTCGCCGAGTACGGCGAAAAAGGCTTCGACTACGCCGGCAATTCGCACGACGACCTGGCAGTCTGGCAATCCGCCGACCGCGCGTACGTGGTGAATCCGTCCAATGGGGTGGAACGCGCGGCCCGCAAGATCGGCAATGTGGAGCGGGTGATCGAATCACGTCCACCCGCCGTCAAGACATGGGCCAAATCCTTGCGCCTGCACCAGTGGCTGAAGAACCTTTTGATCTTCTTGCCGCTGCTGGCCGCACATAAGCTGTCTTCGCCCGAACTGACTCTCGCTGCGGTGTTGGCGTTTCTCACGTTCGGCTTGTGCGCCTCGAGTGTCTATCTGCTCAACGACCTGCTCGATCTTGAAGACGACCGTCATCACCCCGTCAAACGCAAACGTCCGCTCGCTTCCGGCGCGCTGCCGCTCACATGGGGACTCGCGCTCTTTCCTGTCTTGCTGGTGGTCGCGTTCGTCACGGCGTGGCTTTTCCTGCCCTGGCAATTCTCCGCGGCGCTGTTCGGCTATTACGTATTGACGCTCGCGTACTCCACGTTTCTGAAGCGCCAGGTGATGGTCGACGTGGTGGTGCTGGCCATGCTGTACACGATGCGCATCATCGCCGGAACGGCGGCGGTCGACGCACAGCTGACCTTCTGGCTGCTCGCCTTCTCGATGTTCATCTTCCTGAGCCTCGCGCTCGTCAAGCGCTACGCCGAACTGCACTCGATGAAAGCGCGCGGCCTCGTCAAGACGCGCGGGCGCGGCTATGTGGCGAGCGACCTGTCGCTCATCTCGTCGCTTGGGACCTCGTCCGGCTATCTGGCCGTGCTCGTGCTTGCGCTCTATATTCAGGACGCGAAAACCGCCGGCATGTACCGCCACCCGCAAGTCATCTGGCTGGCCTGCCCGTTGCTGCTCTACTGGGTAAGCCGCACCTGGATCATTGCGCATCGCGGTCTGATGCACGACGATCCGATCGTTTTCGCGGCGCGCGACCGGGTCAGCCTCGCAGTCGTCGTGCTGTGCGGCCTGATTTTCTGGGCCGCGATCTAGACGATGAGTCGAGTTCTGTCATGGGGACGTTATCCGCCAATACCGCAGGAAGCGCATGCGGTTGCATGGCGTGATGCCGCGCGCGCCGCGTGGTCAGACGCGGCCCGGGAACACGGCACCACGCTCGCCTTCGGCAATGGCCGCAGCTACGGCGACAGTTGCCTCGCCGCCTCCGGCCATGTCGTGCAAACGCTGCCGCTCGACCGGCTGATTGCCGCCGACTGGCAAACCGGTGTCTTGCGCGCGGAACCCGGCGTCACGCTCGAGCAGATACTCGACGTCGCGATTCCACGCGGCTGGATGCTGCCGGTCACACCGGGCACGAAATACGCGACCTTGGGCGGAGCGATTGCCAACGACGTCCACGGCAAGAATCACCATGTGCGAGGCACCTTCGGCCGGCATGTGCGCCGCTTCGCGCTGGCGCGCAGCGACGGCTCGCAGTTCGAGTGTTCTCCCGACGAGCAAGCCGAATTTTTCGCCGCCACGATCGGCGGTCTCGGGCTCACTGGGCTGATCCTGTGGGCGGAGATCCAGTTGATGCCGATCCGCTCGAGCCTGATCGACATGACCAGCATCCGCTTCGGCGATCTGGACGAATTCTTCGCGTTGTCGGAAAAGCTCGACCCGTTGCATGAATACAGCGTGGCGTGGGTGGATTGCCAAAGTCGCGGCTCGGCGCTCGGACGCGGCATCTTCATGGCCGGCGACCATGCGACGGACGGACCGCTCGAAGTCACACGGCGAAAGAAACGCACCGTGCCCTTCACGCTGCCGATTCCGGTGTTCAACCGCTTCACGTTGCGCGCGTTCAACGAGCTGTACTATCAGAAGCAGCAGCGCGGCGAAGTCGTTGCGCGGGTCGGTTACGACGCCTACTTCTACCCGCTGGACAGCTTGCTGGAATGGAATCGAATCTACGGGCGCGCGGGCTTTCAGCAATACCAATGCGTGGTGCCGTCGGCCACGGCGCGCGACGCGACGCGCGCGATTCTCGACGCGATCGCCGAAAGCGGCACGGGCTCATTTCTCGCCGTACTGAAACGCTGCGGTGACTTGCGCTCGCCGGGCCTGTTGTCGTTTCCGATGGAAGGCACGTCCCTCGCTCTCGATTTCCCGCAGCGCGATGCTTTGAACACCCGGCTCTTTGCGAATCTCGATGCAATCGTGCGCGAAGCCGGCGGCCGCATCTATCCGGCTAAAGACGCGCACATGCCAGGCGCCGACTTTCGCGCCGCTTACCCTCAATGGCAGCAACTCGAAGCGCTGCGCGACCCCGCGTTACTCTCGCGTTTCTGGGAACGGACCACTCGAACATGAAAAACATTCTTATCGTCGGCGCCACGTCGGCGATCGCCATCGCCTGTGCGCGCCAATGGGCCACGCAAAGCGCACGTTTTTTCCTCGTTGCCCGCAACGGCGAGCGCCTTCAGCAGGTGGCCGCGGACCTGACCGCACGCGGCGCGCAACTGGCAGCCTGTCATCAACTCGATATCGATCGCCTGGATCTGCATGCGGGCATGCTCGAACAATGCCAGAGAGAACTCGGCGCGCTCGACATCGTGCTGGTCGCCCCCGGCACCTTGCCGGACCAGGCCGCGTGCCAGGCGGACCCCGCGGTGGCCGTGCGTGAATTCAACACGAATGCCGTTTCTGTTATCGCGCTGCTGACGCCGATTGCCAACATCCTGGAAGCGCAAAAACGCGGCGCGCTGGCGGTCATCTCGTCGGTGGCGGGCGATCGCGGCCGGCCCTCGAATTATCTGTACGGCAGCGCGAAGGCCGCGCTTTCCGCGTTCTGCGAGGGGCTGAATGCGCGGCTATTCAAAGCCGGCGTCCACGTTCTGACCATCAAGCCGGGCTTCGTGGCGACGCCGATGACAGCCGGGTTGCCCTTGCCCGGCCCGCTTGTCGCGACGCCCGATCAGGTGGCGAGCGACATCGTGCGCGCCGTCGACAAGCGCAAGGACGTGCTGTATACGCGCTGGTTCTGGGCAATCATCATGCTGATCATCCGCTCGGTGCCGCGCTTCCTGTTCAAGCGCGCGTCCCTGTAAAGGGAAATCGGGACGATGAGTCGGCGAGAAACTCTTGGCAACTACGCGGTATTGGCGCTCGGCGTCATCACGTTCGCAACAACGGTTTTCGCGGTGTGGCAGCACTTTTCGCCGTTGCCGTACGGCGACTCGTGGGACGGCTCCATTGGCTTCTATATGCGCGCCGCGCAAGATCCCTGGCACGCGTTTTTCGAACAGCATAACGAGCATCGCCTGACGTTCTCGCGACTGATATTTTTCGCCGACATCCGTTATTTCGGCGGCCGAAATGTCTTTTCCCTCATTTCCAATCTGGTGCTCGCGGGTGCGCTTGCGGCGGCTTTTTTCCGCATCACGATCCACTACCGCCCTACTCTCTCGCGGCAGACGCGCTTCGGACTGGCCGGCGCCATCCTCGTATTCGCCTTCTCGTGGATGCAGCGGGAAAACTTCGCATGGGGATTTCAAAGCCAGTGGTTCGCCGTTTATCTCTTTGCGCTGCTCGCGTTCCATTCAATCGATCGCACCGCCGAAGCCAATGCCGGCGACAAATCAGCCAAACGCCTCGGCTGGCTGACGGCGGCGTTGGTCAGTGCATGGCTCGCGGCATACTCGATGTCGAGCGGTGTACTGGTGCTTCCCGCGCTGATCGTACAGGCACTCTACGTGCGGCTGAAACCGCGCGAACTGCTGGCAATCGTCATCGTGACCGTTGCCGTATGGCTCGCCTATTTCATCGACTGGCACAAGCCGGGTAGCAGCGGCAATCTGCTCGCCGGCGTGCGCGAACACCCGATTGCCGCGATTCGCTACGTGCTGCTCTATCTGGGTTCGCCGGCCTTTCAGATCAGGACCGGCCTCGCGGGCGCCTATGTCGCGGGTATTCTCGTGCTGGCGGCGCTCGCGGCAAACTGCTTCAGACTATTGCTCGCCAGTGCCGATCGTCCGCAAGGCGTAGCCCTGCTCGTATTTGCGTTGTTCATCGCGGGCAATGCGTTGCTGACGGCGAGCGGGCGGCTTTGGTTCGGGCTGGAGACAGCATTGGCTTCCCGCTATACGACCGCCTCGCTGATGGGCTGGCTCGCGCTGATCCTCTTTGCCGCGCTGAACAGCCGCACGCCGGAACAATTGAGGCGTGCCGTCTTCGTCGCCGCACTCGCGACCTTGGCCGTCGCGTCGGGTCAACGCTTCTTCGTCCGGGCGGATCGTGACGAGACTTACGGACGTTTCGTCGCCGGCCTTGCGCTGCGGGCCCATGTCTATGACGCGGAGATCATCCGCCCGGTCTATCCGTTTCCTGATGCTCTGCCGAACATCGCGCGGCAAGCCGAGGCCGAACACCTGTCCATTTTCGCGCCGGATCAGCCCGACTATCTGGTGCCGCCGAGCCAGGTCAACGCGTCCCTGCCCTGCGCCGGCAGCATCGACGACATCTCGGCGACGACGACCCCCGGCACATATCGCGCGACGGGTTGGATTTACGATCAGGCAGACAAGCGCACGCCGCGAGCAATCGTCGTTACCGACGCCACCGGCACGACGCTTGGCACCGGCGTCATCGGCGCCGAGCGAGGCGACGTTCGCAACATATTCGGACGAAGCGCCCGATACAGCGGCTGGACGGCTTTCTTCAAGGCGCCGGCAAGCGGCGGCATACGCGTCGGTGGACAAACAGCCACTGGTGCGTATTGCGCACTGCAGGCCGAAAAACCAATGCCCGCAGCATTGCCTGCGGCAGCGGCAGTTCAATAGACGCGGGCCGTAACGATGGCCGGCGGTTTCCAGGCCGTTTCTGGAGATGCCCCGGCTTGCTAGTATCATCTAGCCCTTACAAAGTTGCTGAACGCCCCATTCAAAGAGTTAACGCATGAACCAAACCCGCATCCTTCTTCCAGGCGGCGCCGGCCTCGTCGGCCAGAACCTCGTTGCGCGCCTCAAAGCGCGCGGCTACGACAATCTGGTCGTGATCGACAAGCACAAGGCTAACCTGGAAGTGCTTCGCAAGGTCCATCCTGACGTGACGGCAATTTATGCCGACCTGGCCGAACCGGGCGGTTGGGAGCAGCACTTCGAAGGCGCGGATCTCGTCGTGATGCTGCAGGCGCAGATCGGCGCTCCGACCATCGAACCGTTCATTCGCAACAACATCACGTCGACGCGAAACGTGCTCGACGTGATCAAGCGCAACCAGATTCCGTACACCGTGCACATCAGTTCTTCGGTGGTGAATTCCGTGGGCGAGGATTTCTATACGGAGACGAAACGCGAGCAGGAAGAGATCGTGCACGCCTCGGGCATCGAATGCGTGGTGTTGCGGCCCACGCTGATGTTCGGCTGGTTCGACCGCAAGCATCTCGGCTGGCTGTCGCGCTTCATGCATCGCGTGCCGGTGTTCCCGATTCCCGGCAGCGGCAAATACATGCGTCAGCCGCTCTACGTCGGCGACTTCTGCAATGTGATCATCAGTTGCATCGAGTCGCGCATCAAGGGCCAGTCGTTCAATATCACCGGCCTGGAACGCGTGGACTATATCGACATCATCCGCCAGATCAAGCGCGCCACTCGCGCACCGTGCGCGATCGTGCGAATTCCGTACGGTCTCTTCTATGTGCTGCTGAAGGTGTATGCCATCTTCGACAAGAACCCGCCGTTCACCGCGGACCAGCTCAAAGCATTGACGGCCGGCGACGAATTCGAAGTGATCGACTGGGAAGGCATCTTCAAGATCCGCGCTACGCCGTTCGCAAAGGCTATGGACGAGACCTTCAACGATCCGACGTATAGCCACATTGCACTGGAATTCTGAGTAGAGCCACATTATGAGCGAACAACGCATTGCAGTACTCGGCGCCGGGCCGATGGGTCTCGGCGCCGCCTACCAGCTCGTCAAGGACGGGCGCAAGCCGGTCATATTCGAAGCAGACGACCGGGTTGGCGGGATGGCCGCGTGCTTCGACTTCGGCGGCCTCTCCATCGAACGCTACTACCACTTCCACGCGATTTCCGACCACGCTTTCTTCGAGGTGCTGCGCGAGCTCGGACTCGAAGAAAAAATGCAGTGGCGCGAAACGAAGATGGGCTACTTCTATCAAGGCCGCGTGCAGCCGTGGGGTAACCCGATGGCGCTTCTGAAGTTCAAGGGACTCAGCCTGCAAGCCAAATTCCGCTATGGCCTGCACGCGTTTCTATCGACCAGGCGCAACGACTGGAAGCCGCTCGATCACGTCGAAGCGACGGGCTGGATTCGCCGCTGGATTGGTGAAGAAGCGTGGGAAGTGTTGTGGCGTCGTCTGTTCGACTACAAGTTCTACGACTACGCGTACAACCTGTCCGCAGCCTGGATCTGGAGTCGTATTCGCCGTATCGGCCGTTCGCGCTATAACCTCTTTCACGAGAAACTCGGCTATCTCGAAGGCGGTTCCGATACGTTGCTGGAAGGTATGCGCCGTTATATCGAGGCCAACGGCGGCGAGTTTCGTCTTGGCACGCCGGCGCAGAAGGTCGTGATCGAGAACGGTAAAGTCAGGGGCATCGAAGCCGGCGGCGAGTTCCTGCCGTTCGACAAGGTCATCAGCACGATTCCGCTTCCGTATGTGCCGCGCGTGATGCCGGATTTGCCCATCGAGATACTCGACGCATTCCGCAGCGTCAAGAACGTGGCCGTGGTGTGCATTATCGCGAAGCTGAAGAAACCGGTAACCGAAAACTTCTGGCTTAACACTAACGATCCGGAGATGGATATTCCGGGCATTGTCGAATACACGAATCTGCGGCCGCTCGATCATCACGTGGTCTACGTGCCGTTCTATATTCCGGGCGAACACCCGAAGTACCAGGAACCGGATTCGGCGTTCATCGACAAAGTGAAACGCTATCTGATGAAAATCAACCCGGCGCTGAAGCCGGACGATTTCATCGACGTGCGCGCGAGCCGGTATCGCTTCGCGCAACCGATTTGCGAGCCGGGTTATCTCGACCGCCTGCCGCCGATCCAGTTGCCGGTGGAAGGCCTGCTCGTGGCGGATACGTCTTACTACTACCCGGAAGACCGCGGCATCTCGGAGAGTATCGGCCTATCGCGCAAGATGGCGAAGATGATATGACCCGGGTTCATGCACTCGCCAAGCGCACCTTCGTCTCGAAGAGCTTTCTGCTGTTCCTGTTGACCGGCGGCTTTGCCGCAGCGGTCAATTGGGGAAGCCGGATTGTCTACAACAAGTGGATGCCTTATTCGGCCGCCATTGTCGTCGCGTATATCACCGGGATGATCACCGCGTTCATTCTGGCGAAGCTGTTCGTGTTTACGAAGAGCACGCAGTCGACGGGCCGGTCGGTGTTCTTCTTTACCCTCGTCAATCTCGTTGCCGTCGTGCAGACCTGGGCTGTGAGTGTTGGATTGGCGTACTACGTGTTTCCGCGGATGGGCATGACCTGGCATGCGCGAGATCTAGCGCATGCTGTCGGCGTCGCCGTACCGGTGTTCACGAGCTACATCGGGCACAAGAAGTGGAGCTTCAAGCACTGAAAGTTCAGCGTGAAGCAGCCGATCTATCCGCCAATACGATCAACGCACCGGTTTGACTTCAGCCCGGAACACATCGCCGGGTGGCGCGTGGACAAGGAAAACGCCAGCTTGCGTCGATACGATCTCGTACGGATACCACGGAACCGCGAAGCGCAACGCGCTGTTCACCAGCATCAGCAATAAAAGCAGCGTAGCGCCGTAGCGGGCAAGCGCGATTCTGCTTTTGGCGGCCGCGATGACGAACGTCCACATGCACAGAATGAGCGGAAAGAAGGTGTACCGCGCACTCACGCCCGACCACCGGACGGGCAACTCCGGCGCGTCGCTCCGCACCACGCCGAGCATCCAGAAGGCGACGGCGAGTGCGAGCGCAATCACGCAGACGTTGCGCCACTTGCCGGGCAAAGTCGCCACACACACCAGCACCGCGGCGAATAGCGCGAATGAAACGTAAAACATGCCCTTGCCCAAACCATTGATCCACCGGTCGGCGAGTAAGAAGTCGAGCACGAAATAGTGGAAAAAAGCGCCCAGCCAGCCGAAGTGCAGATACTCGCTTGCAGCGTGAGCTGCCGGATGGTTTGGCGGGCTTGTCAGTAGCGTCACCAGTTGAACCGCGCCGCCGGCCACGACCGCCAGCAGCGGCAACCAACACAGGCGCTTTGCAGACCGCTTCAGGTGAGCCACGATGCCCAGCGCGGCAATGGGCGAAAACAGAATGCTGAACGGGCCGGTCAGCGAGAGGAGACCGATGGCGACACAACGGCCGAAGATCCGGCTCGTGTCGGTGCGCTGCGTGCAGTCCCAAACCATCGCAACAAGCACGGGCGCGAGCACCCATTGGAGATTCGTGACGGTCAACCAGGCCTCGCCGTTGTGAGGAATGAGAACGGGCGACAGACCGATCACATAGGCGCCGGCACGCGGCAAATAACGCGCGGCGATCACATACAGGTACAGACAGGAAACAAGCGTGGTGGACGTGGTAAGCCAAACGAATGCATGCGGCGTGGAAGTAACCGTCCCGAACCACGTATATCCGTATATCAGCAGGCGCGGCACCGCATGCAGATATCCTGCATAAGGCGTGATGATGGCTCGCGCGCCAAGTTCGAAACCTTCTTTGATGAAAATGGGCGCGTCTTCCGCCCAAAGGTAACCGCGAGTGAGTCGACCGTGCATGCGGATAAATAGCACGACGAGAGCGAGAACGAAGACGAAAGCACCATCGACTAAAGACCTGCGTCGTGACAGCTCATTCTCGATGCTAGAAACGGGGTCTATCTGAATCTCGGCCATCGTTATCGTTGAACAAGGTTCGCACTATTTGCTGAACGCTCAACCGCCTTTGGCGACCAGCGGCGACGCAAAGCCCGCGCCCAGTTTTGCGACGGCACCTCGACCAGCCTGTTCATTGCGAACGCGAGAACCAGTGCGCCACAAACCGTCGCGATCCAGACAGGAACCGGCCCGAAGCGGGGATAGAGAATCACCAGCGACACGCTCAGTATCACGTAGTGGTTGAGATACAGGCTGTAGGAGATTTTCCCCAACCAGTGTCCAATCGAATAAACGCGCCCTTTCTTGATGGTGAAGGACAGCGCCATTAGCAGAAATGCTCCGATTGAAACCCCGAGGTCGCCGAAAATGCGTCCGCCGATGCTCCACGGATTGTCGAACGGGTAGGAGAACAGGACCAACGCCGCGACCCACCACATGGCGCGTGACTTGGCCGGCAACGCAGTAACTCTGTCGACAATCTCAAAACGACGCGAATAAAACCACGCGCCTATGATGAAAAACGTGCCGTAGTGCGTCGTCAGAAGCGCATCCTGAAGCGGCCAGGGAATATGGGTAGGCGATCCGGCCAGCGCCGCAATACCGATGAGCGTCGAACTCACTACCGCTGCAATGACAGCCTTGAATCGAAAGCGGTTGACGAGAAAGGCAATGATCGGGAATGCCAATGACCACCTCATTTCATGCACGATCGACCACATCGGTGGATTGATCGCGCTGGTGTCGTAGCTTCCAATCATTTTCAGATGATCGAAGATCACCTGCTTGTCGAGTGCGGGATGCGCCGTGTACATCCAGCCGCGCTCCCAGACATAACCCGCGCGGCCGACGAGCCAGTACAGACCGACGGCGACCACGAGCGACCCAATGAACGGAGGATAAAGCCGGATGATTCGCGCGGCGGCAAACGTAGGGTAACGGCGCGACCTCAGTTCGCCATACATATGCGCGAGCGCATAGCCGCTGAGCATGAAGAACACGACCACTGCCTGGTGGCCGGCCCACAAAACACGCAGGGGAGTCCATTTCAGCCATCCCCACAGCGGCTCGACCTTGTAAAGCCCTGCTACCGTGGTATGCGCGAAAACGACGATCAAGGCCGCATAGCCCCGCAGCATGTCCAGCGACGGCGCTCGGTCCTTTCCCGCGCTTACCGAATCCACCATAAATCGCCTCTCCCGCCGCCTATTTCTGAGACAACGATTTTACCAGTGATTTTCCGGCATTTTTCCCTTCACACCAATCGGCGGGAGCGGAATCTCCCCAATGCCCGACTTCAATTGATGGAGCGAGCCTTTTTGCGCAGCGCTAACTGCCGCGAACACAGGCCGATTTTCCGATGCCATGCGACGGCTTAAGGGCCTTACCGCGCGGTCCTGATGGTCGTGCCGAATGAATCGCCGGGTGGAGGCGATAACCGGTACGAAACGGCATTACCGGTCACTAGCGACGTAATATTCGTCGCGGGCCATTTCCCGCTCGCAAAACCAGTCGCGCTGGAAATACAGATCAGCAGCAGGGGCGCACCCGCTGCCAATTTGGCACCAACGCCATTCGCCTTTGAAAGGCAAATAACCAGTGTCCAGAAGCAGAACACGAATGGCACGTAGAGATATCTCGATCCACCCATCGACCATCGCATGGGGAGATCCGTGCGGCCAAACCGGGCTATGCCAAGTGCCCAGAACAGCACAGCGAGAAAAACAAGCGCGACACATGCAAAACGATAATTGCCGGGCGTCTTGTACAGCGCAAAACCACAACATGCGATAGCGATAAGCGACGCGCCTATGCGCATGCCAACGCTCCATTTATCGTTCAACGAAGCCGGACTTATAAAATCGAGAACAAAATACCGCAGGAAAGAACTGATCCAATGGAAATCCGCCGGATTGAAATTGACCAGCCCGCCTTGCGAGCTCGCGTGCAGCAGGCACGCCATTTGGGCCGTCAGCGCCAAACCGTATGCGACAAACAGGCCCCATGTGCGACGTGTCCACTCGCGCCGCCCCTTGATGAAAGCAGCCCCAATCACGAACACACTGAACACAAGGCCAAACGGACCCGTGAGAGCCAGCAGAACGATTAGCACCGCGTCGAGATAAAACACTCGCGCTGGAAAAACCTGTCCGGCCACGAATTCCCGCCAGAGCAGAACGAGAAGCAAAGGCCCGAGGATCCATTGGAGATTGGTGACGGTCAGCCATATTTCGCCATCCTGAGGGACGACAATCAGCGCAAGCGCGAAGCACATGGCCGCAACGCGGCCGACATGGCGATACACGGCAGTGAAGAGCAGTGTTGCAGCGCCGGCCAGCACGATCGCGCAGACCCACGCCAGGACCAGCGGCGCGTGGACAGGCGACCCCAGTGATGCATATGCCGCGACGAGCAGGCGCGGAACGGCGTGAAGATAGCCCGCGTATGGCGCGAATATCGACCTGAAGCCCTCCTCATAGCCGCCCTTGAGAAAGATCGATACGTCCTCCGCCCAAAGAAAGCCTTGTGTCAGGCGTTGCGGCATCCGCGCAAACGTCAGCCCGAGGGTGATTGCAAAGACGGCTAGCAGCCAGATCCCGTTAGAGGTCTTGTCATCGATCACCGGAGCATTCGGGCCGGCCGTGATGGGCGCCCCCGCTGCCCAGATGCGGTCTTTGGATTTCATATTTTTTTATCGATCAATACGACTTTGCACACTGACAGCGGTCCGCCGAATGCGGGCTGAACGCAAGCGCGAGCGGGCGAGTTCAACGATGCCCGGCCCGCGACTGTCAGCGACATGCCAATCAGGACTGCGCGAACTTCGCCTTCAGAATGGCGACGATCTGAGCGCCCGCAGTCCCGTCGCCAAACGGGTTCTTGCCGGCGGACATGGCCTGATAAGCAGCGGGATCGTCGAGCAAACGCGCCGTCTCACGAACGATCGTGGCCACATCCGTGCCGACCAGTTTGTTGACACCGGACTCGACGCCTTCCGGCCGCTCGGTCACATCGCGCATTACGAGAACCGGCTTGCCCAACGCGGGCCCTTCCTCCTGGATCCCGCCCGAATCGGTCAGGATAATGTGACTCGCCGCCATGAGCCGCTGGAACGGCTTGTAGGTCAGCGGCTCTTCCAGATAGACGCCCGGCTGATCGCTCAACACGCGGTTGACGACCTCCCGGACTTTCGGATTCATATGCACCGGATAGACGATACGCACGTCGGGATGCGCCTCGGCGATCGTCCGCAACGCTGTGCAGATATTCTCGAAGCCAGGTCCGAAACTCTCGCGACGATGCCCCGTCACCAGCACGATGCGCCGCCCTTCCGCGAGCGCGGCCTCGACTCGCTCCGGCAACTCGACATGCTCGTTCTTCAGGCGTTCGAGCATCAGATACAGCGCGTCCACCACGGTATTGCCGGTCACAAAGATCTGTTCCGCGGGCACCTGCTCCGCCAGCAGATTCTTCTTCGACAGTTCCGTCGGTGCGAAATGGAGATCGGTCACGAGCGACGCCACGCGTCGATTGAGTTCCTCCGGAAACGGCGCGGCCATGTCATGGCTGCGCAACCCGGCTTCGATGTGCCCGACGCGAATGCGACGATAGAAAGCCGTCAACGCCGCCACCTGAACGGTCATCGTATCGCCCTGCACGAGGATGATGTCGGGCGACTGCGCGGCGAGGAATTCATCGATCGCGGTGAACAGACGCGCGCTCAGCCCAGCCAGCGACTGATTCTGCGACATCACGTCCAGACTCGCGTCCGGCGTCACGCCGAAGTCCGCGAAAGCCTGCATCAGCATTTCCCGATGCTGTCCGACCGAGCACAGGCACACGTCGAAATCGTCGGGCGCCGCGCGCAGCGCCTGCACCACCGAGATGACCTTGATCGCTTCCGGCCGCGTGCCGGCAAACACCACTACTTTTTTCTTTGCCATGGTAAATATCCTTTTATTCCGGCAGCTTCAGACCACTTCGGGCCGCGCATCGGTCAACTTGAAGTAACGGCTTTGACGCTGAGGCAGATACGACGCATAGCGAACGTAATCGGCGTTCGTGCGAGTCAGGACGGCCGCGAAAATCTCCGCGTGCCGCGTGTAGGCTTCCGTCGGCGTCATCGACTGGAACGACTGCTGCAAACTCTCGCGTGGCTGGCGCACCGGCCGCTCGGCGTGCTCGACCATCGTCCTGGCCAGTTCGTCGCGAACCGCGTGCAGTTCCCATTCGTTGACGATGGCCTGATAGAACTCGGCGCCGTCCAGCGTCGACCAGTCGTCACGATAGGCGCGAATCACCGTGCTTGCCTCGCCGATCAACTGTTCGCGGGCACCGCCGACATCGGTGGCGATGACCGGCGCGTTGCGCTGAAGCGTCTCCGATATCGCCAGACTCCAGCCTTCGGTAAAGGACGGCATTACGACTGCGCGCGCCAGATCGACGAATCGATAGACGTCGGACCGATAGCCGGGCATCGACACCACGCCTTGCAAGCCGTGATGCGCGATGCGCTCCTGGAGCCGTGCAGCGTAGCCGGCATCCGAATGCTTGCCAAGGATCACGAGGCGGATGTCGGGCCGCTTCGCATGCGCGATCGCAAACGCGTCGATCAACAGACCCTGACCCTTCACCGGATTGATCGAGGCGACGTTGACGAATACGGGACTATCCGCTGGAAATCCGAGCTCCTCGCGCAGCGCGAGGTCGCGCTCCGGTTCGAGCAAGGGCATCGCGCTGCCCGAGTCGCAGCCGTTCGGCACGACGATCATGCGCTCCGCGCTCAGGCGCAGATTCACATCGGCGAACATCGCGACATTGGCCGACACGCAGATATACGCGTCCGTCACTTCATCCACGCGACGCCACTGTTCCTTGCCCGCGGCATCGAGCCACATGTACATGTTATGCACGGTCTGGACGAACGGTATTTTCAGCGAAGCGCACACGTCACTCAGCGTCAGCGAATAGTGAGCATTGACGAGCGCCACCTTCCGCTCGACCAGCACCGCGCGAAGCTCGGCGGGATCGCCCGGCAGGCGCACGTAGTCGAACTGGCGCTGCTTGAGTTCGGCCTCGGCCTCGGTCGCGATGTCGCCCGTGACGCCGAGCATCGGTTGAAAGCCCGCCTTGCCCAAACGGTCCAGCAAGTCGAAGACAACGCGTTCGAGACCGCCGACCATGAAGCTGTCGACCTGCAGCATGACAACCGGCGCGACCGAAGGGTTGAAGGCGGCGGCGTCCGGCACGATCAGCGGCTGCGTGCTGTTGATCGCCTTCCAGAAACGGCGCGCGGAGTCGACGACGTTCGCGGGCGCCGCTTCGATCACCATGGGGTGAAGCAACGCCAGTCCAAGGAACACTTTGTGGTCCAGTGCAATACACAAGTCCACATGATCGTAGACGTCGCTGCGCAATGCGTACGGGTTGTCGCCCGCCTCGAACACGGCGACGATCACCACGCCCGGCGCTTGCGGTCCCAAAGACCGCAAATCGGCGGCGGCGACGATTTTCAGTTGCGCGTCGTCCGCATTCAGGTCGCCCGTGCCGCGCTCGCTTGCCGGCAAGACAGACGCGAGCGCCTGGCTGGATGCCCAGCGCGGCGCATCCGCGTCGAACTGCCCGAGCCATTGCGCGACGCGCCCTTCGTCAAGCAACAACGGCGCATTGGGGAAGCGCTTGACGGGAGCCGGGACCGGCGCGGGAGGCGGAGCGGCCGGTGCGGGCCGGCGGGCGCGGCCCGTCATACCTAGCCGCCGCGACAGCGCGCGAGTTGCGCGCAGCAACCTGGCCTTCAAGGTCCGCGCAACGGCGGCACGCAGCGCCTCGCTAGTCAGCACCTGTTCATTGAGCGCGGCCGCGAGACGAGCCTTCTCTGCTTCGTCTGCAGCAGCGGTCTGTTTGAGAGCAGCCACTTCGCGATCCTTCTCTCTAATCACGGCTTCGAGGCGGTCTGCCTCGATCCTGCCCGCCTGAATCAAGCCCTCAAGGCGAGCCTCTTCATCTTTGCCTTGCCGGATGACGCCTTCCAGCCGGTCGGCTTCGCCTTTCAAGTGCCGGGCGACATCCTCCAGACGCTGTGTCTCGCCGTACAGGAAGGTGTTGCGGTCCAACAAGGCTTCGAGCTGGGTGTCTTTTGCTTCGAACACACGCTCGTAAAACCCCCGGTGTTCACGCCACACCAGCCCGGGCCGATACTCGGCATCGGCAAGATAATTCAGGAGATAAGCGCACCGTGCGCCCAACTCGGCCAGTTGCGACACTTCCGGCAACCCGAAGCTCAACGGCTTCGCTGTGTCGCCGAGAATGTTCACCCAGTCGCCCGACAGAACCCGTTGGACTTCCTGCACCGCCCGCTCGAGATACCGGCGCGCGGCCTCATAGTCGCGGCGGGCTACGGCAAAGCTGGCCGCCAGATCGAGCGCGGCAACCGTCTTGGTTGTCAGCAGCGGGCTAAACGGAACCGGGTCCATCGCGGCGCACTTCAATGCCCAAGCCTCGGCACCTTCCAGATCGCCTACCGCCTGCAACAGTTTCGCGGCCACATAACTCTGCGAGATCGACCACCGCAGATATTGTGCGTCCTTCTTATTCGTATCCAGGTACGCCTGAATCTCCGCCACGCAAGTGCGCACCGTGTCGGTCGAGGCCCGTGCGGCAAGCACGCGATACGCGTGGCCGCACAGCGCGGCGCCGTAGTCGGCGGTGTCGTGCGGCGCCTGCTCCAGCACTCGCGCTTGCAGGCTTCCCAATTCGGCGTCGTTGTTCATGCGCGTGCCGATGGTCACCATGCTCCGGAAGAGCCATGGATTCACCATGTTGCGTGCGTCCGGCAGGACATTGAACGCCGGCGAATCGGCGTGCTGGAACATCGTATCGACAAAAGCCGAAGCATCCGCACCGACGGGATCGCGCATCGACACGACAATCAGATGACCATCGCTGGCCACGAGGCGCTCGTCGAGTGCCGTCTTGCGCCAGGCGACGTCCGACGGCGCACCCGGCGGCAAAATAAACGCGCATTCCGGCAGCCAGCTTGCGTGGGTCGAACCGGTACTCGCGCGCAGCAGTTCGACCGGCGACTGTAATTCGACAGATGCGTCGCCCGCACTTTCCGGCGCCTGAAGGCCGAGAATCAAGCGGCCGCCCGGCCGCACGATGTCGGCGAGCCGTGGCCAGTCGAGCGGCGCGAAGCGGCGAAGGTCGCGGCAGATCACCACGTCGAATGAATGGCTCGCAAGGTCATGCAATGCATCACTGGCCCACGGCTTGAAATCGACGCGTCCGGCCTCGCCATACTGAGTCGACGCGTAACCGCACCGCGACGCGTCCGGCACGAGGCCGAGCACGTGGCGCGCGATTGAATTCTGCGCAACGATGTAAGCGCCACTGCCGGCCGTATCGTCCAGCACGAGAACGGTGTCGCCGACTCGAACGAAACCGTCGATCTGCGTGAACTCGGCGGCTGCGGTTTGCGACACCGGGTCGATATGCCGCAAGATATCTTCGGCCGGTGCGGGGTGGTGTTCCGCCGACGCGTTCGCAGCACGCTCGAACGCGCAGACTTCGTAGCCGCCCAACGGCGGCAGCGGATGAGTCAGCCGCGCGAACGTCGAGCGGGCGTGAATGCGAAACCCAAGTTCGAAGGCCTGTTTTTTGGCCTGGCCGGCTGATGCTGCGTCGCTGCGGTTCTGCGCGGCCGGTGTCACCAGCGCGACGTTCCTGATCCCCGCCTGCGCAATCAGCTCGAGCCACGTTGCCGCTTCGGCAGCCAACCCGTTCAGCGGGAGAATCACGATCGCCGCGTCGAAAGATTCACGCCGGGCAATGTCGAGAGCGGGCGCCGTGACGGACGCCGCTTCGAGCCGGTCGGACACGAACCGATGATCGGCTTGCGCCCCGCCATCCGCGTCGAGCGAAAGCGCGTACGGATCGGTTCCCGCGGCCAGCAGGAAGTCGAGCGCATCAGCGGCGTGCGCGCCGATGTACAGTACCCTGCCGTGCCCGAAACAGGTGACGCACTGGCGCAAGCATGCTCGCACATCGTGGCTTGAAAACACGGTCATACAGTCGATACCAAGGTTTTGTACGGCGAGCCGTTTTGTCGAAGAAGGTCAGCCGCCCTGCTTGTTGCGACTGACAGGCGTTGACTTACGAGGCTTCGCCGGTGGGTGCTTCAAGTTCGGCGCGCATGTGCAGATCGCACACGCCACCGAAGAAATGCGTGTCGACGCGCGCGCGGACCATGAAGAACGCGGCCTCGTCGATCCAGTGCAAGATCGCCTGATCGGAGAAGTTCATCGACTCCTGGTGGATCAGCGAAGCCTGCACTTCGTAGAAATTTTCGCCCAACGCGCAGGAGTCCATCGTGAAGACGACGGAATGCTCTTCGCCCGCGCGGAATTTGCGGTTCCAGAAAATGAACCCATCCTGCTTGCCGGCGATCAGTTCGGCATCCTGGTTGAACGTCCCCCAGGAGTACATCTTGATGCCTTCCTTGTTGCGGATGCGCAGGTTGACATAGAGCTTGTCCATGTCCTCACGAATCGAGAATTTCACCACGATCTTGACTGTATCGCCGGTATAGAACGTGGTGCATTGCTCGCCCGCGCCGTCGAGCACGGAGACGTCTGTAATCAGCGCCTCGAGGCTGCCGAATTCGAACTTGCCGCCTTCGTTGCGCGCCTCGGTTTCCATCTGATCCGCTGCGTCCGAGACGTTCGACACGGCTTGCCCGAGATGGCCTTCAGCGGCAGCGGCCTCGAGCGGCTCGGCCGTCGCGGCGGGCGCCGTCAGCTGCGGCGATTCGACGGGCGCCGCGACCGCCGGTGCGGTGTTCGCCTTGAGCGCCTGCTTGTGCTCGGCGATCTCTTTCTGCTTGGCGAGGTTTTCCTCGTCGTGCAATAGTTTGCGATAGGCCAGCACGACTTCGCCGGACGGCCCTGCCGCCATGACCTCGCCGTGGTGGAGCAAAATCGCGCGGTCGGTAAACGTTCGGACCGATTCGATGTCGTGCGACACGAACAGAATCGCGACGCCGCGATCCCGCAACTGGCGAATGCGCTGATAGCAGCGCTTCTGGAACAGCGCGTCGCCGACGGCCAGTGCCTCGTCGACGATCAGCACGTCCGGGTTCAGCTGCACCTGCACTGCAAAGGCAACGCGCACCATCATCCCGCTCGAGTAGTGCTTGACGGGTTGATCGAAGAAATCGCCGATCGCCGCGAAGCGGATGATCTCCGGCATGGCGGCGTCCATTTCCTTGCGCGTCAGGCCAAGAATCGAGCCGTTCAGATAAGCGTTCTCGCGGCCGGTAAACTCCGGGTTGAAACCGCTGCCCAATTCCAGCAGGGCCGCGACCCGGCCATGGACTTCCACGTCGCCCTGGGTGGGCGACAGGACGCCGGCGATGATCTGCAGCAGTGTCGATTTACCGGCGCCGTTACGGCCCACGATACCCACTGCCTCGCCCTTCTTCACGTTGAAGGAGATGTTGCGCAGCGGCCAGAATTCGCCGAAAAACTGCCGACGCCCGCGAAGCAGCATCTGCGCCAGCCGATGGTGAGGCTTCGCATAAAGTTCGTAACGCTTGCTCAAATCGCGAACGTGGATAGCTATATCGTCCAAGACCACTCTCTTTGTTGATGAACAGCTTTACACAAAGCTGTGATCGGGAGCCGCCCGCCTCTCTTTGCGCGGCGGCCCCGGTTAGCCGACTAGGTCAGCGCCTCGATGAGTTCCTTCTCGCCCGTGGCCTTCTGCTCGACCAGCCGCTCGCAGATGGCCCGATTGTGCGCGGCCATCTCCATGCGCGTGGCCGCGTCCGGAATCAGCCCCTTGGCAAAATCCTCGACACTCACGTAACGCATGCCGTACGTGTTGAAGTCGCCGATGTTGGGCGTGCCCACGATGGGCACGATGCCGAACGCCAGATACTCGATCAGCTTCGTCGGACAGGACACGTGGTTCACCACCATGTCGTCGCGCAGAATGAAGCCGAAATGGCACTGCTGGTACACCTCGTTGAGCTCGGCACGCGTCGCGCTGGCCACATGGAAGTTCGGGTGGTTTTGAACCTCGGGCGCCGCCGCGTTTCTCATCACCTCGACATCCGGCGTGTACATCCACCAGTCGGCGTGGTCCAGTGCTCGCGCAACCACGTTCATCATGGCGGGTACGTTTTGCCACTTCTGCGTGCCACCGGCATAAATGACCGTGGGCCGGCCATCCTTGTAGGGCCGCGCCCCTTCGCTTCCTTCTTCCAATGCGAAGATCGGCAAGACAATCACTTTCGCGCGCAACAGCTCGCGGTACTTGTGCGCGAGATAGTTGCCCATGGCCTGCGACACGACAATTACACGGCTCGCTTTCTCCACCGCCATGCGCTCGCAATCGTCATGGATACGCGCGGAGAAGAAATCGTTGTGCATCCGGAACTCTTCGGGCACGACACCGTGCACGTCGAGCACCCATTTCAGGCCCGGCGCGCGAAGCGCCGCTTCCGCTGCCGCATTCGGCATGCGCAAGACGCTGTGGAAATAAACGCGTTTGAAGCGGCGCGCCAGCAGCGCTACGAGCCGGCGCTGATTGGCCGACCTCAGGTGGATATTCAGCACCCATGCGTTGTGCGCCGCTCTTTCAATAAAGGGCTTGGCCTCTACATGATCCCGCACATCGCAATACACCCTGTGTTTCGAGGGAAACAGCGAATCGATTGCCTTGACGCGCTGAAAATAGCCATCGCGCTCACGCTCCTTGGTCGGATACGGAGCGAAGAAAAGAATTCCGTCGCCATGCCGCAGCAGTTGCAACAATTCGTATCCGCGTACGAGGCGGCTCACCTTCGAAGTGGGGAATTGCGCGGCGCGAGCCAGCCGGTTCGTCACGCGCTGCTTGAAGCTGAGCGGCTTGTCCTGCGACTTGGCGGCTTGCATCGCGGTCAGCTCGCGAGCCGTACGCGACGTCCTGGCGACTAGCGCATCCAGTTCATTAGCGAACGACTCGAATCGAACCTTCATACGCTGCACGACTTGCGGCGAGACCCCTTCGCCGTCCGTCGACAGGTATTGCTCGATATCCGCGTCGATGCCGTTGATCACGGGCAACAACGACGCCACAGTCACGGGTTCGTCGACATGACGCCCCATCACCAGCGAACGCAAGTCGTTCAACTGCTCAGCCTGCCTGCGCGCGATTTCGCCATTTAGATGCTTCGAATAGGCCTCGAGGCCTTCCACGAGCGTGCGCATCTGGCGCGCGTAGAGATGATGCGTTTCGAGGTGAATCGGAAACCGTTTCGGCGAGGCAATCGCAAACAACGAATCCTGCATCCACGCGGTCACGGACAGGCGCGTGCGGTCCTGCCATGCGCGGCCATGCTTCTCTTCGAAACGCGCGCGATTCTGCGCGGCGAATCCCTGCGCCTCGACGACATCCAGCTTGCCGAACGACGCCGAGCCCCAATGGTGGATGTATACATCGCGCGCCACGTGCATCTTGAATCCGCCTTGCAAAATGCGGACGCAGTGGTCGTCGTCTTCGTATGCGCCTGGAAAGAAGCGCTCGTCGAGCACGCCGACGCGTTCGATCAACTCACGCGAAAACAGCACGCAGTAGTAACTCAGGAAGTCGCTGTCCACCGTCAAGCCGAGCCAGCCTTCGCGCCGGCGGATCGCGAACTCCTTGAGCACCGGCATATCGAGCGCGGCGCTGCCTTCGCCCAGTCGGTTGCGGTCGCCGAGATGGTAGGGAATGGGAATGCCCTGCTCATTGTTCGACGCGTTGGTCAGCGGACCGATCGCATCCTTATCCGCCGCGACGAGATAGTCCAGCCAATGGTCGGTGACGATGACGTCGCTATTGAGCAGGCAGATATGCGTGATCGTCGGATCCGCCAGGCAGTATTGGATCCCGATGTTATTGCCACCGGAAAAGCCGAGGTTCTTGTCTTGCTGAAAGAATTTGCCTTGCAAGCCTTGCTGGGCGACGGCATGTTCGAACGTGGCCTGCACGGCGGCACGCTCAGCCGGCCGGGATGCGTTATCGATCGCGGCCACCACGAATTCCGTATCGCTTCGGGTCTTGATCAGACTCTCGATCGCAAGCGCGAACACCTCCGCTGAATTGAAGGTTACGATAACAATGCCAACACGCGCCTTCTTGCTATTCATTATATTAATCCAATACCTGCCGACGTTAATTCGACTTATACCTTTAAGCGAATTTCCTAAAGCACATCAGGAAATCCTTTTTTGGATTTCATGAAAAACCAATAGCACGCGCACAGAAAAGCAATCGACACGGCCAACTGAATAATCATGCCGACCACATCCGGCCATTGGCCAAAGAAAAATACGTGCCGAACGTTTTCCAGCACCGGTGTAAAAGGATTCATCGCCACCGCGAAGCGCAGGATTTGCGGCACCATGTCGAGCGGATAAAACACCGGGCTCAGATACATGATAGCCATGGAAATCGGCGGCACCAGCAGCTTGATGTCGGGCAGATACACGCCGAGCGACGCCAGCAGATACGTCACGCCCAGCACGGCGAAAAACATCGGCAACAGAACGACCGGCAGTGCAATAGCGGACAGCGGCGGCAGCCCGACGAACACCAGGTTGAACAGGAGCAGAAGGCCGTAGCCGATCGCCGCGTTCACGACTGCGGACAAGGTAATGGCGAGCGGCAACACCTCCAGCGGGAACACGACCTTTTTGATAAAGTTCGGATTCTCGCGCATCAGCATCGGCGCGCGCAGAAAGCATTCGGAAAAGAACGTGTAAGTGATCAGCCCGCTGAAAAGAATCAGCGCGGACGCCTTGCTGTTTAACCCCTCGCCGGCCCAACGCGCCTTAAACACGACGCTAAAAACAAAGAAATAGACCAGCAAAGTCAGGATTGGCGTAACGATCATCCAGACGGAGCCGAGCGCCGAACCGCGGAATTTGGTCGCCAGGTCACGGCGGACAAAGTCCCACAAAAGCGACCGATGCCGCAAAACAGAAATTTGCATTGATAGGTTCCGACAAACCGTCTGCAATTCGATTGTCAAACCGATGCAAACGGTGCTAAAAATTCCGGCGGCGTGTTGACAGGCGCGCCGGAACGTCATGATTATTCGTGAATACAGCCGCCGCCATCTTAACCCGGCATTCTGCCGTAGCGGACTGAACGCCGTCAAATCAAGCCCCAGCACGCCTCACGCGGCTTCATGCAGACACCAAAGCGCCTGCGCCGCTATTCGAACTGGCCGATGCGCGGCGGCGACGCCAGCGTAAACGGCCGCACCTCGCAGCTGAGCGACAGATTGGGGTTGTACGCCGGATCGCGTTCGAACCAGCCTTCCCAACGTGCCTCCATGCGGCGGATTTCGCTCACGAACCGCTCGTACTTGTCCGGATCGAGGTCCGAGCCGCGAGTCGCCGATTCGTGGTGGTACATCTCGGCATACGGCGTCCAGATATTGCGGTAGCCCGCCTTCAGCAGCTTCATGCAGAAGTCCACGTCGTTGAAGGCGACGGCCAGGTCTTCTTCCAGACCGCCTACTTCGTCGTAGACCGACTTCTTGACGACGAGGCAAGCGGCCGTCACCGCCGACAGATTCTGCGTCGCCGCCGCGCGACCGAAGTACCCGAAGTGCCCGCGCTTCATCATGTGATGCATGTGGCCGGCAATCCCGCCGAGACCGAGCACCACACCGCCGTGCTGCAACGCGTCAGTCGGATACCACAGGCAGGCGCCCACCGCGCCGGCGCGCGGCAGATTGGCCAGACTGACCATTTCATTCAACCAGTCCGGCGAGATCACCTCGATATCGTTGTTCAGGAGACAGAGGAATTCACCGGTCGCCACGCGCGCCGCGTGATTATTCAGCGCCGAGAAATTGAATGGCGATTCATCGCGCAATACACGCACATTGGGACGCTGCGACACTTCGTCGAAATATTTCATTGTCTCCGGCTTCACGCTGCCGTTGTCGACGATGATGATCTCGAAATTCTGATAAAGCGTGTAGGCAAAAACACTGTCCACACATTGCTTGAGCAGCGCAAGCCCATCGCGCGTCGGAATGATGATCGACACTTTGGGTTGCGGACTCGGCAGCGTATAACGCACGCGCAGCACCCCGAGCGATTCCACCGGATGCTCGACCGTCGCGCTGATGTTCGCGCGCTTCAGGTGATCTTCCAGCGCGCGAATCGCGGCGACTAGCGCATACGGCTTTTCGCTGCCGCTGCCCGCCGTGCTGCCCGGCACGATGCGCCAGTGATACAGCACATGCGGAATGTGGATCACGCTGTCGTCGCCGGCGAGTTCCACGCAACGCAACGCCAGATCGTAATCCTGGCTGCCTTCGAAGCCCTTCCTGAAACCGCCCGCGTCCCGAACCAGCTTCGTCTCGAACACGCCCAGATGGGAGAACATGTTCTGCGTCAGGAACATCTGCGGGTTCCAGTCGCACTTGAAGTAAGGCGTGGTGCGTTTGCCCTCGGTGGTGAGCTTGTCTTCGTCGCTGTAGAACATCCGGCCTTGCGGATGCAGATTGATGTAGCGCGCCACCATGTACAGCGCGTGCGGCGGCAGCAGGTCGTCGTGATCCAGCAAGGCGACGTATTCCCCCGTTGCTAGCGCGAGCGCGCTATTGCTGGCTTCGGAAATGTGGCCGTTCGTCTCACGGAAGACGACCTTGATGCGGCTGTCGGCCGCGGCGAGCTCCTGCAGGACGGCTTTGACGTGCGGCTGGGTCGACGCATCGTCCGCGATGCACAGCTCCCAGTGCGGATAGATCTGCGCCTGCACCGACGCCACCATTTCGCGCAGCAGACGCTCGCCGCTATTGAACGTGGGCACGACGACGGAAATCAGCGGCTTGCGCGCCAACAGGCCGATTTCCGCTTCGATTTCGCGTTGCTTGGTCGGCGTGACCGTATCGTACTGGCTGATCCACTCGTGGTAGACCTCGTCACGCGGCGGACCGTCGGCGAATCCGCGTCCGCTTTTGAGCCGGCGCACGCGCGCCACGACGCCCGGCAGACCTTCGCGCCCGATCACCGACGCGTAATAGCCCAGCGCGCTGCCCAGCCCGCCCCTGACCTCGGCCTGCCGGCCAATGGTGCTGAATGCGAGGCGGACCGCCGCCGCGATACGGCCCACTGAACGCAGCGGTGCCGTCACACGCCACGAAGTCGACTGGAGCAAAGTGGCCTGCTCGACTTCCAGCTGCAGAATCCGATTGTTGAGCTTGGCAATCGACACGCCGTCGTTGAGCGCGTCGGTGAGCTGTTTCTCGAGCTGTGTCACGCGCGCCTGAAGACGGCGTGCATCCTCGGCGCCGGGCGACAACGGCTCATCTCGGGACACGTCCTGACTGACTGCTTCCTGCTGATGCTCATCAAATTTTGTGTTCATGCAATTCATTCCTACGCATCCGACGAGACGCCTGTTGCCCGTGGAGTTTTGGCCAATGGCACCGACTGCTGTCGCACCGCGTTTTAAAGTCTACCCAGCCGCCCGCGAATGCCGTCCCACATACCGAGCAAGGCCATTTTCAGATGGGCCAGCCGCTGCGAAGGCATCAATGAATAGATGACGAGCCGCACCGGAAACTTGACCAGTTCGGACGACTTCCACGTCCAGGGCACATAGGAGCGGCGAATCAGCACGATGGCGTTGCGGAACAGGTAGTAGTGGCGCAACGGGCTATGCATGGGATACGCGCGCCCCAGGATGCGGACCGGCTCGCCGCCAAGTTCATGGCTCATGTGCACCCACGGCACGCCCAACACCCGGTAGCCCTTCTGCTTGGCACGCACACACCATTCCAGGTCGACGAAATCGATGAAAAGCGCGTCGTCCATCGGACCAACGCTCGACCACCAGCGCAAATTGATGCACGACCCCGACGAAATCAGGAAGTCGACCTCGATAGGCTGATCGCCCTGCGGCACGATCCGCTCCAGCGTGCCCCACTTGAAGCGCACGAACGGCGCAAGGCCGCGCAGGCGCGCGTCTTCATAAGCCGGACCCGCCAGCGCGACCCGCTCGCCCGACGTGTTGGCCGCGTCGATCACCTTCGGCAACTCCGTGAATAGCGACGCTGGCGGCTCGCTGTCCTGATCGAAGATGATCGCCATGTCGAAGCCGCCGCGAATCAGCGCTTCGACGCCCTGATTGATCGCCGTCGCGATGCCCGCGTTCTCGCCGTTGGGCAGGTACTCGATCGCGCCGGCAAGTCCCAGCTCGCTCGCCGGGCGCACGTCCGGCGTGTTGTCGACCACCACGCAGTGCATCCATGCGGCGAGCCGGTTGGCCCGCTCGATACAGGCCGCATCGGGGTTGTAGAAAACAACGACGGCACCCGTACGCGATGTCAGCGGGGTGCCGCTCAACGCTCGCCCAGGCAAAGTTGCAAGGCGTCGCGCCAATCCGGCGCCTGCACGCCGAACGTCCGTGCGAGCTTGTCATTCGACATGCGCGAGTTGCCGGGCCGCTTCGCCGGCGTCGGATAGGAAGCAGCCGGGATCGGCTTGACGGTCGGCGTTTTCGCCAGGCCCGACAGTTCGAAAATGGCCTCGGCAAAACCGTGCCACGACGCCGAACCCGCCGCGGTCAGGTGATAAACACCCGAATGCTGCTGCCACCAGTCGCTCTGCCCCGGCGCCGCTGCTTGTGCGAGTACGTTTGCCGTGAGCGTGGCAATCGTTTTCGACCAGGTCGGCGCGCCGACCTGGTCGGCGACCACGCTCAATTCGTCGCGCTCCGCGCCCAGACGCAGCATCGTCAACAGGAAGTTCTTGCCGCGCGTGCCGTACACCCAGCTCGTGCGAAAAATCAGGTGGTCACATCCGCTCGCGGCGATGGCCTGCTCGCCGGCCAGCTTGGTGCGCCCGTACGCGTTTTGCGGATCGGCGGGATCGTCTTCGACGTAGGCGCCGTCTTTCTCGCCGTTGAAGACATAGTCGGTCGAATAGTGAACCAGCGCCGCACCCAGCTTTTTCGCTTCTTCAGCGAGCACGCCCGGCACTTCGCCGTTGATGCGCATGGCGAGATCGAGTTCCTCTTCCGCTTTGTCCACCGCCGTATAGGCCGCAGGATTGACGATCAGCGTCGGCCGGATGTTGCGCACCACGGCGCGAACCTGATCCGGATCGGACAGGTCCATCGCGGCGCGATCCACCGCGACCACGGTGCCGAGCCCTTGCAGCGTACGCGCGAGCTCGAAACCCACCTGGCCGTTTACACCAGTGACGAGGATCGTCCGCCTGGCATCATGTGCGCTCATGCCAACCCCTTATGCGAAGACGTCGGCATCGGCCAGAAGCTTGGCCGCGGCGTCTTTCGCCGCCAGCAGCGGCTCCTGGTCGATCGGCCACTCGATGCCGATCGCCGGATCGTTCCAGAGGATGCTGCGCTCGTGCTCGGGATACCAGTAGTCGGTCGTCTTGTAGAGGAACTGCGCGGACTCGGACAGCACCACGAAACCGTGCGCGAAACCGGGCGGCACCCACAACTGACGATGGTTGTCGACCGACAGAACCACGCCCGCCCACTTGCCGAAATTCGGCGAACTCTTGCGGATGTCCACCGCGACGTCGAACACTTCACCTTCGACGACGCGCACGAGCTTGCCCTGCGCATTCTGGACCTGGTAGTGGAGCCCACGCAGCACGCCCTTCGCGGAGCGCGAATGGTTGTCCTGCACGAATTCGACGCCCGGCTCGACCTGCTCGGCGAATTCCTTCGCATTGAAGCTCTCGAAGAAAAAGCCTCTCGCATCGCCGAACACTTTGGGCTCGATGATCTTGACTTCAGGCAGCGTGGTAGCGGTTACTTGGATGGCCATGCTACTTGGTCCGTAAGAAGGTTTTGTAGATACTTGCCGTAGGCGTTCTTCGCGAGCGGTTTGGCGAGCGCCTGCAACTGCTCGCCGTCGATCCACTTCTGCCGGTAAGCGATTTCTTCCGGACACGCGACCACCAGGCCCTGGCGCTTCTGCAGCGTGGCGATGAAGGTCGCGGCTTCGATCAGCGAGTCATGCGTGCCGGTATCGAGCCACGCGTAACCACGGCCCATGATTTCCACTTCGAGCGCGGCGTTGGCGAGATAACGCGAGTTGA
>NZ_PVNC01000034.1:0-40324 GCF_003001875.1 Paraburkholderia sp. BL18I3N2
AGATCGTCCACGCTTTTCAGCTTGCGCATTATCGAAGGATGAGGTTGCGAAGGCCCCAGTCTAACCGAGTCAAATTCACTATTTGCACCAGAACCCACGGCGGGACCAGCGTCAGGCAGCGGATTGCGCACCCCAACTGCTATTGGTGCCGGCGGCGTAGTCCATCAGCGTATCGAGCACCTCCTTCGCCGCGTGGCTGAGTTCATAATTGTCGGCCGTCACGATGTACTCAGATAGTCGGGTACGCACGCTGATAGCGAGCGGTCTGACGAGGCGCCCGTCTTCGATCATTTCCGTGCAGCCGTAGGACCAGGCGAGCGCGACACCTTTTCCGGCACACGCCGCGCGGTAAGCCAGATCGAAATTGCTGACACGGATCGAGCTGTGATGATCGCGCGGCTCGACGCCCGCCAGTTCGAACCAGTCGTCCCAGCAGTTGCATATCGACAGACCGGCTTCAACGTCGATCAGCACTTCGTTCTGTAAATCGCATGCGCTCTGGATGGAGTGTTGCTCAAGGTAAGACGGGCTGCAGACCGGAAAAATTTCTTCATCGAACAGCTTGTATTTGGCGAGACCGGGCCAGTGGCCGTCTCCATAGTGGATAGCGAGATCGACGGCCTCACGGCGCGGATCGACCGGCTGATCGCTGGCGAGTACGCGGATGTCGATTTCCGGATGGCGTTCGCGGAACCGGATGATGGCCGGCATCAGCCAGAAGCTCGACATCGCCACGCTCGCAGCGATCGTCACGCTGGTCGATTCGAGATTCTCGATGATGGCCACCGCGCGGCGAATCGACATCAGGCTTTGCGCGATTGCCTGTTGAAAGACCATGCCGGCTTTGGTCAGCTCGATTTCGCGGTGCCGCCGATTGAAAAGCGGAACGCCAATCCTTTCTTCCAGCACCTGAATCTGCCGGCTCACCGCACCTTGCGACAGGTTTAGTTCTTCGGCCGCGCGCGTGAAGCTCAGGAGCCGTGCCGAGGCTTCGAACGCGCCAACTGCGTTGAGGGGAGGCAGACGTTTCCTCGGCTTGATCATCGTGCTTCCCTGTGAGAACGGCGGCGTTTGCGAGCGTTCCGCGTCCTGTCGGTCACGCTTTGTTCAGAATGCTGTCATGAAAAAACGTTAGTCAAAAAACAATTCGACTGGAATCCGGGTAAATCCTCACCAGACGGCCTGGTCAGGGCCCACATTTGTTTCGCCGTCCGTGCAAGCATTGTCGCGCGCGTCGCGCTCGCATGCAAAAATGCATGTCAGACATCAGTAAAAATGGCTTGTCCCGTCAAAATTGGAGTCCTCTAATGACATCAAGCCCTGAGAGGGCCGTCGCTGCCGCATATCTCAGGGTGCACATGGGATTTTCTGGAAACATCAGGATGGGACATGTTCGACCATAAAAAACTCGACGCTTTGCTGGCGGCCTATACGCCGGGACGCCCTCTTGAGCAGGCGTTTTACAAGGACGCGGAACTATTCGAGGCGGATCTCGCACTCATCTGGCAGCGAAAGTGGCTGTTTGCCGGCTTGAGCTGCGAGATCAGGCAGACCGGCGAGTGGTTCACGGTGCAGATTGGCGAGACGTCGGTTATCGTCGTGCGGGATCGTGCAGGTGCCGTGCGCGCCTTCTTTAACACCTGCCGTCATCGAGGCTCGCGCATCTGTGCGGGTGAGAAGAGCAAGTCAGGCGCATTCGCCTGCCCGTACCACCAATGGACCTATGGCCTCGATGGCAAGCTGATGTTCGCGCGCAACATGGGCGAGTCGTTTGACCTGTCGGCCTTCTCCCTGAAGCCGGTTGCGTGCGAGGTCGTAGCGGGCTATGTGTTTATCTGCCTGTCCAGTACGCCCGACGATTTCAGCGGCTTTCGCCGCCGCGTTGAACCGTACCTCGCGCCGCACGGCATCGAAGATGCCAAGATCGCCTACGAATCCACGATGGTCGAGAAAGGCAACTGGAAACTGGTACTCGAAAATAATCGCGAGTGCTACCACTGCAGCGCCAATCATCCGGAATTGCTGCGCACGATTTCCGAGTTCGATGGTCCGACCGATCCGCGCTATGGCGGCGAGTTTGCGGCGAAGAGCGAACGCGACGAGGCGCGCTGGCGGCAGGTCGGCCTGCCGTACGCGCCCGTCGAAGAAGAACCGGTGTATCGGATGGTGCGAGCCGCGCTGGAGCGGGGCGTGTCTTTCACGATGACGGGTGAAGCGGCCTGCAGCAAGGTCATGGGAATGCTTCCCGAGCGGGACGTCGGCGCGTTGCGTCTGCTGCGTTTCCCCAATACGTGGAATCATGCGCTGGGTGATCACGCGCTGGCATTCCGTCTCTTGCCGCTCGGCCCGCGCGAGACACAAGTCACGACAAAATGGATCGTGCACAAGGACGCGGTCGAAGGCGTCGATTACGACCTCGACACGCTGACCGAAGTCTGGAAAGCGACCAACGCACAGGATCAGCGACTGGTCGAAACGAATCAGCTCGGCATCAATTCAATTGGCTACGAGCCAGGAGTCTATTCGGAACAGGTGGAGTCCGGCGTTATGGCATTCGTGGACTGGTACATCGATGCCCTCAGAGAAGGCCTCGCGCAGATGCCGAGGACCGTGCCGCTCAAGGTGTGTTGACAGTGGCCGCGAATCAGGCAGGCTCTTTACCGTCAACGCGCGATGATGGCTTCTTACTGGTGGAGTGTGTGGCAGTGGCCGACGAATCCGTGAACGTGAAAACGTTCGAATTCGTCTCCGTTGACGGCAGGTCGCTCGACTATGCAGCGGGGCAGCACATCACAGTTGAAGCGCCGACCCTCAGCGGCATTCTGTACCGCTGCTACACGTTGTCGTCGACGCCGACGCGCGCGGGGCGCTTCGCGATAACGGCGAAAGCCGCGCCTCATGGTCCGGTGTCCGCATGGTTGCATCAGGAAATCGCGCCAGGCGCTCGCCTTCGGATCTCCCCACCTTCAGGCGCGTTCACCGCTCCTGAAGCAACCGGAGGCGCGTATTTATTCGTCGCTGGCGGTGTGGGCATTACACCGCTCCTGTCGATGACAAGGGCGTTATACGACGCGCGCGCCGAGATCGATCTTATCTTCCTGCAATGTGCGAGCACGCAGGAAGATCTTCTGTTTCGCAAGGAACTGGAGCAGATGGCGGCATCCTGGCCGAGTCTGCGAGTCAAGCTGACGGTATCGCGCGAGGCCGCTGTACCGCTTCTCGCTGGCCGGCTTGAACGCGCCAGATTGGCCCAATGGATTCCCGATATCGCGAAGCGCACGGTTTATTGCTGCGGCCCTGATGCATTCATGAAGACTGTCTACGAGGCTGCGGTGAGCCTTGGCGTTGCACCGCAACGGTATCACCAGGAGAGTTTCGTGCTGCCGCCCGCCGCGAGTGCGACCGCGTTTGAAGCCGTAGTGCCGACGGCGCAGGTCAGTGTGATGCTTGCAGCGTCCAGACTCGAGTGTGTCGCGTCAACGAACGATGTGCTGATAGACGCCGCCCAGTCCGTGGGCGTCGTGATCCCGAGTGCGTGCCGCGCCGGTATGTGCGGCACCTGCAAGACACGTGTGATTGCGGGCCAGGTCGAGATGGCGCACAACGGCGGCATCACCGATGAAGAGATAGCAGAGGGATGGATCCTGACCTGTTGTGCACGCCCGCTAACGGACATAGAACTGGACTGTTAGGCTGACAGGTTCGATTCTATGGTGGATGAATTCGTCAAACAATCAGTATGCCTAATGTCATTGCGGTGCGGTTTTTCACATGCGGAATTGCATGAAAACCATGTTCTAAATTCGTTTGAGAAAAGAATTAACGCTTCTTAGCATGCATGTCACACGCGCTGAAGCATTCAATCGCGACATGATGGACGAGATGCCGGTTCTGTCGCTTTTCGATACACGCACACACGAATGAAAGGGAATTCATGAAAAGTCATTGTCAGGTGGCGGTTATCGGCGGAGGTGTGGTTGGCGCCTCGGTGCTGTACCACTTAACGAAATTCGGCTGGACCGACGTCGTGATGCTTGAGCGCAAGGTTCTCACCGCCGGGTCGACATGGCATGCGGCCGCCGGCTTCCATGCGTTTAACGGCGATCCCAACGTCGTCAGGCTGCAGAGTTACACGATCTCGCTCTACAAGGAAATTGAGGAAGAGGGCGATCAGAATGTCGGCCTGCATGTGCCTGGCGGCATCACCATGGCGGCAACACCTGAGCGCTGGGAGTTTCTGCGCACCGAGTGGTCACGGCACCGTTTCATGGGTCTCGACACCGAGTTGATCACGCCGTCCGAGATCAAGGTAATGTGTCCGCTCGTCGACGTGAGCGAGGTGAAGGGAGGCCTGTGGGCGCCGAACGAAGGCCACCTGGACCCTTACGGATGTACTCAGGCCTATGCGCGCGCCGCGCGAAGACGCGGCGCGGATATCTATCAGCATACGCGGGTAGAGGCGCTCGAACCGCGCGCGGATGGCAGCTGGACGGTCATTACCGATCAGGGGGTGATTCATGCCGAGCATGTGGTCAACGCAGCGGGACTGTGGGCGCGGGAAGTCGGTGCCATGGCTGGCGTGAAGCTGCCGCTCATTCCGATGGAGCATCACTATCTCATCACGGAAGACATTCCGGAGCTCGTCACGCTCGGACGGGAGATACCGGTGATGGTCGACCTCGATGGCGAAATTTACATGCGCCAGGAACACCACGGTGTTCTGTTCGGTGTGTACGAGAAGCGCTCGACACCATGGTCGCTGGACGGCACACCGTGGGAATACGGCGAGACCGATCTGTTGCCGCCGCGGCTCGAGCGTATCGAAGACGAACTGATGCGCGGCTTCGAACGCTTTCCGAGCGTGGGAAACGCCGGTATCAAACGCGTCGTCAATGGGCCCTTCACATTTACGCCGGACGGCAATCCGCTCGTCGGCCCCGTGCGCGGTTTGCGCAACTACTGGGCGGCTTGTGGCTGCATGGCGGGCTTCAGTCAGGGCGGCGGCGTCGGCCTGGCACTGGCGCAGTGGATGATCGAGGGCGAACCGCAAGACAACGTGTTCGCGATGGATGTGGCGCGTTTTCCAGACCTCACACAGACCTACGTCGCGGCCAAAGCGCGGGAATTTTACGAGCACCGTTTCTACCTCGCGCGGCCGAATGAGCAGTGGCCCGCGGGCCGCCCACTCAAGACCACGCCGCTATACGACCTGCAGGAGCAGGCGAATGCCGTATTCGGTGTCAACTACGGACTTGAAACGCCGATGTGGTTTGCGCCGGCCGGTCAGCCCGCTCATGAAACGCCGACGTTTCGCCGGTCGAATGCCTTCGACACCGTAGCCGCGGAATGCCGCGCCATTCGCGAGCAGGTGGGTCTGTTCGATGCAAGTGGTTATGCGAAGTACGAAATCAGCGGACCTGGCGCAGAACTGTGGGTCGACCGGTTGTTCGCCAGCCGTTTGCCGGAAGTCGGCCGTGCCCGGCTTGCACCGCTCCTTTCGCCGTCGGGCCGTCTCAAGGGCGATCTGACGATTCTGCGGCTCGCGGCGCAGCGGTTCCTCGTGACGGGGTCCGGTTACCTGCAGGAGTGGCATCTGCGCTGGTTCGAGGACCATCTGCCGGCAGACGGAAGTGTGCGCATCGACAACCGCAGCGAGTCGCTGGCGATGCTCGCGATCGCGGGTCCAAATGCAAAGGCACTGGTTGGCGAAGTCTTCGGCACCGCGGCAATTGCTGCGGCCCAGCGCTTCATGTCGGTCGCCCGGATCGATGCGGGCTTTGCCCCGGCGTGGATCGCACGTCTGTCGCTGACCGGTGAACTGGGCTACGAGATCTACGTCGAGAATCACTATCTGCGCAGCGTCTACCAACGGTTACTCGCGGCGGGCGGCGCTTTCGGGCTGCATCAGTACGGCGTATGGGCGTTGCTGTCGACGCGCCTCGAAAAGGGCTTCGGCATCTGGTCACGTGAATTCGGCCCCGAATACACGCCGGCCATGGCGGATCTCGAACGCTTCATCGCCTTCGACAAGGGCGACTTCATCGGGCGCGAGGCCGTGCTCGCGCGACGCGGCGTGACGCCTGTGCACCGGCTCCTCACGTTCGAAATCGATGCTGTCGACGCAGACGCGAGCGGTTTCGAGCCGGTCTGGGTGGGCGACGCGGTTGCGGGCTACACCACATCGGGGGGCTATGGCCACACGACGGGCAAGAGTCTCGCCATGGGTTACGTGAAGAGTGAATACCTCGTCGGTGCGAACGCATTCGAGATCCAGATTCTCGGCGAGCGCCGGCCGGCAAGGATACTGACAGCGCCAGCATACGATCCGGATGGCGCGCGTATGCGCGGATAGTACGACGGCTTCGGCGCATGCCAGCCGTGGGGGCAGTGATCATTCAATGAGCAGGGTGACTATGAAAATCGTGGTGGCAGTCAAGCGCGTGATCGATTCGAACGTGAAGCCGCGGGTGCGCGCGGACCAGACGGGAGTCGATATGACGAACGTGAAGATGTCGATGAATCCGTTCGACGAAATCGCCGTCGAGGAAGCCGTGCGCCTGAAGGAAGCGGGTGTCGCGACCGAAGTGATTGCTGTGTCGGCCGGTGTTGCGCAGGCGCAGGAAACACTGCGTACGGCGCTGGCGATCGGCGCGGATCGGGCAATCCTGATCGAGTCGAATGAAGAAATTCAGCCGCTGGCGGTGGCCAGACTGCTGCATGCGGTCATCGAGCGCGAAAACCCGCGACTCGTGATTCTCGGCAAGCAGGCAATCGACGACGACTCGAACCAGACCGGCCAGATGCTCGCAGCGCTGACAGGCTGGCCGCAGGCCACCTTCGCGGCGAAGGTGGATCTGGTGGATGGCGCGGCGCTCGTTTGCCGTGAAGTGGACGGCGGTACCGAGACGGTGTCGCTCAGTTTGCCCGCCGTCATTACGACGGATCTGCGTCTGAACGAGCCGCGCTATGTAACCCTGCCGAGCATCATGAAGGCGAAGAAAAAGCCGCTGCAGACACTGACGCCCGGCGAGCTCGGCGTGGACGTGACGCCCCGGCTGAAAACGCTGAAGGTCGTGGAGCCGCCCAGGCGTGCCGCCGGTGTCAGGGTGCCGGACGTGCAGACTTTGCTCGACAAGCTTAAGACTGAAGCCAGAGTAATCTGAGCAGCACGAGGAGACAATGACATGACGATTCTGGTTATCGCCGAACACGCCGGCGGCGCGATCAAAACTTCAACGCTCAACGCAGTGACTGCGGCAGCGGTAATCGCCACGTTCACCGGCCAGCCGATTCATTTGCTGGTAGCGGGCTATAAGGCACAAGGCGTCGCTGACGCCGCGTCGAGGATCGCTGGTGTGAGCCGCGTATTGCTCGCCGACGCGCCGCAACTCGAGGCGGGACTGGCGGAGAACCTTGACGCGACGGCACTGGCGTTGCTGCGCCGCGAGAGCGGGATTTACTCGCATGTGCTGGTGGCCGCCACCGCCTACGGCAAGAACATCGCGCCCCGCCTTGCCGCCAGGCTCGATGTCGCGCAGATCAGCGACATCATCGCGATCGTGGGAGCCGATACTTTCGACCGGCCGATCTATGCTGGCAACGCTATCGCCACCGTGCAATCGTGCGATCCGGTCAAGGTCGTCACGGTGCGGACCACGGCGTTCGATCCCGCCGCCGAAGAGGGAGGCGGTGCGACCGTGGAGAGAATCGAAGCGGCACCGGATACCGGCATCTCACGGTTGGTCAGCCGCGAGTTGACCAAGCAGGACCGGCCTGAATTGACGTCCGCGGCTATCGTCGTGTCCGGCGGCCGGGGACTTGGCAGCGCGGAGAACTACGCGAAAGTACTCACGCCATTGGCGGACAAGCTCAACGCCGCACTCGGCGCCTCTCGCGCCGCGGTGGACGCAGGGTTTGTCCCGAATGACTATCAGGTTGGTCAGACGGGCAAGATTGTCGCGCCGCAACTGTATGTGGCCGTGGGTATTTCCGGCGCGATCCAGCATCTCGCAGGGATGAAAGATGCCAAGGTCATTGTTGCAATCAACAAAGACCCGGAGGCGCCGATTTTCGGCATCGCGGATTACGCGCTCGAAGCCGATCTGTTCGTCGCAGTGCCCGAGATGACAGCCGCGTTATAACAACCACTCGTAGTCCGCAAAGGGAATGGAGAAAAACATGTTCAACTGCATCGCAAGACGTATGGTCGTCGGACTCGTGTTGGGCGCGGCCGCTCTGGCGCAGAATGCCCATGCCGCAGCCACGGATTCTGCCTGGTGTGCATCTGGCAAGCCGGTGAAATTCGCTGAAATGGGCTGGGACAGTGCCAGATTCATGACCGAGGTGATTCGATATGTGCTCGAGAAGGGCTACGGCTGCAAGACCGATCAGACACCCGGCACCAACGCCATTGCCCTGCAAGGCGTGGTGATGAACGACCTGAACGTGATGGTCGAATACTGGTCCGGCCGCACGCCGGCATACGAAAGCGCGGCGCGTGAGGGCAAGGTCAGGATTCTCGGCTCGCTGATCTCTGGTGGCAGCGTGGAGGGCTATTACGTGCCGGAATACGTCATCAAGGGTGACCCTGCACGCGGTATCAAGCCGGTCGCTCCGGAGTTGCGGAGCATTACGGATCTGCCGAAATACAAGGATCTGTTCGCCGACGACGAGGACCCATCGAAAGGACGGCTCTATAACTGCCCGATTGGCTGGCAATGCGAGGCCGACACGGTGCAGAAGATGAAAGCCTACAAGCTTGACAACGCGTTCACCGACTTTCATCCTGGTTCCGGGCCAGCGCTCGATTCGGCCATTGAATCGGCGTACACGCGCGGCAAGCCGATCCTGTTCTACTATTGGGAGCCGTCGACGATCCTTGGCCGTTTCAAGGCCGTCCGTCTCGCCGAGCCCGCGTTCAACGAAGCCTGCTGGAAAACCATCAACGGCAGCAAGGATGGGAATCCGTGCGGATCGGCCTCGCCGCCCACGGCGCTGCGCATTGTGGTGTCGAACGCGCTGTACTCGGCCGATCCGCAGATCGTCGGACTCTTCGAGAAAGTGCAGTTCCCGATGGAATCGATCAACGCGGTTCTCGCACGCATGGCAAGCGCAAAAACGCCGCCGCGCCAGGCCGCGATCGACTTCCTGAAGGCCAACCCCGATATGCTGTCGCACTGGGTGCCGGCCGATGTGTTGAGCAAGGTACGCAGCAGTCTGCAGTGACATTGCACGCGGTGCGCGCCGGAAACGGCCGCGCTCTTCCGTGTATCGCATTGGATGGATGCCGGCGCCGCCATGCTGCGCCGGCGCGACTCACAGTACAGGTGCCGTGTGAATGGAATATTCTTGCAACTCGATCTGGGCGACCCGATCAACCGCTTCTTCATGGGGCTCGTGGCGCAATATGGCGACCTGTTCCACCGCATCAGCGCGCTCCTGCTGGGTTATGCGCTCAATCCCGTCGAGACGATGCTCAAGGGTGCGCCGCCGCTTGTCGTGATCGGCGTGGTAGGCGCGATCACGTGGCTCGGTTCGCGCAAGATCGCACTCACGGTGCTGCTCGCCGCGATGACGTACCTGATAGGCTGCCTCGGGCTATGGGACAAGCTGATGCAGACCTGCGCGATCATGCTGACGGCGATGATCCTGACGGTGCTGATCGGCCTCCCGCTCGGTATCGCAATCTCGCGCAGCCGCTGGTTGGCTCGGGTGATCAATCCGATCCTCGACATGATGCAGACACTGCCTTCGTTCGTGTATCTGATTCCGGTCGTGATGCTGTTTGGCCTCGGCCGCGTGCCGGCGATCTTCGCTACGATGATTTACGCGTTGCCACCCCTGGTCCGTCTGACCGACCTTGGCTTGCGGCAGGTGCCGGGCGACGTATTGGAGGCCGCGAGGGCTTTCGGCGCGACACCGGGCCAGCAACTGCTTGCTGTGGAGCTGCCGCTCGCGTTGCCTTCCATTATGGCGGGCATTAACCAGGCCGTGATGATGTCGTTGGCAATGGTCGTCATTGCGTCGATGATCGGTGCGCGCGGACTCGGAGAGGATGTGCTCGCGGGCATCAACAATCTGGATATGGGACAGGGTGTAGTCGGCGGCGTGGCAATCGTGATACTGGCGATCGTATTCGACCGCATCACCCAGTCGTTCGGCATCGGCAAGCGCGCGCGGCGCGGACAAAGTGAGAGTCTTCGATGAACATTTCTTCACTGCGCAACATTGTGCGTGGTCTTGAATCCGGCACGGCGCCGCTGAAGAGCGCAGTGCCGTCGGCCATGGAAACCACAAAAACGGCAGGGTTCGCTGCTGTGGCCGAAACCACGGCGCTGCTCGAACTGCGCGGGCTTTACAAGGTGTTCGGACCGCATTCGCGGCAGATTCGCGAGGCACTTGAACAGGCCCGGGCAGGCATATCCAAGGAACAGATTCTTTCCGCGACCGGGTGCAACGTCGCGGTGCGCGATGTGTCGCTGTCAGTGTATCCGGGTGAGATCTTCGTCATCATGGGGCTCTCGGGTTCGGGCAAGTCGACACTTGTGCGGCACTTCAACCGTCTGGTCGAGCCGACCGCGGGACAACTGCTGTTTCGCGGCACCGACGTACTGAAGCTCAATGCTCGGCAGTTGCGCGAAATGCGGCGCTTCCACATTGGCATGGTCTTTCAGAGCTTTGCACTGCTGCCGCACAAGACCGTGCTGGAGAACGTGACCTTCGGGCGCTGGATTCGTGGCGACGACGCGGCGGCGTCGCGCGAGGCGGCACGCGCGTGGATCAATGGCCGGCTCGGTTTGCAGGGCTACGACGATCGCTATCCGGACGAGCTATCGGGCGGCATGCGTCAACGTGTCGGGTTGGCCCGTGCGCTCGTTGCCGAACCTGACGTGCTATTGATGGACGAAGCCTTCAGCGCGCTCGATCCGCTGATTCGCGCGGAAATGCAGGACATCCTGCTCGAAATGCAGGCCGACCTGCGGCGCACGATTGTCTTCATCACGCACGATCTGGACGAAGCGATGAAGATCGGGTCGCGTATCGCCATCATGAAGGATGGCGCAGTCATTCAGGTCGGCACACCCGAGCAGATTCGCACGAATCCGGCGAACGACTACGTGCGGCGCTTTGTCGATGCCCGGTGACGCCTGGCTCGTTTCTACACGAATACGCCGCTGATGCGCTCGATTCGCTGTTGAATGCCACATTGCTATGCGAATGCCGGCGCGTATTCGTGCGGGGCTGGCGCCCGGGTCCGGAAGCGGTAGCACCGCGTGTGGACGTCAGTTTGTATGTTCCGCTCGCGGATTCCCCGTCGACGTTCGACGATCTCGCCGATGTGGTCGATTACGAAGCGGTGTATCACATCCTGCATTTGCATCCTTTCGTAGCTGCGCGGGAATACAGCCGTGCAGTCGCGGCGGACCTGATGAAGGATCCCAGGATCGCTGCCGTGCGGATCGCGATACACTTGCCTTTCGTCACGCCGGTCGACAGCTATTTTCTACGTGACGCAGATTCAGCGTTTGCGACAGCCGCGACGAGAACCGTGCCTTGACACGGACAAATGGCAGGGCGGGTCTACGAGACCAGGCGCCGGCCACGGCGCCACTTGCACGTATGGTTTTATCGGACCACTGTTTCTGGCACAAGCTGGCGATCGATGCCGTTCTGGTGACATGCGGCAAGCACGGTATTGCGAAGCAGGCAAGCGATCGTCATGGGGCCCACTCCGCCCGGGACCGGCGTAATCGCGCCGGCGCGCGAAGTGGCCGATTTGAAGTCGACATCGCCTACCAGCCGAAACCCTTGCTGTTCCGAACCGGTCCGGTTAATGCCGACGTCGATCACCGTCGCCCCTGGCTTGATCCAGTTCTCATTCACGAGTTCGGCGCGACCTACGGCAACAAACAGGATATCGGCCTGGCGGCAAATTGCTTCGATGTCACGCGTACGCGAGTGCGCGATCGTCACGGTGCAGTTTTCCTGCAATAACAAAACCGCCAGCGGTTTGCCGACAATGTTGGAGCGGCCTACGACCACCGCATGCAAGCCCGCCAGCGACTCGCCCAGCTGTTGTTTCGCGAGCATGACGCAACCCTGCGGCGTACAGGGCACGAGAGCGTGTGGCGCGCCGTTCAGCAGGCCACCGGCATTGAGCGCATGGAAGCCGTCCACGTCTTTTTCAGCCGCGATTGTCGCGATCACCTGTGCTTCGTCGATATGTGCGGGCAGCGGCAATTGCACGAGGATGCCGTGTACCGCGGGGTCGTCATTCAGCGTGCGAACGAGTGCGAGCAACACGTCGCTCGACGTGTCGGGCGGCAAGCGGTGCTCGACGCTGCGAATGCCCGCCTCGCCGGCCTGGCGAACCTTGTTGCGCACATAGACCTGGCTTGCCGGGTCCTCGCCGACCAGCACGACCGCGAGAGCGGGCTGAATGCGATGCAGCCCGGTCAAAGTCGTGACTGCTGCACGGGTGGCCGCATTGAGGCGCGCGGCGCATGCCTTTCCGTCGATGATCATGGGGATGAGGAGTTCAGAAGTAAAAGAGCTGACGCGGTTAGACGCAAGGCCGAATAACAGACCTACACCGTCATGCCTGGGCAGGCAAGAATTCGGACGCGGCGTCGATCAGCCAGTGCACCAGAAAGGCGGCGTAAGAGGCATCGACGTAGACCAGATAGTCGTTGTTGCCCTGATGCAGAAGCATCGTCGGCAAACCGGCGAAGCGTGTCGTCACCACGCGTCCGATGGGACAGGCCACGGAGGAAAAGTCGATTGCGCTGCCTTTGGCAAGCAGCGATGCCGAATCTGCGCCACTCACCTGGAACCCGGTGCGGCTGTCGGAGATGAGCGTGGCCGTCGCGAAGCGGCCGTCGCATGCTGCGCGCACTGCGCGCAGATGCGCTTCTTCATCGTCGAGCGGGCAGAAATAGAGCCATTCGGTCGGTCCGGACCAGGCAAGACAGGTCTCGCCGCGCGTGGCGAAACGCTCTGGCGTGGGCAGCGCAAGACCCGTGGCGTCGCCAATGGCCTCGGCGAAATCGGCGTCATGAGCATCGCCTTGCAGTCGAACGATGCCGCCAAGCGGCTGTTCGTCGACGCAAAGCGTCGGGCCGCGGACGGGAAACCGCTCAGGTGGCGCCCATTGGCGTGTCACGTAGATTGCTGCTTCGAGCTTAGCCATGCAGACGCTCTCCCTGCGGATCAAAATGGGCGGGCGGCACGACGCGCGCGGTCGTCACTTTGCCCTTGGCATAGATGTGGACCTGCTCGCCGAGGCGAGCGGAGCCGTTGCGCAGAATGCCGAGCCCGATTGCCTTGCCGAGCATCGGGCTGATGCAGGCGGCAGTTACGTAACCGTGGGATTTGACCGGCATGTGCGGCGTGGCTTCGTCGATAAAATGGCCGCCCACCGGCAGCGGCACGTCGGGCACTAGCGATTCGAGCCCCACGAACTGGAGGCGCGCGTCGCCACAATCGGCAGCCCGTTGCAACGAGCGGCGCCCAATGAAGTCGGTGGTCTTTTTGTCGATGATCTTGCCCCAGCCAATGTCGAGTGCGTTGGAGCTGCCGTCGGTATCGCTGCCGATATGCAGGTAGCCTTTCTCGGTACGCATCACTTCAAGCGCCTCGATGCCATAGGGTGCGATGCCAAACTCGGCGCCCGCGTCGCTTATGCATTGCCACAAGGACTGCGCGTAACGCGCGGGCACCGACACTTCGAATGTGACCTCCCCGGTAAAACTCGCCCGCAATATGCGGGCGGGCACACCTGCAAAATGGCCGGAGCGGAACTGCATATGCGCGAAGGCGTCTGCGTCGAAATCGATATCCGACTCGATCTTCTGCAGCACCTGGCGTGCCTTGGGACCCGAGACGGTGACGTTCGCCCATTGCGTCGTCACGTTGGTGACGTGTACGCGAAGTTCCGGCCACTCGCACTGCAGATACTCTTCGAAAAGCAAAAAGACCCGTGCGACCGCGCCGCTCGTGGCGTGCACGAGAAAATGATCGTCGGCGAGGCGAACGATAACACCGTCGTCGATGAGGACGCCGTTGTCGTTGCTCAGCATGGCATAGCGCGCAAAGCCCGGCTTGAGCGTTGCCAGATTATTGACGTAGACGCGGTTGAGAAACGCGGCGGCGTCTGGCCCCCTGAGTTCGATCTTGCCGAGCGGCGAGCCGTCGAACAGTCCGACGCCGTGACGCACGGCCAGCACCTCGCGCAGCGTTGCCGTGGCAATCCCTTCGTCTTCGCGCGGATAGTATTCCGGTCTGCGCCAGCCGTAGTCGCCGAAATGCGCCGCCTGTGCCGCGTGCCAGGCGTGGGCGGGCAACGTCTGCCACGGCGCGTAACGCTCACCGACGGTCGGCCCGGCAAACGTGCCGAGCGTGACAGGCTGATAAGGCGGGCGGAATCGGGTCGTGCCGACCTGCGGTATCGGCTTGCCGGTCAATTCCGCCATCACGGCGAGAATATTGAAGTTACCCGACTTGCCCTGATCGATGCTCATGCCGCCGGTTGTATAGCGCTTCACGTGTTCCACCGACACGTAGTTCTCGCGAAGCGCGAGTTCCACGTCCGACACCTTGACGTCGTATTGAAAATCGAGCCACTGTTTGTCGGTGCGGGCGCCGCGTGTGTACCAGTACGGCTCGATGCGCAACGTCTCGTCGAGGCCGGTATCGACGACAGGCGCGCCGGTCGACAGGTCGTGGGCGCCGCCGGACGGCTCTGCCATTTCCCGGCCGGCGCGCGCTCCGTCGGCGAGGCATCCGGTCAGTGTGAACTTCCCGTTTGCCGCGCCAACGACGCGCACCGGCTGCTCGCATCCATCCGGCACGAGGCACAGATTCGCTTCGTCGTAGCGCAGCTTGCCGCCGGCCTGGCTGAAAAGATGCACGGTCGGGGTCCAGCCACCCGACATCGCGAGCAGATCGCAGGGAAGGGTGACGATGGCGGCGCCCAGTTGCCCGCCACCGAGGTGTCGTGCGAGTCGTACAGCTGCGATCTTGCGACGACCTTGAGTGGCGAGGATGCCGTGTGCCGGATAGTGAGCGATGCCTCGCTCGTGGAGACACTGCTGCAGCGTCTCGTCGACGTTCACCCGCGTATCGACGACCGAAAGTTCGCGCACGCCGGCTTCGTGCAGATCGATCGCGGTGCGATATGCGTCGTCATGGTTCGTCACGATCACCACGCGCTGACCGCACACAACGCCGAAGCGGTTCACATAGGCCCGTACCGCTGCCGCGAGCATCACGCCGGGGCGGTCATTGTTCGGAAAGACGAGTGGCCGTTCAAGGGCGCCTGTGGCGAGAATGACCGCTGAGGCGCGGATCCGCCACAGGCGCTCACGCAGCGTGCCAAGGCGATCTTGCGCCCGCACGGGAGCGGCAATGCGCTCTGCGGCAGCCAGAAAATTGTTTTCGTAATAGCCGCTGACCGTGGTGCGAGTCAACAGTTGTACGTTCGGTAGTGCCCGCAGTTGCTCCACGACCCGTTCAACCCAACGGCCTGCCGATTCACCGTTGATCCGCATCTGCTCGTTCAGGAGCGCGCCGCCGAGTGCATCTCGATCGTCGACTAGCACCACGCGTACGCCGCGTTGCCCGGCCGCGAGCGCAGCCGAAAGGCCAGCCGGGCCGCCGCCGCAGATCAGCACATCGCAGTGGAGATTGCGCTTCTGATAGGTTTGCGCATCGCGGGAGGTCGGGGCCCTGCCGAGCCCTGCGATTCTGCGTACCACACGCTCATACATATGCCAGTTCGGCCAGATCATCGACTTGTAATAGAACGAAGCCGGCAAGACCCGTTGAAACAAATCGAGCAAGCCGAGCAGATCCCAGCGAACTGAAGGCCACGCGTTCTGGCTGGTGGCGCGCAGGCCTTCATAAAGCATGACCAGGGTGGCACGCGCGTTAGGTTCGTCCAGGCCGCCCGCTTCGAGTTGCACCAGTGCGTTGCATTCCTCGACGCCTGCGCTGAAGACGCCGCGCGGCCGGTGCAGTTTGAAACTGCGGCCCACGATGTCGATTCCGTTAGCCAGTAACGCGGAAGCCAGGGTGTCGCCTTCAAGGCCGACGTAGTGACGTCCGTCGAACGTAAATCCCAGTGGCTTGCGCGCGACTCCCGCGGGCGCATCGTACGGCGCAATGCGCTTACGCTGCTTCATGAATGCCTCCCTGCAAAGTCGTGTCCTTGGCACTGGCGCGCGCTATCGGCAGGACGCGTGTGATCTTGTGACTGGCGGTATCGCGCTCGATGCCGAACCAGCGGCGGCAACCGAACGTATGCCGCCAGCGCTCGGGCGCCGGGCCGCGCACGTTGTCGCGCGTGAACAGATAGTCGGCCCAGTCTTCATCACTCAATTGCTGCGGATCAGCCGGACGCGTGCGATCGAACGGACCGCCAAAGGTGAACTCTTCCTCGTCGCGGGTAGTGCCGCAGTAGGGACACGGAATGCGTAACATGCGTCTCTCCCTTCAATGGTCGACGCCGGCTGCGGCCGCTTCGTTGATGAAGCGGCCGCTGGCAAAGCGATCGAGTCCGAATGGTGCGATCAGGTGGTGGGGGCGATCGTTCGCGATGGTGTAAGCGAAGGTGTCGCCACCGGCCGGAATCGCCTTGAAGCCGCCAGTGCCCCAGCCCGTGCTGATGTAGAGGCCGCTCACCGGTGTCTTGCCGACGATGGGACTCGAATCCGGAGAAATGTCGACAATGCCGGCCCACTGGCGCATCAGCTTGAGGCGGCTGAATGAGGGAAAGAGGTTCAGCACCGCGCTCAGCGTATCCTCCAGGGCGGGGAGATTGCCGCGCTGGCCATACGAGGGGTAGCTGTCAGCGCGCCCGCCGATCAGGATTTCGCCGCGATCCGACTGGCTCACATATGTGTGAACGACCGGCGACACCACCAGTCCGTCCAGTGCTGGCTTGACCGGCTCACTGACCATGGCCTGCAGCACACCGCTGGTGATCGGCAGTGTCATGCCGGCCATTCTCGCGAGCAGCGAAGAATGACCGGCTACTGCGATGGCCACCTTGTCCGCCGTGATCACACCACTTTTCGTCTCGACGCCGCGCACCCGGTTGCCGGAACGCACGATCCCCGTCACCTCGCAGTTCTGCACGATGTCCACGCCGAGCGCGTCGGCGGCACGCGCATAACCCCACGCGACAGCATCATGGCGCGCTACGCCGGCTCGGCGCTGAACGAATCCGCCGAGAATCGGGAAGCGGGCGCCGGCGCTGGTGTCGAGCAAGGGCATGAAGTCCTTGACCTGGCCGATATCCATCATCTGCGCGTCGATGCCCTGCAACTGGATCGAATTCGACCAGCGCTCCAGCATGTCCATCTGATGAGGACTGTGAGCAAGCGTCAGCGCGCCACGCTGGCTTAGCATCACGTTGTAGTTCAGTTCACGGCTCAGGCCTTCATAGAGGCGCAGTGAATGCTCGAAAAAATTGGTACTTTCGGGATAAAAGTAGTTCGAGCGGATCGCCGTTGTGTTGCGCCCCGTATTGCCGCCACCCAGCCAGCCCTTTTCGAGGATGGCGACATTCGTAATGCCATGCTTTTTGGCGAGGTAATAGGCCGTGGCAAGACCTTGCCCGCCGCCACCGATGATCACCACATCGTAGTGCGCCTTGGGCGGGCGGGTGTGCCACGCCGGTGCCCATTTGCGATGCCCCGACAGCGCATGTTTGGCGATAGCCCAGAATGAATATTTTTCCACGCAACACCTCAGGAGCGTGACGCCGGACGGCGTCGCTTACAGAATCACAGTACGATTGCCGTTCAGAAAGATGCGGCCTTCGCTGAACAGACGCACCGCGCTGGCGAGCGCCACCGCCTCCGTGTCCTGGCCAACGAGCACCATGTTTTCCGCCGTATAGGCGTGGTCGATCGGCTTGACTTCCTGCGCGATAATGGGGCCTTCGTCGAGGTCTTCAGTCACATAGTGTGCCGTTGCGCCGATTACCTTGACGCCGCGTTCGTGCGCCTGGTGATACGGCCGTGCCCCCTTGAAGCCAGGCAGGAACGAGTGATGGATATTGATTGCGCGGCCGGCGAGGCGGCGGCTCATGCCGTCGGACAGGATCTGCATGTAGCGGGCGAGTACCAGCAACTCCGCATGCTTTTCGTCGAAAAGATCGAGAATTTTCGCTTCCTGCTCCGCCTTGGTCGCCGGCGTGACCGGAAGATGATGGAAGGGGATGCCATACCATTGGACAAGGCCACGACAATCGTCGTGGTTCGAGACAACCCCGACAATTTCAACCTTGAGTGCGCCCGCCCGCCACTTTGTGAGTAGCAGGTTCAGGCAATGATCGTATCGCGACACGGCGATGAGCACTTTCGGCCGGTAATCCGCGCGCCGGATTGCGAAGCTCATGTCCAGGTCCGACGCGAGTTCAGTCAATGCATCATTCAAATGGTCGATCGAGGATTTCAGCAACTGGTCGTTGAACACCATCCGGGCAAAGAAAGTCCCGGTTTGCGGATCACCGTAATGAAATGACTCGGTGACGAAAGCGCCTTGCTCGAAAAGCAAACCCGAAACCTTCGAGAGGATGCCGAGCCGGTCCGGGCATCGGAAGGTAAACAGGTACTGCACGGAAGAGGAGTCGTTTGCATTGATCATGTTTGCGGTCCTGCCTGGTCCCATGCACATGGGCTGCGATGATTGATAAGCCGCATTGATCCCAAGGGAGCGGCGCTTCCTGGCAGTGACAGGGACGTGCTGGACAACCAGCGCGGTGCAAGACCGGTAACAATTAACAATAAAAAATTATTGTTAGTTGGCGAGGGAAGCGACCGGCGCCGTCTTCATGCGGACGGCATCGGTCGACTTCTCGCAGCCACACCGCAATGTCCCTGACTCTGCGTATGGCGGCAGTATAGGCATCGTGATTCGAATAAAACAATAAAAATTTAATGTTACTTGTTTGTGAATCGTGTCGGCGCCTTTCCTGGTGTGAGGTTTCGCGCGGTGTTACATGGTCCAGATGACAAGGTAGAATGGGCGGATCGCAATCCGAGCCCAGGAAACACAGCGTGCCAACACTTGCATCCCGACCGGCGTCTTCGCGTAGAACGCAGGAAGAGCGTAGTCATGCCACGCAAAGCCGGATCATCCGGTCAGCGCTCCGGTTGCTGGAAAAGAAGGGGATTCAGGGCGCCAATCTGCAGGACATTGCTCGCGGAGCCCGGGTGACACTCGGGGCGTTGCAGCATCACTTCGGCAGCCGGCAGGCACTGATGGAGCGTCTGATCGATGAGGTAATGGCGCCCCTTTCCGACGACAGCAGCGTGTGGCCGTCGCCGGCGCTTCCTCTGGAAGAGCGGGCAAAGGCATTCGTACAGGCGGCGTGGCATTCCATGTACGGCGCGCCGAGCTACGTCGCTGCGTGGAGCCTGTTCTTTGGCTGCAAAGCTTCGCCGGAACTGTTCGCCCGCATCGGGGTCGGCCGTGCACGCAATGACCCCGTATTTTTCGACCGTTTTGTCGAGCATTTCCCCGAAATCGTGGCTTCCTGTCCGGATCCGCGCCATTGTGCCGGCCTCGTATTCGCGAGCCTGCGCGGAATGGGCGTGCTGAACGTATTTACGGTGTCGACTGAAGAAATCGACGGTCAACTGCAAATGCTGAGCTGGATGATTATTCAGGCCGGCACGCCTGCAAAATCTGGCTGCGCGACTGCCCCGAAGCCCGCGCGCAAGTCGCGAAAGGCCGCCGCCTGAAGCCGCAGGTCAGCGGCGCCGATACTTTTGCCAGTCAAAATGACGGGCTCGCCGTCGGGGCGTGGCATGCAAAAACTGATGCAAGGCATTCGCTTTTTTCGATTGCCCCATTTGTTTTGGCTAACTCTAATTCGCTTGCGGGCTAAGCGGACGTCATATGCGACCGCGGGCCGGTTAGGTCATCGCGACATGTAACAGCCGGCGAACAATATCCGCTTGATGGGGGAGGGGCGGGTTAGTCCCGAAATCCGGAATTGATTCGAATCGCCCTTGTCAGGCTAGGTTATTCCGCAGGGACATGACCGAAGAATCCGGACGCCTGACGCATTAGGTTGTCGTAGCAAAAGCCCCGGTCTTGATTTTATAATAAGGATTACATATGAGTAAGAAAATCGCTTTGGCTTGCGCTCTTGTCTTCTGTGGTATGGCCCATGCGCAATCATCGGTGACGCTCTACGGTTTGATCGATGCAGGCATCACCTACACCAACAACCTGACCGGTTCCGTAGGCAACGGCAGCGCGCTGCAGTTTATCTCCGGCTCATCGCAAGGAGACCGCTGGGGACTGAAGGGAGCCGAGGATCTCGGCGGCGGAACCAGGCTGGACTTTGTGCTCGAAAACGGATTCGTGCTCGCCAACGGCAAGCTCGGGCAAGGTGGTCGCATGTTTGGTCTTCAGTCATACGTCGGCTTGTCAGGACCGTGGGGCGCGCTGACCATGGGACGCCAGTATGACCTGATCGGCTGGATCTTCCCGGCCTATGCCGTGGCATCGAATACGCCTGCCGGATTGCTTGCGTGGAGCCTGCCAACCAACGCGGCGGGCGGATACACGCTCGACAACCGCGTGTGGGGCGACGAAGTCGACAATTCGGTCAAGTACATGTCGCCGAATTTTGGTGGATTTTCATTTGGTGCGATGTACGGCTTTGGCAATATCGCCGGCTCGTTAGGGACCAACAGCAGCACCAATTTCTCTGTCAGCTACGATCATGGGCCGTTCAGCGCAACACTGGCATACATGGCGATTCACAATGTTACGACCTCGGCAAATTCGGTGGAATACGCTGCGGGCGCCGCGTACATGATCGGCAAAGTTCGGATATTCGGGCTCGTCACCGACGTTCAACTTTCCAGCGGAGCAAAGCAGCGAGCGACGACGTTCGAAGGAGGCGCGGCCTATGCGCTGCGCCCTGATCTCTCGCTCGCTGCCGGCTATCAGTTCCAGAAGCGTAACAACGACGTGGGAAGCGCGAATCAATTGACATTGAGCGCGGACTATTTTCTTTCAAAACAGACGGACGTCTATCTTGTTGGCGCGCTTGGCCACGATTACGGATATGGTGCTCAGGTTCAAGCCGGCTATGGATCAGTATCGAGCACGTCGACTCAGGTTGCGGCGCGCGTAGGACTGCGCCATAAGTTCTAGCGCCATGCTTTCAACAGGAGCAGTTCGTTGCACATGGTTTCCGGACCCAGGGAGCGCATTGGAATCTCGTGAGAAACGTGCTGCGTCTGTCGATCACCCTGTTATCACATTCTGCTTCGGTGTCCCGCGTAGACCTTTCGTGCGTCCAATCGCCGTCAATCTTACGTTCGGCGACTCTTCCAGCAAGTCCCATAATATCTCGCCGCCTACTTCGGCCTTAGCCTGCATGGCCGCGCGATTTTCAAGGTAACCGAGAGCACAAGCGACGACACATGCGCTGAGGGCCATGTGGCGAATGCCATGCAGTGGCGCGGTGGGCACGACGCGGATCCAGTCAACATTTTCGCCTGATACGAGAATCGGTTGCAGCCGGATGCACCGCTTTTTGAGAGAGGCGTGACGATTTTGATGGGATTCATGCGATTCGTGGATGAGCTTCCAGATCGCAGGGAATACCGACGCGATCGTTGAACTCACCGCCGGTCATCGATTGGAGATCGTCCCGAACGTCAAGATCGATGCCTCGGCGCATGCGCGGCGCCAGCCATGGCGCGCTTATGCAACGCTGCACGTTTGGCGCAAATACGAAGCACAACGCGAATGACGCCGGGTCATCTGATTCCGAGTCCGCTGGGCGACATAGTCTCGCGTGCCGAGGACGATCTTTTGACGGCCCTGTTCCTCGCCGACCAACACCGCTTTCCCTCGACTCCATTCGCACAGCGCCAATACACAGCGGCTCCTCTGATCCTGCAGGCGCAAGAGCAAATTGCCGAGCTTTTTACTGGCGAGCGACGCGTGCTCGCTGTTTCTTTTCAATTGCGCGGCAGATCCTTTCAGCCGCGAATCGGGAAGGAGCTCACTGCACTTCCGTACGGGACAGTAGTTTCCTACGGAACGATCGCAAAGTCGCATGGGTTTGGACCCGGTAACGCGCGCAGTCGCAAGCGCTACCTCTGCAAAACCCCGTGATCGTTCCCTGCGACCGGTCGTCTCGGCTTAGGGGGATCCCGCTGCTACGCCGTAGGCATCGATCGGAACAAATGGCCTTACTCACGCTCGAAAAGCATGCGGATGCGGTAGAGCCCGTTAATCTACTGGTTCTACGTCTTCCACTATGAATCTTATCGAGCTTTTCGCGCTGGCCGCGATCTGGGGTGCGTAGTTCCAGTTCCTATTCATGCGCGTGGCCACGCCGGAATTCGGGCCGATTGTTTTGATCGCCCTGCGCGTCGCAATCGCGGCGCTCGTTTTAACTCCGGTCGGTGCTTCGCATCCGCGGATGCGCGTAGCCAATTTAGATCCCAAGCGTGGCCTTCGTTTGTCGTGGGCGCGGTCAACTCTGCCGTACCGTTTTACCTGCTCGCATATTCTACCGTCTGCGTCGACGCCGGCTTTGATTCACTCCTGAAACGCGACAAGGCCACTCTGGGTCGGGCGCTTACCATATTTCGGCGAATTTGATGACTACTCGCCAGGCAATGCAGGCAGGCAAACCAGTGCGGCGCAATTGGCAACACCGGGCGCTAAGCCACGTCCGGTAGAGGACTCGACGACTCAGAACGTCCTTGCGGCATTTATCGGCCCGTTTCTTTTCAGTCTAGTTTGCATCGTCTGTTGGATCGTTAGCCGAAGTTCACCTTGCACATCCATCCGGCTGTTCGCGTTTGTGCCGGGTTGTCCCTCCATCTATCGCAGCGCCGCACCTCGTCCGCGCACGTGTCACCCGCAAATACAGAGGCCCCGCACATTCATCCGATGCTTCGCTCGACATTCGCGCTTCGGCAAGGCCCCGCATGCGCGACGCTAACTGAAACTGAATTTCAGTTACGGGTGGACGCGCAAACGGAAGGGGTCGATGCAAGGCCGACACAGCATCCATTGGCCAAGGCGCGGCACGCTCAAGCTAGCTGTTCAGTTCCCGACTGGTACTAATACTGACGCCATTCTGGTTGACAGCCTTCACGATGACACATATCGTTAACTGAAATTGAGATTCACTTAATATCGTATTTGGCTTGTTTGTAGCGCATGCCGCACCGCACTGCCCCTCTTTATCGAAAGTAATAAAATGACACGGAGACACAAATGAATGTCAGAATTTCGGCGATAGTCAGCGTAGCTGTTTCGCTGATGACGGCAGGGTGTGGCGACGGGGGTGTACAGACTGCGTCGCCGCAGCAGCCGACGTTAGCGGAAATGTGCACCACCCAGACCATGCAGAAAGCAATGCCGACGGGGGTCACGGTCAAGGACATCCCGAATTTGTGGACGAGCCTGCCCGCAGTATTCCGCGCGACCAAAGGAGGGGTCAACCTGCTAGCTGAGAATGCCTTGGGCGATGGTGCGCCCGCCTATTGTCTGGTTACCGGGAGTTTCGTTACCAATTCCGTCACCGGCAAGACCGCAAATTTTGCAGCAGGATTTCCTGCTGCGGATAAGTGGAACGGCAAGTACCTCCAGATTGGATGCGGTGGCAACTGCGGAAACGTTGGTGAGTCGGGAGCTCCCAATCCAGCTCATCTCCGCGCTGGTTTTGCGGTCTGGCAAACCGACGACGGTCATGTAGACGGTTCCATTGCTGCAACAGGAACATCCCTCGAGTCCGACAGTAGTTGGGCCGTAAGTTCTCCAGGTGTGCAAAACACCGATGCTGTACAGGATTATCTGCATCGCGCGGTGCATACAATGGCGATACTTGGCCAGCAGGCAACGGCGTCTGCATACAACGTTCAGACCGTGAAGCGTTCATATTTTATGGGTTGCTCGGACGGTGGTCGCGAAGCGATGGTTGAAGCAACGAAGTATCCACAGGACTTTGACGGAATCGTAGCAGGCGCGCCGTATAACCCTCGCAAGAATCATCCTAACTTCATGACGCGCGCACTTGTTCAGCTTCGCAGCACGAGTGCTCAATTATCGGGCGCGCAAATGAAGCTTGTTGCCTCCGCTATGACGACTGCCTGTGATGCAGCTGACGGTGTCACAGATGGGCTGATACAAAATCCAAACGCGTGCAACTTCAATCCCCGCAAAGACATCCCAATGTGTGCAGCAGGCGCCGCCGGAAGCGATTCGTGCTTGAGTTCGGATCAGATCGATAGTGTGGCCGCGATCGTCTCGGCTGCCCGCGACCAGACCGGCTCCGTTCTTGCTGCGGGTTGGTCGCCGGGTACATTAGCGGACGCAGCCGACACGGCCGCCTTCCCGTCACAGCCGGCTCAGGGTCCCGACCCGTTCGGTCCTCAACCCTACCTCACGATGTTCAACGACTGGGCGTTCTCGAACTACACGCTAAAGAACATCGTTTTCAGCGGTGACCCGAAATATGATGGAAGAACGACGCTCGGACAGGCGTTTGGGCTTTCGGATCCTGCGGACCCTTCGACATTCCATGTCACGTTCCCCTCGCAGACTACGGACGCGATCCAGAACGCGTTCCTCAATGGCACGTGGGATGATCCGGCGGCTCTTGCACCGTTCATTCAAAAAGGTGGAAAACTGTTCATGTATCACGGCCTCACCGATCCCTATCTGAATGCGAACAACACGGTCACGTACTATGAGAATCTTGCGTCTGCGGAAGGGGGATATGCGGCGCTGGAGAAAAACGTGCGACTCTTCCTGGCTCCGGGCATGGATCATTGTCAGGGCGGAGTTGGTCCCAACGCTTTCGTAAGCCAGTATCAACAGTTCTCTCCAACAATTCCATTTGACCCACAGCACGATGCACTTGCTTCGCTGGACAATTGGGTAGGAACCGGCCAGGCACCCGACAGCATTATCGCGACGAAGTATACCGACGACGACTCAACAAAACCTGTGTCGCGCACCATGCCGCTTTGTCCTTTCCCTGCACAAGCACATTACTCAGGGTCTGGATCACCGGCAGACGCTGCAAACTGGAGTTGTGCGGACGGGGACAACTCGATGCTTCGCCTGGGGACCGCAGGCACGTTAGCTGGGATGCAGTAACCATAGACTTGCGGTGGGGCAGTAGCTCGAAAGCAAACTGCCTCACTCTTGTTTTGAGTCAGAGATAAGCGTCTCGCCCGACTTGCTATCAATCACATCTTCGAAATCAGATCTGATGTGGCGTCTGCCAACGGCTGAGCTTTCAGGAAAAGCCGTTGGGACCGGAGACCCTTGTTTTTGGGGGGCAACAAAGTAAGCCCGAGGACTCGGGGCTCGTCAAACGCAGATTCTGTTTAAGCGGCAAGAATCTGGCGCCATGGCCGACTAATCCGCAATAATCACCTCGAGCGACCGGCCGAGGTGAATGCCGGCAAACTGCACTTCCCGCTTGAGCCTCTCCAGTTTGCGGCCCATTGCCTGGCAAGCCGGTTCCCCGCCGAGCTTAGGATTCAGTAGGCGGGAGGAGCGAACGGTCGCGAGTTGCCCGAAACCCCTCGCAGACAAAAAGCGATAATCGCCGAAGCGTGGGCGGCTAGTTCCGGCGAAGGTTCTGCGGGGTTAATCGTAAGTGGCGCCACCAGCCCCTCAAATAGACATCCAACGATGCAATCCGCCGAGGCGGAGGCATCCTGAACGGGGAATTCGTTCCCTGCGACTCCTTGCTCGATGATCGTCTTGAATACTCGCGACAGCGCGCGGTGATAGACAAGGCGAGCTGCCTCCACGTCGGGCTCGACCGGCTCGGCAACGAGAGCATGGGCCAGGCGATGCCCGCGTAATGCTCTGCTTGCAAATGTCCATGCTGCAGCACCAAGCCGATCGCGAGCAGTTCCATCACGCATCGCGATTCCGGCGACCACATCCACTTCCCGCTGGGCGGTCGTCTTCACAACCTCGACCATGAGTTCTGTTCTCGACGGGAAGTAGCGATATAGCGTTCCAATCGCAATTCCGGCTGCGTCTGCGATCGACGACATCTGCGCCTCGCGAAATCCCGATTGCGCGACCAGCGTACGCGCAGCCTTAAGAATCAGCGGATATTTGTCTGCGCCGCGGCGACGGATGCGAACGCGCGGTGCGTTAAGTAGATCTTCCATTTCAGCTCACCGTCGGTGCGGATGTCCTATGGGGGTCGGAAGGCCTGCCGGGCGCATCCTCTCAAAGTCATTATGACATGGCAGTTTGCGACGATCATCCGGACGCGCCGGAGCCGGGTGCTAATACCTGGCTTTTCGAGCTTGACAGTGAGGCGGCGCCGCATTAATGTTAAGCGAATCGAGATTCTACTTAAACACGATCATTGACTCGCCCTCGGTCTTAAAAAATTCAGGAGACAGATATGGATATCAAAACGACTCTTTCGGACCCGCGCCTGCGGGTGACGGAACTGGTGAGTCAATACACCGATCCTTCCGCAAGTGTGGCCTGGCTCCTGTGCGACAGGCACAATCCCCAGAGCGTGGCGTACGAGGTCGTTGATGCGACGCTCGAGGCAAAACGTTTGACCTATGGTGAACTGAGGCGTCAGTCCGAGGCATTTGCCGCCGGTCTTGCATCGCTTGGAATAGGAAAAGGCGATAGGGTCGCTACTCTGGCCGGCAAAAGTCAGGAATACCTGATCGCGCTGATGGCGATCTGGAGGCTCGGCGCGGTGCATGTGCCGCTCTTCACGGCATTTGCGCCGGCCGCGATAGCGGTGAGGCTGACCGGCAGTCGCGCGAGGGTCGTGATCTGCGATTCGGCTCAAGCTCCAAAGCTAGCCAGGGGCGAAGATATGCCTGAAAACCCTTTGCGGCGTGTTGTAGTGATCGGCGGTGAGCAAGCGGCGAACGCCGATCCGCTGGCCGTTACTTTCGAATCAGTTCTCAAGGGCGGTGCGCAGCAGCCGGTAAGCGCGGCTGCCTCACTGGGCGGCGATGCCCCTTTCATCCACATCTTCACCTCCGGTACCACGGGTCGGCCGAAGGCGGTGGTCGTTCCGGTTCGAGCGCTTGCGGCATTCCATAGCTATGTCGAATTCGGTATTGGCTTACGCGATGACGATGTCTACTGGTGCGCTGCTGACCCCGGCTGGGGCTACGGCCTATACTTTGGCGTGCTCGGATCCTTTTGCACCGGCGTTCACAGTGTCCTGCTGAAAGCCGGGTTTGAGCCCCTGACGACGTACCGCGTCCTGGTCGATCGCAACGTGACAAACTTTGCTGCTGCGCCGACCGTGTATCGCTCCTTGTTGTGTTCGGAAATTGAGCCGCCTCCCGGCCTTGCACTCCGTTGCGCCTCAAGTGCGGGCGAACCGCTCACACCGGATGTGAATGAATGGGCAGTCGGCGCCCTTGGCGTCGAAGTGTTTGATCATTACGGTCAAACGGAAGCTGGCATGCTCATCAATAACCATCATGACCCACGTCTCGCGCGGCCTGTGAAAGCGGGCTCAATGGGTGTCGCGATGCCCGGATGGAAGGCGGTTGTGCTCGATCGCGATAATGACGTCGAGATCGGAGTCGGCGAGGTGGGCCGAGTCGCGTTCGAACTGGCGGAAAGCCCGCTGGCCTGGTTCAAGGGCTACGAGGACGATCCTGCGAAAAGCGCGGAGCGGTTTGCTGGCGACGGAAGATGGTATCTGAGCGGCGACCTGGGCCGCGTCGACGAAGACGGTTACTTCTTCTTTTCCTCGCGAGAGGACGACGTAATTATCATGGCTGGCTACCGGATCGGCCCGTTTGAGGTCGAATCGGTGATCGCCGCGCACCCGGATGTCGCCGAATGCGCAGTGATTGCGGTACCGGATAAGGTGCGGGGCGAGGTTATCGAGGCGTACGTCGTACTGCGTCGGCATGAAAAGGCGGGGCCCAAAATGGAACATGAGATTCAGCAGTGGGTAAAGACTCGCTATGCGGCTCACGCTTACCCTCGCCAGGTCCACTTTTCCGCCGAGCTTCCCAAAACTCCGAGCGGGAAGATTCAGCGGTTTGTGCTGCGGGAGCAGCGGAAAAAAGACGGTCCTATTGCCGCGGCCGTGCCGGGACGAATTAGTCTTGCCATTACTAAAGAGTGACCAACCTATGAATGCAACGCCCTCCGTGAGCGCGATCGAAGCTATTGTCCAACGTCGGTCGGTAAGACGATTTTTGGATACGCTTATTACCGCGGACGTGATCGACGACATTCTCAACCTGGCTGCAAGAGCCCCTTCAGGTACGAACATTCAGCCTTGGCACGTTCATGTGGTAACCGGCAATGCCAGAAATCGGCTGTCCGCAGCCGTATTGGAGGCCGCTCGCGAAGGTAGGCGGTGTGACGAGTATGCCTACATGCCGGAAAAACTGAAGGATGTCCACCTATCGCGACGACGCAAGGTCGGCTTCGACCTATACAGTCTTTACGGGATTGAGCGCTCAGACCATGTTTCCCGCAATGAGGCGATGCTTCGCAATTTCACGTTCTTCGGTGCCCCCGTCGGCCTGTTCTTCACCATGGATAGATATCTCCTGGCGGGCTCATGGCTTGACAGCGGAATGTTCATGCAGAACGTAATGATCGCCGCACAGTGCTACGGAATTGCGTCATGCCCGCAGCAAGCCTGGTGCGAATATGGCGGCGTCGTCCACGACGTCCTGAACATCCCTGACAGCCAGATTTTACTGTCGGGCATGGCTCTCGGATATGAGGATACGTCGGCTGACGAAAATAGATTGCGGACGGAGCGAGCGCCTGCTCGAGAGTTCGCGATTTACCACAATGAATAACGGCGCGGTGCGAACCAGCCAACGGAACACTCTCTAATAGCTCAATCCCGCTCCGGCGGGAAAAGCGAGCCCCGCGCCGTTGACGCGGCCCGTAGACAATAAGGAATCCTATGCGTATAGAAGGTAAGACGTTTCTAGTGACAGGCGGCGCCTCGGGACTTGGTGCCGCCACCGTGGAGGCACTCGTGAGTAAAGGTGCTGTGGTTGTAGTTGCGGACCGAAATTCGGACGCCGGCGCCGCTCTCAGACAACGTTACGGGTCTGACATCGAGTTCATTCAGGCTGACGTGACGAGCGAAGATAGCATCGTCAAAGCCCTCGACCTGGCTGTCGGGCTTAGCGGGACATTTTCTGGCGTCGTCAGCTGTGCCGGGGTCGCGCCGGCGGAACGCATCTTCGGCCGAAACGGAATACATGGGCTGCAAAGCTTTCGCGCAGCCGTGGACGTCAATCTCGTCGGAACATTTAACGTATTAAGGGTCGCCAGCCGACAGGCTGGTCAAGCGTGATGGTACCGGCGGCGAAGAGGAAAATGGCGTAATCATAAACACTGCGTCCGTTGCCGCCTACGACGGCCAGATTGGGCAAGTCGCGTACGCCGCGTCAAAAGGCGGCGTCGTCGCGATGACGTTGCCCGCGGCTCGGGAACTGGCAAGGCATTCAATCCGCGTAGTGACCATTGCCCCGGGGATCATGGAAACGCCAATGCTTCTCGCAATGCCGGACGAAGTCCGGGCATCGCTGGCGGCGACGGTGCCCTTTCCGAGCCGTCTTGGAAAGCCACAGGAGTTTGCGTCGCTTGTGTGTCATGTAATCGAGAATCCGTATCTAAACGGGGAGGTGATCCGACTAGACGGGGCGATCAGGATGGCTGCGAAATGACCGATAGCAAGGTCCGGCTGGAGCGGAATGCGCCTGCATCGAACGACCAATGCGCCTCAAGGCACGTACTGGAATTCAATGCGCGCTGCCGAGGCTTGGGCTCGGCCGTGCCTCGATCCAGACAAGGGCAGGCCGGAACGTCGGCGGGGACGATGGAACGCGCAGCGGGGCGCGAACTCGTGCAGGCAACATTCGCCGTACAGTTCGCGATATCGCCGGTTCTCGATTGTTGTGAATTCAATGCGGATACCCGTCGAGCGAACGGGAGTGGCGTCAGTGAGTGAGGGCCGTACCTACACTGCGTTGCCTGATCACGTGAACCAGCTTATCTAGTTAATCAGTTTCAGCCGCACATTTGCTATTGACTGAGGAGACACAAAATGCATCGTATAGACGTACGTAAGTTGGCCGACGAAGCAAGCTTCAACCGGTTCCACGCACTGGTTCTTTTCTGGGGAGTGCTCATCCTTATCCTCGATGGCTACGACCTCGCCGTCGTGGGCGCGGCGCTGCCGTCAATCATGAAGGACATGGGCGTTGAAGCTACGAAGGCGGGCTTCATGGTCAGTTCAGCACTATTCGGCATGATGTTCGGCGCAATTTTCTTTGGTACCCTGGCTGACAAGCTTGGACGTCCCTTTATGATCGCCGTCTGCGTTTCCTTATTCAGCGTCTTCACGGCGACCGCTGGGTTGGCACACGAACCAGTCACCTTCAGCATTGCGCGCTTCGTCGCCGGACTAGGTATTGGCGGGGTTCTACCTATCGTCACGGCCCAGATGGCAGAGTTTTCGCCCCGCAGGATCAGAGCTCGGCTGGTGACCTTTGTCTTCGCGGGCTATTCGGTAGGCGGTGTCCTGGTGGCTTTGATTGGGAAACAACTGATTGCAGCGTATGGCTGGCAGTCGATGTTCTACGTTGCAGGCGCACCGGTGCTATTCATTCCACTGCTTCTGAAGACGATGCCGGAGTCAATGCCTTTCCTGATGAAAAAGCACCGCTACGATGACGTCCAGAAGGTCGCCAGGAAACTGGTACCTGGATACGATCTTCAAGAGCATGAGACATTTGCCGTACCGATCGATGACCCGGCGTCAGACGCCTCGGTATCCAGACTGTTCAGCGATGGACGCGGCCTCAGCACGGCGATGATCTGGATCGCCTTTGTGACGGGTCTGTTCATGGTGTACTCACTAAGTTCGTGGTTGACGAAGTTGATGGCTATGGCGGGTCACAGTCTCGGCTCGGCGTTGACTTTTGTACTGATCTTCAACGTAGGCGCGATGATCGGTGCGGTGCTTGGCGGCTGGCTTGGCGACAGACTCAATATCAAATACGTGCTTATCGGGTTCTACGCGACTGGAGCGCTTTCCTTGACGTTGATGGGCTATACAAAGTCAACAGAGCTGTTATACCTCGTCGTGTTCATCGTTGGGGCTTCGACGCTCGGTACGCAACTCCTGGCATATGCATATGCTGGTGAGTTCTACCCGATGGCGATCCGCTCGACTGGGGTCGGATTTGCATCGGGTCTGGGACGTTTGGGGGCAGTCTGTGCGCCAGTAGTGATCGGTTCCCTCGTCGCGATGAAGTTGCCGCTCGAGCAGAACTTCATGGCCATTGCGTTGGCAAGTCTGATAGGGATGGTCGCCGTCTCGTTAATCAATCAACGTTTGTCGGGTGCCACGCACGTCTATAACTTAGTTGCGGGGGCGGAGCGAGCTGGCACTATATCTGACGTATCAGAAAGATATGCCCCGGCCATCGGTAGTGGCGGTCAAGGTGCCTTCCAGGCAACGGCCCGATTTGAGACCGACGTCCGTGTTACTGGCAGTACGCCTTCAAGACCGAGGAAGGAAAATTGAAAGTTAACGCGGGATGCCGTTCCAGATGGCCCTATGTGCCCAGCTCAACGTCAATCCCGGAACACCTTAAGAGGTATGGAGGATCTATGACACAACACGACCCAATCGTTATTGTCGGGGCCGCCCGCACCCCGATGGGCGCACTGCAAGGGGATCTTGCGTCGCTCACCGCTGCGGAACTTGGGGCCGTCGCTATACGTTCGGCGATACTACGGTCGGGACTTGCGCCCGAACATGTCGAGGAAGTATTAATGGGCTGTGTCTTATCTGCTGGCCTGGGTCAGGCACCTGCGCGTCAGGCATCGCGCGCGGCAGGAATCCCTGATTCGACCGGTTGCACAACAGTCAACAAAATGTGCGGGTCAGGCATGAAAGCCGCAATGTTAGCGCACGATCTACTGTTGGCGGGAAGCAACCGAATCATGGTGGCCGGCGGAATGGAGAGCATGTCTAACGCTCCATACCTGTTGGACAAAGCGCGCGCAGGTTACCGGATGGGCCATGGGAAGCTGACCGATCATATGTTTGTCGACGGGTTGGAGGATGCATATGATCCTGGGCGCCTGATGGGGACGTTCGCGGAGGATACCGCACAGACCTATGGCATTACTCGAGAGGCGCAGGATGCTTTCGCTCTGACTTCTCTTAATCGAGCACTCGCCGCCACTGCCGACGGCACGTTCGCAGACGAGATCGCCGCCGTCTCCGTCAAGGGAAGAAAGGGTGAAGTTTTGATTGCACAGGACCAACAGCCCCAGATGGCGCAGCCCGAAAAGATTTCAACACTCAAGCCCGCCTTCAGAGAAGGCGGAACAGTTACCGCAGCGAACTCTTCTTCGATTTCCGACGGAGCCGCTGCGCTCGTGATGATGCGTCGTTCAGAGGTGCAAATGCGCGATCTAAAGCCTGTCGCGACAATCGTTGCCCATAACACTTTCGCCCAGCTACCGTCGCTCTTTACCACCGCACCCGTGGGCGCGATCAAGGGTTTGCTCGAGAAGGCCTGCTGGAGTGCCGCGGAGGTTGACCTATGGGAGATCAACGAGGCCTTTGCGGTGGTGGCGATGGTAGCCATGCGCGATCTGGGCCTACCTCACCAAAAAGTAAACATCCACGGCGGTGCTTGTGCCCTGGGCCATCCAATTGGCGCCTCGGGAGCACGGATAATCGTTACTCTCCTCTACGCGCTAAAAAAATACGGCAAGACACGGGGGGTTGCGTCGCTTTGCCTCGGAGGGGGTGAAGCTACAGCGATAGCTATCGAGGTGGTGTGAGTTCGATCCGCCGTCGCTGCATGCCTGGAGTCTGCGCAAGCCCACATAGAAATGAATAGGGCATTGTCAGGTTGTGTGACTCGTCGGATAAGATGATGCGATGAAGAAATCGAAATCGCTCTATCACGGTCACAGTTTCCCGGCTAGTGTCATTAGTTACGCTGTTCGATGGTATTTCCGCTTTCATTTGAGCCTGCGCGACATTGAGGAACTGCTTTTCGAGCGCGGCGTGATCGTGACATACGAGACGATCCGATGCTGGTGTGACAAGTTTGGTAAGGGCTTTGCTCATCGAGTGAAAGCGGGGCGACGCAAGCCGGGCGGTACATGGCACCTTGACGAGGAGAGTGCGTCACGAACACAGGCGTGAGCTGGTTCTGCCGAATTGCGGCTTCCGCCGCAGCCTCGGGACGGGGAAGTCCCTTCTATGAGGATCTGTTTGTCAAGCCGCTTGCCGTTTGACAAACAGATGGTCGCCGATGTTTCGGATTGCAGTTTATTTGACGAGAAAGCATTGCTTGCATTTAAGGTCCGTCACATTTTTTCCCATGAGTAGTCTGAGGCCGTTCAATCGCGCTCGTGAGACTCGAGGTCTGCACTCACCTTCTATCCGCTGGCCAACGGTGTGACCAGCCCCATCCTGCATGCGCGCTTCGCCCGGATATCTCCGGGGCACGCGTCCCATCTTTCAATCGGTTGCACTACAGGCAACCAGGACTTCCCACGGACGCGTACACTTCAGACCGTTTGTGCTGACGAACCGTTTCCTCCTTTCCGGCAAGCCGTCAGGGATTATGCAGACTTCAACTGCGCGCCTTCAGGTAATACGCCGTCCGTCAGATAACGCCACAACGCAATCGCAAGACGGCGGGCGACCGCCACGATTGCAACCCGCCGGATTCGGCGGCTCGACGGCGTACCCTGCGTGCGCCGATGGAACCAGAGTGTGAGCGCGCTGTCTGGCTGGTAGCGCAGCCACGACCATGCCATCTCGATCAGCAGCGCACGCACTCGCCGGTTGCCCTGTTTGCTGATGCCCTGATCCACACGGCTCTCGCCGCTGTCGAAGGGTTGCGGCGCGAGGCCAACGCAAGCACCGACCTGACGGCGGTTGCTGAATTGCCGCCAGAACAGTTCTAGCGCCAGTCTTGATCCGCCAACTGGCCCGATGCCGTTCAGGCGTGTGAGGCGATCGATCCGCTCACGCGCAGGCTCGGGCAGACTGGTTTCTCGCGTCTTCTCCAGGGTGGCCAGTTGCTGCTCGACGAGTGTCAGTCGCTCGCACTCGCGAACCAGCCGTTCATGGAGCTCTGCCGGGAGCGGCGCACCATCGTGACACCGTGGCTCCCCGCGGGCGAGTCGGCCGGCGAACTTCCTGCTATCGACCTCATCCCAGCAACCGAGTGTGATCAGTAACTTGCGCATGCGGTCACGGTGCTGGAGGACTTCCTTCTGCAGTTGCCCGCGATCGCGCATCAGATGGCGGGATGCTTCATCCTGCGCCGATGGCACCCGGATCACCCGCATGCGGTCGCGTTCGCCGCGCAGCCAGGCACGCAGACTGATGACAAGTTTGATTGCATCGAGCCGGTCAGTCTTCGCGCGCCGCTTGTGGCGTTCAACCGGGATGCTCGCAGGATCGACGACGTGACATTCGATCCCGCGAGCCTGCAGCGCACGATAGATCCAGAACGAATCCTGGCCCGCCTCATAGCTGACGACGACTCGTGCATCCGCTGGCAGTGCCCATTTCGCTCTTTGCTGCCCGATCAACGTTAGCACCGCATGCAGACGGGATGCGGCTTGTGGCTCCGCTACCGTGTGTACGGCCGGGCTGTCGCGGCGACCGTCATGTAACGCAACCTTCCACTTCGCCGCAGCCAGTTCCAGCGATACCGCCAGCACGAGCGCTTCCGAATGCGTCACGTTTGCCTGATCTGTGCGCATGATCCTCTCCTTGAGTAACGGGCACACGGCCGATTTTACGATCAGCGTCGTGCGGGCTCCGTAGCCCCGTCCTACATAGGATCTTTCATTCGACAGAACCTGTTGCGTTCATCGAAGCCCGTGAAACGGCGCTCGTGTTTGGGAATCAGAATGGGCTCGAAACCTCGCAGGGCGATTCGTTGCGCCGGGTTGAGCCGTTGAACGGATAGTGACTTTAATGCCGGCGACGCCAAATCTTCTGCAGCGACTGTTTCCCTGCACGTACATGTATAAGCGAACATTCCACGCATTGCTGATTCCGCATGTCTGCGCGATAGGTGTCGTCTGGCGATGTGTGCGTTTTACGAACAGGCTAGTGCAAAAAAATCGGTTGTGACGCAGTCATCGCGTCGGTAGATTTGAACACATTCATCCACTGCATAGTGCCAATCATGAATGTTCAGCACAAGTCGCCTTCCTTTCAATGGGACGACCCCCTCCTGCTCTCACAACAACTGACTGAGGAAGAGCGTCTCGTGCAGGACTCTGCACACGCGTACTGCCAAGAGCGCCTTGGACCTCGGGTTCTGGAAGCATTCCGAAAAGAATCGACAGACCCGGCCATCTTTCGCGAAATGGGCGAGCTCGGCCTGCTGGGCGCTACGATTCCCGAAGAGTATGGTGGCGCTGGTCTCAACTACGTGAGCTATGGACTCGTGGCCCGCGAAGTCGAGCGCGTTGACTCCGGGTATCGTTCGATGATGAGTGTTCAGTCGTCGCTCGTGATGGTGCCCATCAACGAATTTGGTTCGGATGCGATGCGCCAGAAGTATCTCCCCAAGCTTGCCAGCGGTGAATGGATTGGCTGCTTCGGTTTGACGGAGCCCAACCATGGCTCGGACCCGGGCAGCATGGCGACGCGTGCGAAGCAAGTCGACGGCGGGTACTCGCTGAGTGGCAGCAAGATGTGGATTACGAACAGCCCCATCGCGCAGGTGTTCGTCGTCTGGGCGAAGGACGATGAAGGTGCGATTCGCGGGTTCGTCCTCGAAAAGGGCTGGAAGGGACTCTCCGCACCGGTAATCCACGGGAAGGTGGGCCTGCGTGCCTCTATTACGGGCGAAATCGTGATGGACGAAGTTTTCTGCCCGGAAGAGAACGCTTTCGAAAATGTGCGCGGGCTTAAGGGTCCGTTCACGTGCCTCAACAGTGCTCGTTACGGCATCGCATGGGGCGCACTCGGTGCGGCCGAGGATTGCTGGCATCGTGCACGTCAGTACGTCGTCGACCGCAAACAATTCGGGCGCCCTCTGGCCGCGAACCAGCTCGTGCAAAAGAAGCTTGCCGACATGCAGACCGAAATCACCCTCGGGCTCGGCGGTTGTCTCCGACTGGGCCGCATGAAGGACGAGGGCACCGCTGCAGCGGAAATCACCTCGCTCATGAAGCGCAATTCGTGTGGCAAGGCACTCGATATCGCGCGTGTCGCACGCGACATGCTGGGCGGCAATGGCATCAGTGACGAGTTCGGTGTTGCGCGTCACTTGGTGAATCTCGAAGTCGTCAACACGTACGAGGGCACGCACGACATTCACGCGCTGATTCTCGGCCGTGCCATCACGGGCATCGCGGCGTTCTAACCGGCCATGGACAAGACACTATCAGTGGGCGCGCTCGAAGGCGTTCGCGTCCTGGACCTCTCGCGCGTACTGGCAGGTCCGTGGGCAAGTCAGTTGCTGGCCGACCTAGGGGCAGACGTGGTCAAGGTTGAGCGGCCACGCACGGGTGATGATACCCGGGCATGGGGGCCGCCATGGCTAGCCGACGGCGAAGGCGACGCGACGGGCGAGTCCGCCTATTACCTGTGTGCGAACCGCAACAAGCGGTCGGTGACCATCGATATCAGCCATCCCGACGGGCAGGCACTGATAAAGCGTATGGCCGCTGAGGCAGACGTGTTTATCGAGAACTTTAAAGTTGGCGGTCTTAAGCAGTACGGTCTCGATTACGCGTCGCTGAAGGCAGTCAACCCTCGCCTGATTTATTGCTCCATCACGGGCTTTGGTCAGGATGGCCCCTACGCAAGCCGCGCCGGTTACGACTTCCTCATTCAAGGGATGGGCGGACTGATGAGTCTGACCGGACGTGCGGATGGCACCGAAGGTGCGGGCCCGGTGAAGGTCGGTGTTGCGCTCACGGACGTCATGACGGGGCTGTATGCAACGGTCGGCATCCTCGCCGCGTTGGCGCGACGTGACCGTAGTGGCGAGGGCCAGCACGTCGACCTTTCCCTGCTCGACGTCCAGATTGCGAGTCTGGCGAACCAGGCGTCCAACTATCTGATTGGGGGGATGGTGCCAAGCCGTCTCGGTAATGCTCACCCGAACATCGTTCCCTACCAGGAATTTTCGACCGCGGACGGGTACATGATTATCGCGGTCGGCAATGATGGGCAGTTCCGCCACTGTTGCGAGGCCTTGGGTCTGGCCGGACTTCCAATCGACGAACGCTTTCTGACGAACCCGCTGCGCGTAAAGCATCGAGCAGAGCTCGTGGCGCTGCTCGAGGCTGCAACGAAGACGCGGAACACCCGTGAGTGGGTGAAGGCGATGGAAGCGGTCGGAGTGCCTTGTGGGCCCATCAACAATGTCGCTGAGGTGTTCGAGGACCAGCACGTGCTTGCGCGCGGTGTTCGTGTCGAGATGCCGCACGTTTCTGGGGGAAACGTCGCCATGGTCGCGAACCCCATCCGTATGTCCGAATCCCCGGTTCAATATCGCAGTGCGCCGCCCAGGCTCGGGCAGCACACAGACGAAGTGTTGTTGGGCTGGTTGCGTCTGTCTGGCGAAGAAGTTGACACGCTAAGAGAGTCAAAAGTCCTCTGAGGGACAACGCTCGACGTGTCGATGAAGTTGGCGCGCAGGTGCTTCTTGGTTCGCAGGCAGTCGGTGAGGCACCCGGTTTCGAACGAGCTCCGCGGGCGTAGCGAAAAAAGAGATGAAAGACACGAGTGCAAAGCTGCTGCAGCGATGCGGCGACTTTCGTTCAGCACGACGGTCAGCGCCTTCGCGGAGTCAGATTTCATCATTGAGGCGGTGACTGAGGACGTCCTCACTAAACAGCAGATTCTCATCTCGTTGGACGCAGTGATTCGTCCGGACGCAGTGCTTGCGACGAATACCTCCTCGGTCTCGATAACGAAGCTTGGAGAGTGGCAATCGCCTCATCGGAATGCACTTCTTTAATCCGGTTCCCGCGATGAGACTTGTGGAGGTCATTCGGGGTGTGCGCACCGACGACGCGACTTTCGCGACAGCTGTCCAGTTGGCTGAGTTGCTGGGAAAACATTCAATCGGGATGAGGAATTCTCCCGGCTTCGTGGTCAACCGGATTCTGATTCCAATGATTAACGAGGCGATTCTTGTGCTGCAGGAGGGTGTTGCAAGCGCCGCCGATATCGACGAGGGAATGAAGCTGGGGGCGAACCATCCCATTGGTCCGCTGGCCCTCGCGGACTTAGTTGGACTCGACACCGTGCTCGCAATTATGGCCGTCCTTCATGATGAGTTCGGCGACCAGAAGTATCGGCCGGCCCTGTTGCTGCGCGAGATGGTTGCGGCGGGCGCCCTCGGCCGCAAGTCCGGCAGCGGGTTCCATAAATATTGAGGCGAAGGGCTGTCGTAGCCCTGTTCCAAACAGGAGAGCAAACGTGAAGGTTCTCGTGGCCATAAAGCGCGTGGTCGACTACAACGTGAAGGTCCGCGTGAAGTCGGATGGCACCGGCGTCGACATCGCCAATGTGAAGATGTCAATGAACCCATTCGACGAAATAGCTATAGAAGAGGCCGTGCGGCTGAAGGAGGCGGGGATTGTGACAGAGGTCATCGCCGTGTCCGCAGGCGTTACCCAAGTCCAGGAGACGTTGCGGACGGCGCTTGCAATCGGCGCCGACCGGGCGATTCTCGTGGAGTCGAATGAAGACTTGCAACCACTGGCTGTCGCGAAGGTACTTAAGGCGCTGATGGACAAGGAGAAGCCGGAGCTGGTGATTCTCGGAAAGCAGGCAATCGACGACGACTCGAATCAGACCGGTCAGATACTTGCGGCGCTGGCTAACCTGCCGCAGGCTACGTTCGCGTCTGAAATCACTGTCGCCGATGGCAAGGCGGAGGTAGTCCGTGAAGTCGATGGTGGCGCAGAGACGCTCTCGCTGCGGTTGCCCGCGGTCGTGACGACCGACCTGCGGTTGAACGAGCCGCGCTACGTGACGTTGCCAAACATCATGAAAGCGAAAAAGAAGCCGCTGGAGACTGTGAGGCCCGAAGACCTCGGCGTAGACGTTACACCGCGTCTGAAGACGCTCAAGGTCGCTGAGCCGGCGCACCGTGGCGCGGGCGTGAGGGTTGCCGACGTGAAGACCCTGGTCGAGAAGCTGAAGACCGAAGCTAAGGTGCTGTGAGGAGCGAAACGATTATGACGAATCTGGTGATTGCTGAACACGACAACGCGTCAATTAAGGCCGCGACACTTAACGCTGTAGCTGCCGCACAGAAGATTGGCGGCGATATTCACCTGCTGGTGGCGGGGTACAACGCTCAGGCAGCGGCCGACGAAGCTGCAAAGCTCGGGGGCGTTTCGAAGGTGTTGCTCGCCGATGCACCGCAACTCGAAGCCGGACTCGCTGAGAATGTCGAGGCCACGGTGCGCTCCGTTGCCAAGGACTATTCTCACATCCTGGCGGCGGCGACTGCTGCCGGGAAGAATGTGGCGCCGCGTATTGCTGCAACGCTCGATGTTGCGCAAATCAGCGATATCACGGCGGTGGTGAATGCTGATACGTTCGAGCGGCCAGTTTACGCTGGGAATGCGATTGCCACCGTGCAATCGGTTGACCCAGTGAAGGTCATCACGGTGCGCACGACCGCGTTCCACCCCGTTGCCGCGGAGGGTGGTAGCGCACAGGTCGAGAAGATTGAAGCCGCCGCTGACGCAGGGCTTGCGCAGTTCGTCAGCCGCGAGGTGGCAAAGCTCGAGCGGCCCGACCTTACCAGTGCCAAAATCATCGTCTCGGGCGGTCGGGGGCTGGGTAGCGCTGAGAACTACAAGAAGGTCCTTGAGCCGCTCGCAGACAAACTCTGCGCCGCGCTCGGTGCGTCGCGCGCGGCGGTTGACGCGGGCTACGTGCCGAACGACTACCAGGTGGGCCAGACGGGCAAGATAGTGGCGCCGCAGTTGTATGTCGCGGTCGGTATTTCAGGCGCAATCCAGCATCTCGCCGGCATGAAGGATTCGAAGGTCATTGTTGCCATCAACAAGGACGAGGAGGCGCCCATCTTCAGCGTGGCCGACTATGGCCTCGTTGGTGACCTGTTCACTGTGGTTGCCGAACTAACCAACGAGATTTGAAAAAGCGGCCTCTAAGGCTATTTAGCGGTCGAGTGGGCACTGTCAACTTATCGAGAGCGGGGCGTAAAAGCGGGAGAAAGAGCACGCCTCAAAATGAGTAGGATGGATTTTGGGCGAGTTCGGTGAATTC
>NZ_PVNC01000035.1:0-38802 GCF_003001875.1 Paraburkholderia sp. BL18I3N2
ATCAGCGAAGTGTGTCTCGCGGTCGAGATGGGTGCCGATGCAACGGACATCGGCAAGACGATTCACCCGCATCCGACGCTGGGCGAATCGATCGGCATGGCCGCGGAGTTGTACGTGGGCGTCTGTACCGACCTGCCGCCACCAAGAAAGACCTGATCGCGATCGCAGCTTACGTTTCGCTAGTGTGACGAATAGCGGGTTTTCCCGCGCCTCGACGAGAATGTCTGTTTTTGGTGATAACTAGACTTTTTATCGGAATTTCGCACGGAGCCAGCTGGCATAAACTCGTTCATCAGGTGCTGTTGTTCGAATACGTGCTGGAGCAGAAATCGTTGTTCTGATCGCAAGCGACCGTTCGAACCTCGGGGCACCAGAGCCTTAGGCGAAGAGGAGACCCGGGCCATGAACGTTGCGCTGGATAGGATAGACCTTAGCATCCTGAGTGAACTTCAGGAGGACTCGAGTTTGACGAATCTCGAGCTGGCGGCTCGAGTCAACCTGTCACCTTCACCCTGCCTCGTCAGAGTCAGGAATCTGGAGCGTCTCGGGGTGATCAGCCGACGCGTCGCCGTCCTCGACGCGTCTCTGCTCGGGCTGGGCGTCATGGCCATTGTCGAGATCAGTCTGGAGCGGCAGGGCATGCATGCGCGGGAGAGTTTCGCCGACACGGTGAGAGGTATTACCGAAGTCATGGACTGTTTCATGATGACCGGGCAGACCGACTATCTCCTTCGGGTGGTGGCGAGAGACCTCGTCGAACTTGAACACATCATCACACATAAGCTGACGTCGCTTCCCGGCGTGGCCAGCGTTCGCTCGAACGTCGTCCTCAAACGGCTTGCCAATAAAACGACGCTCCCTATCGACACGACACGGCCTATCCAGATTCACGGCTTGGCGCAAGTATCGTGATCACATTGCGTGAGGTGGACTAATGAGTAACGCAGCATCGGGCCGACAGCCGGTGGATTCGCGCGCTGGCATCGCAACGGCGTCGGACATTATCGAAGAAGCGCGAGCCGGCCGCATGTTCATTCTGGTCGACGACGAAGATCGCGAGAACGAAGGCGACCTTATTATTCCCGCCCAGTTCGCCACGCCCGACGCCGTTAATTTCATGGCGACGCATGCGCGTGGTTTGATCTGCCTCGCAATGACCCGCTCGCGCTGCGAATCACTGGGCCTTCATCTGATGAGCCGGATCAACGGCTCGCGGCACGAGACGGCTTTCACGGTATCGATCGAGGCGCGTGACGGTGTGAGTACAGGCATTTCGGCAGCCGACCGTTCGCGCACGATCTCGGTTGCGATCAATCCGGAAACGGGGCGCGACGAGATCGTCTCTCCCGGGCATGTCTTTCCGCTCATGGCGCGCGATGGCGGGACACTCGTGCGCGCCGGCCACACCGAGGCCGCGGTGGATATCGCGCGTCTGGCCGGGCTCGCGCCGGCCGGTGCGATTTGCGAAATCATGAACGACGACGGCACCATGGCGAGGCTGCCGGACCTCATCGAGTTTTCACGGCGGCATAAGCTGAAACTCGGCACGATCGCCGATCTCATCGCCTATCGCCGGCGAACGGAAAGGCTCGTGGAGGCCGTTGAAAGCGGCAGCTTCACCGAGTCGAACGGAAGGCATTGGCGGATCGTCGTCTACCGCAACCGGGTCGATCAGGTCGAGCATATTGCCTTTGTCATGGGCGACCTGCGGGGAACCGACCCTGTTCTCGTACGCATGCATGCGACCGATACGATGAACGACATCATTGGCGGTCACCACCTTGCCTCTCTACGTGGCGCGGCACGTCTGCTGGCGGACGAGAACCGCGGCGTGATCGTGCTGATCCGCGAGTCGCGCCTCACGGCGGTGTCGGAGCGCGTGCGTTCGATGATGCACCCCAAGCCCACCGAGCCGGAGCTGCGTGATTACGGAATCGGTGCGCAAATTCTTACCGAACTCGGCGTGAAAAACATGATCCTGCTTTCCAATCACGAGAGAACGATCGTGGGTCTGGAGGGTTACGGTCTGAACGTGGTGGAGCAGAGAAAAATAGAGCGTATCAGCGACTATCAGGAAACTTGAAACTATCCAGCAATGCCGCTCATTTCAGAGCGTTTCGTCACCATAAAAACAATTCAAGGAAGAGAGATGAGACACGCAGAAGCCCTCGGCCTCTTTGCCGGGCACACGAGTGCCATAGTCGTGGGGCAGTCCGCATGAAAGTCACGGCAGACAATCCCTATACGATCGGTCTCGAGCGCGACCCGGCGAATTTCATCGCATTGTCGCCGCTGACATTTCTCGAACGCGCCGCTTCTATCTGGCCGGAGCGCACGGCCGTCGTTCATGGTGCGATTCGCCGCGACTGGGCCGAAACGTATCGGCGTTGCCGGCGACTCGCTGGTGCGCTGCGCGGGCGCGGCATCGGCAAGGGCGATACCGTGGCGATGATCGCGGCCAATACGCCGGAACTGTTCGAAGCGCATTTCGGTGTACCGCTTTGCGGCGCTGTACTGAACACCATCAACACGCGACTCGACGCCGACACGATCGCTTTCATACTCAATCATGGCGACGCGAAGCTGCTGATCACCGATCGCGAATTCTCGCTGACAGTGAGGAAAGCGTTGGCTCGTCTTGGCCGCGTCATTCATGTTATCGACATCGACGATCCTCAGTTCGGAGATGGCGATCTACTCGGCGAAAAGAATTATGAAGCGTTGCTGCAGGAGGGCACACACACCGGGTTCTCTCTTGCGATGCCTGAAGACGAATGGCAGGCCATTTCCCTGAACTACACGTCGGGCACCACGGGGAATCCCAAAGGGGTGGTGTATCACCATCGCGGCGCTTATCTCAACGCCGTGTCGAATGCACTAGCGTGGCATCTGAACGAGAACACCACGTACTTGTGGACTTTGCCGATGTTCCACTGCAATGGCTGGTGCTTTCCCTGGACCATGGCGTTGGTGGGCGGCACCAGCGTCTTTCTGCGCCATACCCGGGCTGAGCGGATTCTCGACGCCATCCTCAGCGAGTCGGTCACGCATTTCTGTGCCGCCTCGGCGGTGTTGAACATGATCAATAACGCCGCGCCGGAGCTGAAAGCCGGCATGAGTCATGTGGTCAAGGTCATGACTGGCGGCGCGCCACCGCCCGCTTCGGTGATCGCCGGGATGGAGCGCATGGGCTGGGACGTGACGCATGTCTACGGGTTGACCGAGTCTTATGGCCCGGCTGTGCAATGCGTGTGGCGCGCGTCGTGGAATGATCTCGCTCTCGATGCGAGAGCGCAACTCAAGGCCCGCCAGGGCGTACGCGGACCTGCTCTCGAAGCAATGATGGTCGCGCACCCGGATACGCTGGAGCCGGTTCCGAAAGATGGGCAGACGCTCGGCGAGGTCTTTCTTCGCGGCAACAATGTCATGAAGGGCTACCTGAGGAATCCGGACGCGACGACAGAGGCGTTTGCCGGAGGGTGGTTTCATAGCGGCGATCTCGGCGTGTGGCATCCCGATGGTTACCTGGAAATCAAGGATCGCTCGAAGGACATCATTATCTCGGGAGGCGAAAACATTTCGTCGATTGAGATCGAGGACGTGCTGTATTCCCATCCAGCTGTTCTGGAGGCGGCCATCGTCGCCCGTCCTGACGACAAGTGGGGCGAGACACCGTGCGCTTTCATTACGCTCAAGGATAGTGCGCTAGTGACCGAAGCGGACATCATTGCTTTTTGCCGCGAGCGCATGGCCCATTTCAAAACTCCCAGGACCATCGTCTTCACACCGCTGCCCAAGACCGCAACCGGCAAGATCCAGAAGTTCATCTTGCGAGAGCGAGCGCGTCAGCTATAGAAGACGCGGCGGTGTATCGCCCGCCGCCGCGTTTTGATCAAGGCGAAGACGCATCCATCTTGTCCACCCGGAATTTGCCGGGACTTTGTCCCATGGTCTTCTTGAACATGGTGATGAACGAATTGGGACCTTCATAGCCGAGTTCGAGCGATACCGCGTGAACCGACGCTCCCGCCGATAATCGCTGAAGGGCAATGATGATATGCAAACGTTCGCGCCAGCGCCCGAATGTCATACCGGTCTCGCTGAGCACCAGCCGTGCGAGCGTACGTTCGCTCATGGCATACCGGCGTCCCCATTCCGCGATCGTGCTGCGGTCGGCGGGATTGTCGAGCAAAGACGAAGCGATCTGTTGAAGCCGATGATTGTCGGAGATGGGGAGAAAGACGTCGTCGGGCGCGAGTTGCGAAAGTTGATCCAGCAATACTCTGGCAAGCCGACTTGCCGGACCTTCCTTGGGATAGTCGGGCGGCAGCCTGGCCAGTGAACGGATCAGCTCGCGGATGAGCGGCGTGATCGTGAAGCTGCGGCAGTCGGTGGGCAGATCCGCTTCGTCCGGTGGAATGAATATGACGTAGAGCTTGGCGAAATCGGACGCGTGATTGCTATGAAGAATGCCACCAGGAATCCACACTGCGCCATTGGGCGGGACTATCCACCATCCGCTCGGTGATCGGCACATGACCGACCCTCTCAACGCCACGACCATTTGCCCCTTGCGGTGGACGTGCATCGGCAGTTCGTCCTGTTTCCCACTGGTCTCCAGAAGAACGGAAATGACCGGCGAGTCGACGGCATCCGGATCGAACGGCTGATAGTTGATCTTCACCCCGTCTGTCATGACTGGCGAAATGGACGGCCGGATTTCAGGCGTTTCTGGTTCCACGGTTCACTCGCTTTCTGCGCTTGCCCGGCCTCGGAATTCATGAGTCGCCGCACTCAGCGCAACATTCGGTGCGCCATCTGAATGACGCGATTTTAATCCGTCGAATTCACGATGGCACCGGCAAATCAAAATTAAATTTTGCCCCTTCGCGCCTACACTAATCAAATGAAAAATGACGAGGCATGAGGTATGAAAAACGACGAACTTATTTGCACGCGCATCGATGCCGATCTCGTGCAGCTGACGATAAACCGTCCGCCGGCAAACGCTCTCAGCGGACCACTCATTACCGCTTTGATTTCCACCTTCAGCGACCTTGCTCAGGAAAACGTACCGCCTGGCATCGTCCTCACGGGAGCGGGAGAGAAGTTCTTTTGTGCTGGGGGTGATATCAATGAAGTGGCCGACCATGAACTCGCGCTGTCGCGCATGGAAGAGTTTCACGCGTTTCTGGGTCAGCTCGAGCAGTACCCGAGCCCGCTCGTGTGCGCGGTCAATGGCTACGCGGTGGGCGCGGGATTCGAAATGATCCTGCATGCCGATTACGTTGTCGCAGCGGTCGAATCCAGGTTGGGATTTCCCGAGATCAATCACGGGCTGTTACCCGCGGCAAAAGGAATGCGTCACGCTGCGACGCTGCTCGGTCAACGTGCTGCGCGTTCGTTGTTGTTTTCAGGTGCGCTGATCACCGCCGGCGATGCGCTCTCGATGGGAGCGGTGGATGCCATATCCACGCGTGACGAAGTGCTGCGAGACGCGTTTGCCAAATGCCGGGAGCTTTGCAGCAAAGACCGGCAACTCTTCGCTGCCATCAAGAGAACACTGCGCGAAAGTTCACAGATGAACGACGCGGCGCTGCTGCAGATGACGCTCGATGACCTGCGCGCATATCTCGGCAACTCGAAATCCGCCGATGCCAGATCCCAATTTCTGACCCGCAACAAGAAGGCCCAATCGTGAGTCATCTACAACCACCGGAAGCGCTCCATCTCGCGCGCATGACCTATGAGGACGTGGCGGCCGCATTGGCCACGCAGTTCGATGGCGTCATCATTCCCTGCGGAGCGATCGAGCAGCACGGACCCCATTTACCCCTGAGCATGGATGCGGATCACGCAGAAGCACTGGCGGTGGAAATCGCCACGTTGCTGGGGCGAACCTTGATTGCGCCAACCATCCAGGTGGGATGCTCGAAACATCACATGGCCTTCCCCGGTACGATTTCATTGCAGGAGCAAACGTACGCTGCGCTCTGCCACGATTACTGTGTGAGCCTCGCGAAACACGGATTCAAACGCATCTATCTTTTCTCGGCTCATGTCGGTAACTTCAATGCTCTTCATACGATGTTGCCGGGTTTGAGAGAAGCTGTCGGACCGGACGTTCAGGTTCTCGCCTATACGAATCACCAGGCGTGGCTGCGTGAATGGCGGCTGGCGGTCGAAGAGGCTGGCGGCGATCCGGAATCGGTGGGCGGACACGCCGACATCGCCGAAACCTCGCTCATGATTCATCTTCACCCCGACAGTGTCCGACGCGGTCAACTGGTGGCAGGCCACGTCGGTTTCATGACGACCGAGCAGTTGAATCTGATGTGGAAAGATGGCGTGGCGTCCATCTCCCGAAACGGCGTGCTTGGCGACGCGCGAGGATCGTCACGCGAGATCGGCGAGACCTGTCTGCACGCAACGGCAAGACTTCTCGCGACGGCATTTGCGGCCGAATCATCGACGTAGAAGGTCGATGCCCCAGCAGCATGATCTGCCGGTATTGACAACGTAGTGGCATAAAAAGAATAAAAAATGCTGTGACATCTACGGCAATATTTATTCACGAAAAACAAAGAGACTTCAAGGACGAAACGGCAACGAAAGAGATAAGTATATCTATCGACTTTCGATGCGACGTTTCCAAATCCAGCGCATTGGCGAGGTTCATCGTTTCACGGGCGAGACCCCCGACCGAAAGTCGGCGGCAGTTCGCGCACGCCATGAATTTCCAAATTATGACTGTCAAGGAAAAGAAAATGCCATTGAAAATCGGTTTTTGGTCCGAGCAGGAGACACAGGTCGGGCATAGCTACTCGAACCGGCTTCGCGAACTGGTTCGCGAAACTCTTCTTGCTGAGCAGATGGGTTTCGATTTTGTTGCGCTGTCGGAGCAGCATTTTGCGCTCGGCGGCGTGTCGAGTTCGGCTCCTGAAGTGGTCTTCGGTTATCTTGCCGCTGTCACGTCGCGAATCAAACTTCGTCCTGCGGTGGCGTTGATGCCCAAGGCCATCAACCACGCACTGCGTACCGCAGAACGGCTGGCGGCCACCGACATTCTCTCCAACGGGCGGATGGAAATGTATTGCGGTCGCGCCAACACCACTATCGCCATGCGCGCGTTCAATGTGTCGCCCGACGAAACGCTGCCGCAGATGGAAGAGGGCATGGCGCTGTTGCGTAAAGCGATGCGCGAAGACGTTTTCACTTTCGAAGGAAAGTATTACCAGGTGCCGCCCCGGTCACTCGTGCCGAAGCCCTTGCAAAAGCCGTATCCGGTGCTCGGCGTGGCCGCAACCAGCGCAAACAGTCACGCCTGGGCCGGCTCGGAAGGCCTTGCGGTGATGAGCCACGCCATCTATCAGGGTTGGGAAAAACAGAAAGGTCTGCTGGACACCTACTGGAAAAACTGGAAGCGCGACGAGACCGGACCGTTGCACAAGCCGCGTGCCGGCATGCCGCTCTTCATCGGCATCGGGAAGACCGATCAGGAAGCCAAGGACATTTACGCCGGGCCGATCATGAACTACGCGCGCATCTCAACCGATGCTTATCCGCGGCTCGCCAAACTTGCGGATAACTATGCGTATATGGCAGAAAGCGTGCCCGCCATGCAACGCGCCGTCGAAGACTGGGATTACCTCCTGAACGAGTCTGCGACGACGGTGTGCGGAAGTCCCGATACCGTCATCCGCCAGTTGGAGCAATACGAGAAGCTCGGAATCGACGAGGTGCTGTTGCATATCGACTCGGTGCCCCACGAGCAGATCATGTCGGCGATCGAGATGGTTGGCCGCTACGTGATTCCGCATTTCAACGATCGCAACAATATCGTCCGCCCAACGGACGAGTTGCTCGAGAAGATTCGCGCCATGCGCCCGCAGCCCTCCAATCCGCAACAAACTCAAGGATAACCTACTTATGAACACGTCTTCGCGCTATCGATATCTGAATGTCGAGCAACGGTCCTCCGGCGTCGCGATCGTCACGATGAATCGCCCGGAAATCCTCAACGCTATCAATTGGGACATGCATGACGAGTTGGAACGGGTTTTCGTCGATCTGGATCACGACAAATCGGTCAAGGCGATCGTTCTGACCGGCGCCGGCCGCGGTTTCTGCTCCGGCGGCGATCAGAAAACGATCGACAACGGCGATATCCCTTCGGCGACGCGCGGTGGCCGTCACCTCGTGAGAAACATGCTCGAGGTCGAGGTGCCGATCGTGGCGGCGGTCAATGGCGTAGCCGTGGGTCTGGGCGCCACGCTCGCGCTGTTCTGCGACATGATTTATGCGAGCCCGACTGCGCGATTCGCCGACACCCACGTCAATGCGGGTGTCGTCGCGGGCGATGGCGGCGCGGTGATCTGGCCGCTTCTTCTCGGACCGGTCCGCGCGCGCCACTATCTGATGACAGGCGACTTCGTCAGCGCCGAGGAAGCACTCGCAATGGGCATGATCAACAAGATCGTCGAAAGCGACAAACTGCTGGAAGCGACGATCGATTACGCGGAACTGCTCGCGAGCGGTCCGCGCGATGCGGTGATCTGGACGAAATACTGCGTCAACAAGCTCGTCAAGCAGAATGCCCACCTGCTTCTCGATACGTCGACCGCGCTGGAAACGCTAACCTTCAATTCCCCCGAGCGCCGCGAAGCGGTGGCTTCGTTCGCGGAAAAGCGCAAGCGCTTTGGAGACAACTACAAATGAGCGCGGCACCGTGGACTTCCGGCAGTCAATTCGCCACCACCACTATTCCGGCCTTGCTGATCGAGCGCGTGAAGAACGACGCCGAGGCCAACGCGTTCTTTCAGAAGCGTGCCGGGGAGTGGATACCCACTACTTGGAAAGGCTATGCGAACGCAGTCTGTTCCGTATCGGCCGCACTCAGGGAGGCCGGTGTAGCAAGAGGCGACCGGATTGCCATCATGGGCGACGTATCCCAGGAGTGGCTCATCGCCGATATGGCGACGATCTGCTCGGGAGCGGTCACGGTAGGCGTCTATTTCACCGCGTCGGTCGAAGAGGTCCGCTACTATCTGGAGGATTCTGGAGCGAGACTCGCTTTTGCCGGCAGTGCCGAACAGCTTCGCATCATCGAAGCTGCTGATACGTCACGCAAGCTTCTCAAGATCGTGGTGCTCGATCCGGCGTGGAAGAGCACGCCACTGGAAACAGGCGCGAACGTCGTTTCACTCGCCGAATTCGCCTTGCACTTTGCCGGGGATGAAGTCGCTTATCTGCGTGAGCAGTCCGAGCCGGCGAAGTCAACGGATCTGGTGAGCCTGGGTTACACCTCGGGAACCACGGGGGCGCCCAAAGGTGCGATGCTGACGCATCTGTCGATGCTGGCGGGCGCGTTCACGTGGCCAACCTTCTGCCCGGCGATACTGTCCGAATCGCAGCGCATGGTGATCCATCTACCGCTTTCACACACAGTGGCGCGCATTCAGGCCATGACGCTCCCGTTGATGGCGAAGACAGTATCTTACTTCGTCGACGTCTCGGCCGATTTCGCGAAGTGCATTCAGGAAGTCAAACCGACATCCTATATGGCGCCGCCGCGCTTCTATCAGAAGTTCGCGACCCAGATCATCAACCACGTGAACGGCAGTTCTCAAGCCGAGCAGAGAAACTACAAGCTCGCGCTAGGTATTGCCAGAGAAGTACTAGCCGATCGATTGGATGCAGGCAGCAGCGATCCATTCAAGGAACAACTCTACGCCACCTGCAGGGAGCTTATTTTCAAGCCCTTGCTGGCCAGAATCGGCTTCGACGATTTGCGCTATCCGTATACCGCGTCCGCTCCCGTGCCACCCGAGGTCGTCACACTGTTCCAGTTGTGGGGCGTCAACCTTAAAGAGAATTACGGGCAAACGGAGATGGTCGGCGGAAACCTCGCGCAGGTGACTGACTGGTCGAGGCCGGGCAACTCCGGTGTGCCGCTCGACGACGCCGCATGGGAAACGCGCGTGTTGCCGGACGGCGAAATGATCGTTCGTGGGCCGGGTCTGTTTATCGGCTACTGGAACAAGGAAGCTGAAACGAACTCGGCGTTGCGGGACGGCTGGCTGCATACCGGAGACATCGTGGATATCGACGCGAATGGTTCTTACAAGCTAATCGATCGAAAGAAAGAGCTGATCAACACTGCGGCAGGCAAATCGATTAGCCCGGTGCAGATCGAGAACGAACTTCGCCAGAGCCCGTTTATCACCGAGGCAATGGTGATTGGCGAAGGGCGCAAGTATCTGACGGCGTTGATCGAAGTAGACGGCACGCTCACGATGGATTGGGCCAGGACGCGGGACGCTTCGATCACGTGTTACGCCGATCTGGCCACTTCGGCGATCGTCATCGATCTGATCCGCGAAGAAGTGGAAAAGGCCAATGCGAAGTTGGCAAGAGCGGAGCAGATCAAGGCGTTCAGGATTTTCCCCGAGGAACTTACGCCGGAAAACGGGGTGATGACCGCAACCCGCAAGAAGCGTCGCAAACCGCTGATGGCACGCTACGAGTGCATTATTGCAGGTCTTTATGACGATGCCGAAGAGCAGTTGATCAAGGAGCAGCTCGCCGGTTCAGGGCCAGCAGCTTCTGGCCAGCAGCAGTAAAAAGCGCCAGCAGCGCAACTGACTGCGAGGACCATCTGCGAGAACCAACTGATGGTGCGGCGCAGGCCATGATTGGTGCAACGCCACGGGTACTTCTCCGCGCTGCTTCGTGGAAGTTCCGGTGGCGCGCCGGCCGTGAAAGGGCCGCCACCGTTCCGTCAACCGAGAGATACCGCCGTGATAACACTTTCTCCTGACCGCACTACCTTTCGCGAGGCCATGGCCCGTATTGGAGCTGCGGTGAATATCATCACCACCACGACACCTTCCGGCGATGTCGGCATGACGGTGTCCGCGGTCTGCTCCGTGACCGACGATCCCGCCACGGTGCTCGTCTGCATAGGCCGGTCCAGCCGGCAATATGGCCACTTCAGCACGGCCGGCATCATCTGTGTCAACGTTCTTTCTCACGAGCACGAGGTGCTGGCGCCGATCTTCGCGGGCAAGGGAGATATCCAGATGAACGAGCGCTTCACGTACGGCGAGTGGATCCGTCTCGTCACGGGTGCACCGGTGCTGGCCACCGCAACTGCGAGTCTCGACTGCACGGTGGACAGAAGCGTCGACATCGGCACACATACGGTTTTCTTCTGCGCCGTACAGGGGATTCATCTCGGCTCTTCGGGATCGGGTCTCGTGTATCACGGCCGCGCTTATCATCGGTTGCCGTAGAAGCAGGCCTGAAACGAAAGGGGTGTGCTCGCGGCACACCCGTAGTTTGCTCTCTCCGGATCGACAGAGCCGCAATACGCCAGGTTATGGGCGTTTAAAAACGCGCGGCCAATCAAACTAATCAATAGCCGCTATCCGGAACCACATTGCGCGAACTGCGCAAAACCACTTCACGTGCACGCAGTCCGTCTCAACGCTCCTCTGCCCTTGCGTTTGCACGCAATCCGCTCAGCGAGGTCAATCGTCGTCGCACCGCCGGCCGGTGACTCGGACGTGGTCGTCCTCTTACTCGACAGCCGTACAACTCAATTTGGATCGCGTACCACACGTCTACGCTTCTGTACCTGCATGGCGAGTAGCGACGTATAACGACGCTGACTGAAGCAAAAAACCGCGCACTATGCCTAGGAAAAAACTCTGGCAGTTTTTGCAGATAAGTTGTCATCTTCCACAAATTCAGACCGGGTGATTGTAGATAAAGTACTACTCATGGAGACGCTTCAAAGCACCAGTGGTTCAGGCTGTCGTGCTTCAAGCCAGTAGTGAAAAAGAGAGTTTTTCAATGTAGATGACAGCCGTGCGTCATGCACTCGTGATGCACCGGTCTCGCACCGGCCGGCGCCAGTGACAGATTGCCGGGAGGTCAACCTTAAGGTCGAATCAAATCGGGGAGTCAATCATCGTGAAGCTTGTCTTTTCGCAAGTCGCTAGGGCGATAGTGTCCATGTGCGCCATTCAGAAGCTGGACATCATCGTCTGCAATTCGGCGGGACAGGAAATCCCGTATGTCATGTTGTTCACCATGTATGGTTTCGTGTGAGCGCGGAACCATTGCTTTACCAAGAAGGAGTTTTTCATGCGAACGGTAATTGCAGCGGTGCTCTGCTTCGTCATGTTCTTTCCACTGGCCGCAAGCGCCGGTGTTAGCGACGCGAGCTGTTCCGCGACGTTGGCCACGAGCGGAAAGACGCGTGCTGAGGTACGGGCCGAACTCGTTCAGGCCGAACGCGACGGCTGGATTTCGACGAACTCGAACAGGCAGCGGGCCTATCCGCCCGATCTGGCCCAGACTCGCCGGAATCAGGATGTCTATGATGCGGGCGCTGGCGCGACGCCATACTACCAGGTGTCGAACCAGCAGCCTTGAGCAGGGAAAGCGGCGACGGCATGTCGGTTATGAAATACCGCTGCATCGTTCTGGCAAAGCGTTGGCGAGCGAGCGTCCTTAAAACTTGTGTCGAATAGCCAGCCGGTAAACCATCTGGTGGTTATTCGACGAATCTCCGGATCCGCCAATGTCGGCAACCGCCAGCGCGCCCGTCGACGATGTGCCGGAAGCGCGTTGCCAGCCGCCTGAGAAATACACATCGGTACGCTTGGACAACAGATAGTCGAGGATGAACGCCACCTGATTGTAGTGCTGGTTACCAACAGAATTACCTTGTGCCGTCGTGACGCTGCGCGCATTCATATAGTCGTACGCGACGCCGACGGAAAAGGCCGGCGTGACACGGTAGTTCACGCCGATGTCATAGTTGTTGAAGATGGCCGTGCCGTTCAGGAAGGCCGCCCCCAGATTGGCATACTGGACATTCGAGTACGAGGCGCTGATCGCCGCGTTGCCGATCGTGTAGGTCGCCGCGATGACTGCGTCCTGGTAGGCCTGTGCGACCTGATAAGCCGAGTTCAGTGAGGAGGCCAGCAGATTGAACCCGCTTGCATAGTTGGTGAACCATCCGTTACCTGGTGTCGACGTCGGATGTTTGAAGTAATCGAACGCCGCACCGACCTGAAGCGGACCGTGTGTGTAACCGGCGCCGACCGAATAGCCCGACGTCGAAGTGAAGTCACCGGCCACGCCGCCAAGGCTATATTCAACGCCGAAGGAGAAACCGTGGAAGTCCGGGCTCATGTAGCGCACCGAATTGTTGAAGCGCACGCTGTTACTGGTGTTGTCGAAGTCTCCCGGATGCCCGCTCGGCAAATCGCCCACCGCTGCGGCACCGGCAAGGAACTCGGGGAAATACCACACCATGTCGTATTGACGACCGGCGGTGAGAGAGCCGTAGGTGTCGCTGCTCAGTCCGACGAAAGCTTGTCGGCCAAACGCGGTGCCGCCTTGGGCAAATTGTCCATTGTTGACGTTGATTCCAGATTCGAGAGTAAAAATGGCTTTGAGGCCGCCGCCCAGATCTTCCTTGCCCGTTAGCCCCCAGCGACTGCCGTCGATACCGTCCAGTGAATCCATGTAGACAGCTTTGCCGCCACCCACGTTGGTCTGGTAATGAATACCGTTGTCGATCTCGCCATAAAGCGTGACGCTGCTTTGGCTATGCGCGACGGAACTGGCGAACCCCACGAGCGAACCGACGATGATTTCGATTTTTTTCGTTTTCATAAGATCTCCACATTTCAAAGGCAATACAAAAGAACAGTCCACCCAACGTCCATCGATTCAGTGCGCGGTGACAGGTCAGGCTGAAAAGGATTTCGTCAGGTCTTTCCTCGTCAGGGAATAACAGGCGCCCATCAAGGCCACGCAAGCCGCTGCAACGAGAATGGGTGCTGCCGCGACGCGAAACATCGCGTCGGCCGTCCAGTTGTTTGCGTACAGGACGCCCGCGAGATAAGTCCCGCCCGCGGCGCCGAGCCGACCGAATCCATATGCCCACGCGACGCCTGGGGCGCGCAACTCCGGGCTATAGAAAAGCGTGCACAGCGCGATCGCGCAGGTTTGTCCGCCGCTAATGCAAAAGCCGCAAAAGAAGATCGTCGTGAGTAAAGCCAGATGCGATGAGCCGATGGCAATCGAGATTGCATACATCGAGACGGCGCCGCCAACATAGACCGCGGACAAGATCCGATAAGGACTGGTGCGGTCCATGATGGGTCCCATCAGAAGACTTGCCACCATGCCGCCGATGATCACCGTGATGGTCGCCCAGACCACAAGCGCCGGTGGGAACGAGATGGAGGCGAGAACGGTCGGCAGCCAGCTTTGCAGAAAATAGAACGTGGCCAGATTGATGGCGAATACGGCCCACAGCAGGAAAGTCCCCAGGCGGAATTGCGCGGAGAACAATCCGAGCACGCTGGCATCCGCCGTCTTTTCTTCGTGGGTGACCAGTTCGGTGTCCGATTGCAGGGTGAAATCGGGAAAGAGGCGCCGGGTTGCATGAAGCAGTTCGGTCTGGTCGGCATTTCTCGACAGATAGGCCACGGATTCCGGCAACATCGGAATAAGCAGGGCCGTCAAGCCGAGTGCCGCAAGGCCGCCCAACCACATGGGACCTTGCCAGCCAAACCTCGGAATCAAGGCGCTGCTGCAAAGTCCCGCGAAGATGAACCCCAGCGCGTAGCCCATGTAGACGAGAATGACGAAAGTCGCGCGAGTTCTTTTCGGGCTGAATTCCGAAACGAGGCCGACCGCGCATGGCGTGGCCGCTCCCAGGCCGATGCCTGTGAGGAACCTCAAGGCGATCAGTTGCGGCACGCTCGTCGCGAAGACGGTCAGTACGGTGAATAGCCCGAACGCGGCGGTTGCCACGAAAGCAATCTTCTTCGTACCGAAGCGCTGGGTCGCGAACGGAATGCCGAAGTTGCCGACCAGCAAGCCGAAGAAAACCGCTGAAAAAATTGCGCCGAACACCGCCTTGGGCAGTTGCCATTCCTTCGCGAGAACGGGCACGATGAAGCTGATGACCTGGGTGTCGAAGCCATCGAACAGCATGAGCAGCGCACAGAAGGCGACGATGAAATACTGCCTCCTGCCGATTCTGCGACTGTCGATCAGATCGTAGACGTTGATTTGCCGTATTTCCATATTGTTCTCCTCGCGTTAAAAGGGAAGGGCTTACTTAGGGTATTTCATTTTGTTTTCTGGTTTTAAAGGCGATGGCGCGAGCGGTTTTAAATTCAGGTCAAATAAAAACGGGCTTTCGGAATCAGATAATTAATACGATAAATAGCGGATTCGCTGATGAGGCTGATTTATTATTTAGATAGAAAAATGCCTCAAATTCAGCCGCCGATACCCCCGCCGTGCCAGAGCAAGCGCTCTGCACAAGCTCGCGGCGCTATTTCCCATTCTGATATCCGTATCGGAAAAACCGATCTGTCTCGCTCACTTTTTTATTCGTCGTTCCAGATTTCATTGCGTCTATTGAAATCCGGCTCGCCTGCACCACGAAGTCATTTGATTGCACGGAGAAATATTGCCGCAGTTCAGGCAGCATTTTTTATTCTTGTGTTGCCGCCGGGGCGCTCCGCTCGGCAGATTATGCGGCGAGAGCAGTCAATCGAAGCGCAATGCGCGGTCAGTGGTTCGGCCGAACCTCGCGGTTCCGTCCACCTCGATCCGCTCGAGGCCATCGCTGCTTCGTCTGACTCGCGAACCGCACGCTTGCTCTGCCATACGCCATGCACGAAGTGCAATCGGGCGCAAACCCGACTGCACAGGCATCGATACTGTCGAAACGATCACATGCGAGCTCCGAGTCCAACCGTCCCTATCTCGCTCGTCAACGGCTTTCTTGCAGCCGCCGGCGCGCGGCCCGAGGTCACGCTGCGCTATCTCGAAGCGGCAGGGATCATGCGCGGTCTGCTTGGCGAAGCAGCCGCGCGGGTTACCGAGGAACAGTTTTCGACGCTTTATCGAATGCTAGCCATCGAGCTCGACGACGAGATGCCGGGCGTCTTTAGCTGGCCGTTTCGCAGTGGTACGTTGAAATTCCTGTGCCTGAGTCTTCTCGACGCGCCGAGCCTCGAGACGGCTCTGCATCGCTTCGGACAGTTTTTTCATATCGTGCTCGACGATCTCCGTGTCGAGTCGCGTCGGGACGAGTTGGCGACGCGCCGACCAGAAGTAACGCGGGCGAGAGTACCGCCATCAGACTGATGAAATCCGTTGTGCGGGGCAGGATGACAAAGCCATAGGTCAGGCCTACCGCGACGCCAGCCAGCGAGCCGAACACGTAGCGATTGAGGGTGTCGACCGACTGATCGGCGACGCCGAACAGCGCGCAAGCCACGCCGACCAGAGAGACGGCGGTCGCGCCGTCGGGCCATGCCGAGCCTATCCACAGCGCGCAACTGATCGTGATGCCGATGGCGGCGCCGATTGCACTGCGCGCCGCCAACCAATGGTCGCGGTGCAAGGCATAACCCGCCTTCGAGTCGAATATCCGCTTTGGCACATCGCGAGTCCAGTGCGCTCTAGCGGTCTGCAGATGCTGTTCCAGCAGTCGGCAATCCTGATGCGCGAGCACGAGCTCGCCGAGATTGGCTATCAACCTGCCGAGCAGAAGGTCATGCCACGAATCGCGGCCGCACGGGTACGTCTGATGCGTGCGAAATTTGTCCAGCAGCGTTCTGGTCGCCATGGGGTCGAGCATGCCCTCCGGCGCGTTCAGCCATGACTGCGTCTGCTCGAATAGTGAGGCGAGCCTGGTGGGCATGTCGTGCGCCAGCGCGTGCATTTCCGCCAGAGCGTCGTCGATCGCGCCAGACAGGGACAGCACGGCCAGCAGACGCCGATGAAGCGCTTGCAGGATCCTGGCTTGCAGCGGGCCTTGCGTGGAGTCGAAGGGCAGATGCGTGGACAACTGATGGAGATCGAGCATGTCCACCGCCGATTGCGCGCGATCCAACGCAAGTACGGCGTCACGCGCATTGCCGAGCATATGGCGGGTCCATCGCTCCGAGTCGGCCAGCACAGCGGCGACCCGGGCGTGCACACGATGCGATACCCTGCGCGGCAGGACCAGTGCATGGACCAGCGTTGCGCACAGAATGCCGATCGTGATTTCCTGCGCGCGCATGCTGGCAACGGTAAAGATCGCGCCGGGATTCATCACGTACGGAAAGCCGATCAGGCTTGTCGTGTACCCGGCGAGCTGAAATGCGTAGGCTCGCGGCGTGCGGTCCAGACGTGCAATGTAGAGACAGAAGCCGATCCATATGGCGAGCGCGACACTGAGGACCAAGGGTTCATTGACCAGGGCCGGCACGAGTAAAACAGTCACCGCCGAGCCCGCCAATGTGCCGAGAAAGCGGAAGAGTCCGCGGCTCATTGCCATGTCCGAGAGAGGCTGGGAAACCAGATAAACCGTGCCGAGTGCCCAGAAGGGACGTGTCAAACCAACCCGCAAAGACAGGTACAAGGCCAGCATTGCCGTCACGAAGCACTTAATCGAAAAGAGCGCGGCTTCCAGGTCCGGCTGGTTCGCTTTGAGCAGCGATGTCCGTCGATAAAGATCGTGCAGCTTCCAGCCTCGCGCGCGGGAGCGCGAGGTCTTGAGCGATGAGGTCGAGGTGGCATTTGTGCTTGGCATGACGCTACTATGCCGACTCATTCTCCGCATGAATTTCGCTACAATGACAACATGTCGCTAAAAAATGCCAGATATGGATCGTTACGTTAGCCTTCCTGATTTTGCGGATCCCGACGCGATCGATCTCCCGGCGGTGGCGCTGCGCATGCAGCTCGACGAGCATGCCGCAGAAATCCCGGTGCACAAGCATCGAAAGGGGCAACTGGTGCTGGCGTTGCACGGCGCCGTAACCTGCCAGGTCGCGGGCGCCTTCTGGATCGTTCCGCCGCAATGCGGAGTATGGATTCCCGGCGAGATGCCGCATAGCAACCATGCCACGCCGAATGCCCAGCTTTGTTATCTGTTTGCAGAGCCTGGTATCGTCGACTTGCCGAAGGATTGCTGCACGCTGTCCATTTCACCCATGGTGCGGGAAATGATTCTGCATCTCGCAGGGGCGCCGCAGAACTATAAGCAGGATGCCCACACCGACCAGCTTGCACGCGTGTTATTGCATGAGCTGACGTTGATGCCGGTCGAACGTCTCTACTTGCCGGTTACCGATCATCCGCGAATCCGCCAGATGGCGGATGCATTGAACGCCAATCCCGGCGATCGCAGCACCATTGCGCAATGGGCCAAACGTCTCGCCATGAGCGAGCGTTCGCTGGCAAGACTCGTCGTGAGTGAAACGGGACTGACGTTCGGCCGCTGGCGGCAGCAGTTGCAACTGCTCGTCGCAGTGCGTGAGCTTGCCGGCGGCGCTTCCGTGCAGCGGGTGTCGGAAGAACTCGGCTATGAGTCGGTGACGGCTTTCATCACCATGTTCAGGAAAGCACTCGGGCATTCGCCGGGTCGGTACTTCGCGGCGCTGGCGCGCACGCAGTCGGAAGCCGTGCTCGTGTCGACGGCTTCGACCGAGGTGGACGATCCCGTGGACGGCCCAGCGGATACGGCCGCCGATGCGTGAAATGGCGCGCGCCTCAGCGTGCCGATGCAAGCGTTGAACGCGCGGCCGCGATCATACGGTCGAGCCATTCCTGATGCCCGTTGATCATCGGATTGGGACGCGTAGTCGCAAGCTGTGTGGCGGGGACGCCGTTCTGCGTTTCCCGCGTGAGGATACGCACGCGCTTGCGGGCAGGTTTTCAAGTAGCCACGCGTGACGCACATCCAGGCGCGACTGCGCATCGCCTTCGACCCAGCCGTGCAACGCCACGCGCGCCGGCTGGTCACCACGTGCCGGCACATATTCGATCACTTCCGCCTCGACGGGAAAACCGAAGGTCGTGAAACGGAAACGCGCACCCGCCGACAGATGCGGGCCGCTGCCGTCGTGAAAGCGGATGTCGGTAGCGTTGCTGTAATAGCGCTGTTTCTCGCATATTGGCATAGGGATACTGGGCCAGAAGATCGGCAAGCGCGCGTTATTGTTCGTCTTAGGCGCGGCAACAGCTACGGTTGGCGTGGGACTGCTGCACGTCTTGATGAATGCTCAAGGCTTCCGGTTGTATGAGAAGATTACTGCTTTCCTATATTGGTAAACCGTGAGTCGCCTCAACGACCTTCAATTTAACTCTGACACCTCGAAGGGAAGCGACGTTGATCCCTCGTTTTCGGTCGACCGTGCCTTGTTGGTTCTGCGAGGTTGACCAGGCAGCCATAAAAATACGGCGCGACGAAGAAGAGAAAATGCTTTTGTGGCGGCTCATTGTCGACGCAGTAAAGTTCTCCGTTGATGCGAATCCGCACTAGTTGCTGACGCGTGCCGGGGCTGGGTGGCTTCCCAGATCGCCGCTGCGTCAGCCGCATTATTCTTGTTCGATTTGACGAACGGCGGCATGAACTAGGCTGCGATGAGCCGCCCGTCGTGGCACACGACGGGCGCTGCCGCAGGGTTCCATGACGAGGGTAGTAGCTCTTAGCCCGGTCCGTCGCTCGCGGCCGCCAGAAGTGGCACGACAAGATCGCTGATCGGTGTGGGAATGCCGTGCAATCGACCGCGCCGCTGCACGACCCCATTCCGGCTCTCCCATTCGAGAGGACGTCCACCTTGGCGGTCGGCGAGGATGGACGTACCCAGGTCGGGCGGGGAATCACGAAATCCATCGACGATCTCTTGCGGGACCTCGTCGCCCAATGTCGCACCCTCCGCGCGGGCAACCTCAAGACATTCACGTAGATACGCCAGAGACAGCGTGGTGATGTCGGTTCGGGAAAACATGCCCGCGCGGCGACCCGTCAGAACCATTAAACCCGCGACAGCGTTCTGTAGAAGCTTCCGCCATGCCACGGACGTGAAATCCGCCGCTATGTCGACCGAAACTCGTGTGCCGCGCAGCGCCGCCAACACAACGGCGATCCCCGGCATGTCCGGCAGCGTGAGGCGCGGTTTGCCGCGCAGCCACACCGAGGCATCCGGATCGCGTTGAGCGGGAAACCATATCACCGAGGGCAGCACCGGGTTGCCGGACAGATATGGCGCGACGAGCGCTTTCTGGTCGACACCGTTCTGCAACATGCAAACGACCGTCTTGTGACTGCACAGTGCAGAAAACCACGGGGCCGCCGCTTTCACCTGTGTCGACTTGACTGCAACGAGAACAAGGTCGAAGGTATCTTTGATCTCCGCCGGATTGGTCTGCGCCGGACCTGGTACAACGATACGGCCGCCGTCGAAGCGCAGTTCGAGGCGCTCGTGCGCCGTGCGTCCGCAAACCGTCGGTGTGCGTCCGGCCTCATGGAGCGCTGCCGCCAGGGTCGTGCCGATTGCCCCCGGACCAACGACGGCGACGCTTGGATTTTCTGAGATCGTCATTACCATACTGTCCTGATCTGTGTGGGCCGCCTTGTCGCTTCGCGAACTTCCGTCGCTGCATAACTTCGCACGCACCGCGCCGCTCGCGTGGCCGCCTGTGACATCGAGGGACGCGCCGGCGGCATGGATTCAAGCTCGAACGGCCCATGCGTTGATGTCGAGAACTGCGCCGGCAAACGCTTCTGGTGCCTCCTGCGGAAGATTGTGACCTGCATTAGCCACGACCCGGTTCTCGTGACGTCCTGTGAAGCGTTTCGAGTTTGTCTCTCTGCCTCCGGGCGGCGAAACCCCATCGGCGTCCCCCTCCAGCGTGATCGTGGGCACTGTGATTGATGACATCGCACAGAGTTTGAGTTCGACATTCTCGAACCGGGGATCGCCGTCGACCAGTCCGAAACGCAGCATGGAGCAGAAGGGTATCTATTCTGGAGCGATTCGACAAACCAGAAAAATTACCGGATCGCGTCAGAAAAACTCTCGCAAGATGTGGTGGCTTTTGCTGCAGTTTTGCACCGGGCAGCACCGACGCCACGACGGGAGCTGGATTCGCCGTTCAAAATTCGCGGGAGACGCCTATCGCTTTCTCACCCAGGTCCTCGCCGTTTTGCCTTGAACATGGAGACACGATAACGCGTCACGAGCGCCGTGCCAGTCCATCAAGAAACAACTCAGTCAGATCGTGAGACAGCTTCTGAATGGATGTGATACGCGGCTGATACCATTCGAGTGTTCCATTCAATGCGGTAATCAGGAACAGGCGCGTCAGCCTTAGATCGCGCTCCGGATTGAATCCACCGCGCGCGGCGCAATGCTGGAGCAGTTTGTGCCAGTACGACTCGTAAGCATCCCGAGCGACGATGTGCTTCTCGCGAATCGACGCAGGAACTTGCCCGAAAATGCGGACATTTGCAGACGTATAGTCCTGCAACTTCAGCAGCGCATGCAGGTGAGTGTGAATGGCCGCGTGCAGGATGTTCAAGCCGTTGCCGCTGAACGTGACCTTCATTCGCGGCACGACCGCCGACGAAGATGGCAACGTGACGATGGAAGAAGAAGCCGTGCTTGGTGAGATGCTGGCGATGGCGCAGGCAACGCGCCGCGCGGGCGGTGTCGTGATCGTGCAGGTTAAACGGGTGGCGCGGCGCGAGACCTTGCCGCCCAAACAGGTGAAGGTGCCCGGCATTCTGGTCGACTTCGTCGTGGTCGTGCCGGATCAGCCGCAGACGTACGCGACATCATACGATCCGAGTTACGCGGGCGAACTGCGCGTACCGTTATCGGAGATCAAGCCGTTGCCGTTCGGGCCGCGCAATGTGATCGTGCGGCGCGCGGCGCTCGAACTCTATCCCGGCGCGGTGTGCAATCTTGGCGCGGGCGTTTCGACCGGTCTGTCGACGATCGCTGCTGAAGAAGGTCTGCTCGACGCGGTCATACCGACGAATGAGCAGGGCATTATCGGCGGCGCTCCGCTCACCGGACGCGATTCGGGTGGCGGCCAGAACTTCGCCGCGATGATCGAGCAGCCGTCGCAATTCGATTTCTACGGCGGCGGCGGCCTCGATCTCGCATTTCTGTCTTTCGCTGAAGTCGATCCGCAAGGCAACGTCAACATCAGCCGTTTCGGCGACAAGATCATCGGGGTCGGCGGTTTCATCAACATCAGCCAGAACGCGAAGTGCGTGATATTCAGCGGCACGCTGACGGCGGGCGGTCTCGATGTCGGTTGGGAATGCGGCCGGACCGTGATCCGCAGTGAAGGGCGGCATCGTAAATTTGTCGAATCGATCGAGCAGGTCTGCTATAGCGCAGCGTTCGCGCGCGAGCGTGGGCAGACCGCGTTGTATCTGACCGAGCGCGCCGTGTTCCGGCTCGGCGACGAAGGCCTCGAATTGATCGAAATTGCACCGGGCGTCGATCTTGAACGCGATGTGATCGGGCAGATGGCGTTTCGCCAGCGAAAGAAGGTGGAATTGCTGTTCGCTCACCTCAAGCGCCATCCTCAAACTGGATCGCTTGCGCACGCATGGGTCTGCCCGCGACGTACGGCTGCTTGCCGTTATAGGTATGCGCGTGTCCCGGCGCGGTCGTGCCCGACGCTGATAACGGCTGCACGCCGCCATTGAAGCCGGGATGCACGGTGCGCCCCATGTGCCAGAGCTGCGCGATGATGCGCCCGCCGGCCGCGTATACCGCGTCGGTGACGCGCAGCCAGCCCGCCACCTGTTCGTCGGACCAGAGGCCGGTCGCGAAGGGCCATCCCAAGCCCTGCTGCGAGATGCCGATCGCCTCGCTGATGATGAGTCCGGCGCTCGCGCGCTGGGCGCAATACTGCGCCATGATCGATGTCGGCACGTGATCCCGCGTACCTCGCGCGCGCGTCATCGGCGCCATGAAGATGCGGTTCGGCGCTTCGATGTCGCCCAGCCGGATCGGGTCGAAAAGCGTGGTCATCTCTTTCTCCGTTGGCTGTCGGGTTACACGAGGCGCGCGCCGCCATCGACGTTGAGCGTCGCTCCGTTCATGAAGCCATTGGTCATCAGGAACACTACGCCTGCGCCGGCTTCGCTGGCGGTGCCGAGACGATGCAGCGGCAGCGTCTTCTCCATGTTTGCGACGACCGCATCGCGCGCGTCGCCGAGCGCTTTGCGCAGGATCGGCGTGTCGATCGGACCGGGCGACAGTGTGTTGACGCGCACCGGCGCCATTTCGAGCGCCAGGCCGCGCGCGAGCGCTTCCATCGCTGCCGATGCCGCCGCGAGCACCGCGGTGCCGTAGGCGTTCGGACGGTCGGCGAGACTGCCCGAGATGAACGTGATCGAGCCATCGGTGCTCAAGCGATCGCCCAGAGCACGAATGACATGCACGGCCGCCCAGATGCGTTCCTCGAACGCGTTCCGGAGATGTGCGACGTCCGCCTCGCGCACCGTCCCCGCGACGAAGGTGCCGGCCAGCAAGACCAGGTGATCGACCTTCGGAATGTCGCTTACCGCCTGCTGCAGCGCGTGCGCGTCGGTCACGTCGGCTGCGCGCCATCCGGCGAAGCCATGTTGCGCGGCGACGCGTTGAGTCGTATCCGCCGATCGGCCCACGACAATGACCGCGGCGCCCGCGCGCTTCGCCTGAAGAGCCGCATCGAGCCCGATGCCCGACGTTCCGCCGAAGATGAGTGCGGTCTTGCCTGCCAATGCGCCGTTGGCGACTTCAGTGGCCTGTACTTCCTGCGCTTTCGTGTTCGCGTTCATGTCCTTCTCCTGTTTGACTTCGCCGGTGTGGCGTCGATGGAAGAAGGTTAATTCGCGAAACTACGCTTGATAATCGGGCCGTCGTTCGCTTTAATGATGCCATCATGGAACAAATCGTCGTCGAAAGACTAACTGGGCTGATTGCTTTCGCGCGTGCCGCATCGCTTGGCAGCTATACGGCTGCCGCGCGTTCGCTGTCCGTTTCGCCATCGGCTATCAGCAAGAGCATCCAGCGGCTGGAACAGCATTTCGGACTCAGGCTGTTCAGCCGGACCACGCGCTCGCTGACGCTGACGCCGGAGGGACGCGATCTTCTGGAGCGCACGCAACGCTTATTGCGCGAGGCGGAGGGTATCGAGCAAGGCGTCGCCGCCGCGCGCGCGGAGCCGGCCGGAACGCTCAAGGTGACGGCGCCGCTGCCCGTCGGCGTGAACATCCTTGCGCCCGCGTTGCCCGCGTTTCGCCGGCAGCATCCGAAAGTGACCGTCGATGTGCGCCTGAGCGATCGATACGTCGATCTGATCGAGGAGGGCGTGGATGTCGCCATTCGCGTCGGCGATCCCGGCGACACGCGGTTGATCGTGCGTCGTCTCGCCCCGCATCGAATTTGCGCGTTCGCGTCGCCGGAATATCTGCGTGAGCGAGGCGTGCCGCAGCATCCGAACGATCTCTTGCAACACGATTGCGTGAACTTCAGATATCAGTCGACGGGGCAGGAGGCTGCATGGCCATTCGACATGGGAGGCAAGCTCGTCGAGTTCACGCCCGCGTCGAGCTTGATTATCGACGTCAGCGACGCGATTGCCGCGACGTTGGCGGCCGGCGCCGGTATCGGGATTTCGACGACGTATATCGCGGCGCCATTCGTTCGACGGCACGAACTCGTGCCTGTGCTGCATGAGTTCGCCTACGACAGATTCCATCTGCATGCCGTGTGGCCCGAGAGCCGGCGAAGCAATCCGGCGGTGAGAGCGTTTGTCGGATTTTTGCAGGACATCTTTCCGTCTCCTGCGCCTTGGGACGTACTGGTGCAGGCTCACGCTTCCTAGCGCTTGTCGTCGAGGAATACGCGATCATCGGTTGGATATGCGATCCGTCACACGCTCGTCCTTCGTCGCATGGAATCTTTGCGCCTTAACCGAGCTGCCAAAAATCCTCCATCGCAAAGTCGATGAACACACGCGTCTTCCCGGGGTAGAAGCCGCCGCGAAGCGTAGTAAGGGGAATCATGCCTGCGTCTGAATGCAATTCGGACAGCAACCGCACGAGCTTGTCGCCGACCAGATCCGGCAGTACGTCGGGAAGCGCCAGCATCGCGACACCCAGACCGAGTCTGGCGGCTTGCGCATGGAGGCGGAATCGTTCATCGCATGTCGACGATCACGACAAATTGTTACTCGTACGATCTCGGCTATGGTTTTGTGCGCGCAAGCTCCAACCTACTTGAGAGAGACGGAGACCGTGAACGGCCGCTGTAGGAATCGGCTTCCGCCAAGGGTAGGCATACCCCATTCGCCACCATGATTGCGGCGGTAGACTTCTCCAACGTAACTTCCATAGGCTTTCGCAAATGCCATGACTTGTTCGTCCGTTGGCTTGGGATTCGTGCTGACGTACGAGGAACTCATTTGCGCCAAGGCCTTTTCGACATTTGCAATACTCGCGTCCGACCAGTCGAGTTCTATTCCAAACTGTTTCGCGGAGAAGTCGACGGCATTTAGCGAGTAGGCTTCCGCAACCTTCTGGATTTTTGGATCAGGAGAAAAGGACTGGTTAGATGCGGTTTCTGCCAGCGCAACTCCACCGCGAACGCACGCCATCAGGGTGATCAGCACTAGTAGGAAGCGCTTTACGATTGTGTTCATTCACACCCCGAGACAACTCCGAGTCGCTGTAGCGACTCGGGTATTGAATTTTCGCCTCGACCGAACTTATAGGTCAGAGCAGCCTATACGCTGTATGAACGGCAGCTTTCGGCAAATCTGAAGGTCCCTGTGGGTCGACCTGAACCAGATGCGATTTGAATGAAAGCCTAGCCGGGGGTGTGGGCGGCCATACGTCGCTGTGCGAGGGTCAAACAGAGACGTCGCCGACCTTGACTTATCTAAGCACGATAAAACCGATCATAAGCGCTGCCACGCGTATCGAATGCAAGTGTCCTGTGCGGCAAAATCGGATGGCCGTCTGACGGCTATGACGATCTCGCGGCTGCCGCGATCGATGCTCGATCTCGATAGCGCGCCAGCTCGAAACAGATGTGGGTCCGTTTCGCATGAAAGGCGTGGTCGATCTGATGGCTCGACGCGTCACAGGCGAGGAAGTGGCGGCGCTGCGCGGCGAATTGGGCGGCACGCTGCGCATTGGGCCATCGCGACGAAGGAATATCTCGTTCCGCCATTTCTCGTCAGATTTACGAAAGGAGAACCCGCTGTGAAGCTGCAATTCCGTGGCGAAAATCGCGACGACGTCGTCCGCATGCTGGCGACGAACGAGATCGACCTCGCGATCATGGGACGGTGATCACGCGAGCTGCGCACGAGCGCTGCGGCATTCGCGAAGCACCCGATGGCGTTCATCGCCGCTCCGCCGCATCCGCTCATGCGCGCAAAGCATGTGCACCTGACCGATCTCGAGTCGGCGAACCTGCTCGTCAGGGAGCGCGGCTCGGGTACGCGTGTCGCGATCGGACGTCTTGTCAACGAGGCCTGATTGAAGCTGCATGCCGCGTCGGAGCTATCGAGCAATGACGAGATCAAGCAGCTCGTCGAAGCGGGACTCGGCGTGGCGCTCCTTTCGCTGCATGCGTGTGCGCTCGAGATGCAGGCGGGACTCCTGGCGAGGCTTCCCGTGCCGTCCACACCGATTGAGCGAGCGTGGCATGTCGCGCATATGTCGGAGTGGCGCCTGCCTCAGGTCACTAACGCGTTCCGGGAGTTCCTGATGCTGTCGAGGGCCGCCGTAGCAGGCCTGACTTCGCCACCGGAGATGCACAAGCGGGCGAAAGCCGCCGTTACGCCACTTCTGCCAGTATCCCGCTGACCTCGGCCAGCGCTTGCCGTCGCAGTTCGCCGAGATCGACATTCGCCACGGCATCGTCCTTCACCACGCAGCGCCCCGCCGAGAATAGTGCCGCGACCGTCGGCCGTCCGCCCGACGCCACCGGTCCGATCGCTGGATCGTGCAGACCGAAGTAGCGGGGATCGTCGAGCCGGTACACGGCGATATCGGCCGAGTAGCCCGGCGCAATCCGCCCGACGCCTTCGAGCCCAAGCACGCGCGCGCCACCCGCCGTCCCCCAGTGCACGACTTCTTCCACCGAAGCAGCGTCGGCGCCGCCTTCGAACGTGCCGCCGCGATAGACAGGTTGCGCCGCCATGCCGCGCCGCGCGCGCTGCGCGAGCCACGCCATGTGGACCTCGGAGATCATGTCGGCGGCTTCGTTGGACGCCGCGCCATCGACGCCGATCGACACTCGCACGCCCGCGTCCGCCATCTGGCGCACCGGCGCGATGCCGCTGCCGAGCCGCCCGTTCGATTGCGGACAATGCGCGACCCCGGTCCCCGTCTCGGCGAGCAGCGCGATCTCGCGCGCATCGAGCTTGACGAGATGCGCGAACCAGACATCGTCGCCGAGCCAGTCGTATTCGCCGCAGAACTCGACGGGCGTCGCGCGATGCATCGCCTTCGCGCTGTCCTGATAGCCAACCGTCTCCGACAGATGACTGTGCATCCTCAAGCCGAGCCTGCGCGCGACGCGGGCCGTCTCGCGCATCTCGTGCGGCGACATCGAATAGAGCACGGTGGTCGGCGCCATCGCGACACGTCGCATCGCGCGCGGTGAGGCATCGTGATAAGTCGATGCCAGCCGCTCAATATCGGCGAGATAGGCATCGAGCGACTCGGGCCGAAGCGCGGTCGGCAACTCGGCTTCGAGCTGGCGCGTGCGCGTCGCACCGCCGCGCAGCAGCACGAAGCGCAGGCCGAGCTTGTCCGCTTCGTCGAAGAGGATCGCCGAACTGTCGAACGGCATGCCCGGGTAGTACAGATAGTTGTGGTCCGCGACCGTCGTGCATCCCGAGCGCATCAGTTCGATCAGCCCGATGCGGGCAGCGAGGCGGAAGCGCCTCTCATCGAAGAGCGCGCGAAAGCGATACGGCGTCGCGGCGAGCCACGGTGTGAGGGAGGCGTTGAGTCCCGCAGGATCGCCCTTGAGCAGCGACTGGAAAAGATGATGATGCGTGTTGACCCACGCCGGATAGACCACGCAATCGGAGGCATCGACGATCGTCTCGCCCTCGCGCGGCGCGAGCCTGCCAATCGCTGCGATCGTCTCGCCTTCGATGCGGATGTCCGGTCCGTCCACGCGCGCCGGTTCTTCGGCGCTGCCGTTACCGCCGGTCATGATGGCCGCTGCGTTGCGAATCAGTATGCTCATATCGATGGTCTCAGAGTTCGCTCTCGTGCCAGCCGCGCAAGCCGATGCGCGCGACCCACACGGTGATGCCGAACAGCACCACGCCCGTCAGCGTGATCAGAAAGAGCGCCGCAAAAAGGCGCGGAATGTTCAACTGGAATCCCGCCTGCAGAATCTGATAAGCCAGACCCGAACCGCTGCCGCCGGTTCCCGCGACGAACTCCGCGACGACCGCACCGATCAGCGAAAGTCCGCTCGAAATCCGCAAGCCGCCGAAGAAATACGGCAGCGCGCTCGGGATGCGCAGACGCACAAGCGTCTGCCAGCGTGTCGCGCGATTGATGCGAAACAGGCTGACAAGGCCCGGATTAACGCTGCGCAAGCCGAGTGCGGTGTTCGAGATGATAGGGAACAACGCGACGAGCGTCGCGCAGATCACGAGTGCGAACGTCGTGTCCTTCACCCAGATGATAATGAGCGGCGCAATCGCGACAACTGGCGTGACCTGCAGCAAGATCGCGTAAGGAAAAAAGCTCGCCTCGATCAGCGGACTCTGCGCGAAGAGCAGTGCGACCGCCACGCCCAGAACTGTTGCGAGTGCGAAGGCGAGCAGCGTGATCTTGAGCGTCGCGAGAAGACTCATGACGAGCATCGGGCCATCGGCGACCAATTGCAGCGCGATGTCATGCGGCGCGGGCACAAGATACACCGGCACCTTGAAGAGCGCGCACCAGCCTTCCCAGACCAGCAGCATCAATATGCCGACGACACAGGGCGCCATCGCCTTCGCTACGCCGGGCCGCTGTAACAGTCGCGGGCTGCGTCGGCGCTCGGCTGTCGGCTGCATCGCAGGCTTCGTTGCAAGCGTCTGACTACTCATGATTGCGCTCCTTCGGTATCGACCTGCCTGTCTTCACTCGATGCCAGATGGGCGTCGGTGATCAGGTCCGACAACGTCTTGCAATGTTGCATGAAGGGCGCCGACACGCGATACGCTTCGTCGCGTTCGGCCGGCCCGCCGATCGGCACGTCGGCGATGACACGCCCGGGCCGCGCCTGCATCACAACCACGCGTCCCGACAGATACACCGCCTCGTAGACGCTGTGCGTGACGAACACCACAGTCATCCCGCGCTTCCTCCAGAGCGCGCGAAGATCGGCATCGAGCTTGTTGCGCGTGAATTCGTCGAGCGCGCCGAATGGCTCGTCGAGTAGCAGCAGGTCGGGTTCCGTGACGAGCGCCCGTGCCAGCGACGCACGCATCTGCATCCCGCCCGACAGCTCGCGCGGACGCGCTGTGCCGAAGCCGGCAAGACCGACGTTCGCGAGCGCCGTGGCGACACGCGCGTCGGCTTCGCGTCGCGGTACGTGCGCGAGGTCGAGCGGCAGGCGCACGTTGTCGGCAATCGACGCCCAGGGCATCAGCGTGGCTTCCTGGAACACCATCGACATGCGCCGCCCGGCCGATCCGACGACGCTGAACGGCTGACCCCACCACCGCATGTGACCGTGCGTGGGTGTTTCGATGCCGGCGAACATCTTGAGCAGCGTGCTCTTGCCACAACCCGACGGTCCGAGCAGCGAGACGAATTCGCCCGCGCCGATGGTGAGGCGTACATCGTCCAGTGCGATCGTGCCGTTCGGATAGACTTTGTCGACACGCTGGACGGCGAGCGCCGTGTCTTTGCTGTCATTGCTCATGGCCTCATGCCTCCTCTGTATCGATGCGGAACACTTCGCGCTCGCCATGCTCTTCGAGCAGCTCGAGCAGCATGCGGCGCATCAGCAGTCCGGGCTGATCGGATGCCATGTGGCATTCCTGCTGGCGGCGCACGTCGATGCACGCGTCGTAGTCGGTGGCTTCGAGAATCTCGCGGTCTTCATCGGTGATCGGCCGGTCCCAGTCGATCAGCTCCTGGGTCGAACATTGCTCTTCAGTGTCGTTGCGATAGAGCCATTGCACGAGCATCATCGTCCGGTCGTCGATCGGCGTCGCGCAGTTGTAGATGATGTGATGCACGCCGCTTGCCGGATACATGCAGCCGAAGCGCCGCGCGAACGGCATGTACCATCGGTTCATCAGATGGCGCTCGGTGATGTCGTCGGTGGTGCCCGTGATGCGGAAGCTCGCTTGCGGGTTGCGGATCGGCACGCGCGTCTCGGCCTCAAAGCCCCATTCGTTCGGACGGAACTCGTACTTCGATGGCTTCGGATTGTCGAAGAGACCGAAGTTCGACTTGTGCACGAAGCTGAAGTGCGAATTGTCGAACGAATTCTCCATCATGCGCAGCGGGCTCGTATTCCACTGTTCATAGAACTGCAGGATGCGCCGGTAGCCCGGTGCGGTTTCCTCGGCAAGTTCGGGAATCGGCTGCAGCGGATCGTCGAGCGCAACCCACACGTAACCGTAGCGCTCCTCGCAGCGATACGACTGCACGATCGCGCGCGACGGAATCTCGCCGCCCGCGTTCTGCGGAATGCGCACGCACTTGCCGCTGCAGTCGTAGGTCCAGCCGTGATAGCCGCAGGCGATGTTGCCTTCGGCATCGACGAACCCCTTCGATAGCTTCGCCGTGCGATGGCAACAGCGGTCGCGCAGCGCATGCGGCTTGCCGCCCGCGCCTTTCCACAGGACGATCGGTTCGTTAAGCAGGGTGAACGGCTGCGGACCTGCGTCGAGTTGCGAGATCGGCATGACCGCGTACCAGAAGCGGCGCAAAACTTTCTGACGTGTAACCAACATGATCGGACTCCTTGATTCCGTGAAGCCCGCTCAGGGCATGACCTTCGCGTTCTGGATGTACTGCAGCGTATAGGCGCTCTTGTAGTCGGTGCTCGCTTTGAGCAGCTTCGCGCCGACCATGTAGTCGTAGGTCTTCTTCCAGCGCGTGTCGGTCATCGCGCCGATGCCGAGCGTCGAGGCGTCTCCGCCCGTCACGAGCTTCAGCTTCTTCAGTTGCGCCACGCCAAACGCGAGCTGCGCATCGGTCATCTCGGGATTGTCCTTCTTGATGAGCGCGTTGCCCGGCGCCGGATCGGCGAGATAGCTCTTCCAGCCTTCCATCGACGCCTTCACGAAGCGCGCGGCCACATCGGGCTTCTCGGCAAGAGTCTTCTTCATGCCGACGATGGTGGTGTTGTAGGGCGGATAGCCGGCGTCGGCAAAAAGGAAAAAGTGCGTTTTCACGTTCGCGCGCTCGGCCTGGAACGTCTCGGATGACGGATACGCCTGCATCGCGACGTTCGCATCAGCAAAGAACGGCTGGAGGTTGAACGTATAGGGACGCGTCTGACCGTCGCTATAGCCATACTTCTCCTTGAGCCAAGGCCACCACGACGTGCGACCCGAGCCCGCGACGAGGATCGTCTTTCCTTTGAGGTCCGCGAGGCTCTTCACGTCGTCGTGCGTGAGCATGCCTTGCGGGTCGAACTGGAACGAGGCGGCGACCGTCGTCACCGGAATCCCCGCCTCCACGCTCGACAGCACCTGGAAGTCGTAGCCGAGAATGAAGTCAGCCTGGCCGCCGACGAGCAACTGCATACCGTTGACCTGCGGGCCGCCCATCTTGATCGTGACGTCGAGCCCGGCTTTCTTGTAGAGGCCCGTGGCCTGCGCCTGATAGAAGCCGCCGTGCTCGGGCTGCGCATACCAGCTCGTCAGGATGGTGATGTGATCCTCGGCGTGCGCCGATGTCGTCGAACAGATACTCGCGGCCAGAACGATGCTGCTCAAGATGCGATTCAATACACGCATGAAAAGGGCTCCCCTGTTAGAACGTAGGAAGACCATGCGGACGTAAGAACGTGTCGGGCGCGATGCGCTCGGCGTGCCGGATGACGATCGAGGAAGATTCGGGGCGATTCACGCAACGCTTCCTGTCGACGGAATCCGGACGATTCCGTTCGAACGTCGAGGCTGGTCGACGTAGGCGCACGATGCGCCCCAAGAGCAATGCCCCACGTCAGTCAGATACGCCGACGCTAGCCGCTTATACTCTGCAACGCTTTAAGCGATATCCATGCCAGAGATTCGTTGCCGGGACTGGCGTATCTTGGGTCGTTGCAAGCCGGTCGAACGGGCGATACAGGGGCAGCGGCGCCCAATCATGAGGCACGTAGGCACTGCCAAGGAACGCCTTCGGCCCTCACAGAGGTCGGATCGGATTCGGCCAAGCCATTTACCCAGTACATGACGGATTTCGGTGGGCAATGAGTATGCGAGCGCCACCGCGCATCTGGACTGGATAGGCAGGTTGATGTGAATAACCGATATAGCTTTGCGAGCGGCCATTACGGAGGGCGGAGTTCAAGTGGCAGCAGTGGGTCGGTTATGCCCTTCGCATGTGCCGCGCGCCCGCGACACTCGCCGGACCCGGTCGTCAGACGCAGTGCGGCCATCAACGGCCGTTGGACGAACTTGTCTGAGTGTCCGCTCGCAGATTGTCAAGAGACGACCGATGAAAGCTGATCAACGCGTTTCCCAAGGTGCGACGGTCAGTGCGCGACAGCGTATTTTTTCGGAACAAGTGCGACGCGCAAGACTGAAACGCACGGAGGAAGCTTGCTGCGCACGCCGCACATTTGCTAGTACAACGAGTAGCGGGAATAGGTCTCGATTGGAATGATTGCCTGAGCGGGAACGTCGCCCCCAGCGCGGGCCGTTCTCAAATGTTCGACCGCGGTGCGAAGCAGGAGCCGAAGATCCTGTGTGAGCAAATAGTCGATGGTATCGGCACGCAATAGCGGCTCCGTTATCCGGTTCACTTCGTGCGTGATATAGACCGTCCGGCCCACAAGATCGTGTTCGCGCAGCGCCGCAGCCAATCCTTCGTTGCCGCCCGCCACGTTGTAGATGGCGTCGAGCTTGCCGTGTCCCTGTAGAAAGCGCATGGTCGCCTCATAGGTCGCAGCGCCGGAATCTGCGCCTTTGATCACCTCCACGAGGTTCACGTTCGGGAACCGTTGTCTTAGCAACGAACGGAAGCCAATCTCGCGGTCCTCGTGGCACGTATAGGAAAACGTGGCGACGACCACTGCGACGTCGGGTGCGGTGTGCGCCTGCAGATGCCGTCCAATGAGGAACGCCGCAGACTGACCCGCCGCGCGGTTATTGACGCCGACATAAGTGTGACGGGCGTCGGCATCGACGTCGGTGATCAGTGTCACGACCGGTTTGCCGGCAGCCATGCATTTGCGCAATGCTGCGGTCGTTGCAGCCGTATTCGTGCAGATGATCGCGATACCGTCTGCCTCATCGGCAGCCTTGTGTACCCTCGCTGCGACTTCGTCGTCAGGTACTCCCACGCAACCCTCGACCTCCAGGCGCACGCCCGACGCCGCGAATTCCGCTTCGAGTCCGGCCGCGCTGCGCGTCAACTCCTCCGTAAACGCGTCGCCTGCCTGCGACAGCAACCTGAACACGTAGCTGCGCTGTCCCACCGGAGATGCCGGGCGCACCGGCGTCTCCGAAGCCAATTGCCTTACCGCTGCATCGATAGCACTGCGCGTGCGCGGATGCACCCCGGGGCGGTTGTTCAGCGCGCGATCGATTGTCGCCCGGCTGAGCTGCGTCATTTCCATCAGTTGTTTCAGTGTCGGCTTGCCCATCGTCGCCCGGTCCTCGTCGTCGCAGCGCGGCATTGCCGCGCAGGCATCATTTTGCCTCAAAAATGAGTCTTTTGAGGCTTACCGGAGGTGCACCGCCAAATCCGGCAAAGACTGGCTTTCGTCTCGGGGAATACCCTCTATGGCTCAAAATGAGGCAATTTGGCGTTTGACCGTGGCTCAAAAAGAGCCTTAAATGCGCTCAAGGATGATCAATGCATCACGCAGCTCATCACGACGGTCAACATCAGGCACGGGGTGCGATTCATGTCCAACCAGCAAGACAGCAGACAAACGATCACCATGGACGACTGGTATAAATGCCGGCTCGACAGGAAGGTGCTCAAAGAGGTCACGCGGCGTAACGACACCGCCGCGTTGCTGCACTTTGGCGGTTTCATTGCGTTGGTGGCGGCAAGCGGGGCGTTCGCGTGGCTGTCGCTCGATACGCCCTGGTGCGTACCGGCGTTCCTTCTTTACGGAACGTTCTATGCCTTCGCGGAGGCGATGGAGCACGAGTTGCGTCATCGCACGCCCTTCAAAAGCGAATGGCTGAATGAGTCGGTGCACTGGCTGATCTGCTTCATGACATGGCGCGAACAGATCTATAGCCGCTGGTCGCATGCGCAACATCATACGTACACGCACCTGACGGCAACCGTCCCATCCGACGTTGAACTCGCAGTCAAGCGGCCGCCGAACTACCTGAAGCTCGTCACCGATTTTCTGCGCGTTTCGCACGGCATTCATCACCTTGGCAATATCGTTCTGCACACTTTCGGCATCGTGTCGAAGAGCGCAAAAGCCGTCGTGCCGGTCACCGAATATCGTGCAATGTGCCGCAATTCACGCGTGATTCTGCTGCTCTACATTGGCGTGGCCGGGTGGGCCATCGCCGCCCATAGCTGGTTGCCCGTGGTGTTCCTTCTGTTGCCGCGCGCCTACGGCGCATGGCTGCATGAATTGCTGGCGATTACCCAGCATACGGGGTTGCGCGAAAACGAGCTCGATCATCGCTTTTCGACACGAACGATCAAGCTCAACCGGATGCTTCAATTCCTTTACTGGAATATGAACTATCACGTCGAGCATCACATGTTTCCCAATGTGCCGTTCCATGCGTTGCCGAAGCTGCGTGAGGCAATCCGCGAGGATCTGCCGCCTGCCTACGACGGCCTCTTTAGCGCGTGGAGAGAAATCCTCCACGTGTTCAGAATGCAGCGGCGCGATCCTGACTTTATGGTGACCCCGCTCGTGCCCGGCAAGCTGGCCGCCGCGGCTGCAGGCCAAACCATCGATACGCCGCCTGGCGCGGTTGAGGCTCGCTGAGCCGCGGAGATACGCCAATGAACATCCTGCAATGGCATCACGTCTGCGCGTGCGATGACGTCGAAGAAGAGGACGTCATCGAGTTTAGTCACGACGGCAGGCTGTATGCGATCTATCACACGCCGACCGGCTTTTACGCGTCGGCAGGCCTTTGCACCCATGAAACAGCGCGCCTCACGGAGGGGCTCGTGTTTGGCGACATTATCGAATGTCCGATGCACATGGGGCGTTTCCACATTCCGACAGGCGCGGCGAAAGGTGCGCCCGTCTGCATCAATCTCGCCATTCATCCCGTGAAGGTCGAGGACAACAAGGTTTTCATCGGGTTGCCAGCGGATTGACTGTAGCGACGCGCGGTTGAGGCAACGCATGAATGGCCGATGTCGCCACATCGGCAAATAGACCATAAACAAGGAGACAGACATGAAACATGTTATTGGAAAGATGCTCGGCCTGAGCGCCGTTGTGTTGAGTCTGGGACTCTGCACGAGCGCTTGCGCGGACCCGGTTGCCCATTTCGATTTCATCACGCACGCGCCGGATTCGGATGCGTGGTGGAATACCGTCAAGAACGGCATCGCGCAGGCCGACCAGGATTTCAACGTACGGACCGACTATCGCAATCCGCCAAATGGCGACATCGCGGACATGGTGCAACTGGTCAATCAGGCTGCGGCACGCAACTATGACGGCGTGGTACTAACGATTGCCGACTACGATCTGCTGAAAGGAGCCGTCTCGAAGCTGAAGAATAAAAATATCGCTTTCATTACGGCCAATACCGGTACGGCGCAGCAGAGCGCTGACCTCGGCGCGCTCATGCACGTGGGCCAGCCGGAGTACCTGGCCGGCAAGGAAGCTGGCCTGCGTGCGAAAGCCGCCGGCATCAAAACGTTTGTCTGTGTGAATCACTATGCCACCAATCCGCTCTCATTCGAGCGTTGCCGAGGGTTCGGCGAAGCCATCGGTGCGGACTGGAAGGCGTCGTCTCTCGACGTCGGCACGGACCCAACCGGCATCGAAGCGAAGGTAAGCGCATATTTGCGAACCCACCCGGATACCCAAGCCGTGCTGAGTTTAGGGCCGACTTCTGCGGACCCGACCATTCGCGCCGTCACGAAGCTGGGGCTTGCCGGGAAGATCTGGTTTGCCACCTTCGACATCGATGCTGACGTAGCCAAGGCCATCAAGGACGGCACCATCAAGTTCTGCACCGACCAGCAGCCCTATCTGCAGGGGTACATTCCGATCGCCATGCTCGCAATCATGCACAGAAATCACAGCACGGATGTCGTCGCGGCTCGCGCGGAGCTCGAGAAGGACCCGAACTTCATCAAGCGTCTTCAGGCCTATGGGCTGAAGCCAGTCTACGAGGCGCGCAACATCAGCTCAGGACCGGGCTTCATTACGCCGCAGAACATCGAGCAGGTCTCGGCGCTGGCTGGCCGCTACCGCTAAGCTCAACCGGGAGCCGCTGATGAGCACAACGGAGCCGATGGTGATCGTCGGCGCGGGCCAGTGCGGAGCGCGTGCGTCGCAGGCGTTACGCGAGAACGGCTGGGACGGCGCCATCACGCTTTTCGGCGACGAAGGTTTGTTGCCCTATGAACGGCCGCCGTTATCGAAGTCGGTGCTGCTTGGGCAAAAGACGACCGCCCAGTGCGCGATCTACGACGAGGCGTTCTTTCGGGAACAGCGCATCGATCTGCGTACCGATGCGCCTGTGGCTGCGATCGATCGCGTGGGGCACAGGGTGGTGCTTGCCAGCGGCGACACGCTCGGCTATCACCGCTTGCTGATTGCGACGGGTTCCCGGCCACGCCGGCTGGATCTGCCGGGGGCGACGCTCGCCGGCGTACATATGCTGCGTAGCGTGTGCGATGCGCATGCGATCAGCGCCGAACTGCGCCCGGGTCGCCGCATCGCGGTGATTGGGGCGGGTTTCATCGGCCTTGAAATTGCAGCGACAGCGGTAGCACTCGGTTGCGAGGTTGTCGTGCTCGAAGGGGCGTCGCGGGCGTTAATGCGTGCGGTGCCTGAAGTCGTGGCGCAATGCCTGGTGGCGCAGCATAGACAACGAGGTGTAGACGTCCGCTTCGGTGTACATGTGGAACGCCTTGTCGGAACGGCGCGCGTAAGTGGTGTGCAGCTTGTCGACGGCACAACCCTGGCGTGCGACGCCGTGATCGCTGGAATTGGCGTGATGCCGTGTACCGAACTTGCACAGGCCGCAAATCTTGACGTCGAAAATGGCGTCGCAGTCGACGCGACGTTATGCACGAACGACCCACGTATTTTCGCTGCCGGGGATGTTTGTTCGTTTCCCCACCCGCTGTTTGGCCGCCGGATTCGGCTCGAATGCTGGAAAAATGCTGAAGACCAGGCGCGTGTCGTCGCGCGCAATATGCTCGGCCACGGCGAAGCCTGTTCGTCAGTGCCATGGTTCTGGTCCGATCAATACGACATGACGATCCAGATCGCCGGCATGCCTGCGCTTGGAACGACGACGGTGGTACGCGAGACGGGTTCGGCGTCGCGCGTGTTCTTCGCACTGGACGGCGACGGCGTGCTTGTCGGCGCGAGCGGAGTCGGACAGACTGGCGAAATTGCGCGGGACGTGCGCTTCGCACAAGAGCTGATTGCGCGGCGCGCGTGCGTGGCGCCTCATCTGCTTGCCGATCGCGGGACGAAGCTCAGGTCGCTGCTCGCCGCGGAGGCGCAATGAATCAACGACTGCTTGTGTTTCAGTCGCTGTGGGCGATGGAGCGTCGCCATCCCGACGGCTACGAACGCACACTTGAAGAGAACGTGCGGATGATTGCCGACGCCGGCTTTGACGGCGTGAGCGCGCACTATACGAAGCGTGCGGACGTTCAGCGGCTGGCCCGGTTGCGTGCCACATGCGGACTGCACGCGGAAGGTCAGTGCTTTCCACGCACGATAGACGATTTACAGCCCGTGCTCGAAAATGCCGTCGAATCTGGCGTGCATCACATCGACCTGCAACCCGACGTACGTCCTCGCACTGTCGCAGAATGCGTAGCGCTGCTCGACGGCTGGCAGAGACTGGCCGAACAGGTCGATTTCCCGGTCTACATCGAGACGCACCGCGATCGCATGACCACGGATCTCTATTTCACGCTTGACCTGCTCGACGCGCGGCCCGATCTAAAGCTGCTTGGGGACATCTCGCATTACCTCGTTGGACGCGAATTCTCGTGGCCCGTGTCCGACGAGAATCATGCGTTGATGCACCGTATCCTGGATCAGTCGTGGGCCTTTCACGGGCGCGTCGCGAGCCGCGAGCAGGTGCAGATAGAGCTATCGTTCGAGCCGCACCGCATGTGGGTCGATCTGTTTCTCGGCTGGTGGGGCTATGGCTTCGCGTCCTGGTGCCGACGGGCGGGCGCGGACGACACCCTCGCCTTCACCTGCGAACTTGGCCCCAAACCGTACGCGATCATCGACCGCGACGGTAACGACACGACCGACCGCTGGGCGGAATCGCTGCTGCTGCAGGACATGATCCGCAAGGTGTGGGCAGAGGTTCAACGCGACGTTCGACCAACGGACTACGCAAATCACGAACGACAAACGCTTCAGCAGAGGAATGCAGTATGAAGACACAAGCAGCCATCGCATGGAAAGCCGGCGCGCCGTTGACGATCGAAGAAGTCGATCTGGAAGGGCCGCGCGCCGGTGAAGTCCTGATCGAAGTGAAGGCCACGGGCATCTGCCATACCGATTACTACACGCTCTCCGGCGCGGACCCCGAAGGCATCTTTCCGGC
>NZ_PVNC01000036.1:0-33807 GCF_003001875.1 Paraburkholderia sp. BL18I3N2
CTGCCTGGCGGCCGTTGGCGGTGGGGGTGAAGAACAGATAGGTTTTGGGATCGCGCATCGTCACCAGGCCCTTGAGCATCAGTGGCCAGGACATGGCCCCTACGCGATCGATGCCTTGCCCGCCTGCGGGCCCCGTACCTGTGAGGATGAGCCTGCGCACCAGGCCAGGCGCCTTCAGCGCCACGTCCTGCGCCACGAAGCCGCCCAGCGAAAAGCCGAGCAGATCGACCTGATCGAAACCCATCGCGCGGATCAGCGCGATTGTGTCGCGCGCCATCTCGTCCACGGTCACGGGCGCGATGCCGCCGGACGAACCGATTCCCCGATAGTCGATCGCAATAATCCGATGCGTCCGGGCGAGGCCATCGACGATACGCGGGTCGAAGTTGTCCAGTACGGCGCCCCAGTGGTTCAGCAGGACCAGAGGCGTGCCGCCGTGCTGGCCCAGTTCGCGGTAACCGAAGGTGGTTTCAGCTGCCTTGACGAGGCTATTCTGTGCCTGGGCATAGGACGTTGCCAATTGGGTATCCGGGTTGAAACTGGTCATCATCGATCCCTTGGGTTCGACCTTCAAGCGTTGACGTCAACGACGGTGCGGCCACGCACCTGGCCCTGAAGTACCGCATCTGCAACGCGAGGCACTTCGGCCAAGCCAACCACTTGGGTAGCGCGTGCGAGCTTTCCGGGGTCCAGGTCGGTGGCCAGACGTGCCCACGCTTCCAGCCGCACCGCCTGCGGCGCGTTGACCGAGTCGATGCCGGCCAGGGTCACGTTGCGCAGGATGAAGGGCAACACCGAGCCGGGCAGGTCCGCGCCCTGCGCGAGCCCGAAGGCTGCCACCGCGCCGCGGTAGCAGGTCTGCGCCAGCACGTTGGCCAGTGTGTGGCTACCCACCGAGTCGATCGCTCCGGCCCAGCGTTCCCTGGCAATCGATGGGCCCGGCCCGGACAGCGTGCTGCGATCGATGACCTCAACTGCACCTAGTTCGCGCAGGTAGACCGTTTCCTCCAGCCGTCCGGTCGAAGCGACCACCCGATACCCCAGCCTGGACAGCAAAGCGATGGCGATGGACCCGGCCCCGCCGCCGGCCCCGGTCACAAGCACATCGCCTTTGTCCGGCGTCACTCCTGCATGCTCCAGCGCGAGCACGGACAGCATCGCGGTGTACCCCGCCGTGCCGATCGACATGGCATCGCGCGTCGAAAAGACGTCCGGCAGCTTGACTAGCCACTTACCGCTGACGCGCGCCTTCTGCGCGAAACCGCCATGGTGGGTTTGACTCAGGCCCCAGCCATTGGCGACAACGCGGTCGCCCACCGCGAACCCTGCGTGCGATGACGCCTCCACGATGCCCGAAAAGTCGATGCCCGGAATCAGTGGGAACTGACGGATCACTGGCGCACGGCCGCTGACCGCCATCGCGTCCTTGTAGTTCACCGTCGAATAGTCGATTGCGACAGTGACGTCGCCTGGCATCAGATCGGCTTCGTCGAAGTCGACCAGGGCAGTGGAAATCACATCGCCAGTTTTGGTGGCCAGCAGCGCCTTGAATGTCATGGTCAATTCTCCGTTTGGGGCACGCGTTTCATATGTCAAGCGTCATGCTGAAGGGTAAAAAAAGCAGGTGAAACTCAACCCGCTGCTGGGACCAAATGCTCCAGCGCCGCCTCCAGCACCAGATTGGACAGCGGTTCTTCGTCGACTGCGCGCGCCAGCACCACCGCCCCAACCATCGTGGCAGTGGTCGCCAGGGCTCGCTCGTGCGCGCCGGGCTGACCCCAGTCGGGCGATTGGCGTGAGACCACGTCGATCATTTCCTTGATGCGGCGCGTAATTGCGCGTCGCACCCCCGGCGCCTGACGCGGCATCTCCGATCCCAGGGCGGCGATCGGGCAACCGACCTCCGGGTTCTTCACGTGCTCCGTAGACAGATACGCGCACAGCAGTGCCTGCAGGGATTGCTCGGCGGGCACTGCTTCCGTGAAGCGCAAAAAGGTGGCGATGGCCTCGGCTCCCGCGCGGTCCGCCAACTCGGCCAGCATGGCCTCGCGCGAGACGAAATGCGCGTAGAACCCGCCGTGAGTGAGCCCAGCCTCTCTCATGATGTTCGCAATGCCGATGCCGTCATAACCGCAGCGGCGGATCGCGTGTGCGCGAGCTTCCACGATACGCTGGTGTGTGGCTTCCTTCGATCGGGTCGTGGATCGTTTCATATGACGTTCATCAGCGATGAGTTTCTGACTACGAGCCCTCGCGCTCAATTGCGCGCCCGCAGGAGCCGCTTGCGAAAGGTTTCCCTGCCGCTTGACGACAGGACTCCAGGAACGCTGACAACGGCTCGTTCAGCAGAGCCGGTTTCATGGGCAACTCAGAAAGCAGTACGGTCGTACGGCGAGACGACTTTCGGGGGCTGCAGGAATGCCGTCAGGCCCTGAAACCACATCACTTCGTGGAAGTCGCCGCTGATGGTCAAGTCCTTGCTGCCGAGGCTCCGGAGGAAGGCCGCCTGACTGTCCTTGGCCGACAGGGTCTCGAAGCCTTTCGCGGCATTCTTGAAGCTGAGCGTGAACTGGGGGTTCGCCGTCAGTCCGGCAAAAGATCGGATAACGCCATCGCGGATGACGTAATGACGACCGGCGCCGGAAACCGTGCGAATCTGAAACACCAAGGTCTTGCCCGCGACGTAACGCGCACAGTTGGGATTGTTTTTGATCTGTCGCTTCAGGATCTGGGCAAACGCCCACAACAGAAATTTGAACTTGAACATGGCGGCCAACCTGGAAACATGATGTAAATGCGAGTTCGGGCGAACACTGCCGTCGCCGTCACTCGGCAAGAAACTGCTCAACGTGATTTAGGAAGCGCTGCGGGTGCTGGAACTGTGCAGCGTGACCCGAGTCCGCGTAGATGAACAACTGGGCGTTCGGCAGGTTGCGGACCATATAGAACGAGTTGACCGTCGGGATCATCACGTCGTTTACGCCGTTGAGGATGAACGTGGGCTGCTGAATGCCGCGCAGGTAGGCGAATGGATCGTCTTCCGAGAGTCTTGGCAGATACAGCATGTTGGCCTCGATCTGCGCTTTCGCGACCTCCGCGGAAGACGGGGGGTCCTGGTCGGCGCGCTGATGACGCCGTTCCCAGAACTCGCGCGCTGCCTGCTCAGCTTGCGCCGATCGGCCGAAGAACAGGTAGAGAAAGTCTTCGAAGACTGGGACAGGGTTGACGGCCGTGCTCAGCACGCGCGGTTCCATGTCGGGGTCGCCGCCTCGAGGGCCGGTGCCCAGCAGCATCAGTTTGCGCACCAGTTCAGGATGGCGCCGGGTCAGGTCCAGCGCCTGGAAGCCACCCAGCGAAAAGCCGAGAACATCGATCTGCTGCAAACCCAGCACGCGAACGAAGGCGGCTGCGTCATCGGCCATGTCCTCGATGCGTGTGCGTGGTTGACCGCCGGACGAAGCGATGCCGCGGCCGTTGTAAAGGATTACTTCGCGACCTTCTGCGAGACCGTCCGTTATCAACGGGTCCCAGTGGTCCATGCCGCCGCGGAAGTGCTGCAGAAACAGTAAAGGCGGCTGCGAGGAGGCGGTGTTGCCCCAGCGGCGGTAGGCGAATCGAGTACCGTCGACCTGAACGAAGCGGGTGGGCGTGGTGACGTGAGTATCAGTCATATAGTTACCTTTTGAGAGGCCGAAGCAGGGTGCCGGTCTGGTCGGGGAGCCTTCGCACGCTCACTCACCCGAAATGCCAGCACTCCGGGTAAAAGTCCTAACGGGGCTTCGCCTCGCTGGCCGCAGCGAACGGTGAAACAAGCGCAGCGGACAGTTCACAGAGGAAAACAATGGTTATCGGTCGACAAGGCATGGCCTGGCTTTCGAGTCAGACAGAATCCGCCGTGGTCAGGCTTCTGGCCGATAGCGCTCAGCCGCATGCGCTTGTCGAATGTCCGACACGAGTCCTTGACGCGCGCCGTCCAGCGCGTCCCAGCGCTCGGCCACGTGCAGCGGGGGGATGGTGACCAGTTCGCGGCGATCGAAGCCGACCAGTGCCGCATCGACCAGTTCGCCGACCTCCATCACATCGGTAAGCGCATTGACGTCGATGCCGGCACGCTCCCAGATCTCCGTGCGGGTCGCCGCCGGCAACACGGCCTGTACGTAGACGCCCTTGGGTAACAACTCCAGGTTCAGTCCCTGCGACAGGAACAGTACGAACGCCTTGGTGGCGCCGTAGATCGACATGCCGAATTCGGGCGCGAAACCCACCACCGAGCCAATGTTGACGATCGCGCCAGTACCAGACTGCACAAAGCGCGGAGCGACCGCGGCTGCGAGCCGCGTCAGCGCCGTGGTGTTGAGCGCGATCAGGCGCTCGATGCCCTCGGCCGTCTGCTGGACGAAGCCGCCGGACTGGGCCATGCCGGCGTTATTAATAAGGACGCCTATGCGAGTGTCGTCGCGCAGGCGAGTCTCGACCGCAGCCAGGTCGGCGGGCTGGGTGAGGTCGGCCTGCAGCACCTGGACGGCCACACCGCTTTGTTCACGCAGGCGCGCGGCCAGCGCATCGAGGCGCGCCTTGTCGCGTGCAACCAGCACGAGGTCGTGGCCGCGGCGGGCGAAGCGGTCCGCGTAGGTCGCGCCGATGCCAGAGGAGGCGCCGGTGATAAGAACAGTCGGAAGTGTGGTCATGGGCTATTTGCTTTGCTAGGGTCGCTCTGACGGGGGTGCAAGCAGCGCGCGCCTCAGGCGGCGATTGTCGGGTAATCGGTGTAGCCAGCAGCGCCGCCACCATAGAGCGTGGCGAAGTCGGGCTGCGCCAGCGGTGCGCCGGTCTTAAGGCGCTCGACCAGATCGGGGTTGCTGATAAAAGGACGGCCGAAGGCGAAAAGGTCCGCCTTGCCCTCGTTGAGGCTGGCCGTAGCGAGTTCCAGGTCGTAGCCGTTGTTGGCCAGGTAGCTTTGCTTGAACCGGCCGCGCAGCGCGTCGTAGTCGAACGGTGCGACGTCGCGCGGGCCGCCGGTCGCCCCCTCGACCACGTGCAGATAGACGATGCCCAGCGCGCTGAGCTGCCCGGCGATGTAGTCGTACTGCGACTGAGGATCGCTGCAGGAAATGCCGTTTGCCGGCGACACGGGCGAGATGCGCACCCCGGTACGGTCGGCGCCGATTTCTTCCACTACGGCGGCGACGACTTCCAGCAACAGGCGCGCGCGATTCTCGATCGAGCCGCCGTAGGCGTCAGTGCGCTGGTTGGCCCCGTCCTTGATGAACTGCTCCAGTAGGTAACCGTTGGCGCCGTGGATCTCCACGCCGTCGAAGCCGGCTGCAATGGCGTTCGCCGCAGCCTGGCGGAAGTCGTTCACGATGCCCGGCAGTTCGGCGAGTTCCAGAGCGCGCGGTTCGGAGACGTCGGCAAATCCGTTGTTCACGAAGGTCTTGGTCGCTGCACGAATGGCTGACGGTGCGACCGGCGCAGCGCCGCCCGGCTGCAGATCGATGTGCGCAACGCGGCCGACGTGCCAGAGTTGCGCGAAGATGCGCCCGCCCCTCGCATGCACAGCCTCGGTGACCGTGCGCCAACCGGCGATCTGCTCGGGGGTGTACAAGCCGGGGGTGTCCTGATAGCCCTGAGCTTGTGCCGACACCTGAGTGGCCTCCGTGATGATCAGGCCGGCTGAGGCACGCTGCGCGTAATAGGTCGCAGCCAGCTCGCTCGGCACCAGCCCCGCGCCCGCGCGGTTGCGGGTCAGCGGCGCCATGACAAAGCGATTGGCGAGGGTCAGACGGCCCAATGCGTAGGGCTCGAAAAGCGTCTTGTCGGTCATGTTGCGTCAGGTTCGAGGTTGGGAACAGAATCAATGATGACGAGTATAATCAAAACTGTCAATGTTTTGATGACGAACGACATCAATGTATAATGAAGCCTTCACACATGAACCCACCGTGGTCAAGAAATGAAGATCACCAAGGCACAGGCGCAGGCCAACCGGGAGCACGTTGTCGAGACGGCGTCCAGGCTGTTTCGGGAGCGCGGCTACGACGGGATTGGCGTTGCCGATCTCATGGCCGCCGCCGGCTTCACCCACGGCGGCTTTTACAAGCAGTTCGGCTCCAAGGCAGATCTGATGGCGGAATCGGCGGCGTGCGGAATCGCGCAGACCGCGGCGCTGAGCGCGGGTGTGGACGCGCCTGAGTTTGTGCAGTACTACCTCTCTCGCGAGCACCGGGACACCCGCGCGACCGGTTGCACGATGGCCGCCCTGGGCGGGGATGCCGCGCGTCAGCCGGAAGCAGTTCGGGCCACCTTCGCGGCCGGCATTGAGAGCCTGCTGGCGGTGCTGTCTCCCGAGGGCACTGCGTCGGACGGCGTGGATGCGGGACGGGCGCGAGCCCAGTCCCTTGACATACTGGCGCACGCAGTAGGCGCCATCGTCATGTCACGGGCCTGTCCGGACGACTCGCCGCTGGCCGACGAAATCCTGGCGGTTTGCCGTGACAAAATTCTCGCGTCACTGAGTTCGCCCGCGACAGCGCGCAATCACCCGAAGTGACACGGACACAGACGGCCGACTGGAAGTCGCGGGGACTCATAGAGCACAAAACATCAGACAGCCGATGAGCCCCCTGCGGAACCGACTATCGTTCTCGCCGTTGATCTCTCGCTCTCGGCTCCAAACGGTCCATGACCCAATCGTGGATAGCCACTAGCATTCCAAGATCGAGTTCATTTGGGTCGGTCGCCCCGAAATAGTGAACCCACTTTTCAAAAATATCGGCCTGCTCCCCGGAATATACGAGGCAACGAGTTTCCGTTTTATTCAGCAAAATTTCCTCCATCAATCACCTCATTGGGAAAGTTAGGCGGCATTTCCACAACAACTATCCAGAATATTAGGACTACTCCAATTGGTACGCCTCAGTATTATTTTACGTAAGTCGTTTCTCTGTTTCTGGCCTCAGGTACTCCGTTCTAATCCTTGTTAGATGACCAAGTATGAGTATGGAATTCTCTTGTTCGGCGCGAGCAGCCGAACGAGAAGGCTATTCCATCAAAACTTCAAACGTGCTCTTCGCCCTTCCGGCAACTCATCATCGCGCTATCTGGTGAAACCTCGGCCGCGCGCACTGTCGATGAGATGATAGTTGCTGCCAGGGCGAGCCCCAGGACGCTCGCCTTCAGTGGATGACGCATTGCATTGACTTCCATGATCATTATTTTGATGAAGGCGATAGCGGAAAGGTCGTGTCAGCAATCAAGCCCGCATGCGTTTGGTGCGATATTTGCCCCAACTGCTATCCATCAGGCTTTTGAGGAAGGCCATCAGGCCGCTTTCGCTGGGGCGGGGATTGCCTCCCCCGGCAATGCGTTTGAGTTGTCGCGTGTACCACAGGACTTCCATGATCCCCATGCGATCCACAGGCTTAATCCCCGTGGTGATCGGCCGTACGCGCTGCGCGCTGTCTCGACCTTGCAGCAAAGCTGCAGGCGCATCGGGGTCGATCGCGAGCAGTCGTGCCAGGCCAACAACGTCCAGTGACCCGGAACGCAGTGCAGCGTTCATGCCGTCGGCAGTGCGGAAGCCTCCAGTGACCATTAGCGGTACCTGGATCCTTTTGCGCACTTTTTCCGCGAACTCCAGAAAGTACGCTTCGCGAGCTGCTGTGGAGGCCTTTCCTGGCTTCTGGAAGGCTCCGCTCATGGCCGGCGCTTCGTAGGTGCCGCCGGAGATCTCAATGAGATCGATGCCGGCCTCGACAAGCGCCTGGATGGTCGCCATCGACTCCTCTTCGGTGAAACCGCCGCGCTGAAAGTCGGCTGAATTCAGCTTGATGCCCACCGGGAAATCGGTGCCCACCTCGCGACGAATCTCGGCGTAGACTGCCATCAGGAAGCGACGCCGGTTCTCGGGACTACCGCCCCATTCGTCAGAGCGATGGTTGTGGTGAGGTGACAGGAACTGACTGATCAGATAGCCGTGAGCGCCGTGAATCTGCACGCCGCTGAAGCCGGCTCTCTTGCAGATGGCAGCGCTGCGCCCAAAGCGCTGGATGATGTCGCGAATCTCGGCAACGGTGGCCTCCCGTGGGGTCTCAAAGAACGCGGCCATGTCTTCGCGAAACGGAATTGCCGATGGCGAGAGATTGCTGGCATTCAGGCCCTTGGGCGACTGTTTGCCGGGATGGTTGAGTTGGACCCACAGGGCCGCACCCTGCTCGGTTGCCGCGCGGGCCCATTGTTTCAGGACGAGCATGTCTGATTCGTCCTCGATCACGACGTTGCCCGGCTCGCCCAGCGCGCGGCGGTCAATCATCACGTTACCGGTCAGGAGCAGGCCAAGGCCGGAAGCGGCCCAGCGCCGGTACAACTCGACGAGTCTGGGTGTCGCATGGTTGTCGTAAGTGCCCAGCGTCTCGCTCATGGACGACTTGGCGAGACGGTTGCGGAGCACGCTGCCATTAGGCAGGCGCAACGGCAGGTTCAGCAGGCTCGAGCTAGATGGTGACGGATTGGCCATGAGGAGTACTCGGAAGAATAGTTGCAGGGGGCAGTTTCGCCGGAATGTGGGACATCGCGTGCTCGGTCAGCGCAGTAATGGTCAGGCTGGGGTTCACGCCAAGGTTGGAGCTGAGCATCGAGCCGTCGCAGACCAGCAGATTCTGATAACCGAAGACGCGGTTCTGCACATCCATCACGCCGCGCTCGGGAGAGTCCGCCATCGCGCACCCGCCCATGCAATGCGCCGTCGTGGGGATGTTGAACAGGATCTCAGTGAGCAAGGTCATAGGGATGCCGCCTAAAGCCTTTGCGCCCTTTTCCACAAAGGTGTTGGCCTCAGGGATGAAGGTGGGAATCGGACCTCCCTGACTGCACAGCTGTTTTGCAAACGGCCAATACCAGCGGCGCTTGAACTGCATGTTGATGATCGCGTCCACGGTCTGCATCACGACGAACAGGACTGTCTGGCGCGCAAACCCGAAAGGGTTGTGCACGCGCATCGCTTTCAGCGGATGAGTTAGCAGCGTCCATAGCCAGGTAAAAATCCGCGACCACCCGGCACGACCGCCAGACAGCAACGTCATCATCAGACCGGTCGCGTCCGAGCCTTCCGGGTAACGCACCGCGCCTATATGTGTATGCTCGTCAATGTAGACGCCGGCGCCGCCGGCCACGCCAGGCGACATGCTCTTGTCTTTCGCTGGAAAGCGCACACCGACGAGGGACTCAGCATTGGTGCGCACACGTTTGCCAAGGTCGTCGCTGATGCGCGGCAGGGAGCCGCTTGCCTTAAGGCGGAACAACAGTTCCATCGTGCCCAATGAAGAAGCGGAAAATACGACGCCGCGGCAGCGGAAGCTGCGCCGCTGCTTGTCGAACCACGCAGTTGAGCGTTCGGTGAACACCTCGTAGCCGTCGCTGCCGTCTTCCTTGCCGTTGAGCGGGCGTACGTCGATCACCCTGGTTTCGGCAAAGACCTGCGCGCCACGTTTTTCCGCGAAGTAGAGATAATTCTTGTCGAGCGTGTTCTTGGCGTTGTGCTTGCAACCCACCATGCAGCCGCCGCAACCTACGCAAGTCCCGCGCTCGGGACCTTCGCCGCCAAAGTAAGGATCCGGATAGCTTTTGCCGCCGGCCTCGCCTTCTGGCGCAAAGAAGGTTGCCACGCGGCCGTGGTGGAACGTGTTGCCTACGCCTTGCAAGTCCGCCATCTTCCTGAGCCGCAGATCCGCCTCGCCCAGCATCTTGTTCTCTGTTACACCCAGCATTCTTTCCGCCATGGCGTAGTACTGCGGCATGATGCCCTTCCAGTCGTTCAGGCCGGCCCACGAGCCCTCGTCCCACACCTTGTCAGAGGGCACCAGTAACGCATTCGCGTAGGTGATAGAACCGCCACCGACCGCGTTGCCCGTCAGAACCATCACGTGGCGGAAGATGCGCATGTTGTAGAAGCCGAACATTTTGAGTCCTGGCCGCCACATCCAGCGCCGCGCGTTCCAATTGGTTTTCGGAAAGTCCTCAGCCGTCCAACGGCGACCCATCTCCATCACGCCGACCGAATAGCCCTTTTCAGTCAACCGGCAGGCGGACACGCTACCGCCGAAACCGGATCCGATGACGATGTAATCGAAATCGTAGGAAGCGCTCATTGCGGGCACCTCGATGCGGCACCGGTGGCGTCTTCGACGTCGGCTTCAGCGTGCAAGATGTTCATGGTTTGTCTCCGTTGGTTTTAGTGGTCACGTAATCCATAGTCCAACTATCGCGCCACCTGGCGCTCATGCAATGTTGCGAAGCTCCCGCCGAAGGATCTTTCCCACAGTCGATTTCGGAAGTACGTCCACGAAATGGATAATCCTTGGTACCTTGTACGCCGCCATGCCGGCTCGACAGTGGGCAAGCAGTGCTTCTTCAGTCACATCGGCTCCAGGCTCCTTGATGACGAACAGCTTGACCGCCTCTCCTGTTTTTTCGTCAGGCACGCCGATGCAGGCGCATTCGGCGACGCCCGAAAATGTGGTCGCTACCGCTTCCACTTCGTTTGGGTAAACATTGAAGCCAGAGACGATAACCATATCTTTCTTGCGGTCGACGATCTTCAGGAAACCCCTGTCGTCGAAGATGCCGATATCACCGGTGCGGAAATAACCGTCCGCAGTAAGCGCTTTGGCGTTTGCCTCCGACTGTCCCCAGTATCCGGACATCACCTGCGGTCCCTTGACATGGATCTCGCCAGCCTCACCAATACCGACATCCCTGCCCTCGTTGTCCAGCAGCCTGACGTCGGTGGAAGGTAGCGGCAGACCGGTGCTACCGGTGAAGTCGCTTACGAACTGCGGGTTAAGCGAAACGACCGGCGAAGTCTCCGACAATCCGTAGCCTTCACGGATGAAGCTGCCCGTCACCGCCTTCCACCGCGCCGAGATGATGTCGAGCACCGCCGCCCCGCCGCCGACGGAAAGCTTCAGTCTCGACCAGTCGACCTCCGTCAGGCGTGGATGAGCAGCCAGGCCAGCGTACAGCGTGTTGACACCCGAAAACACAGTCGGTCGTGCGGCCTTCAGCACATCGATAAGGCGATCGGACTCTCGCGGGTTGGCCACGAGCCAGTTTTCGGCGCCGACGGAGAAGTAGGTCAGGAAGTTCACCATAAGCGCGAAGATGTGGTACAGCGGGATCGCGGTCACGACAACCTCCTTGCCGGGCCGGTGGGCATCGGGCATGAAGGCCTTGAACTGTTCGATGTTGGCAATGAGATTGCGATGCGACAACGCCGCGCCCTTCGAAAGCCCGGTCGTGCCGCCGGTGTATTGCAGGAAGAGCAAATCCGTGCCGCGCACCGTCACCGGATCGAGTTCGAGCTTCTCACCCAGATCGATCGCTGCTTGCAGAGTGATTCCTTCGCACAGCGACTCATCGACGACGGGCCCTGTATTCGCAGCGGCGCCGTCGTCGGGGCCGGCTGTGATCATCAGCCTGACGCCCGTCCTGGCGGCCACTTGCGCAAAGGTGGACGTTGACGCGCTGTGGACGACGATTACTTCGGCGCCCGCGTCATTAAGCTGATACTCGAGCTCCCGCGCCGTGTATAGCGGATTGACGTTGACCTGAATGCCACCGATTTTTGCAATAGCGATGAGGGCGATCGGAAACGACAGTAGGTTCGGCAGCATCACGGCCACCCGATCCCCCTTTTTCACGCCGACAATTTTCTGCAGGTAAGCGGCGAACGCAGTAGAGAGGCGGTCGACATCGGCGTAGGTCAGGGTCCGGCCACCGGCACGGAAGGCTGGTTTTTCTGCGAACTGGCGCATTGCGCCCTGCAACAGCACGGTCACGGACGGATAGCGATCGGCGTCGATTTCAGGGGGGATCGAGCCGTACGACTGGATCCAGTGTTTTCTGCTCATTCGGGTCTCCATAGACTTAATGCGAAGGCCTCATACAACCGGGCCCGCTACCGCACCGTGCTTGCCGGGTAGCAACGTCAGACGGGAACCGTCCGAGTCAAAGGCTAAAGATGCACAAAGCCTAGCTATGCCCATCCAGATCACTATATCATTTGTATAGCTATGTGACTATACAAATGATATAGTTACATCCGTGAGATGCACTAAGAGCCTCGAATCGGGAGCAAAAACGTGGGCCCGGTTACGACATTGACATCGCAGGAATCCGAGGCGCGTCTGCCGTTCGAGTGGGCTGGTGCTGGGTATGGCGTCTCTTCCAGGGTAGCCGCGGCGATGAATGTTTATCTCGTCGCAGCGGCGATAGCGCGGCTCGTCAACCAATTCCGGGACGGACCGGCGCACGCACCGTGCAGAGGGCCCGCTGCGAAGTCTTCGATCATGGCCAGGCGAGCAGACGCCCGGCCGTTGATCCGCGATGGCTGGGCGCGACTCTTCACAGAACTTGATGTGCTACTGATGCAGGCAACCACGAAGGCGGCGCCGCAACATCTGATTACGATCGGGTTTGCGACGCGGATTTCCCGTTTGGTCCTCGACTGTCGAGTTCCACCCGTCTTCGCTTGAGCAGGGGCTTGTACAATATTGACATGCCAAACAAAACCTACGGTCAACTTTGCCCAATGGCCCGGGCATTAGACGTCCTCGGCGATCGTTGGACGCTACTCGTGATCCGCGAACTCCTGCTGGGTCCGAAGCGGTTCAAGGATCTGCTGGCGATCATGCCTGCCATGGGCGCAAACCGGCTGTCCGAGCGCCTGACAATGCTGGCGGAGAGCGATATTCTCCAACCGACCACGTTGCCAGCGCCCGCCGCAGCGCCAGCTTACGAACTGACGGAATTGGGCGAACAATTGCGCAAGCCACTGATCGCGCTTGGACTCTGGGGTCTGCGCCTGCCGGTCGACGAGCGCATCGATCCGTCCAGTGCCCGTGCGGAACTCATCGCGCTGTCCTTGACGGGCTCAAGCAATCCGGCGTCAAGCGCCGGTTTGCGAGCCCTGTACGAGTTCCATGTGGGGGCGGAAGTTTTCCATATCCCGGTGAACGACGGGAAGGTGCTGGTCCGCTCCGGTGCGAGCGCAGAGCCCACCGACCTTACGGTACAGTGCGACGTGGAAACGTTCATGGCGCTGGCCCTGCGCCAGGTCACACCTGCACATGCGCTCCGCGAAGGGCGCGCAACCCTCTTACAAGGAAGCCGACAAGCGTTCACGCAGGTATTCAAGGTTCTCGAATACAAGCCCTGATGCGTCGGGCCGCCCTGCGTGCATCCGCACACTGCGGATCGGGCGTGGTGCGCCTGAGCGAGTCTTGTCCTGTCGACAGTGCGAGAGAATGCATCAAGCAGGCGACAACAGACGGTGTTGCCGCCGCATGTTGCCGAATTACTATCAGCCGTATATTCAGCCGGCCGCACTGAACGCACTCGAAGCGGAACGCTGGCCTTGGCCGACGACTTCGTCGACGCTGGACATTAGCGATGGTGCATCGCTCGAAGGCGCTTTCAGGTTGATCGGCAGGCGCGATGCCAAAAGGCTCCATCTGCCGTCAAGCAGTGACGGAATCGCGCATGTCGACCCGTTCCGGCAAAAGCTGCTGCCCCACAGTCCTGCGCGTAACTTCACCTAAGCCCACAATCTGACCCGAGAGTCGCAAGGGATCTGCCCCCCGCGACGTCGTGCCCGTCTCGTCCAGAAATTCAATAAGTCCAATGATCGAGCGAACGTTCGCCGAGCATCCTCGCTCACAGGACCACGATACCCGGCCGTAATCTACCGAGCCGGATCGGCATGCCGCGCTCAGACAGGTTCGCCCTTCGGCAGTCGGTTGTGGTTTTCACTTACTATACATTTAATATAGTTTGCGTACTATACGCTTTGTATAGCGATTCAGAACTATCCTCGGTATCGGATTTATAAATATGCACGTGCAAACGCGCCCGCTTGGTGTTTCCGACACCACCGGCAGGTAGGTGCCACCACCCCTCCTCGACGCTTCCGAGTATGCGCCATGAGCAAATCCTACTCGCAGGACATGGTTTCGTTGATTCAGCCTCTGCGCCTGCCGAACGACGGCGTACTCCGAACCGCGCTCGCAAAGGGGTGAAACAGACGCTGGGCACTTTCGACAATCATCGGCGTTGAACGCCAAACGGGAGTCAATGATGGTCCAGGAAGGCCGCTCTGTCGCGCAAGCGATCGCAGCGGGCAACTATCACCAGATCACCGTGTACCGCACGACCGAATCCGGAACACGCCGCATTGTGCGTCACTACGATCCGCCTGCGTGCGAATCACTGGATGAGGTTATCGAGTGTTATCGCGGGCAATTTGGCACCTTGGGAGAAGAGTTCATCGCAGAAGGTAGTCGGATTGCCGCGGGCTCGACTCGGGGCCGCTTTATCGAGGACGTTTGCGACGTGACAGAGCGCCTCCGGTAGCGCCCTCGCGTCCCGCCTCCCAGTTGCTTTGCCGTTTCACCTCATCACCATAAACGTAAAACCGGAGGAGACAGGATGTTGCAAAAGGGAGTTTTTGCCGTTGCCACCGCACTGCTCACGTGCACGGCAGCTCAGGCGCAAAGAGCAGGAGATATCGTCACGAACTTAGGTTGGTTCCATTTCGCGCCACAGGACTCCAGCGAACCACTCACAATAAACGCACTCGGCCGCAGCGTCACCGCGGCGGGCACCGGCACGTCGGTCGACAATGCCGATACGGTCGGGTTCGCCGCCACATACTTTATTACCGATCACATCGCCACCGCGGCGGTAGGTGGCATTCCGCCCAAGTTTCGGCTAACAGGCGCCGGCGCGCTCAGCTCTCTTGGGCGGGCGGGCTCGGCATATGAGTGGAGTCCGACAATATTGCTGAAGTACTACTTCAACGATGCTACGAGCAACCTTCGACCATATCTTGCTGCGGGAGCGGCTTATGTCTGGTTTAGTGGCGCGAAACTTGAACCGGCTGCGGCCAGCGGCGCGTTTTTAAATTCGCCAACCCTTGGGACCGCTCTCGAGGGGCCGACTACCGTCAAGCTGAGCCACTCGTTTGCACCTGTGATCAACGCAGGCTTGACCTACAACATCAACCAACATTGGTCGGTTGATGCCTCGCTTTCGTACATGTGGCTGTCCGTCCGGGCAACGCTGACAACGCAGTCGAAGCTGGGTACCGTGACCAGCAGTGCGAAGCTCAAGGTTAATCCCATCATTTCGTGTGTATCCATCGGATACAAGTTTTAGCACGCGTCCAATGGGTCTCGCGATCAATTCGCGCGAACTTGAATCGGACGTTGATACGCTCGACAGGCTCGTGCAAACTGGCGCAGCTCACTGCCAGTCTGGCTTCTTGACATGACGTCGAATCCGCTTATCGCACGGAATTTCCGTGCGAGGGAAACTTGCAAAGAACGAAAGTGGCGTTCATGCGTCCGCGTTGGAATCGGCGGAACTCTGGCCGCGCGAGCGCGCGGTCAGACAGGCGGCCCATCGGTATCACCTATCTCCACGCTTGGCCGCACGAGCCGATGTGTGCAACTCGTGCGGTCGTTGATCGCATCCATCACGAGTTCCGCGATGATGCGCCCCGTCGACTGACCAGTACGCTGCACGACGGCCGTGACGGTGTGAGGAAACGCCACATCCGGCGGCACGCCGTCATACACGATCAGCGAGACCTCGGCGCCGACCTTCTTGCCGCTCTCCACGAGCGCGCGATACGCGCCCGTCCCTGCAATATTGTTGTCGACCAACACGGCTGTGGGCGGCTGCGCGCGGCTCAGCAACGCGCGCATCGCCTCACGACCGCCTGTCCTGTCGAATGACGTCTCGACCAGCAAAGAAGCGTCCGGCGCGATGCCGGCATCGCGCAACGCAGCCAGGAAACCCTCGCGACGCTGCGCTGCAAAACTCATCGACAGCGGCGCGCTGACCATTGCGATGCGCCGATGACCGAGCCCGATCAGGCGTTCGGCCGCCGCGCGCGCGCCCGCCTCGTTATCGAAATCAAACCATCGATAAGGCTGCGAGCTATGCGTGCGGCCGTAGGCGACGAAAGGCAACGCGTGGTCCTGCAGGAAACGTATGCGCGGATCGTCGACGAGCGTTCGGGCAACAACGAGCGCATCCACCAGTTTGCTATGGACGAGGCGGCGGTACGAATCCATTTCGGCTCCTGGCCGCGCCGACACAATGATGAGATCGAGCCGGTTTTCCGCCAGCGCCTCCGTCATGCCTGCAACGACCTCGCCAAAGCGCGGGTCGCCGAGATCGCCCACGCCGAACGGATAGACAATGCCGACCGCCTCTGCGCGTCCGGTGGCAAGCCGACGCGCGGTCGGGTCCGCATGGTAGCCGAGCGCTGCCGCGGCCGCCTTTACCCTATCGCGGGTTGCTTCATTCACGTCGTCGTAACCGTTAAGCGCACGGCTCACCGTCGTCCTCGAAAGGCCGAGCGAGTCGGACAGCGTCTTCAGATTTACCTTCACCGTTCACCTTGCAAAACTAAAGGCACCGCACCCGCGCGGACGTACCTCGACAGCACCATTCTATCCTGTCACATAACTTTCTTTGCCTTCCAAACCGGTTTTGGTTATTATCCAAACCGGTTTGGATGTAACGCAACAGCAATTTTTATTCACTTTTCTGGATGCGGCCCCATGACATTGCTTCCGTTTTTTTCGACCCCCATGCGCCCTCGCCTGCGAGCTGGCGTCGTCGCCGGTTCCTTACTCGCCGCCAGTGGTACGCCCGCCCTGGCCCAGTCGGCTACCGGTTTCCCTGCCCCGACTCCGCACTCGCAGCAGGCCTATGACCCCGAAAGCAGTTTCACGATGCGCTGGACCCGTGCCGACGTGCGCCAGATCAAGGCCCAGTCGCATACGGCGACGGCCGTGGACAAGAACTCCCTGCCTGCCTCGCTGACGATGCCGGACATTGCATCGAACTTCCCGCTGATCAACCCGGACGTCTGGGTATGGGATACCTGGCCGCTGTCCGACGTTCGCGCGAACAACCTGAGCTTCAAAGGCTGGGAAGTGATCTTTTCGCTGACGGCCGATCCGCATGCGGGCTATTCGTTCGACGATCGTCATGTGCATGCGCGGATCGGTTTCTTCTATCGCAAGGCGGGCATTCCGGCGTCGCAGCGTCCGGCGAACGGCGGCTGGACTTACGGCGGCCATCTGTTTCCGGACGGTTCGAGCGTCAGGGTATTCGGCACCGCGCCGATGACGCAGAACGCGGAATGGTCGGGCTCGGCGCGCCTGACTAACGGCAATAACGTGAGCCTGTACTACACGGCGCTGTCGTTCAATCGCACCGCCGAGGGCGGCCAGGACATCACGCCGCCCATCGCCATCATCTCGCGCACGGACGGCCACATTCACGCCGACGACAAACACGTGTGGTTCGACGGATTCGACAAGCACGATCCTTTGCTCGAACCCGACGGCAAGCTGTATCAGTCACGCGATCAGAACGGCTACTACTCGTTCCGCGATCCGTTCGTGTTCGTCGATCCTGCACATCCCGGCAAGACCTTCATGGTGTTCGAAGGCAACACGGCGGGTCCGCGCGGCGCGCGCACGTGTACCGAGGCCGATCTGGGCTATGCACCCGGCGATCCGTACCGCGAAGACCTGAACGCCGTGATGAACTCGGGCGCCACATATCAGAAGGCGAACGTGGGGCTTGCCGTCGCGACGAACGAAAACCTCACGCAGTGGAAGTTCCTGCCGCCTCTCCTGTCGGCCAACTGCGTGAACGATCAGACCGAGCGGCCGCAGATCTACATCAAGGACGGCAAGTACTATCTGTTCACGATCAGCCACCGTCCGACCTATGCAGCGGGCGTCGACGGGCCGGACGGCGTCTATGGTTTCGTCGGCAACGGCATTCGCAGCGACTTCCTTCCGCTGAACAAGGGCAGCGGTCTGGTGCTCGGCAATCCGACCGACTTTGACCAGCCGATCGGCGCGCCGTATGCGCTCGACCCGAACCAGAACCCGCGCGCGTTCCAGTCGTATTCGCACTATGTGATGCCCGGCGGCCTCGTCGAATCGTTCATCGACGCGATAGGCCCGCGACGCGGCGGCACGCTGGCGCCCACTGTGAAGCTGAATATCGCGGGCGCGTCGACATCCGTCGACAGGACGTATGGCAACGGCGGACTCGGCGGCTATGGCGACATTCCCGCCAACCTGGACGCAGGCCGCGGCAAGTCTGGCGATCACTAACTAAAGACCGCACACGGTCAGCAGCGCGAGGACGACCATTGCATAGCGCTGCAGCCGCACGGCAGGTGGACGGAAGCCCGGCGCCCGACAGTTGATTCGTCGTGCCTGGCTAACGCTACACTGCGCTGTGGCAATCGGCACGAGGATTGTGACCATGAACCGCTGCTGGATTCCAGACCTGCATCAATATGAAGGTCCGGCCTACCGCGCAGTCGTCGCGGCAGTCGAGACCGACATCGTAACGGGCCGGCTCAGACCCGGCGACCGCCTGCCGTCACAGCGCGTGCTCGCGGATTTCCTCGGCCTGAATGTAAACACCGTGAACCGCGCGATGCGCGAGACGGCGCGTCGCGGGCTCACCGCCGCCAACACGCGCAAGGGCACCGTCGTTCTCGGGCCAGGCACGTGATCGGGCCGTTGTCAGTGCTGCTTGAAGCAGCGCTTACGCCCTGTGCCTTCGCACACTTTCTCGCAATACCACATGCAGTCCTCGTCTCCCACGAGGCATGCGTCCACCACTGGACAAGACATTACATGCACGCGCTGCAACGATTTTCCGACCTCACTCTGCCCTTGCGGCCTGCATGGCTGTTCGCCTTGCTGAGCGCATCCATCGCGATGTGTGTCGCGCCATGCGTCGCCTTCGCATCGCCGTCCTCTTCGGACCGCGTCGAGAACGGCACCCCGCAATGGCGGTCTGCCCTCCACTACACGCCACAGCGCAACTGGATGAACGATCCCAACGGGCTCGTGTACCACAACGGCGACTATCATCTTTTCTACCAGTACAACCCCGGCGGAATCGCGTGGGGCAACATGTCGTGGGGGCATGCGACCAGCCGCGATCTTCTGCACTGGCGGGAACAACCCGTTGCAATGCATGCCAATACGAACGAGGAAATCTTCTCGGGCTCGATCGTCGTCGATGCGCGCAATTCGTCCGGCCTCGGCCCGCCCCATTCGACCCCGCTCATTGCGCTTTACACGAGCGTCTACAAGGAAGGTTCCGGACATGCACCGGGTATCCAGGCTCAATCGCTTGCCTATAGCCTCGATGATGGCAAGACGTGGCAGTTCTACAAGCGCAACCCCGTGCTCACGCTCGCCCCGGAATCGAAGCAGTTTCGCGATCCGAAGGTGTCCTGGTACGCGCCGGGCGCTTATTGGCTGATGACCGCGGTTGTCGCCGACGCGCATGTCGTCAAGATGTACCGTTCCGATAACCTCATCGACTGGACGTTCCTCAGCGACTTCTCGCTTCCCGATGTTCCGCACCGCGAAGCGTTGTGGGAAATGCCGGACCTGTTTCCTCTTCCACTCGATGGCGATCGCAGCAAGCAGAAGTGGGTAATGATCGTCAACGTCAACCCCTGGTCGATTGCGGGCGGCTCGGGGGCGATGTACTTCATCGGCGAATTCGACGGCAAGACGTTCACGCCGGAGCATATGCCGCCTGCGGGTTCGGACCCGTCCCGCTATCTGTGGCTCGACCATGGTGCGGACTATTACGCGGCGGGCACGTTCGCGGGCGCACCTGGCGGAGCGCCGGTCACAATCGGCTGGATGAGCAACTGGGACTACGCGGACCACATACCGACCACGCCGTGGAAGGGCGCAATGGCATTGCCGCGCAAGCTCGCACTCAAGACGCTCGACGGCACGCCGACGCTGACCTTCGAACCCGTCGCGCAATACGCGGCGCTCGTACGTGCGAGCACCACGACGAAAATCGGCGAACTCAGCGTCAGTTCAGGCACTCGAGCTCTCCCGCCGTCAACACGCGGTGTCGTGCAGGACATCGAGTTGACGATCGACCCGCAGTCAGCCGAGCGCATGGGACTCATCGTGCGCGGATCGGCGGATGGAAAAACGGGGACACGAATCGTTTACGACACGCGCCGTCAGACGTTGACGCTCGACCGCGCGGACTCCGGCGAGACCGGTTTTTCGCCAGCGTTCAGCAAGCGGCACATCGTCAACCTGCCTCTCGCGGGCGGTGCATTGCGGCTTAGGGTCGTGATAGACAGAGACTCAGTGGAGGTCTTTGCACATGACGGCGCGACCGTCATCACCGATCTTGTCTTTCCGGCACTCGAGGACGACCGCGTCGCTGTTTTCGCCGACAACGGCACGGCAACTTTCCGTGACATCGCGATCACCGAGCTTTCGGCCGGGACGGCACGTCGCAAGCAGACGGCCGCACCATAGGTTCCGCAGTAAGGTGGTTCGCTATGATGTGCGGAAGGACATGAACGACTGAAGCCTCGACGAAGACGTTGAATCCTCCGGTGGCCCGAGTACTGAAACGCCCGCACTATCCGCTCAGCCTGCGGCACCTCGAAGAAATGATGGCTGAGCGCGGCGTTTCGGTCGATCATTCGACCGTGCACCGCCGGGACATCAAGCTGCTGCCGGTACTGGAGAAGGCGTTTCGCCGCCACAAGCGCTCCATGGGCAAGAGTTGGCGTGTCGACGAGACCGACATTAAGGTCGGCGGCCAATGGAAAGGTTCTGGTGCAAACAGGCTCGGCGAATCGGTTGAAGTATTCAGCCCAACAATCTGGTGGTCGGTGATGAGCAAGCGCAATGGCCTGGAGGCGTTGTTTGATGGCCGGCATTTTTATCGGGAGATCATCATTCTCTGCGTGCGCTGGTACTTTCGCTACGAGCTTATCCTGCGCGATCTGGTCGAGATGATGGCCGAGCGCGGCTTGTCGCTGGTGCACACCACGATTATGCATTGGGTGAAGCGCTTCACGCCGGACTTCGTCAAGCGCTGGAATTGTTTTGGCATACCCACAGGGCGGTCATGGCGTGTTGACGAACCTACCTTAAGGTTCGTGGAAAGTGGGCTTATCTGTACCGTGCGGTAGATCGAGCCGGCCAGACGGGAGACTTCATGCTCAGAGCGAAGCGCGACGTGGCCGCGGCCAAAGGCTTTTTCAGCAAGGCAATCAAACATCAGGGCCAGCCGCCGGAGACGATCACGCTCGGCGGGTATGCCGCCTCGCACCGCGCTGTGCGCGAGATGAAGGCCGACGGCTTGCTGCCTGAGGACACCAATATCCGGTCCTCGAAGTACCTGAACAATTTTGATCGAGCAGGACCATCGAAATATCAAGTCCAGAACGAATGTGATGCTCGGCTTCAAACGATTCAGGAATGCCATGACCACGATTTCAGGCATCGAATTGATGCATCGCATTCGCAAGGGGCAGTTCAACTTCTCCATGCTCGGACTTAAAGATACCGCTGCGCTCGCTGTCTGGAATACCGTTCTTTTCAATCGATATGGTATCCATATCGATAGGAAAAAACTTGATTTGACCAGCCATTTGCACCAGAGCCATCGCACCGAGCGGCCGCATCAGGAAGCCCGCGCCGAAGACGGCGAAGGTCATCATCAGCGATGCGAACTCGCTCGCCGCCGGGAAGAAAACCGCGGCGATCTGCGTTGCTTAGAAGCCGAACAGGAAGAAGTCGAACTGCTCCAGGAAGTTGCCCGCTGTCACGCGTAATACGGCGGACGTCTTCGTCTGCCCCGGGGGCAAGCTGCTTGAGGAGGGATGCATACAGGTGTCTCCTGAAAACTTCGAACGTCGTGGTGTTCGGGCGCATTGTTGTTTGTCGAATACTCGCCCGGACAGCGGGAAACGCTAAGTGCTATTTGCGGCACGATTGATGTTCGCTGGTTATCAGTGCCGGGTTGCTTTCAAGCCACGAAGCGGCACTGGGAGGCGGGCGTGCGGGTGTCCATGTTGCGTCCCCGGTTCAGGTGATCGTCGATTTCCGCCGCGCATCCGAGCATGCGGGGATAAAGGAAGATCGTGAACGCGGCGCTTTCCAGATCGCGCTCGGTCAATTCACCACGTTTAAGCGGCTGCCACAACATCTTCAGCAGCAGGGCCGCGATCACCGCGTCTATGTTGACACAGTACACGTTGCGGGACACGCCGGCATCGAACAACGCCTGTACAACTTCGCGATAGAACGCATGGAACACGTTGTATTCCCCGCGCTTCTCGCACAAGTTTGCGATGAACACCTCGCGGGGGTCGTGATTGACGGGCCTGTCTTTGAACACCGGATGATTGACGCCCGGGAGCTTCGCGATATCGAGGCTACCCGCGCTTTTCTGCCGCGCCTTGTATTGCGCGTAACGCTCAACCGAGCGCTGGGCCAGCGCGCGCAGGTCCACGCCATGTCCAGGGTCGGCCGGATCGTCGAGGCCGCTGTCCCTGAACGCTTCGATCAGGAATGCGACGCCCTCATAGCCGTTGCCGCCATGCGTATAGCCGGTATGCGAAAGAAAGCCGACCAGCGCCTTGTTGAGTTGCACGCGCTCGGGGCTTTCCGGACCGTCGGCCGAGACGGCGCCTTTCGCACCCTGCGCCGAGATGGCTCCTGGACCGTTGGTGAGCAGCAGACCGACGAGCGTCTTGAAGGCGAACAGATCGTCGCAGCCGGGTTCGAGATCGAGCAATGCGGCGAAACAAACCTCGGTGAGGCTGCGTTCATTCAGCAGCGATTCGGTGGTGAAGCCGCAGAAGCCTTCCGGGGCGTGACGAGATGCATCCGCCGAAGCGCCGATCAAACGTCCGAACAGCATCGTCCACCAGGGCAAGCTCTCTGCGGTCACGCGCGACACACGCTTGCGCATGAGTGGACCCCACGCCAACGTGGTCGTGATCGCGGCGAGGACGGCATCCGCCGTCGGGTGCGCCGGCTGCGACGCCAGCCAGTGGATTAGCACTGACCTGGCTTCACGCTTCGCAAGTCCCGCGAGCATCGCTTCGGCGCGCGGATCGCGGGCATCGACGAAGAGCGGCTCGCAGCCGGTGGCGTCGATCTGGCCGATATCGAAGCTTTCATCGAGCGCGTTCGTGAGGCCCGCAGCCGCGAAGCGATCGATCAGCCATTTGGCGGCATCGCGCGCCGCCCGCTGACGATTCGGCCCGACGATCGATGCCGCAGCCGCCAGAATCGCGTTCGGGGCGTTGCCCGCCTCGCGCGCCGCCTGGGCGGCGACGAGTTCCGGCGTTCCATGCAGATTGACCGAAGCCGCGATCGCTACGCTGATCAGCCTCTCGTCGTTCTCGCCGCCGGATTCGTGCAGCAAGGCAAGGTTCACGTTCGCTTCGAGCGAGCGCGTCGCGGCGTCGAGCATCGAGGTTCCGTGCAGGCTGCTGACTTGCGTTTTCGCGTCCATTTGCGACGCGCCCGATGCGTCTTTGAGCGTCTGACGCGGTGCAATCGCCCCGATCTGGCTGTTGACCTGCAAGACTTGCTCGTCATACGGAGCGACCGCGCGGACCACGGGAATCGCAAGGGCAGACGGCAACTCGATCTCTTGATCGGAGCCAAACCACGGCTTGAGCGCGAGGCTGCCTTCGGGCTCGAAGTCGGGCATCGTCGCGTTGGCGCGCATGACGGCGGTCAGCGCCGCCGGGATATGCGCAATATTCGTGACGACCGCGCCCTTGGCCGAGCAGCATGGATCGTCTGGGCTAAAGAGCCGGTCGACGCCGAACTTCTCCATGAACCAGCGTTCCTTCGCTTGCGCGTCATCGGAACCGCCGGCCATCGCGCCCGCATGACCGACCGCGCGCGTCAGCCGGCTTTTCCACCGGCCCACCACGCAGGCAACCACCGGTTTCGTAAAGGTCGCATCGGCTTCGTAGTAGCCGCCCGGTTCGCAATAGAGCACGGCGGCCTTGCTGCGCGCATCGTTGGCGAGTGCGAATGCGAATTCCGGCGCGGCGTAGTGGATGTAGACGTCCTTGCCGCTCGAAATGACGGTCGATGTGCCCCAGCCGCTCATGCGCAGATATTGCGCGATCGTCGTGCTGAATCCACCGGAGTTGGAGAAGATAGCGATTGAACCTTTGCGCAGCGAATCGTCCGGATTGTCGCCGCCGAGCGCTCCGCCGATTCTCACGCGATTCCACGAGTCCGCGACGCCCAGCCCGTTCGCCCCGAAGATGTCGATGCCCGCTTGCTGACCCATCGCGCGGATTTCGCGGGCGTCATGCACGGCGATCTTCTCGGTGATGATGAAAATCTTCTTGAGGTCGGGATTGACGCGAATCAGTTCGGCAACGCCGTCGCGGGCAGCCGATGGCGGCAGATACACCACGCCGCAGTTGAAGCGGTGCCCTGCCTCCAGCCCTTCGCGGACGTTGTTGTACACCGGGATATCGCCGGCCGATGTGGCGAGCGTTTGCCCGCCCTTCCCCGGTGCCGTACCGAAGACTATATTGCCGCCCGAGAAGGCATGACTAACGGGCGTCACATCCGAAGACTCACCGCCAAGGATATTGAGCACGCACACGCGATCGTCGCGCGTGGCGATCTGTGCAAGCGAGTTCACGCCGACGAAGTACTTGAACGGGTTGCTGTGTTGTTTATACATGTCGTGCTCCTCAAGCCTGAGCCGTTTCGGCTTTCATCGCGGTCGCGCCGGTCCGTGCTGCGATCCTGGCCCGGCCACCCTCTCGCATCCACGCATCGGCCTTTCGTGCGTACTGGATGACTTCGCTGATGTCGGAGTCGAATCCGAAAAGTCTGTAAGGCAGGCCGAGGGAGTCGCAGGTGTCTCTCAACGCCGCCATGCCGCGCACGAGGTTCGGGCCGCCGCGACCCAGCACCACGTAGAGCGGCGTCGGTCCATGCTCGCTGAAGTGTTCGCGAAGGGCATCAGCCATCGCGCGCAGCGTCTCGAAGATGTCGGTGTTGTTCGACTTGCCGCCGATGATGAAAAGCACGTTCGACTGCTTAAGCCAGTGTTTGAAACAGATACGGGCCACTTCCTTCATCTTCGCGTAGGGCGGATTGCCCCCGAAATCCGACGAAATGATCGCGGCGTCGCCGAGCATTTCGGTGACGAGCGAGTTGGCACCGCCGCCGAACGTCGGCGCGAGGATTGTTCCCTTGTCGTTGATCACGTACACATCGCTTTGGCCCTGATGCGTGCGCAATTGATTGATCTCCTGCTCGAAGTCGGAGTAGTCGGCGGCGAACAGGTGTTGCGGCAGTCCAAGACGCGTCCAGCGCGGGTCGTCGCGATCGAAGCCGCACTTGAAGTCGCAGGCGACCGGTGTCAGCCGTCCGTTCTTGTCCTCGCGCATCCGGATCGGATTAAGCTCCAGCGTCGTCATGCCGAAGTCGTGAAAGAGCTCCCAGAGTTTCGGCAACTGCTGCACGAGCGGCGAGATGATCTCCTTCGGCGCGCCGATCTCGCTCAGCGCGTTCGCCACGACGAACGCCTTGAGGCCCGTCAACGCATCAAAAGGCACCATCGCCACATGTTTCGGATCGACCTCTTCGATATCCATGCCGCCCTTGTGCGAGAGCGTCATCGTCGGTGCACGAAAGCGGGTCGAATCGGTGATCGAGAAATAGACTTCATGCTCGGCCGGCACGCCGGCTTCGAACGTCACGCCATTCGCCTTCGCTTTCAAGTGGCCGACGGCATGCTGGGCAAAGTACAACCGCTCTTTCTCGCTCAGCGCCGTCTTGAGATCGGTGGCGCGGCCGAGCAAGCCCGCTTTACCCTTCTTTCCGACTCCGCCCTTGAAGACGGGCTTGATGAAAATCTGGCGATGGCGATCGATCAAGGTCTTGATCTCCTCTTCGCTGGCGCTCGGGCCGAGGATTTCACTCGCCGGGAATCCGACGAATTGCAGCAGGCGCGCGCCGTGCAACATACCGGTGATTTGCATGAAGTTTGTCTCCTGAAGGGCATTGCGATAGATAAGAAACGGGTGTTCGAACGAGCGCCGGACGTGACAAAGCGGCCGCCGCGCCATTGGCGCTCGCGTTGCGATGTCTGGTATGCGTGGAGGCTGGGCCACGAGACCTGGCGGCCCCGAGTGGCGATCGCTAGCCGCGTCGAATGCGTCTTGCGTCGTGCATGGCTTGTCTCCGATGCGTTTTTTTGCGTGCCAATTTGGCTGGAATCTTGAGTACAGATACTCACGCAAATAAATTGACGCGATAAGTGAATTTTTTTAAAGCATTGATGTTCGTGTGTTATCAATGCAGTTGATTGAAATGTGTCGTTGCCCCGCGTTCTTTTCTGCAACGTGTCGAGGCAGACATGTGAGCGGTCCAAGCTCCAGGTGCCTTTGTTGACGGTCCGTTACGGACGGATTCTGTTGAAAAAGTCGCCGTAGATGCGGAGTGTTGGATATCCTGGGAGACATCGAGCGACGGGGAGTGAATCGTCATGATGGGTCGATTGGATAGCGGACAGGACAAGCTCTTCTACTCGTTCAACCTCGACAATCGCTGCCTGGTTCGAGTTCGCCACTTCGCTAAGCGCCACAACTCGAAAACGTGTCGCCAACTTCTGCGCCCCCAACCAAAACACGACTTTTTCAAATGTGAGGGACTTCCCCAACCTGAGGCGACGTTGAAGTCGCACGGCATGGAGTGCCAGGATTGAGATGTCAGCCATCAATCGGAACAGGAGGGGAAGTCATGGACCAGCTTACTACCGTCGGAATCGACCTGGCAAAGGATGTGCCCGCGATCACCCCCGAACATCCACGCGAGCGCATAATGCGACGCGCGTCAGGGCGTCTCAATACCGAGCGTCCTGATCAGACGCTCGCGCCGCTCAAGCGCCTGGAGGGAGCGCGTCCCGAGATGCGCCGCAACAAGATTCAGCAGGCCCTCGCAAAAAACAAGATAGGCACCCATGCTGTTGCTGAAGAAGCTGCTTTCGTGCGGCACTAGAAAGGCATGGCGCGCGGGCGGTACGAGTGGCGAGGCGAGCGTATCTGTGATCGCGATGACTTCGAGCCCGGCTTCCTTTGCGGCTATGGCGGCATCGGCGACACTGCGCGTATAGGGCGCGACGCTCGTCACGAGCACGACATCGCCCGGCTGCAACTGCGCGAGTCCTTCCGCGACGCCGAGCCCCTGCACATCGAGCAGAGCGACATCCGTGCGGATCATGCCGAGCCCATAGCAGACGAAGCTCGCCAGGGCGCTGAACTGGCGCAGGCCATGAACGCGCACGCGCTTCGCATTGGCGATGAGGCGCGCGGCGCTGCGCAGATCGGAAGGCGAAAGTTGCGCGATGAAGCCTTCCACATTGCCGATCGATTCGCGCGCGAGCTTCACGACCATGTCGACTTCGGGTGCTGCATCGCGCGCGTGCGTTTTGCTGCTCGCGACGAGCCGCTCCGCCTGCTGGCTATAGAAACTCCGATGACGCTCGGCGAGGCTGTCGCGAAACACGCCCTGAAAATCCGAGAAGCCCGCATAGCCGAGCCTGGTGGACAGGCGCGTGAGCGTGGACGCGTTGACATCGAGCGATGCCGCGAGATCAGTGATGGTGCGCACCGCCGTTTCTTCGGGGCGTTCGAGCAGTTTGGCGAGAACGGTACGCGCCTTGCCGCCGAGCGAGACCTCGGCCTCGTCGCGGCCGATGCGTATCACCAACTCGCGCAGTCCGTCCACGCTGCGCGGCGGCATCTGCGCGTCTGAGTCAGTCTCGCTGGAGCGATGCCCCTTCTGTTTGCCTGTGTCCATTGATCATCCGATACCGAGCGGGCTGCCCGGGATATTCGTGAACCTTCCATTCTATGTGAGACGCACGAATCGTCATATCGGCGGTGGCAAGTGTGTTCTCGTCGTCGGGGTCGTTCGGATCGAGACGATGTATCGGCAGCGCGGCATCTTGCCGATCGGCAAGGATCGCGAGCGGATCGACTGGTTCACCGGATGCGAGCATCGCATCGCCGCGCGCCTGCCGATGACGCGACGAATCCGTGATGATCTGCGAGAAGCCGTGCATCGACGGGTGAATGGCGTGGTTTGCATGCAGTGAGGGCACTACCACTTCGGTTACCGAGCAATCGTGCGCGCTGAATTCGACGCTCAGCAGCGCGGGACTGCTACAGGCGCCGAGCGTCAGATGAAAGCCGCCCGCGCGCGGATTGTCCCTCACGATGGACAGGGCTTCATCGAGATCACCCGTGTCGAGCATCGCGCGGGTAAGCACCATGCGCGGCACGCCCACGACGACCTCACGCTGACGCAGATTGTTTACGGTCACGGCGAGACCGCCGTTCGTGACCGCGAACGTATGCCCCGGCAGCGAAGCAGGATAAACGAAGGCTGCGAAGCCCGCGCTGCCTTCGAGCTTGCATTCGGCAATCGCGCAATGACCGGAGAAGCATGGAAGACCGTCTTCGTTGTGGCTGATCCGGCGCGTATCGACGCCCGGAATCTGCACGGTCGTGCAGCCATCGGGCGACATCGCCCAGAGATCGCCGCGGCAGTTCCAGAGAAAGACATCCTCGAAGGGCAGGCCAAGACCAATCGCCAGACCTTCGAGCTCGTCCCATACGCGCGGAAAGCGTTCGCGCACGAGCGCGGCCATTGCCTTCGAGGTGTCGCTGCCACGCCATTGCATGATGGTTTGCCATGCAGGCGTCTTCAATAGATTCGCCCGCACGGCGTGCGCGCCGAACCGGCCGAGTGCTTCGCCCGCCTCGCGCGGTGAACCGGAGATTTCAATAAATCCGAGTGCTGCCATATTCAAAGTGATTTGCAAAGTTATTCGACGTGTTGCAGAAAATCGCGCAGGCGCTGATTAGGCGGATTATCGAGCAAATCGGCAGGCGGCCCGTCGACGGTAATGTGCCCGTGTTCCATGAAGATGAGCCGCGTGCCGACCTTGCGCGCAAACGCCATCTCGTGCGTGACAACGACCATGGTCATGCCTTCTTCGGCAAGCGCCTGCATGACGCGCAGCACTTCCTGGCGCAGTTCGGGATCGAGTGCGGACGTGGGCTCGTCGAAGAGCATGAGCTTCGGCTTCACTGCAAGCGCACGTGCGATGGCCACGCGCTGCTGCTGGCCGCCAGACAGTTCGCTCGCATAGTGCCCGACGCGCGCGCCGAGCCCGACCTTCGTCAACAGCTCGCGCGCCAGCGATTCCGCGTCGGGCTTGCTCATGCCGCGGACCTGGCGCGGGCCGAACGCGACGTTCTCCAATGCCGTCATCTGCGGGAACAGGTTGAACTGCTGAAACACCATGCCCGCTTCCTGACGAATCTCGCGTACCTTTTTGGAGCCGCCGAGCACGCTGATGCCATCGACCACGAGATCACCGCCATCGATCTGCTCCAGCGCGTTGATACAACGCAGAAGCGTGGACTTGCCCGAACCCGACGGTCCGATCAGCACGACGACTTCGCCAGCACCGATGCTCAGGTCGACTTGATCGAGCACGACGGTCTGCCCGAAGCGCTTCGTCACTCGCTTGAACTGCACCATGTGGTTGGTCATGAGATCCTGGTGATTCATCGTATTCATAGGATGCGCATCCGCTTTTCCATCGTCCGCAGCCCGAAGGTCAGCGTGCCGATCATGCATAGGTAGATGAGCGCCACGGCCGTCCAGATTTCCACCGCGCGGAAGTTCGACGCCATGATTTCCTGACCTTGCCGCGTGAGTTCGCCTACGCCAATCACGATGAACAGCGACGTGTCCTTCAGGCTCACGATGAACTGGTTGCCGAGCGCGGGTGTCATCCGGCGCAGCGCGACGGGACCGACCACGAATGCCAGCACGCGCCAGCCCGGCATGCCGAGTGCGAGGCCTGCTTCCTTGAGCCCGCGTGGCACGGAGAGAAACGCGCCGCGTACGATCTCGGCGATATACGCGCCCGAGTTGATGATGATCGACGCGACCGCCGCCGTCATGGCATCGACGCGCACGTGCAGCAGCAAGGGCAGCGCGAAGTAGAGAAACATCACCTGGACCACGATCGGCGTGCCGCGTACAAACTCGATGTACGTGAACGCGATTTTCTGGGACAACGCGTTGCCATACGCACGCATCAACCCGAACAGCAGGCCGACGAGCATGCCGCCCGCCAACCCCGCGAGCGTGATCAGCACCGTGAGACGCGCGCCTTGCATGAGCGCGGGCACGGCGTCCACGATGACCGACGGATCGAACTGCATCATTGAACTCCAGAGCGCATGTAATCAGGATTTCGCCGGCTCGACGCCGAACCACTTCTTGTAGATCGCCGCATAGCGCCCGTCGGCCTTGATCTTCACCAGCTCGGCGTTGACCTTCGCCACGAGCGGGCTGCCCTTGGGAAACGCGATGCCGTACTGCTGCGCCATCATTTGCGGACCGACCGCCTTCACGCGCGACTGGCCCGCGGTGTGGATGTAGTAGAGAACGTTCGGCGTGTCGTGCATGGCGGCGTCCACGCGGCCGGTGGCCAGTTCGAGATACGCATTGTCAATGTTCGGGAACGCGCGCAAATCCGTGTTCTTGAAGTTCGCTTTTGCGTAGTCAAAAGACGAAGTGCCAGTCTTGACCGCCAGTGTTTTGCCCTTGAGGTCGTCGGGTCCCTTGATCGTGCTGTCCGCAGGCACCATCAGGGTGAAACCGCTGTTGTAGTAGCCATCGGAGAAATCGATAACCTTCTTGCGTTCGTCCTTGATCGTGATGCCCGCGAGCGCGACATCGACGTTGTGGGTTTGCAGAGCCGGCAGAATGCCGCTGAAGTCCATTGGCTGGAGCTTGTAGTCGAGTTTCAAATCCTTGGCGATTTCCTTCCACAAGTCGATGTCGAAGCCGACATATTCATTGCCCTGCTTGAATTCGAAAGGCACAAACGCGGTGTCGCATGCCACGAGTAGCGTGTCGGCGTAAGCGGCACTGCTGGCGAAGGAAATTGCAGCCAGGGCAGCCACGGCGAGTTTTGCGGCGAGTTTCATGGAGACTCCTTGTCAATAAGAAGAAAAGCATTTCGCAATGAAATTTGCTTTTGAGTTATTTATGCAAATCTGTTTGCGGAGTGTCGGTGATCAAAATAACGATGCAACTAGTGGTTTACACCTAGTTTGTGCACTGCCGTAGCAGGGACACCACCTTGAAACAGGGCGTGTCCGCTGAGGCCGGCACGCCGTGCCTGGATGGCGCTTTCTATCCGCTGCTTCCAGGCGCACCCGTACCCAACTTCAACGAACTAGTTGCGACCATTCGCGACCGCTTTCCCGACCTGAGCCCGCAATTCCAGGCCGGCGCCGCATTCCTTCTCGGCTACCGGACGAAGTCGCCGTCCTCTCGATGCGCAAGGTCGCCGAACGCGCGAGGGTCCAGCCCGCCGAGACGGTCCATCTCTCCCAGCAACTCGGCTTCCCCGGCGGGAACGTATTGCGCGAGATTTTCGTGAGCCGCGTAAGCACGCGCCCCGAACCCCTCACCACACGCGCACGCTCGATCGTGAAGGGCGGGGCCGACAATCACCTGAATCGCGATCTCGGCCACGCGCAATCTCACAACCTCGATTTCACGCTCGCGCAAAACGAAGGGTTCTGAACTTGTCGACGACAAGAATCCACGTAACCACAGTAGAAAGAATGGGAAAAGCGGCTCTAGTCAGGGCGAGAGACATGCCGCGAAGATGGAGCAGCCCGTATTAAGGTGCCTTGCACGGTTTCGTTGGCATCGTTACGCTCACGGCGTTGCGACTCCCTGCGGCGTTGCACGGTTGGTCTGCATCCAGGTTTAACTACGCCAGGTGCCCTGCATGAACGAACAGCGGATTCGCGATTAACGCGGGTCGATGACGTAGCCTGTGTTCGTTCTTGAAACGGTACCGACGATCGTCATGGCGGTGCTGCTTCCGTTCATCGTCGTGGATCGTCGGCGTTTCGCCAATTGGCTCTCCCCTGCAGAAGTGCCATACGTTGAGCAGGCGCTTGAAGCGGAGGAACAGAGAAAGCGCGCGCTCACACAGGGAGAAAGCAAGCTTGTTCACGTCCTGGCAAGCGGCCGCGCATGGCACCTCACCATCTTGGCCATCTGTCAGACCAGATCTCCAGCCCTTGATTGCCCCTCCGGCCTCGTCAAGCCGCGACCGTCACCGCATCGCCGACCGAACAGACGCCGTCGCTCAGCACCTCAAGATAAATGCCGAGATCGGTATGGCCGAAATGCTGCAAGATTGCTTTCGGCAGATTGGCATCGCGTGTGGCGGTCTCGGGGTTGACGTTGGTGGCGGCACAGCGCCGCGTCCGTAGTGCCCCGCGAAAGCGTATCCCGCCAATCTCGACTTCCCGACCGAGCCAGTCGAACTCCGCCCAGGCAGGCAAGCCATCGAGATAGATGTTGGCGCGGAAGCGCAAGGGGTGCACGAAAATCCCGGTCGCCTCCTCAAGCGCCCGCACGGAGGCCAGGTTGATCACCGAGATCGCTTTCATCATGACCGGCGAAACCACGCCGACATCCGTGAATTTGTGGCCTTCGGCCGAGATGAGGCGGGGGCGGCCTTCAGTCGCTTCGCCCAGATAAGCCGCCATGAAATCCTCGATCGCCTCGCGGCCCGCAGCACTCGTCGTCGCCGCCTCAAGCACAATCTCATCGCGATAGCGAATGGTTAGCGTGCCGGTTTCTGGATCCAGCCGCGTCCCCAGCGCAGCAAGCTTTTCATTCTTGCGCAGCATCAGGAAACAGCCCTTGTCGAGCGGCTCGGGGGCTTCCAGATCGAAGCGCGTCGTGCCGAGCGCCAGCGCGAATGCGCGGTCGAAGGGCAGTCCTTGCGCGTGGCTGACGGCCATTTCCGTCAAGGGCTCGGGAGAGAGCCCCTTGATTGGATAGCGGTAGAGATTGATAACTTTCGTCATTATTCCGGTTCCATCACTGATTTAAGCCAGAATCCCGCAGTGCTTAACATAGCACCTGGTGAGGGTGACAAGCCACCAGGAGCCTGAGATGGATCGACAAGCGGCGCGCTCAATATGCGCAGAACAGTCCGTTGTAAGCATGGATAGGCGGGGACACAAACGGTGACGTCGAGTTGCGTTCGAGCGGCGGCGGGGCAGAACGGTTGCTCTGGAGCGCAATGGCGGCATTCGCAGAGATTAACTGGGGACGGGAACGGGAGCGACTCGCGCCGAAGGCCGTCGGGCAGAATCCGGCCGATCCTTGCCTACCAGCGATCGGCAGTGGACGACCCATTTAGCCCCTTAAAAGCTGTGATCAATAGGCTGCAACCGGTTGTATTTGGGCCAGTCGCGGTACTACGCGAAGAAAAACGATATGAGCACTGGGCTCATATCGCCCACTCAACACTTCATGGGATAAATCGCTAGCAGGTGGAGCCACCAGCGAACTGACACCTGGCTGTTCAAGCAAAGCGAGACGATCAGCGCGTCGCCTGGTACAACACCACCGAGCGAATCGACTCGCCCTTCTTCATCAGATCGAAACCCTCGTTGATGCGTTCGAGCGGCAGACGGTGTGTAATCAGATCGTCGATATTGATCTTGCCTTCCATGTACCAGTCGACGATCTTCGGCACGTCGGTGCGGCCGCGCGCGCCGCCGAATGCCGAGCCTTTCCACTCGCGGCCCGTCACCAGCTGGAACGGACGCGTGCTGATCTCTTCGCCCGCCGCCGCCACGCCGATGATGAACGACTGGCCCCAGCCCTTGTGCGTGCATTCGAGCGCCTGACGCATCACCTTTGTGTTGCCGATACATTCGAACGAATAGTCCGCGCCGCCATCGGTGAGTTGCACGATGTGATCGACCACGTTCTCGACTTCGTTCGGGTTGATGAA
>NZ_PVNC01000037.1:0-33119 GCF_003001875.1 Paraburkholderia sp. BL18I3N2
TGCCCTCGCTGCCTGGAATGCTGTCCTGTCTCATCGATAAGGTATCCATATCGATAGGAAAAATGTCGCTCTGACCAATTATTTGCACCAGAGCCTTTTCGGCAAGCACGTTGCTGATCTCGACGCGGCCGTCGTCACAAAACAGCGTGAGCCCATCCCAGCGGTTCAGAGAGTAGTTGATCGCTTCGACCAGCGGTGCCTTCGGCCAAAGAGTCGCGAGTTTCTCCCTCACCGACTTCTCGAGAGCCGCGAGCAACGGGCTGCTTTTTTCTTGCCTGACGCGTCGCCGCTCATCGGGCGGTTTGCCGCGGATATCAGCCTCGATTGCGTAAAACTCGCCAATCATGTCGAGCCATTGCTTCGTGGTGCCCGACGGGGCTGTCTCATGCACGTTGAATACGTATCGGCGCGCATGATCCCAGCAAAATGCCAGACGAACTTTGCCGCCTTCGTTCAACTCGTTGAAGCCTGCATAGCCGTCCGCCTGAAGGATGCCTTCGAATCCGGCAAGATGGGTCTGGGGGTGAATGCCTTTGCGGTCCGGTGAGTAAGCGAACCAGACCGCAGCGGGATCGCTCGAACCTGAGCGACGATCGTCGCGCACGTAGACCCACAACCGACCGGTCTTGGTCTTCTTGTTCCCAGGCGCGAGCACCGGGATCGGCGTGTCGTCCGCGTGGAGCTTGGCAGTCGCCATCGTGTAGCGGCGCAGTGCTTCAGTCAGCAGCCGGCAGAGTTCTTCGCATTGTCCGACCCAGCGCGCCATGGTGGCCCGATCGAGACGTACGCCGTCGCGCGCCGCGATCTCGGATTGCCGATACAGCGGGGTGTGGTTTGCATACTTCGCCACGATGATCTCGGCCAGCAAACTCGGATGCGCGATGCTGCGCTCGATCGGCAGCCCCGGCATGGGAGGTTGCGCGATATGGCCGCAACCGGTGCAGATCCGCTTGCGACGGATCGTGCGGATGACCTTGAACATCGCCGTGACGCGCGCGAGCTGCTCAGACACATCCTCGCCGAGCAACTCCATGGCGTTGTTGCACTTCGGGCAGATGGAATCGGGCTCGAGCTCGTGCTCTTCGCGTGGCAGATGGGGCGCCAAGGCTTCCTTCGGAGATGCTGCAGATACGCCAGCTCGATGCACGAGCGCGCGCACGGCGAACATCGGCAACGCCGCTGCCGGCTGCCAGATCCTCGAGTTGGGTTTCGAGCCGATCGATCTGCCGCTCCAACTGCTCGGATTTACGACCGAAGTGCATGCGCCTGAGCTTGTCGATCTGCGCTTTCAGGCGTTCGATTTGCTGGTCGCGTTCGGCGATCTCCTGCTGCATCTTTGCGATCGATGCCTGCTGCTCGAGCACCAGGGCGTGGAGCTCGGCAACGGTTTGCGGAAGCGGCGCGTGATCGGGCATGTGCCGCAGTTTACGAGCCTTCGATGCAGTTTACAACATCGATAATGCCGCCGTGCGACGGGGCTGTCGCCAATCGATGCCTTCCAGCAACATCGACAGCTGTGCCGACGTCAGGAAGATCTTGCCGCCCTCCGCCTGGGGCCAAATAAACCGTCCATGCGAAAGCCGCTTCGCAAGAAGCCATAGTCCGTCATCTGTTGCCCATAGAATTTTTACGAGATCGCCGCGACGTCCCCGAAAAATGAACACGTCGCCGCCGAGCGGATTGTCTTCGAGTGCCGATTGCACCTTCGCGGCAAGAGCCGGGAAACCACTACGCATGTCGGTCACGCCTGCGGCGATCCAGATGCGAGTGCCTGCCGGCAAGCCGATCATCGGGATAGCTCCCGGATCAGCAGCCGCAGCATATCCGGTGACACATTGCCGCAAACCCTCAAGCGTGCCCGGTCGAACTCGATCTCGCAAAGATTCTCTGGCGACCGTGTCGCATCAACTGCCATCGGTGACGTATGTTCTGCCGCCTCAGCGACGACATTCACAGGCAACAGCGACGGCACCTCCTGTGCCCGCTTTGGCGTCGCGCCCTCAGGCAGCGTCGGCAAACCGTACTCTCCTGCCAGATAAAGCCGTCGCCATTTGAACAACAGGTTTGCATTGATATCGTTGCTGCGCGCGATCAACGCCACCGACGCGCCCGGCTCGAGAGATTGTTCAACCAGTTGCCGTTTGAACTCGGTCGGAAAGTTCGGCCGCTTATTTGCGCCGTCTGCGGCGCCATCGCCCCATGTCTTGTCCACTTTGGTACCCACCATAATTTGGTGGATACCAAACTACCCAAAACCTCAATCAGCACGCCAGAACGGCCACGGCGAGACGCTTACTCCTTTCTCCCGCAGGACCTTCCATCTCGCGCATCAGTCCCGTTCCGGCTCAGACGCGGATTGTGCCAAACCAGCGGCGAAGATGGGCTCGAAGAGATATCCCTGAACCCAATGCGCGCCACAGGCCTGGGATACGTGCAGGTCTTCCTCGTCCTCGACACGTTCGTCCACCACATGCGAAGCGCTTGTTCGCGCCAGATGGATCAGCGCACCCAAATGCACTCGTGCGCACCCGTTCGAGCGGGCCCGATGCAGATATCCACCATCGATTTTTGCAATGTCCACGCCCAGTTCCATAAGACTCCTCACGGAACTGTAGCCTGCACCGATGTCATCGAGAGCGACGCGACATCCGAGCTGTTGCAGCGCCCGGACGAAGTCCGCGACTGCGTCGATGTCGGTCAGCGGCGCGCTTTCCGTCAACTCGATGACGAGCCGTGCCGCGACCTGAGGCTCCCCGGCAAGGGTTTCGATCACCTTCGACCGCCAGCCGCCGAGCGCTGCACTCTGAATCGACACGTTACAGCCTAGCGACATGCCCGGATGCGCACGCAACGTATCGATCACGGTCGTCACCAGGATCGACTGTTCATCGGTAACAGGACTCTGAAGCAAAGCGAATACCGAATAACAAGCCGCATGCACGCCCTCCTCCGGCCGTGCGTGACATCGAATCTTCCCGGAGGCCCATCTTCATAACCGGGTACGCGCATATCGAAACGTCAGCCGCCGATTCCGACAATAGTCGGCTCTGCGCTAACACCCTCGCCGAACACCAACGGTGAGCCCGTTTCATCAACGTTTTTCCGCGCCAATGTCTGGTGCGGAAGGGCCTGAATAGAGATAGCCCTGAAGGCACGTCGCCCCGCACTCTCGCGCCTGTTGCGCGTCGTCCTCCGTCTCGATGCCTTCGACGATGACGCTCGCCGCGTAAGTCTTCGCGAACTGGATAAGCGGACGCAGACCTAGGGGACTTCGGGTGCCGCCTTCCTCCTGTCGGAGGCAACGCAGGTCGATCTTGACGATATCGACGCCAAGCCCGATCAGGGCGATCAGATTGTTGTGGCCTTTCCCCAGGTCATCCAGTGCCATCTGGCAGCCCAGCGCCTGGAACGTCCTGACGAAATTCCGCGCCTCCTCTGTTGTCGAAGTCATTGCGGCTGTTTCCGTAATCTCGATCGTCAGCCTAGAAGCAAGGTGCCTGTCTGCATGCAACTGTGAGGCGATGGGCGTCCACCACGCATCGAGTGTGGCGCTATGCGCGGACACATTGCAGCCGAGTCGAAGCGCAGGATTGCGGCGCAATGCGGCGATCGTCGAGTCGACGACCCATTCGTCGAGCCGCCTCACCATCCCCAGGCGCTCAATGGCCCCCACGAGACTACCGATACGGATGCGCTGGCCATTCCTTATCTCGCAAAGCAGTACCTCGTAGTACGTCACATCTTGCGAATCGCCTGCCGCGCAGACGGGTTCCCGATCGAAATCAAGCCTTTTCTCCTCCAGTGCCACGAAGACGGTAGCAGCCACCACCATATCGGCCTTGTACCGCTCACACCAGTGATGGCCCGCGGTCGCCAGGTTTGCCGCATCGATGAAATCCTGAAATGGCTGGTACCCGGAGCGCATCGCTGACGCGCGTACTACAGGCATGATGGCCGCGTCTCCCAGTGGTACGACGTGCGCGCCAAGTACCTTGACTACCCGGTGCTCGATGATGGGCCCGCATAACTGCTCCGACGCGTCGCCCTTGTAGGACAGGTAGGACAGGTCGAAGATAAAAACGATATGCGCACCGGTTGTTGCAACGGTAGCCCTCCCTGATCGTGAGAGCGCCCGGGCCCGCTCATAGACGGCATGCCGCACGCCAAGTGCAGTCGTCTCGCCATACACCTGCTCGATCTCGCGCAGATTTACGATCTTGGCGACGACGCAGAGCTCCCCGACCGATCCGGCAGGCTCCGCCTGCGCGTCGGTTCGTGTGGGCATCGACCACTGGTAAGAACGTGGACGATCTTCCGTCTGTCGCTGATCATCGAAACTCTCCTTGCACGCGTCGCACTTACTATCATCGCCCTCCTGCCCGGTAGGCCGGATCGACGCGGATCTGCTCAGCTCGTAAGCAGGATTTTTGGATGCCATAATCACCTCGGTATGCTAAACGTCCACAGTACCCTTCGCTGCACGCCGCGTAGCCACGCGTGGCGCGGAACACGCATTTACCGGTTCCCGATCGACACGTGTTCGATGATCGCAGCGAACCGGCCACGCAACCACGAATCAGGACGTGGAAAAACTGATCGCCATCAACGACGCTCACCCACAGCACACGAAGAAAGTCCCTGGCGCATCGTCGGTGGCGCCGAGCATGCTCCGAGCGTTCGGCCTAACGTTTAGTTTCACCGTGAGTCTCGGGCATACGAAACTTCAGCGATGCGCATGGCAGGTCTCTCTGGATCGGGTGGGAAAATGCACCATTTTCCGATTCGGTGTCGAAAAAAGAACATCGCCTTAGACCCGCTTCCGTTGTCTGCGACGACGCACACATATCGTCCCCTGCTGGATCGTCCGTAGTGGCTGACCCGAAACCCTCTCTTCGGGTCGGGCGCCAACCAGTCCTCCACCATATTTCTCAACGACATTCCCACAATCGTCATAGCTTCCTCATCGCTTTTGAAGGTTACGGTACGGCGATCCTGACGATCGAAGGTAGTGACCGGCTCGCTGCAACGCGCAGTCGACAGATCCACGCAGGCCTCGATTTACTTCCGACTTGCCCTTTTTCGCTTCCACGGCAAATCGGTACAAACGCCCTCGTACAGCTCGGCGGCCATCCCGATCGATTCGCCGAGCGTCAGGTGCGGATGGATCGTCTTGCCGATGTCTTCCACGTCCGGGTCCATCCCGACCGCGAGGCACACTTCGCTGATGAGCTCCCCCGCATCCAGGCCCGTGATCCCGCCGCGATCACGCGATGGGTTACTCGTCGAGCATCAGCCTCGTGAAACCCTGGCCGCGGCCATTCGAGATCGCGCGGCCCGATGCCGCCCCCGGGAACACGGCCTTGGCGTACTCGATGCCATCGGCCTTGCACTGCTTTTCGGCCTTGCCGGCCACGCGACTTCCGGATCGGTGTCGGCCACCGACGGAATCTGGAGCGCGTCGAAGTAGGCCTTCTCACCGTGCGCGCTTGCGGTGCTTCTGCACGTCAATCCGCGCTGCACGGCGACTGCGGGCAGCGAACGCAAGTTCAGATCTACGTAGACAGTCATTTCTAGCATCAGAAGTGCACCTAGCAAGGCTTTCAGACAGACAACCTTATCGTGAATCCGAAGTCACCGAGAACGCGACAGTTTTTGGCCCGAGTCAGGTAGGTCATTTGGCAAGCGTTCCCGGAATACTGTGTCGACCTACTCCAAGGCGGCCTTCGCTAATTGAAGAAGATCGAAAATGGGGACGGCCGTGAATCGACGAATGACGTTGCGGAAGTCCGGTACGAGCGTGCATTCAAGTATCAGTACGTTTATGTCACTAAGCACTCCGCCCTCGCCGAACGCTTACGACAATCGCTCTGCGAGTTCGTCGGCCATGCGCTCCTGCGTCCAATCGGCAGGTTCCCGATTGGTCCATGACTTCTGCCACTCTGGTAGCTGGGCAACAGCCAGAAGGCGTACACGTTCGAGTTCGGGGGACCACTCAGCAACCTATCGAGTGCCCGAACGCCCCAGGTGATAACTCCAACGGAACGCCCGGTGATGCGCAGAGCGAGATCGAGGAACTCGAGCCCGCTAGTGATCGTTGCCGCCGACGCCGTCCGGTAAGGAAGGTTGCGCGACGCCCACATGAACCCGCAGTTACCGATGATTAGTTGAACCTTACCGTCGAGCCGCCGCACTGCATCCACGATCCCACGGCTGGCCGCGTCAGTCGGCAGCTTGTTTCCGTGAGGCTCCGCACCGGTCGCTATCGCGTTGAGGAATGGCACCCTCCAAAACGATGGTTCCCCTACGCTGAACGGCATCACAGCGTGACGCGCTTCAAGTTCGGCTGACGATTCCAATACCGCGTCCTCAGTATCAAGATGAAGAATTCCCAGCCAATTCATGTGCCAACTCCGATTCAACCCACCGCCGCCTAGGCGACGGCTCTCCTGAGATGTCTACATTTCAACGACAACTTAGCCTCCGGTATCCTGGCCGCCGAACGCATACATCAGTCACGAACGCGCATAGGTTTTCTGACCGGCTGGTCTTCGCACTCAGCGGAATTCAAAGCGCCCCGCGGCGCGGTAATCGGAATCGCCTTCGAACCGAAATGACTCCGGTCGCAGATTCACGATCGCCGCTGGTTGCATCAATCTCCATAGACATCGAAGGCAAAGTATTTCTTCTCGATTCGCTCGTAGGTTCCGTCCTTTCTCACGTCAGCGATCGCCTGGTTGATTTTCTGTCTGAGCGCTGCGTCGTCTTTGCGCAAACCGATCGCATTCCCCTTCGAGCTGGACGGATCGACAATTTTGTCGCCGACAAATCCATAGCCAGCACCACGAGGCGTTCCCAAGAAGCCGAGCTGCGCCTGGATGTCGCCAATCAGCACTCCGTCAAGGCGCCCCACCGTCAAGTCATCGTAGACGAGATTCTGATTCTGATACGGGACGACTGTCGCTCCTTTCGGCGCCCAATTCTTCTTCGCGTAAGTTTCTCCAACTGTACCTTGCTGGACGCCAACCGACTTTCCGCGCAGTGCCTCGGGCGTTGGCAATACAGTGGAACCTTTTTTTGCCACAAGGCGAAGTGAGGAGTTCCAAAGCTTATCGCTAAATGAAATCTGTTCTGCGCGTTGGGCGGTTACGGTCATTCCCGACATGATTGCATCGAACTTTCGTGCTTTGAGCCCAGGGATCATTCCATCGAAGTCATTTTCAACCCAGGCGCACTTCGCGTGGATGCGAGCGCAAATTTCGTTACCGAGGTCGATCTCGAACCCCGCCAGCTTGCCGCTTGCATCCTTGGACTCGAATGGCGGATATGTGGGATCCACCCCGAATCGAAGGGTTGACACATCATTTGCATAAGAACAAACCGAGAACACTGACGCCAGCAGGAGCAGGACAACTGCTTTCATTACCGCCTCACAATTGAATAGGCCAGATATCAGGACATTCCAAGCCAGCTTCCGGGTCAAATGGCAGACGGTCTTACCCGACGCATTGGAATTGCATCGCATGGTGCGCCAATCGACCTAGGTCAAAGCTTGCGCGTGCTTGTGTAATGCAGAATACTAGGTATATCAACCATTCGTCAACCCACGTCAACCGTATTTCCAACGCGTCATAGGTATCGCGCCACATGTTGCAGAGGATTTTTTGTTTAGCGGTCGAGGCATCAGATGGATGTTGGGAGCCGGCGAGATCGGTCCGCGAGCGATAAATAAAAATCGCTTGTGCTAACCCGCTCCGCAAGCGTTCACTTCTATGGTGGGCATTGAATGAACGGCGCGGTGATTTGCGGTACCCGAGGGGTGGCCATCGCACGCCAAATGTGGGTGGTCTGACACAACCGGTCGCGCGAAGACAGTGAGAATGGGAGGGTCAGCGAGCAGATAGTGCGGAGTTTCGCGACATTGTGATGGTGCGAAGACGGCAAAGAACGAGTCGGTTTGCGTCAGCTGCATGGGGAAGACCAACGTGCTGGGGGCTGGTGCTGATGCCGGCCAGTGTCCATGGCTGGGATCAGGTGGAGAGAGGGTGCCAGGCACACCGCCTTCGATGCGGACCATGTGGCCCTTGTCGCACACGGGGCAATCGCGCAATGACCTGCCATTCTGCGCGCGACGTAACAAAATAACTCCGCGTCGGAGCATTCCGACTTCGAGACGAAGTGATGAAGCGATTGATGCCGGGCGCTCACGCGCTGAGGTTCCGGATGCGCCGCCAGCGGGTCGACACTCTTGCGCTGGATCGGGAGCATCAACCCCCGACAATAGCCAGTCAACCCGGAGTTCACGTGGCCAAAACGCGCCCGATCATCCGCGCCGCGCTAGCAGGCTAGCTTGATCCGCCGATGGATATTTCGTTATTCTAACTGATTCATTTCACCGAATTCGTGCAAGATCGACTTCAGCTGGGCTGTGGCGATAGCTCCCGCTGCGAAGCCGGCGAAACAAATTTCAACTCAACGCATCATCAATGACCGACGCCTCACCTGTCTAACGTTTGCTCGCAGGCACGCCCGTGCTTCCGTAAGATCTCGCTCTTAGAACGGTGCTTTGGAGACTTGAGAAGTCCGGGCGAAGTCACGCGAGCCATGGCACGACGGTCAGGGCGTGACAACCTGATATTGAAAGTACTTTTTTGCGATCTTATCGAGCGTTCCATCCTTTTTCAACGAGGCAATCGCCTCATTGAGACGGACTTTCAGTACCTGATCTTGCTTGCGGACGCCGAAAGACACTCCACGGCCACTTATCTTCTCATCGAGCAGACCTGGACCAACAAAGGTAAAGCCTTTGCCTTCAGGCGTTTTCAGGAAACCATCCTCCGCGCTTTGCTGTGATTGCAAAGCAGCATCAATTCGGCCACCTGCCAAGTCCGAGAACACCGCGCTTTGACTCGGATATGTGACGATGATTGCGCCATTCGGTGCCCACTTCGCTTCTGCATAGAGTTGCTGAGTTCCGCCTTGCTGAACCCCGACGCGCTTGCCTTTGAGCGATTCTGCGTTCGGTAAGATATGACTGTCCGCGCGCGCCACCAGACGCATCGGGGTCGCGTAAATGACAGATGTAAAATCAATTGCTTTTTCGCGCTGTGGGGTATCCCACATACCCGAATTGATAGCGTCGAACTTCTTCGCCATCAAGGCCGGAATGAGCCCATCGAACGAATTTTCAACCCACATGCATTTTAGCTGCAGTCGCGCGCAAACGGCATTGCCGATATCAATATCGAAGCCTGTCAATTCCCCGCTTGGTAGCTTATATTCAAACGGCGGATAGTCTGCCTCAATGCCGAAGCGCAGAGTATCTGTGGCAAACGCAGAAGACGCCAGCAAGCAAAGCACGGCGGAGGTCACCAGATGTTTCATCTCGGCTCCTTTATGGATCGATATTTACGGTTTGGTTAAGCTGATTCACTTAAAACAGGCTGCGTTTTGGAAGTGCTTTTGGCGCAATGTGAGCCGCGCAGGGACTAGAACAGGGGTACTTCTCATATCAGTGTCTCCGCCATTTATAATAAAAGATGCTGACTGCAATATCGGCTGTGATCAAACAGCCTCTGACTCAGACGAGCTGGACCTGATCGCTGCCGACTGCGCCAGATCCTCCGTGTGAGACTACTCGAGAGCTGCTTTGGCGAAATGCAGAAGGTCGAGCACTGGAATAGAAGTCACCGCACGGATGGTCTTCCGGAAGTCCGGGACCAATGTGCATTCCAGCAGCAAAACGCCGACATCATTCAAGACCCCGTCTTTGCCGAACGCCTTGATCAAACGCTCAGCTAACTGTTGGGCCATGCGCTCCTTGCTCCATCTGCATGGTTCTTGGTTGGCCCATGGATCTAAGCCCCAGCTCGCCCAATCCGGTAGGTCGCAGATACTCACGCAGCGAAGACGTTCAAAGCCGGGCTGATCAGCGAGTAGAGGCACGAGTGGCGTGGCGTCCCAAGTGATAATTCCGACCGGCTGATTGGTTATGCGCAGGGCAAGATCGAGAAACTCAAGCGCGCTGGTTAGCAGGGGCGTCGACGTCTGTCCGTAAAGGTGTTTGCGGGAGGCCCACATATAGCCGCAATTGCCGATAATGAGGTCGGTGTGTCCATCGAGCCGCCGAGCCGCTTGAAGGATGCCACGGGCGGCCTCGGGAGTCGGAACCTTGTTGGATACGGCATCCGCACCCTCGGCGACGGTCTTGCGCAGCGGCACTGGCCACAATGTCGGGTCGTCCACCATGAACGGCATCACGACGGCGTTATAGGCGTTGTCCGACCGTTTATCGGGTAAGTCGTCGGGATCCAGCATGATGACCCCCAAAGACGGCCTCTTCTCATCGGAATTCGCTGTTTCCATCTCGCTGTTATTGGGCTCGGGTCTGGACATTTTCACTTGATCCATGCGCTGAGTCGCTGATTCGACAACCATTTTTCTCATGGCCAGAATCTAGCTATCTCAAAGTAAATTGAGCGGCGAGCTCCATGGCACCCGCCGCACTTATCTTTCGGACCACGCCGTTAAAGGCCTATTTGGCTACCGGTCTGGCCGTCACCTCGAGCAATGGCGCGATTTCGCCGTTCAGGAGACTTGCGAAAGCATGGAGCAAGTCTTCTTGCTCCCTGTGATCCAGTACATAGCGCGTTGCCATCCGGAACTTGCCCTTCAGTTCATCCACCGACATCGGCGCGTCCGGGCCATAGGGAGGCGTTACCCTGGGCGACGAGTACGTTCCTCTGGTGGTTACAACGTCTACGCTATTGAACTCAAAGTCCGGATGTGATCCTTCGTCCGGCTGCGGCAGGTGTTGATACGCGTAGGCATGTTGGGCGCTGAATTCGGCGTTCGGGACGATTTCAACCTTTTCGGCAAGCGCGCAAATATCTTCTCGACCGATCAACGACTCGTCGATTGGCATGAGCGCTTCGGCGCCCAACATAGCCATGACAGCGATGCAGAAGGGAATGCTGTACTGGATATCGGAGAGATTTTCTGGGCGCGTCTTGTTGGACAGCTTCAGCGCATATTCGAATATGTTGACCCTGATTGCGGTAATTTCAGCCGGCTTAATGTCATGTTGGGAGACCAACGTTTCAAGTGCCTTGAGCGCGCCGTGGAAATGTCGGCATGTCGCGTACGGCTTGAAATAGTTCCCGTTAATCTTCATCTCCTCCTCACCTAACCCTCTGAGGATGCGCCGGGAGTTGTAAAAGGGTAAGTGATCGAAAATGTCGGCAAAGCCGATATGCCCCAGCTTGCCCAAGATCAACGAGGAATAGCCCGCCACGGTGCTCCAAGGGAGCCCTTCCTGTACATCTCCTCCGAATTGGCGGGTGTATCCCGTAGCGATCAGATTAGGGCTATAAACGCCCGACAACGCCAGGCCGTTTGCCAGCTGTTCAGGAGAACGCTTGAGTAGCCAGCCCGCCGCAGCGGCCACACAGAAGCCGGTCCAGACGCCGGTCTGGCCGTGCTCAAGTGGCTGCCCGTGACTGCCACGTGCGGCCTTTATCCGGGTTCCGACCTCGTAGCCGACAACGATTGCAGCGAGGACGTCGTCTGCGGACGCTCCGGTCTCGGCGGCAAGAGCCAGGACCACGGGAATTACCGCTGCGGCCGGATGTCCCCAAGCCTCGATCTGCCCATCGTCCATATCGAGGAAAGCCGCAGCAGAACTGTTGGCAAAAATCGCACCGGCCGCGGTTGTACGTCTGCCGTCAAACCAGATGGCCACTTCTCCCTTCCCGAACAGATCGATGGTGGCCTCACGCGCCGCGACCACACTCGGCGAATGGAGCGCGGCGGCAGCAGCGGCCAGGGTGTCGAGGACACACAGTGCGGCGCGGTGCTTGTCCGCGCCGGAAATGTCGGCTGCCTTCAAGTTGCACACATAGCGGGCCAGGAGGCCGACTGTCGAAACCGTTGAAGCGGTTGAAGCTGTGGACATTTCGTTGATTCTCCGTTGATAACGCCTGCGCAAGAGCCTTCTTAATATGCCTAGTATGCCAACTATATCATCGACAATATTGCTATCAATAACTGCGTTGGTGCCCAGTTAGTGAAGCGGCCGACGATGAAACAGCCACCCCGCGTCGTCGGGAAGGGCGTTGAAGGTTCCGGACCGCGCTTTTTTGGTTTCGAAGATGGCTTCCAGTCCAGACATCGAAGCGGCGAGGTAGGACGACATCGGCTAGTTACAGTAATTCGCAGAGTGCAGCAAATACTTAGTACTACAGCCGTAGATCTGGGTAAACTGGAGGCACACATCCTCGTCTTCGGTAGTGGCACTGCTGGGCGCGGTACTGGTGTCGGCGCCGCCATGCCGACCAGGACAACACGTACGCGATAGAGTGGGCGCCGCGCCACAGGATGCGACAGAGCAGCCGGCGGATCTCCTGCACGCTGAGCGGCACCAAACCTTCAGGTGTTTTTTTTGCCGTGCACCCGCAGGGTGACGAGTACCGCATGGGCCAGCAGAGCCAGCGTGATGTGGCGATACCAGCCCTGCCATCGGCGCACCTCATACTGATCGAGTCCGCATTCGCCTTTGGTCGCCTCGAAGCCGGTCTCGATTTCCCACCTGCGGCCCGCCACGTTCACCAGGGTTTGCCGTGTGGCCTTGCTGCGCGGCGCGTATACGACGTAATACGCATGTTCGCGTTCCTCGTCCAGGCTGCGTCGCACCAGCAGGTAATGCCCGAAGCGACGCTCCTCTTCGGTGATCTGCAAGCGCTACAGCGGAGTCAGCGCCCAGTCATACAGGCGCTCGCCCTTGGCGCCGGCACCCGCTGACAGGCGGCGCCATGCCCTTGCCGGCAGGGCCTCGGCGATCCGATCTGCCCGTACGTACTCTGGACCTTTCCACCATAGGGGTTCGTTCTTCGCAACGGCCAGCACGAAAGACTGGCCGCGCGACTCGAGCCACAGCCGCAGGTGACGGTCACCGCCGTAGACTTCATCCCCCGTGACCCAGCCGCACGGCACCCCTGCGTCCAGCGCCCGCTCAAGCATACGACGCGCAAGCTGTGGCTTCGTTGCGAATTCCACCGACCCGGGAATGCCCGCTGCCTCGCAGCGCACCCGGTCATCGGTCCACACCTTGGGTACATACAGTTCGCGGTCGATGAACGCACTGCCGCCACGACCGGCATAGCAGAGGAACACGCCGATCTGGCTGTTCTCGATACGACCTGCCGTGCCACTGTACTGGCGTTGAACACCGGCCGAATGCTGTCCCTTCTTGAGGAAACCGGTCTCGTCCACAATCAGCACCGCGTCACGCTCGCCCAGTTCTTCCACTACATAGCTACGCAGCACATCGCGAGCGGCATCCGCGTCCCATTGCGCCCGCTCCAGCAGGTGCTGTACGCCATCGGGTGTCGCTTCGCCGATCCATTCGGCGAGTTGCCAGCCGTTCTTGCGCTCGACTGTACCCAGCAGGCCCTTCAGGTATGCGAGCGACCGCTGTCGGGGCTCCGGACGCCTGAACAGTTCCCCGAGCCGCTGGTGCAGTACCTCCAGTTCACGCTCCCACGCTTTTGCAGTCGAATGCATAGCCTTAACGTGTAGTAGTCCTTATTCATATAAGTATAATGAAAAATCTACGGCTGTAGTATTAGAAGCTGTTGCGAAATTAGTTAAACAGTGGCTTGAGACGTGTCCAGCAAATTAAGGCACAAGCCAGAGACAGGAAGGCTTCATGGATATGGGCATAACGTTCGTAGCGAATTTTCAGGCGTCGAAACGAGTGAAGCCATGCAATCGAACGCTCGACTGGCCAGCGCGTTTTGCCGAGACCACTTCCACGGGGCGAGCCAATTTGCGAGCACCGGCGTGATGCCGCGTTCTCTCAAACGTTGCCGATGTGGTTCGGAACTGTAGCCCCGGTCGCCCTGAACGATTTGTGGTTTATGCAAGGGGTGCCCCCGCTTGCCTCTGATGTGCGGAATTGCCTCAACCAGCGCATTGAGTTGGGTAATGTCGTGGCGGTTCGCTGCACTCAGGATGACCGCGAGCGGGATGCCTTGCGCGTCGACGATGAGGTGGTGTTTGCTGCCGAGCTTGCGCCGGTCCGTGGGATCCAGACGCCTGCTTCCTGCCATGCGACGAGCCGTCGCCAACAGGCAGTGCCTGAGCCGCACCCCATCTCCTGCGGCAGGAGATTCCCGCGATGCCTGAGCGCAGTACGAACACGATGCCTGTCAGTACCGCGCGGTCGGGTGTTGGCTTGCGCCCCGCATATTGCCGATTGCGAGGTGCTCGCGCAGGCAGAAGTGGTTCGATGAGTGACCACAGTTCGTCGTCTATGAGTTCTTTAGGCATCGCTTCCTGTCAGGCAAAACAAGACAGAAAGTTAACACCAAGCCAGAAAAGTTAACAGCCCCAGAACTTAATTTCGCAACAGCTTCTTAATACTACTGTGTCACAAAGAAATATTTGCAGCGAAGCGATACCTGGTAGTATTGAATAATACAGACTTCGGGCGATCGCGATGAGAGAAGATGTCGACGAATTTGACGCGTATCTGAATCATCTGGGGCAATCGTTAGGGCACGCCGATCGTCATGCCGGCCTCAAGGGTTACTGTTCAGGTCTGGTGTTGCCGCTGTCGCGCAAGAGCGTCGAGCCGATGGCCGCGCACATTGACCCGCTTCACGCGAGTGCGAAGCACCAGTCACTCCACCACTTTGTGGCCAAGGCAGACTGGTCTGACCGTGCGGTCCTGCAGCAGGTACGCGAATGGGTGATGCCCGCATTAGACACACACGCTGCTGAAGAAAGCGGTTATTACTGGATTATTGACGACACCGGTTTTCCAAAGAAGGGGCGTCATTCGGTCGGGGTGGCACGTCAGTACTGTGGGCAGCTCGGAAAGCAAGACAAATGTCAGGTTGCAGTGAGCCTGTCGATCGCGACGCAACGCGGCAGCCTGCCGGTTGCCTGGCAACTGTATGTCCCCAAGGAATGGATTGGGGACCGGGAACGTGCCTGTCGCGCTGGCATTCCCGACGATCTGGCTTTTCAGACCAAGCCACAGATTGCGCTGGCCCAGCTTCGCGAGGCTGTAGCATCCGGCGTTGCGCCGGGCATCGTACTGGCCGACGCCGGGTATGGCGACGAAACCGCATTCCGGGATGGCGTAACTGAATTGGGTTTGTTGTACGCGGTAGGGATCCGGCCGGGCACCTCTGTATGGGCGCCAGGTACGGCGCCGCTTCCGCCCAAGCCCTGGAGCGGGCGCGGCAAGCCACCGAAATTGTTGCGCCGTGCGCCCGGCCATAAACCGCTCGTGGTGAAGGAACTAGCCATGCAATTACCCATGAACGCCTGGCAATCCGTAACCTGGCGGGAAGGCAGCAACGCAGCACTTTCCTCGCGCTTTGCCGCCGTACGGGTTCGTCCCGCACATCGCGACTATTGGCGAAGCACCGTTCGCGACGAAGAATGGTTGCTTGTTGAATGGCCTGATGGCGATACGGAGCCGCTCAAATATTTTCTCACTACTGCCCCCGGGGAGGCGACACTTGAGCAGCTTGTGTTCGTGACCAAAATGCGCTGGCGCATCGAGCGCGACTATCAGGACCTGAAACAGGAGTTCGGGCTCGGTCATTACGAAGGGCGAGGCTGGCGTGGCTTTCACCACCACGCCACACTGAGTATCGCCGCATATGGGTTTCTGATGGCTCAGCGACTCAGAATGCGCTCGGATGAGCGCGATAAAAAAAAACTTCCCCGAACGCGCGCTGCCTGCTCTTCCCCCGGATTACATCCCCCGGGGCAGTCCAGCGCGCTCAGCGTCACGTTCCTGATTCCATTTCCACGTTGCGCATCCTGCTTGGACTAAAGCTCATGCAACGATGGCATTCTTCCTGTACGGTAACAGACCGCGCAACTACTTATATGACACAGTAGTATTAAGATGTCGAATGAGAACTGTCCCACCGCTTCGCTCGGCTCGCGCTCTTTTCGCCTTGTCCCGGGAAACCCACATCTTGATTCGACGCGCGCGGAAGCTGCCCTGTGGTTTACAGGAGCCCATGCCGTGTAGCAACGTTGCGTGGCCCCACCAAAATCTGCGTCTTTAAGCTATGCGATGGTGCGCGTCGGTAACTCCCCTAGCTCGTCCAAACCACTACCGTAGGGTACGGGGTGATTTTTTTCGATTAATCAGGACGACAAGAATGTCAACATCCGCTCAATGTCGCGCCAAAGGTCCACGGGGCTTTCTAGTCCGATGCTGATGCGCAAGTAGATCGCATCCGGATTGTCAGACCCGTAGTTGCGTAGACCATCAAGCGACATTGGCGCCAGGAGGCTACGAGTCCCCCCCCACGAGGCGCCAATGGCGAACAGCTCAAGAGAACCAAGTGCGCGGTCGACAAGAGAGGCGTCTCGCGACCGGAGCTCAATCGTAAAGACGCCCGTACTTCCATGGAAGTCTCGCCGCCAGAACTCGTGCCCCGGAGACTCGGGAAACGCGGGGTGAATGACGCGAGCGACGCTGCGGTGGCTGCTTAGCCGTTGGGCAAAGTCGAGCGCGATCGACCCTACATGTGCCAGACGCACAGGCATGGTTTCGATGCCGCGCAAGGCGAGAGAGCAGTCATCTGGCGATACGCCTACCCCCAGGTTCGCCAGTTGCTCGCGCACTTTCACGTAAACATCCATCGATGCAAAACTCAGCGCGCCAAGCAGCAAGTCCGAATGTCCGCCTACATACTTCGTTAGCGCTTCAGCGACGATGTCGACGCCAAAGGATAAAGGCTTGCAGAATAGCGAGGTTGCCCATGTGTTGTCGCAAGCTGTCAACGCGCCGCATTCCTTTGCAACTCGCACGATGGACCGCATGTCGCAGACCTCCATCGTGGTGGAACCGGGTGCCTCCATCCAAATAAGTTTGGTCTGGCCGCTTTTTACCAAATCACAAAGCGACTGCAAGTTCATGGGATCGTAAACATCAAACGCCACACCATAGCGCGCTAGTACCTCCTGCGCGAACTGCTTGACGGGCGGATAGATGTTATCGGGAATAAGAACATGGTCGCCCTGGGAAAGCAGGGTCAGCATCACTACGGTTATTGCAGCCTGCCCAGACGGTACCAGGACGGACCTAACGCCGCCCGCGAGTTGCGTGAGCTGGCCCTCGAGCGCCCGAGTTGTCGGGGTTCCCATGAGACCGTAGCTGTATCCATCTGGGAATCGAAGGCCGCGTTCACGGTAGCTTTGTGCGTCCGGGAAAACAATCGTTGACGCGCGGTACACTGGCGTGGAAAAGCTCCGGAAGCCTTCTATCTGCGCCAGTTCCCTATGCACACACATTGTCGACGGTTCAAAAACCTGGTCAGTCATTTCACTTCCTACATGCGTCAAGAGAAAATTAGTGCACCGCTCCTCGAGCGGACTGTGGAGACTAGACGAAAAACCAGGCACCTTGCGAAGACATCGAGCAGGTCGCGCACCGGTTTCTGACGGCGTGTCCACGCTCCAGGAAATCGCAATTCGCGAAATTTGTCGCCCGCAGCGGACCCGGCTTCTCAAGAGTAGTCGCGTTGCCCGCGTGCAGCGCCTGGTTGCCGCACTCGCGGGCGATCGCAATCACGATGCGACGGCCGTTAGTCTCGATCTGCAACCGGCGAACTTGCTTACTAACGTTTGCAGATCGACCACTGCTAAAGCTGGCGGAAACCGGCCACACTATCGGTAGAACTGCCCGCAGAAATCCTTCACCGTAAGGCCCTTCGGAGCCACGTCTTCCGCCGTGAGGCCATAGCTCAGCATGATCTTTTTGATGGTACCGTTGGACTCGTTCTGTGCCAGGCTTTTGTTGAACAGGTCGCGAAACTCAGTGTCTTCAGGCCGAAAGGCAATCCCGCCAGAGTCCTTCTTCTCTCGCCCATTCACGACGAGTCCTTTGAATGGCACAGCACGCTCCAGTCCACCGAGGTTGGGGTCTCTGAGGAGCCCGGCCACGGTTCCGCTGGACAGCAACAAGGCATCAATCCGGCCTCCCTGCAGAGCGGCGATACCAGCGGTATTGTCCTGATACATCTGAATGCGTTCTTTTGAAATACCCGCCGCGACTGCATCGGCCGTTGTGGAGTCGCCACGAATATCGCCTACTCGAATCTGAGGATTCTTTGCGATTCCATCAAACCCATGGATATCCAAGGGACTGTCCTTCTTCACCATAGCAGTGACGCCACTGGAGTCGACCGGATGGGAAAAGATAACTTGCTCACACCGCGCCGGCGTAATGTATAGGCCTGCGGCGACAACGTCGATCCTTCTTGCCAGAAGACTGGGGATGAGAGCGCCCCAATCCATGACGACGAAATCAACTTTCTTAACCCCCATCGTACTGACCACTGCTTCAATCACGTCAGGATAGATGCCCGAAACTTCACCTGACTTACTGTCCACTCCCCAAGGCCACGTGTTTGCAATCCCGATCGTGAGCTCGCCCTCTTCAGATACCTTTTTTTTCAGCGTCTGCGCGTTAGCAGCGGGCACCATCGTCGTTGTCGCAACTGCGAATGCCAGTCCGAGCATTACCATGCGCCGCTTCAAGTCTATCGTCTTCATGCTTATCCAACTCCTGTCGATTCCAAACAATGGAATACCTTCGGATGATCTATTGAAGTCCGCGAATTACTGACAGACATGGACTGCCGGCCGCGGCGTCCCGACCCCGGTCGCCCTTCATCAAATGGCGGTCCGGAACAAGCGTCCCCAGCCGGGTACAAGGTCCTCACACCCCGAAAGACGCAGCGCATGCCAACATAGCGCCTGATTGGATGTGACAATCGCCTTGCCGGTCTCCGTTTCCAGATCCTCGATGATGGTGGCTGCCCGCATCTGCGTGCACGAGATAACGATAGTGTCCACGTCCGAACTTCTGACAATCTGCCGCACCGCATCTGCAATGCTATCCGGCGAGATAAACGGTGCATCATCTCTGACGGTGCCATGGCCATTGTCAAATTCGCCCACGGCACTCACCTGAAATCCCGCCTCTTCAATTTTTTCAATCGCAATATTGGCGACTTCTTTCGGGTATGGCGATATAAAGCCAACCCGAGCAGAGCCAAGAGCACGCAGACCTGAAAGGATCCCGGTGAAAGGATCCGTCACCTCCGCCTTCGGGTGAATAGCGCGTACGCAACGCTTCAGGTTCTCGGGACCGATTACCACCGCTGCCGACGTACAACCAAGCGCCACGACATCTGAAGCGAGCCGAGAGTTGATTTGGCGAAGTGCCACCTCGATGCCGTCGAACGTGTCCGCCAGAAGGTCTTCCGATATCGGCTGACTCTCCTCGTCCGGCGACGACGAGATCCGGCTTTCAAAAAGCGCCACACCGGGGATTGCCAACATGGCACGTGCTTCGTGGGACAGCGTTTGATCGCAGTCGATCACAACCATGCCAATCTGCGCCCGTGCGCCGAATCCTGCGTCCGTCCGGTAGGGAATAGCGGTCCAAGACATGCCGCCGGATTTTTCGTGTGTTTCAAGCATGACGTCTGCTCACAATAGAGAACCATGTAACTGAAAGACGCAAGTGATCTTTGCTCCGCGTCGTCGTCCGCGTGGAAAGAGTTTTCGAAGGATCCATAGCGCGCCGTCGTACCGTAGCGCATCGTGCAAGCAGCCCCGACGATGCCTCGCACCGATTCGTGCCTTCTCGAACACGGTGCGTTGGCCGGGCTTGCGACTCCTTCGCACTATCAGAGTGCTCCGAGCATACACTGTAAAGTGTACCTGGCATACCTAGAATGTCAACCGCAGAAAGCGAGCACATCATGGGCAGTCGCCTCCCGTCGCTCACGCGCTTCCCGGCACTCGGCCGCTAGCGCATGTCCGCACAAAGCTTCATTTTCGACTAGCCACCGCAGGCGTTCGAGAACAGCCGCGGCGGCTAACAGTCGAGCATGCGCCACATCGAGCCACGAAGACTTTTAGAACTTATGGCGTATTGCGGCGCGGACCACTAGCTGATTCTGAGTCGACGAGACACCATTCGCGCCCGGTACGTATGCAACGTCTAAGACAGAACCGGTCGTATCACCACCGACGTGCTGGTAGGCACCCTGGAGATAGACGTCAGTCCGCTTCGAAAGAAAGTAATCAGCCATGAGACCGATTGTCTGGTAGTTGGGATTACTCTCACCGGCGGCCGTGTGCAGTGTCGCGCGGGTATAGGTGTACAACGCTCCAAGATAGAATGCGGGCGTGAACTGATACTTGGCGTTCAGCTCAATGTTTTGGAACCGCAGGCTCGATGCGCTCCCGCCGGTCGGGGCGATAGGGCCAACGTAACCCGACGACACCGGATTCTTGACATCCGTGTTTGAGTAAGCAACCCCCAGCGTTGCACTGCCGATCGTGTAGTTGATACCGACACCGAAGATGCGAACCCGGTCTGCGACGAAGTTCTCGTCTCCGCCGTTATTGACGGCGCCGTATGCCGTTGCTGAGGGATTGTTCGCCTGGGAATACGAAGCCGCGATCAGAAGGCTGTCAGTGGAATATTGGGCTCCGATACTGTACTGACGGTTGTTCGCGAAGTTAACGTCATTCGAGAAGCTGTATGTTCCGCCGAACTGGAAGCCGCCGTAGACCAGGCTAGTGTACTTGACCGTGTTGTTCACTCGGAACGTGCCATCGGCGTTGTCATTGTCGTAAGGGTGGGAGAAAAGATAGCCCGCCCATGAACCATTCGCTGTGGTGTTGGCGAAATAGTCGACTACAGAATCGTATTGACGCCCAAGCGTCAGCTTACCCAGCGTTGGACTGGAGAGCCCCACGAACGCTTGTCGCCCAAACATCAGGCCGCCCTGGCCCAGACGGCCGGTGTTCACGTCGAACCCGTTCTCTATCTGAAACACCGCCTTCAGTTGTCCTCCCAGATCCTCGACGCCTTTCAGGCCCCAGCGACTACCTTGGACATAGCCACTTTGCAACTCATACGCTTTGCTGCCGGACGAGTTGTTGGTGAAGTCAAACCCTTCGTCGACGAGCCCGTACAGGGTGACTGAGCTTTGTGCATGTGCTGATATCGCCAGACCGGCCGAAATCGATGCCGCAAGAAGTTTCTTTTTCATTTAGACCCCAAAGTAGTACTTCGCCTCTTAGTAGTTCTAAGCTCATACAACGCTGCAAACATTGTTCGGCCGAGGACGCATGGAGCGAGCCTCCCTACCTGGGCGCATCACGAGTGCGCCCATAGCAGGCTCTTCAGTGCTCAAGGATTAATGCAACTCCAGACCAAATGTCACATGCTCTCGAACCAACACAACATGGACAAACTGGAACGCTCCTTTATGCATGCGACAACTGGCTGAGAAACTTCTGCGCTCTGGCATGTTCGGGCGCGCCGAAGAACGCCTCGGGCGCCGCGCATTCGAGAATCTGGCCACTGTCCATGAAGACGACCCGGTCTGCGACCTGCCGGGCGAAACCCATTTCGTGGGTCACGCAGATCATCGTCATGCCATCGTTGGCCAGGTTGATCATGACGTCAAGAACCTCCTTGATCATCTCGGGGTCGAGTGCCGAAGTGGGCTCATCGAAAAGCATGATTCTGGGTTTCATGCACAGTGCTCGGGCAATGGCCACACGCTGCTGCTGACCTCCCGACAGCTGGCTGGGATGCTTTTTCGCCTGGTCGGCGATTCGAACGCGCGTGAGATTCATCATGGCGACGTCCTCCGCTTCCGACCGTTTCATCTTGCGTGTGCGCATCAAAGCCAGCGTGCAATTATCGATAACTGTCAGATGCGGGAACAGATTGAACTGCTGAAATACCATTCCGACTTCGCGTCGAAGGCTAGGCAGGCCCCGCATCTTCACGTGCATTTCGTTGCAATCGACGAAAATGTGGCCTTGCTGGTGCGTCTCCAACTGATTAATGCAGCGTATCAGCGTCGATTTGCCTGATCCTGAGGGGCCGCAAATGACGATTTTTTCTCCGAAGCTCACATCCAGATTGACGTCTCGTAGTACCTGGAATCTTCCGTACCACTTCGATACGCCTTGCATACGTACGGCTACGCCTTCGCTTCTTTCTGGTGCGAAAGAATGCGTTTTCGGCTGCATCACTTCAGATGCCATGTCTCTCTCCATTACGACTCTGGTCCGGCAATATGCCTGCGACCGGTTTTATCCGTGGTTCCGAACGGTAATCCCGAAATATCGCTCCACCTTCGCAACGAGCCAGACTGCGATGAATGCAAGCAACAAAAAGAGAATTCCAGCAACAAGCATGGGTTCGGCATATCGGTATGTGTCCGAGGCGACGTCCATAGCACTGCCGAGCATTTCTGGAACGGCGATGACAGCCAGGTAAGGCGTCGATTTGAGAATTGCAATGGCATACGCCCCCAACGGTGCCGCGACGTTGCGGATCATCTGCGGCGCAATCACGAAGTACAACGCGTCCAACCAGGCAAGCCCGAGACTCTTGGCTCCCTCGCTTTGTCCGATTGGCACCGCATCGATACCCGCTTTGAAAACCTCGGCCATATATCCTGAGTAGTAGAAACTCACCCCGAAGATGCCAACAAACATCGCTGGCAACACGATGCCATACGAGGGGAGCACGAAGAAAAGGAAATAGAGCTGAACTAACGCAGGCGTTGATCGGATTGCATCAATGATAAATTGCGCTGCCGGCCGAACCACTTTATGCGATCGCCTCAGCATCTCCCAGAAAAAACCGAGGAAAAGAGCGCCGATGAAGCTTAAAATGGCGACCAAAACCGTATTGCCGATACCCATTAATACTAGCGGGACGATCCGCAAAGCGAAGGCAAAATCGAAAGTCATGTCCGACTCCGTGCGGTCCCAAAAAATCTTTCGAGGTAGCGACCGAAAATTGTCACCGGATAACAAATGATCAGATAGGCTAAAAGCAGGCTCGAATAAATAAGCAGTGGGTTGTAACTCAACTGTGATATCTCCTTAGCGCGAAATGTCATGTCGCTCAGCGTAATCAGGGATACGAGTGCAGTGCCCTTCATCAATTGGATGAGGTCGTTGATGAACGTTGGAATCATTGCGCGGATAGCCTGAGGCAGTTCGACTAATCGCAGGACATCGAAGCGGTTCAATCCGAGAGCCAGACCGGCTTCGCATTGTCCCCGGCTCAGGGACTGCAACGCAGCTCTGACAGCCTGGCTGCTGTAGGCGCCAGAGTTCATTCCTAGAACAAGTGCGCCCACTGTGATACCCGATAAAAAGATGCCAAAAGCCGGCAATGAGTAATAGAACGCATAGAGAAGCACGATCACCGGTGAGCTTCTCCATAATTCAATTACCGCAGTTACAGTCTTTCGAAGAAATCCCGTGGAAAAATGCTGCAAGACTCCACCCACAAGCGCAAAGGGAATGGCGTACAGGAGCGCGAAAATCGTTACCGTCGCAGTAACGCCGAAGCCCTTGTAAATCGCGAGCATAACTTCTGGAAATGTCATTCTGGCCTCCCGTCAAAAAAGTGCGGTTTCACCGATAGCTAGCGCCGCAGATCTGTTTCGCCGTCACGTCCTCCGGCGCGACCTCAGCTTCACTGAAACCATATTTTGCAAATACATGCTTGACGGTCCCATCGACCCTTCGCTTCGTAGGTCCGCTGTTGTAGACATCGCGGAGTTGAACGTCTTCTGGTCGAAATGCGATCGCGGCATAGTTCGCCACTGGACGGCCATTTGCGACCAGCCCTGTGAACGGCGTAGCTCGCTCTAGCTTATCGCTCACCTTGGGATCCCTGAGGACGTTGATCACTGTCGCACTTAATTCGGCATCGGCATCGATTCGACCAGCGAGCAACGCACCGACCGACGATTCCAGGTCTTTGAGCAAGACAATCCGATCTTTTGGAATGCCCGCTGAAACGGCTTGCTCGGTCACTCAACTCCCGCGTCCGCCGGCCATGCAGACCGCCGGATTCTTTGCGACGTCGGCGAATTTATGAACATTTAGGAGAGTGCCCTTTCTGACCAACACCGCGTCGCCAATCGCCAGGTCTGGGTTTGAAAAAACGACCTGTTGACAGCGCTGCGGCGTGATTGCGAGACCCGAGGCGACGGCGTCGATTCGCCCGGACAGCAAGCTGGGGATAAGAGCGTCGAAGTCCACGACCACGAAATCAATCTGCTTTACCCCCATTGGGCCGAGCACAGCGCGGATGATATCCGGGCCGAGACCTGCAACGCTGCCGTCTGTATTTTTATAGCCCCACAGCGCCTGGTTGTGAATACCAATCGTAATTTTGCCGTCCCGCAGCACTTTTCGTTCGATCGACTGGGCGTTTGCGCGTGAGACGCCGTCGCACGTCAACGCCATTGCAACGGCCAGACGTACCGCCGTCCCTCTGCCAGTCCCCCCTAGATTCATGCTTGCCTCTTCTTCCTAGTTGACGGATGAAGTATACTTGGTATGCTAGGTACGTCAAGCAAACAAAAGTCGCGCGCTGGCAGTGTTTTCCCGAAGAGCTCGATGTGCAGCAATATGTTGTGCATCCTTGACGCAGCTACCGGCTGGCAGGACGAAGACTTGATCTGAGCCGTATGTGATAGCTGGGCTTCCGCCCGCCTTTTTTTCGGAGACAAGGAATGACCGCGCCGCAACTAAACATTCCCAGCGTGTTTCGTACCCCTGCCCCTGCAGTGCCCATGGACGAGCTTCGTCAGCGACTTGCCAACATCCGACGTGAAATGAGCGAGGCAAATCTCGACATCATCGTTCTGACGGACAAAAAGAACGTGGACTACTTCACGGACTACCAGGAGCTGTCCTGGGACCATAAGGCTCGTCCCATCTTTGCTGTGGTCTCGATGCAGAACATCGCCATCTTTGGCAGCCTCGGAGAAGCCAGGACGGTCGAGATGAGACCGCGCGTTTTTAGCGCCGTCTATTACAACGGCTACCTTGATGAGGCGGTGGCCTCGGTCTCGGACTGGATAAAGGCAGCGACCGGTGGCAAGCACGTCCGCATCGCCGTCGACTACGGACAGGACATGTTTGGCCGGGGTTCACTCGGTTTGCTTGAGGCGCTTAGCGCGCTGGATTCCAGCGGGACTGTTACAAGCGCCACAGGAGCGATCTGGAAGGTCAGGCTCATCAAGTCGAGGTCCGAAGCGGAGCTGAATCGGGTTGCTTACGAGATCGTTAATACCGCTTGGGACCACATCATCCAGCAGGCGTACATCGGTATGCCCGAGTATGAGCTGTATTACCTGATGCAGGCGCAGATCTATCTGAATGGCGCAGAAAGCGCTGACCCTATCGCGATGCTTTTTTCACGTGGTGACTTCGACTACACGCGCACGGCCAAACAGCGCAAGCTTCAGGAAGGCCATTACGTTTGGACCGATTTCCGCGCCACCTATGGCGGATACCCGGCCGACCGCAACCGTATCGCGCGCGCCGGTGAGCCGGCCGATTGGGAGCGTAATACCTATGCGGCGGTGCGTTCTCTCACGCTCGACCTTATTAACTCAATCCGCCCCGGCATGAGGTGCTCGGACGTTTATAAACGGTTCGAGAATATGTGGAGCGAGGCAGATCTCGGAACGGTCTATAGCGCCGTTTCCCGTATCGGCCACGGAGGCGGACTGGACGTGACCGAACCACCTTCGTTATCCAGAGCGGATACGACTCTAATTCAACCAGGCATGGTTCTCCATATTGAACCCAAGCTCGAGCGCGATGGCGCAGTTTTCCAGTTCGAGGAAGTCGTCTTCGTGACTGAATCCGGTGTCGAATTCATTTGCGCCCAGTCGCCGGAAAATCTTCCGGTGATCCGTTGATCTCCTTCCGAAGGTCGCATATGTCAGGTACTACACGCATTTGGTCTCCTGTTGACTACAGCAAGGATGGAAAGCAGGTCGACTGCCTGCGCCTTCCTATATCGACGGATACGTCCGCTTACGGATGGATTCCAATCCCGATTATTGTCCTTAAGAATGGGGACGGCCCCACCGCGGTGCTCATAGCAGGTACCCACGGTGACGAATACGAAGGCCAGGTTGCGTTGATGCGACTGTCCCGACAGCTGCAACTGCATGACCTGAGAGGCAGAGTGATCATGCTGCCTTCCCTCAATTTCCCCGCCGTACGGGCCGGCCGAAGGGTATCTCCGATCGACGAAGGCAATCTAAACCGCGTTTATCCGGGGCACGCGCACGGGACGGCGACTGAGATGATCGCTCACTACGTCACCGAAGTCTTACTTCCGATGGCCGACCTGGTCGTCGATTTGCACTCGGGCGGGCGCTCGCTCGACTACGTTCCCTGCGCCCTGGTTCGAGGCGGTAAGACGTTATCCGAAAACAGGAAACTGCATGATCTGCTCGACGTTTTTGGAGTGCCCTTCGCCGAGTTCACTGACGGCACCGGTGGCGGCGGCAATACGACCCTCCCAGCTGCTGCTGCGCAACTAGGGGTGCCCGTGATCACGGCGGAATTAGGAGGGGCCGCGACGCTAAGAAGGGCTGGGTCGGATCTTGCAGAACAGGGTGTCTTGCGTCTTTTGAAGCACCTCGGCATGTTGCCTTCTTGCGAGGTGCCAGCCCCCGGACCGGTAAGGTTGATGAACGGGGACAACATGGACCTGTTTCTCTATGCGGACAGCGACGGGATCTTCGAGCCCATGGTCGACATTGGCGACGAGGTAGATGAAGGACAGCTCGCAGGCTTGCTGCACTCTATTGAAGCGCCGCATAGCCCGCCGACAGAGATTGTGTTCGTCCGTCGCGGAATGGTTGCCTTTAAGCGCCACCTAGCTCTGACGGTTCGCGGAGACTGCCTTTATGGCCTCCTGGAAGACGTCGAACCCTCACCAGATATCCGGCGGTGAGCGGTGGAGAGCATTCTCAACGCGAACATCGGAGGCATGCAATGCATACGTTGCGATGCTTTGCATCCAGTGGCCGATTACTTTGAGGGCTGTCCCTCCTGCCTCGCGAGCGGCAATCCCGCGAGCGTGGCACCTCGGTACACGACGCTTCCGCGTGAAGTCAGGTTCGAGACTCTCGGGGACTGGCTATGCTATTCCGGCACGTCCGGCCTTGGCGAGGGCGTGACCCCTTTGTCGTCGTTGCCGCGAGTCGCCGCGGAGCTGGACATACGCGCCCTGCACTCGAAAAACGAATTCACCAATCCAACGGGCTCCCAGAAGGACCGGATGGCCGCGTTGATCGTGCAACGCGCACTCGACATAGGTGCCAAGACCATCGCAGTTGCTTCAAGCGGCAACGCCGCGGCGTCAGTTGCCGCCTACGCGTGCCGGGCCGGCCTCCGGTGCGTTGTGGTAACCACACCGGACATCAGCTTGAATTGGCGCCGCGCAATCGAGATGTACGGCGCCGAAATCGTCGCGACGAAAAGCGCGGATGACCGATGGACGCTTATCAAACGGCATGCCCGGAATGGAGACTGGTATCCGGCCACGAACTACATGACTCCACCGGTCGGCAGCAATCCGTTCGGAGTGGACGGGTACAGGACTATAGCTTTGGAACTTTATCTGCAGCTATCCGACGCGCCGCCCACCGACATTGTCGTGCCAACATCTCGTGGCGACTTGCTGTGGGGCATCACCAAAGGCTACCGCGACCTGCAGACTGCAGGACTGCTTGCGGCAACTCCCAAAGTCCATGCGGTTGAACCATACCCTCGTGTAGCGCATGCGCACCATGGACGCGGCATGGTGATAAGCAATTATTCGGGTGATACAGCAATGGGCTCCATTGGTGGCAACACGGTTACCCATCAAACGCTACGGGCGCTCGACGAGAGCGGCTCGTCCGCGATCTCAGTCAGGGACGAGGACGCGCTGGAGGATCAGCGGGCCTTGGCGCGCGAAGGGCTTTACCTTGAACTGTCGAGCGTCGCACCGCTATCTGGACTGCGTCAACTCGTTGAGAACGGCAACATTGGCGCGAGCTCGCGTGTTGTTCTCGTTTCTACATCGCATGGCTATAAGGAACCTGCCAGCTTTACAACTGCGCTGAGACCCATCACGGTTTAGGTCCAGCGAGAAAGCAAGGACTAGTCGATGCTGATCATTCGCCCACACCTGCCTTGCAGAACATGCACGCGCCGCCGCGTCGCAAGCTGAGCGCACGCGCCGACTCCGTATCAAGCATGTATACTAGGGATACCGGATACGCTGCGGCTGCTCTAGCCGCGGCGATCGAAGGCAAGAACGGAGAAAAAGTGAACAAATCCCAACTGCAGTCCTCGCTGTCTCTTCACGAAACGGTTCGGGAGGAGATTCGCAGCCGCATCACGGCGGGAACGTATGACCCGGATGTGCCAATCCCCTCGACGGCAATGTTCAGTGAAGAGTTCGGCGTTAGCACCATTACGGTCAAACGTGCGTTGCGCGATCTCCAGGCCGCCGGCGCAATCGTGTCAATACCAGGCAAAGGAACTTACGTCAAGAAGCAGCGTAGGTTAATGCGGCAGCTTGATGTAAAGCAGCCCTTTCTCGACGACACAAGCATTCGTCCAATATCAGTGACGCGAGAGAAGATACTTGACCCGACCATGGCTTCGTTGGAACCGTCCGACCGTGTCATGCTGTGCGTTCGAAAGACGATATGGGCGGACGACGCTCCGCTAGTCTACGACACTACCTATCTTTCCACCGATTTGAGTGACCAGATCATCGAAGAATTTGCTGGCCACTTCGTCGTAGACGTATTGGAGCGGCACTCGATCCACGTAGTCAAGACACACGTCGTCATCGACGCCGCTCCGGCGTCGGGTGCCGTCGAGGAATTATTCGCGGTGCCTAATGGCTACCCCACACTACGTCGGCTCTACAAGATGGTCACGAGCGATCCCAACGTCACGGTCTATGGCGTGTTGCAGGCGCCGTTTGACCGGCTTGCGTGCAGGATTGAATTCACTTGAAACGGCGTACCGACGGTCGCACGCCGTGAATCCGACCGAGCTGTAAGCGGTGCAAACTCAGCCCTTAGCGTCGCGTCTAATCCACCTCTCAATGCGCCTGTTACGGGCCTTATCGAGAGACCAGCGAACACCTGATGCTTGAACTCAGGACCTCCTTCGCAACCGGATGCGACGCCCACAGCACTATCCCCACTGTTTGGGACGTTCAAAAAAGCAGGCGCTACGTACGGCTTGGCAGGACCGCCGAACGACAACCCGTTGCGTTTGACGACACCTGTTATACCAGCTATGCTTGATATACCATCACAAGGACTACACTGAGGAGACGCTGGCATGAGACTGAGAAAGGTTTTTAATACGGTCGCGGTTGTTGCGGCGCTTTTTGGCGCACAAGCAGTGCATGCTCAGGGAGTTCTGAGTAAGGCCAAGGAGACAGGAACGATACGGGTCGGCATCTTCAATCAGGCTCCTTGGGGATACGTTGACGCAAATCGAGACGTGAAAGGACAGACCGTCGATATCCTCAAGGCGGCATTTGCTCCGCTTGGAATCACGAAGATCGACGCGGTCGTGACTGACTTCGGGGCGCTCATACCGGGCCTGTTGTCCAAGCGGTTTGACGTCATTGCTGCCGGCCTGTATATCAAGCCGGAGCGATGCAAGCTGGTTGCTTTCGGAAACCCCGACATTCAGATGAGCGACGCTTTGCTGGTTCACAAAGGGAATCCAAAATACCTGCATAGTTACGCTGACATTGCAAAGGACAAGTCCGTAACGCTGTCAACGGGCAGAGGAAACGTTGAGTATCAGCATGCAATCGACGCAGGCATCCCGAAAGAGCGAATAAGTGCCTTCACGGACAACGATACCGAACTTGCCGCGCTGACGACCGGCCGTGCAGACGCCGTCGTCGAAACCGCAGCGACCGTCAGCGTTTGGGCAAAAGCGTCCGGCAACATTGAGCGTGCGTTGCCATTCGCGCAGCCGGTAAGCGCAGACGGGAGAACGCTCTACGGTTATCCGGCGCTTGCTTTCAGGCCGGCCGATGCCGACTTCCGTGATGCGTACAACGCCGAACTCAAGAAGCTTCGGAAAAGCGGCAAGATGCTGGAAATTCTCAAGCAGTATGGCTTCTCGGAGACGGATCTCCCGCCAGAGAACCTGACTGCGGCAGATCTGTGCAAGTAAGCGTGGGCGAACAAGCACCTGATCCAAACGTTCGGAGGCTGGCCCACGGCCTCCCCTTCCAATCTATAAGGCAAGTTATGGAAGCGCCAGACCGCCAGCCCCATCAAAGCGAATCCCCGTCGCGCGTCGACCACATCCTTTTTCCCAGCAAGCCGGTTCACCACGACGCCGGTGTACTGGCGCGGTTTCTCGCAGAATTGACTTACGAAGAAATTCCCGCCGACGTCGTTCACATGGCCAAACTCATCACGCTTGATACGGTCGGGTGCATTATCGCTGGAACCCAAACCGCATTAGGCAGAGAGATATTGGCCGCCTACGACTGCGGAAGTGCAGGTGGCGGGTGCTGTGTCCCCGGAACCTCTTTGCAGTTCCATCCGTCGCTCGCCGCGAAGATTAACGGGTGGCTTTCCGACGTTCTTGACTACGAGGACACTGCGAGCGGTCATCCGAGTGCAACGGTCATTCCTGCGGCATTGGCCGTAGCTGAGCGACTGAAGGCGACGCCCAGGCAGCTGCTCGCCGGTATTGTCGCTGGCTATGAAGCGGGCCTTCGCGTTCATGATGCGACGCGCGCGAGCCCGGAAGCGTACCGACGGTTTGCCGTTTATCACGCGTGGCATGGGGTGGCGGCTGGTGCTGCCGCCATGGTGGTCTCCGGAGGAACGGAAGAGCAGTTCCGCTCTGCCTTGGGGCATGCTGCCGCGAACACTAACATACCACTCTGGTATGTCCAATACGGTCGACCGGCGCACGCCTTGAAAGCTAACTACGGCCAGATGGCGTTGGGTGGTGTCGATGCCGCGCTCTGCGCCCGTCAAGGTATCATCGGTCCGTTCGCCATGTTGAGCGATTCCGAGCGAGGCTTTGCACGCGTTATCGGATCGGACCGATTCGACCCAGCTCAGTTTTCTTTGGCTCTGGGCGAGGATTGGCGGACAAGAAAGGTAATGCTGAAGAAGTTTCCGAGTTGTGCTTTCCTTCACACGACGATCGATGCGGTGTCTCAAATAACAAAGGCCAATGACATCGATCCAGATGACGTTGAAAAGCTTGAAATTCGTTGCTTCGAAAGAATTGTCGAGTGGTTCTCTGACAGGGCGCCGAAAACTGCGCTCGATGCTCAGTTCTCGGTGGAATACGTGGCTGCTATGGCACTTCACTCCATCGAACCCGGCCGCGATTGGTATTCGCCAGACGTCTTCAATGATGCTCAAATCACTGCATCGATGTCGAAGATGGACGTAGGAATTGACCCGGTGGCTGAAGAAGCGTTCTGGGGCGAGAAAGAACAATGCATGTCGACCGTTACCGCGTATATGAAAAACGGTAAGTCCTATTCGGCGAACGTTCGTTGGGCGCCGGGCGAATGGCAGAGGCCTCTAAGCGACGCAGACGTTGTAGAAAAATTCCTTAGTAACGTGAAGGGGACGTCGCTAGATCAACGGGGATCACAGGTTGTAGAGAAAATAATGCATCTCGATGAACTGCACGCGCTCAATGACCTCACCGACCTGCTTCGCGCCTCATAGGTCGCCAGCTATCTTTGTTCGCGTTTTTCCTCGAGCAGTTGATTGACGCTTGTAGGACGATCGCAAACCATCAACTCGACGATAGGCATTGCGTCATTCCTCCGGAAACGCCGACCGGAAATCTTCAAGGAACACCACCGACAGCAACCACAACCTGCCGGTCGCGCCGAACCTGCTGCAACGCGACTTCTCGCCCGCTCGCCCCGATCAGGCCTGGAGCACAGACATCACGTATATCTGGACTGACGAGGGCTGGCTGTACCTGACGGTTATCCTCGACCTGTTCAGCCGTCAGGTGGTGGGTTGTCGATGCAGCCGCACATGCGCACGGAGCTGGTGTCGGACGCGCTGCGTATGGCATGGTTTCGCCGCCGGCCGGAAGCGGGCCTGATCGTCCATAGCGACCGGGGTAGCCAGTATTGCAGTCATGACTTCCAGGACCTGCTTAAGGGCTACGGCATGCGCAGCTCGATGAGCCGTCGAGGCCTTGAAGCGGCGTTTGGTTTTCGCCTTGATGCCGTGCAGCTTCATGAGTCGCTGGACTCGATCCTTGCTGACGCGAATGCCTTGCGCAAACAGCTTCTTCCACACGCGCGGCCAGCCGTACTCGCCTTTGGATTGCGCGTGTACGGCCTTGATGTGGACCAGCAGGGCGTCATTGCTGATGCGTCGGCGCGGACGGTTCGTATCGACGTCCCGGGCCTTGCGGGCGTGGTAACCGCTGGGGCTGACGCCCAGCACCTGGCAGGTCAGGGAAACCGGCCATTGTCGGCTGTGAAGCTCAATCCAGGCGTACTTCATCCCGACACCTTTGCGAAGTACGCCGTGGCTTTTTCCAATATGTCGCGTTCCATCTTCACGCGTGCCAACTCCGCACGTAGCCGCGCAATCTCCATCTGTTCGGGAGAGGTCTGTTTGCCTGCGCCGTTCAGCTTGCCAGCGGCATCGGCCTTCACCCAGTTGTGCAGCGTCTTCGGGCTGATGGCCAGTATCTTTGCCACCGCCGCCATGCTCTGGCCGCCGCGGACCATGCGCACGGCTTCTATCATGAATTCCTGCGTATACCGTGCTCTTGGATTACCCATCGTTGCTACCTCCTTGCGTGAGTTTTACACACTCAGCAAGGGATCCATTTTTGCCGGGCAAGCTCACCGCGTCGAAAACGATATAGGCGGCCGTCGCCGGCATGGATCCATTGGGCCAGACCCCGCAGGCGATCAATGAATAGGCCGACCATGGTAGCCGCCATGCGAGATCGCTCCGGATAGCGCGCCTGGACTGCAACGATGGACACATGTGCCGCGGCCAGACTGCTCTGCGCCAATGCATCCAGTGAAGATCCCAAGCTGCTTTCGAACTGGCGTAGCGCACCACGGATGGCCAAGTAAGCGGTGAAATAAGCGCACATGGTTTCCTGAGTCTTGATCGCGCAGCATATGTCCACTCATTGACAGGTGGACATATGACGCAGAATCCCTC
>NZ_PVNC01000038.1:0-33049 GCF_003001875.1 Paraburkholderia sp. BL18I3N2
CCTCAGGCTCCTGCTGCTCGATCATGATTAAGCCCTTTCCTTGTTTGAGCATCTTTGTCAAAACGTACCGAAGAATTCATCTTCGAGTCCGATAACGCGAGAGTCAACGTAAATAATGTCCGGGAATGAGTGATTGCAACCATGCAGACATTGAAACCCGTCACTACCTTATCGGCTGACATTTCGCCAGAGCAAGCCCTTGAAGTCACCGAGCGCGATGGCGCGATCATTATCAAGAACCTGTTTTCGCGCGAGGTGCTTGACCGGTTTTTGGCAGAGCTCAAGCCTTATACCGACGCGCGTGCCGCCGGATCGGGTTATTCCGATGCCGCTGCACTGGTAACGCTGGGCCAGAAACCCTGCCGCATCACCGGACTCGCTGCGCGCAGCGTCACGGCGGGAGAAGTGATCACGCACCCTTTGATCCTGGCCTGGGCGAAAGGTCGACGCACTGCCACCACGGTTCTGACGCCATATACCTATATCAGCATCATTTGGGCAACGCTTTTCGGATATGCCCCGTGGGGCGAAACGCTCAGTATCGTCGCGATCGCCGACATTGCACTAATCATCGGCAGCTCCATCGCCGTGGCGATGCGCAAAAATCCTCAGTTTGCTTTTGTCCAAGGCCGATAGGCATGCTCGACATCGGCCTGGGCATCACCAAAGCGTGTCAACTCGTCGAAGAATCTCTGGGTCTGCTCCATCACCGGCAAGCGAAGCCCACAAGCGGCAACGGTCTCTCTATCACAAGCAGCTGCATCCACATGCGCTGCCAATGTGGCGTATTCTGCGGGCGGCACCTCACCAGTCCGGCTTGCTGCGGACACAGTGCGCTCTAGCACTGCATCGACATTGCAACGATATCCGTGGCGCAAGGTCGCGAGAAACACGCCGAGTTCCATGCCATACGCTTCCACCAGCCGAGCCGCCTCGAAGAACGAAGCGAGCGCACCCCGATTGAATACGCATAGTGCAGCAGTTAAAGCCTTGACCGCTCCCGGCTCAGAGCCGAGGTAGCGGACAGGTCCCAATGCTGCGAGCACATGCTCGACCGCCTGGAAAACCGAGGCGTCGCCGGCATAGACAGTCAGGCCTTCCGCCGTGCCAAGGCCGTCCGGGTAGCACATCGGCATGCCGTCAAGACAACGCGCACCGCAAGCCGTACAAAACTCTGCGAATGCCTTGGCCTGAGCTGGCGTCCCGGAACACAATGGCACCACGACCCGACTCGACAGCACTCCATCCGCTCCTGCCGCTGCCAGCACTTCGCGTGCAACTTCATAGCTCTTGACAACCACGTAAATCACTTCGCTCTCGTTGAGAGCCTGTACCGGCTCGCTCGCAATATACGCACCAACAGCAAGCAGCGCAGCATCTTTACCCGGGGTACGGTTCCAGACGTGCACACGATGTCCAGCACGCAACAGCGCCATGGCCACTACGCGCCCGAGCACGCCCAAGCCGATAATCGACACATTTTCTTTCTTCATGTAACCCTCACGCGCTTCTCTCCCATCGATCTCACTACACGTCAACGCCGCGAAGCCGTGTTCTATGCAATGCTTCAACCACGGCGCAAAGGTTCGTCCTTCGCAAGTTGCCTGGCTTGATGCTCCAGGCCCCAGCGATAGCGATCCGGCCAGTTTTTGAATTCGTGCTCGGGGAACAATTCGGCATAGGCATGATGAGGCCAGTTCGGATCGTTGAGCGCCGCACGTCCAATCGCCACGAGATCGGCTTTCCCCGTTTCGATCACTTCGTTGGCCTGCACTGCATCCAAAATCAGACCTACCGCAATACTTCCAATGTCGACGCTATGTCGAACCTGCTCGGCGAATTGCGTTTGATAGCCATAACCGACAGGCAATCTATAAGGATGGGTGCGCACTCCACCCGACGAGCAATCCACCAAATCCACACCCCGCCTCTTGAGTTCGCGCGAGAACACGATGGTGTCCTCGATAGTCACGCCTTCCGGGCCCCCGGTATCGACCGCAGAGACACGGAAACACAACGGTTTCGACGTCGGCCAGACCCGGCGTACAGCCTCGACCACTTCGAGCGCCAGGCGCATGCGCCCGGCGCGATCGCCTCCGTAGCCGTCACTGCGCAGATTGGTGAGCGGCGAAAGAAATTGGCTCAGCAGATAACCATGTCCTCCATGGATCTCAATGAACTCGAAACCGGCCTGATCGGCACGCTGTGCAGCAGCCGGAAAAGCGGCCGCCACAAGAGCGAGATCGTTATCCGTCATCGATCGCGGCGCCGGCCATCCCGCGCCAACCGGCAAACCGCTCGGCGAAATCGTATCCCAACGGTCCTGCCCGGGCGTATTGAACGCTTCGTCCGACGGGCGGCTGCCAACCCAAGGCTCAGTCAAGCCCCCCTTGGCCCCGGCATGTCCAAGTTGAATTCCTGGCACCGACCCTGATTGCTTGATGACCGACGTAATGCGTTGCAGCATCGGAATATGAGCGTCGGACCAGATGCCGAGATCTTTGGGCGTGGACCGTCCTTCTGGCAGCACTGCCGTCGCTTCCGCGCATACCAGGCCAAATCCGCCGAGCGCGAATCTGCCCAGATGTGCCAGGTGAAAATCTGTCGCATAGCCCTCTTGTGCGCCGTATTGGCACATTGGCGAAACCATCAAGCGATTAGGAATAGTCACGTCGCGCACTACCAATGGATCAAAGAGGCGACTCATAAAAATGCTTTCCTAATTAAATACACGGCGCGCCAGCCAGCTTGAAAAGCACCGCCATTCGATAAATGAGATAGCACCGGGTGGCGATCCCGACACAATGATCAGCGGATCGGGCCGATTTCGAGCGCGCTCGACGCATCGCCAATCTCGTACTGCCAAAGACTGGCAAACGGTTCCTGCCCAGGCACCAGAACCTGATAAAACGAACGAAACCCCATCAACTCACGCATACGCTGAGGAAGCTGCTTTGCAAATTCTCTCGAGACCGACAGACACTGAGCCTCTCCGGGGCGGATCCAGCCTGGACAAAACGTCAACGTCATCCCGCGGCGAGCCGCACCGGAGCGATTGGCGCCAGCACCGTGCCCCACCTTTCCAGTAAAGAAAAGCGCGCTACCCGCTTTCATTTCTGCCGGCACCGAGGGCAGCACCTCGGTTAGCTCCAGCCAGTTGATTGCATGACGATGTGTACCGGGAAGAACGCGGGTTGCCCCGTTTTCTTCTGTAAAGTCAGTCAGCGCCACGAGACAGCAGCATTGAACCTCGCGGTTGTAAGGCCCCTGCAGAAACGGCGGCCAATTGCCCTCGTCTGTGTGCAGGGTTTGAGCAGGCGCGCCCGGCCAGACCTCCAACATTTGCGTAGAACACAGCTGCAAACTTTTGTCGTCAAGTGTCCGCTCCGCCCAGCCCAACAGTTGCGGCTCCAGCAACGTGTCGACCACGCCAGCGCTGCGGGCAACCAACGAAGACAGGCGACGGGTCAGGCCATCGGACTGCTTGTCGTAAGCGATTGTCGAACTCGCACCGCGGCCGTCGAGGGTCGCATCGAGTTCTGCATTGATCTGACGCACTCGTTCTGCGCTGATCAGGTTTGCTACGATTACCGCACCATCTCGCTGCGTTGCCTCGAAGATAGTTTCAATCGACGTATTCGACGGTAACGTAACGACAGGGCGAAGTTCAGGGATATACATCTAGCACTCCTCGATAAACCATTGAATAAAGAATCAATTCCTTCCGGCGCTGGTTGAAGCGTCAATCGGAGCGTCGCGGAACGTGAGAGCGGGGGGAGAAGGCGGCGGAGTGCATTGTTCAATGGCATGGCCGATCGCCAGGAGCCTGGATTCTCTCCAGGGGCGACCGAGAATGTCCATTCCGACCGGCACACCGCCATCGGCATATCCGCTAGGCAAGGTCAGTGCCGGCAGGCCGGAATTGGCGCTTAACTGACTATTGGCCCCATTCTGCGGTCCGCCAATTCGGCCCGCAGGCTGCCGTATCGTTGGAAACACCAACGCATCGAGCCCGAGCTGGTCCATCGCTTTGACAATCACTTCGCGCAGCATCCTGCGCTTGGCCACGTGCGCGTAGTATTCCTGTGTAACTCGCGAGACCGTCGCCATGGACAATCGCAGATTGTCGATCACCGCGGCGTGGCAGACCCCCGAAGCAAGCAGCGCCTGAAACGATCGGAGCGGCGACGTCGGGCGCCTGGCCAAGTATTCATCCAGATCGAACTTGAAATCCTGCACCAGTACAAGAGAGCCGCACAAGCGGTCTTTCAGCAAATCGGACAAGGCTGAAATTTCAACATCCACAATCGTCGTGCCAGCGGTCTCAATAAGATCCAGACGACGTTCGACGATTCCCGCCACCTCGTCATCTCCAGCATCGATCCGAAATAGATCCGTGAGCCTGCCTATGCGCACGTTGCGTAGTTCCGCCGTGCCAAGTGCAGCCGTGTACGTCATCGCAAGTGGAAACGTCGGCGCTTGGACGCCACCGACGTCGGTGCCTGTCAAGACGTCCAGGACAGTGGCCGCATCCTCCACCGTGCGGGCAATCGGCCCCACAACGTCTTGCGTCGACGACAGGGGCACTATCCCCTCACAGCTGATAAGTCCCTGCGTGACACGCAGGCCCACAAGACCGTTGTACGCGCTCGGGACGCCGATCGAGCCACTGGTGTCGGTGCCCAACGCGACCGCGCCAAAACCGGCGGCAAGCCCGGCCGCGGAACCGCTACTCGAACCGCCGGGATAACACTCAGGGTCGTACGGGTTGCGTACCTGGCCAAAATACGAGCCAAAACCACGGATACCGTAGCCGAACTCATGCATATTAGTCTTGGCCAGAATGATCGCCCCCGCCTGACGCAGCCGGCGAACGACTGCCGCATCAATCTCGGGCTTCCAGCCCGCGAGCAATGTACAGCCGGCCGTGGTCTGCAAGCCTGCCGTCTCAATGTTGTCCTTTATCAGCACGGGGATCCCATGCAGCGCTCCGCGCAGCACGCCATCGCGCCGTTCGGCATCCAGAGCATCTGCTTCCGCCGTCGCACGTTCGTTGATGGTAGCAATGGCATTAATCGCTGGCGCGGATTGATCGAAAGCAGTAATACGTTTCAGGTAAAGATCGACCAGTTGCCGTGCCGACAACGTCCCGTCCGTTTGTTCCGCCTGCAATCGACGGATGCTCGCCGCGGATAATCTCCAATCAATCATACCTGTGCCTTCGTCAGATTGCGGATCCTAGTCCCGTTTCGCACTGGTGCCGATTCGGATCGCGTATTGGCCGTGCAGGGGCAGCAAAACGCAGCGACACCGCAAGCCGGAATTCCGCAGCGAACAGACAGACAAGAAAACGCTCTATTCGACATTGCAGCCCTATCCTTTCTGCACCGCACGCGACCCTTCGTTTATGACCTGGATCTGTGTGAATTCGAACAGCCCTTCTTCCCCAAGCTCCGCGCCAATGCCGGACTGGCCAGAACCGACGAAGGGGGTGCCAAAGGTAATGTCGGCATGCTTGTTAACCCAGACCATGCCCGAGTCGATGCGCAGGGCAATTTCACCGGCACGCACGGCGTTTTTAGACCACACCGAGGCCCCCAATCCGAAATGCGTACCGTTAACACGGCGGATCGCGTCATCAAGATCCGTGTAACGGATAACCGGCAAGATAGGGCCGAACTGTTCCTCGTCGACGATACGGCAACCGTCTTCAATGTCCCGCACGATAGTCGGCTCAATGAAATAACCCGCACCGTCACGGACACGCCCGCCAGCGATAATATTGCCATGCAGCCGCGTATCTTCCAGTAGCGCCTTGACCCGTTCGAACTGAGCACGGTTCTGCAATGGTCCGAACTCCGTGTCGGGATCGAGCCCGTTACCAAGTCTTGCCGCGCGAGCTTTTTCAGCCAGCCCTTGGCAAACCGCATCGTAAATCGACGCATGGACATAAACACGCTTGATGCCACAACATGCTTGCCCAACGTTGATGAAGCCGAGGAAGAAAATCCCCTCGACAGCGGCCGCGACATCGGCATCTTCGAGCACCAGCGCAGGATCGTTCCCTCCCAGTTCCAACGTCACGCGCTTCAGTGACTCGGACGCCGCCGCCATGACACGCTTGCCCGTGGCGATAGACCCTGTGAACGACACTTTGCGGACGTCCGGATGCCGGGTCAGCACATCACCCAGATCGTTGTCATCTGCCACAATGTTGAGCACGCCAGGCGGTACCACATCCGCCAGCAACTCGCCGAGGCGCAAGGTAGTCAGTGGCGTCGTACCGGCCGGCTTGACGACCACGGTGTTGCCCGCGAGCAAAGCCGCGGGCAATTTGGCGCCGAGCACGTCGAACGGGTAGTTCCACGGCACGATCGCTGCCACAACCCCGAGCGGCCGGCGCAGCAATCTGACGTAGCGATCGGCGCTGTCTTCGAGTACTTTGATCGGGAGAGTCAGGGAATCGGCCGCATATCGCAGCGCACCTGCAAAGCCCCTCAATTCCCCTTCAGTGTAGGCGAGCGGCTGTCCCTGCTCCTGCGTGAGAAGCGGCGCAAGCGCCGTCACATTGTTCTCTACGACCTTGGCAATGCGCAGGAGGACTTCCCGCCGTTCGTGAATAGTCGTGTTCGACCAGGCTGGAAAGGCCGTCTTGGCGGCCTGCACTGCTTCATTGATTTGCTCGGCCGAGGCGCGTGGCGCCACATCCACCACTTCCTCGGTGGCCGGATTGAGAACCGCAGACTTTCTGGCGCCGTCGACCAGGCGGCCCCCGATCAGGAATTTAAGGTTCGACACGGATGGAATTCCTCTGATAACTCAGTGATTAAACGGGATGCGAGCGCTGCATCATATATAGCCAGGCGAGACGCAAAAATCTGTTGGAACAAGTGACCTCGTGCGATGTGTCGTCATTGCTCCGACCCGGATCATTCGTCAACATGCGGCCACTCAATAATCGATCGCGTCGGCCACTCGCTCTGCGACCCTGGCTGGCAGGCGCACAGTGAGCTCGGTGGACTGCAGCTGCGTCAGGTAAAGAAGTGTCGTCTGCTCAATCGGATCGTTGCGCCAGTGAGTGCCGAACCGTCCACTCCAACCATAGCTACCAACTTGCGCGAAGCCTACCGCCTGCTGTTGGCGAGGCAGATCATCGACGACCGAAACGCCGAGTCCGTACCCTTGGCCGGCGAAAAAATTGTGGCCAAACACCTCGCCCTGGCGCTGCGGGTCAGTCAGCCAATTGCACGTCATCAGAGCCACCGAACGGGGCGACAACAGATGGACGTCGCCTAGGCGACCGCGGCCGAGTAGCAGGTTGGCAAAGCACAGGTAATTGTCTGCTGTCGAAACCAGGCCACCGCCGCCCCCCGGGAAACGCTCTACCTTGTTCCATACGCTGAGCCCTGGGGTATCGGAAACCATACGATGACCGTCGACCCCGACGCCATAGGCGGTAGTGAAGCGCGACTGTTTGTCCGCGGGCACAAAGAAACCGGTGTCGCCCATGCCGAGAGGTTCAAAAATGGATTCACGTAAAAAAACGGCAAATGGTCGACTACTGACCCGCTCGACCAACACCCCGAGCACATCGCTCGAAACGCCGTAGCGAAAATGTTCGCCCGGCTGATCAGCGAGCGGCAAGGCTGCCAGCGCGGCCAACCATTGGTCGAGGGAACTGGTGGTATCAGTCCGAAATCTTTCCGCCTGTAATGCCCGACCAAGCGGCCCCGGCACGGTGGTGGAATAGCCCAAGCCCGCGCGGTGGCTAAGCAAGTCAAGAACGGTAATCGATCGATTGGTCGCGACCGTGTCATCAAGCTCTGCAGAGGGCGTGCGCAACACACGCGGCTGCCCAAACTCAGGCAACCAACGTTCGATTGGATCAGTCAATGCAAGCCGCCCCTGCTCTATCAACATCAAGACGGCAACCGCAGTGACTGGTTTGGTCATTGATGCGATACGGAAGATCGAGTCGCGGCGCATTGGCTTGCGTCCCTCCTCGTCCTGGTAACCTGCCACGACTACCGTCGCCACCTCGCCGCGGTGCGCCACAAGCGTCACAATGCCAGGCACGATGTCAGTTGCAACCAGATTCTCAACGTATTCTTCGACGCCTTGTAGTCGGCTCAACGATAGGCCAGTCATTCGCCCGCCCCTTTCAGATTGGAAACACATGCTGAACGATTACAGTTCCAACACCAGCCTCGCCGACTTCGCACGTGAGCAACACAGCATCATCTGGTCATTCTTTGCCTGTTCCGTACGCGTGAGATACATGTCGCGATGGTCCGGCAATCCGGCTATCACGCCCGTCGCGCAGGTGCCACACACACCCTCTTCGCAAGACATGGGGATGTCGATGCCGTGCGCAATTAGCACATCGCAAATGCTCTTGTCGGCCGGTACCACATACACGTCGCCGGTACTAGCGATTTCGACTTCGAATGCTCCGTCATCTGCCTTCCGCATCACATCCGCGGCAAAATATTCAAAGTGAACTCGTTCATCTGCCCATCCTTCTGAACGGGCGGCTCCAAGCACTGCGTCCATGAAACCCTTGGGTCCACAAACGTACAAATGCGTGTTGGCGTCGCAGCTCGATAGTTTCTTTGTAATATCCAAACGCTGCTCGGCAGCACCATCGTCAAAGTGAAACTCGACCCTGTCGCTGAAGTTGCCTTCTTTCAAGGCGGCATGGAAGGCGGTATGAGCCGGCGAGCGAGTGCAATAGTGCAATTCGAAGGGCCGGCCTTCTCGGGACAGACTTTCGGCCATGGCCAGTAACGGCGTGATACCAATTCCACCACCGATCAAAAGGGTATGGCTTGACCCGGCTGCCAGCTGAAAGTGATTACGTGGTGCACTGATCTGCACCAGATCCCCCTCAAAGAGCTTGTCAACGAGTGCGGCGGAGCCGCCGCGCGACTGGGGATCGCGCAATACAGCAATCAAATAGCGATGCGTCTCATCAGGCGAATTACATAAAGAGTACTGGCGAGCAATTCCTTCGGGCGTGTGAACGTCGATGTGTGCACCCGGCTCAAAGGCTGGCAACGATGATCGATCCACGCGAGCCAGTTCGAAAGAGGCTATTCCAAGAGCTTCCATGGTCTTCCGTGTAACGCGTACCTCGATCAAGTCAGTTCGAGTGCTCATATATGTTTACCGTAAAAGGTGGTGCGCAACACGCCCACAAAGCATCTTCGACAATGGCCAGCAAACACTCACTTGCCAAGGGCCCAATAACGGCGACCGTTGATCGCCGCAGGGACCGGAACTCCATAAAACGGGCTTAAATCACGCGACGGGAACCCGCTGCGGACGCGTTCGGCCCAATCCTGCTGCGCAGATCAGAGCCATGAAGCTCAGAACGCTGCAAATCAACGCGATTGTCACGCCTGCGCTGACATCGGAATCAGAAATAGCCAGCGACGATATTAATGGTCCAAACCCAGCCCCCAACACGACAGGCACAGCAAAAATCGACACCGCTCGCCGCCTGGGATCACAGTGCGCCGACAATGCAATCTGGAACGGCACCATGAAATAGCCTAATCCACCGAACACCAAGGAAAACATCAAGAAGCCCGGGATGGTCAGATGTCCCCATAAAACATACACGGCCTGGAGAATGTAAATAACGCTGCATACAATGAGCACCGGCAGAAACCGTACTCGATGGGCAATCATAGCTGCCAAGATTGCCCCCCCGCCCTGAAGAACAAGCGACAGGATCGCTGCGAGGTCCGAGGTGCTCTTCGGAATATTTGCCGCAGCGGTAATGGGCTCAAAGTAGATCCATAACGTGGCAGTAAACGCATTTATGAAAAACACACTGAGCAACGCCAGAATCGCTGCAAATGGCATTGTCAAATGTTCAATATTGTCGCCGGGCGTCTCAGTGGAATGCTCAATAGGGGCCATGCGCTTTGGACCATAGAGAATCGCGAAGCCAGTTACCAGCGCCGCAACACCCATACTTGCGAATACAGCATTCACGCCATATCGCGGAACCAGCACATCCGACGCCAGTGTCGAGACCACGACAGCCGACGCGACGTATGCAGCCAGATATAATCCGCTCAACCGTTCCGCACGTGCATTGCGAGCCACAAATTCGTATTGCAGCCAGATCAATATGCCGCCACCGGCTCCAGCCACCAAACGCCCGGCAATGAGCCATTCGCTGCTCAGCTGCGTGCTCCAGAAATTGCCAAACGTATTCAGCAACACGCCAATAATTGCGGTTCTACGTACATTGCTGAGAGAAAAAAAACGTGGAGCGAACAGACTTGCGAGACCAACCGACAGGTAGTCTGCCGCTGCGACATGGCTGAGTTGCACCGCGTTGACCCTGCCAGCGATCAGGAGGTCGCCATACAGGATTGGCGCAACACCCAATGCCATATAAGCAACGACCATGAGCAGCGCCATGATCAAAGTGTCGCGGTTTGTAAAAACTACTTCGCGGCTACTACTCTTATCCATCACATTGACTCCAGGTGGCCAAACGAATCACGCGGGTTCAGGCAAATGCCCGGCGCTCTCCGGGATACGGATGGCACCAACCTGCTGCAAGAAGCTGGCCGAGTCGTAGTAGCCCCAATGTTCAGTAATCTTCCCGCCACGACAGATATCGACATAGAGGCCGTGCAGTACGAGCTGTGCGCCATGAGGATCGACACCGCATAGCTTGCCAGTGATGGTGCCGCTCGACTCCCAATGCGACACTACAAACCCGTCACCCGCGCGTTGCTCGGTGATACGAGCCTGCATGTCAGGAACGCAATCCGCGAAAAGCTTCCCCCAATTGACCATCGCCTTCAGGCCCTTAAAGCCAAAGACGCCGTTGTCGTAGTTCGCGACGTCTTCCGCATAAACCTCGCCCGCTTGAGATAATTCGCGCGTGACGTTGAATATCTCGAAACCGCGCCGCGCAAGTTGTTTATTGCTTTCTTGAATTTCCAATTCGTCATTGGAGGACATTATCTCTTCTCCATCTTGATGAGTTATCTTTTTTTCACAACCTACCCTCGGCGCCGCGGAAAAAGGTGGCTCAAGGAATAGCAGTTTTACCAGCGTAAGTGCAGCGAATTGAGCGCGCCAACGACACCCGTCTTCATCCTCACGGGGTGCGCCGGATCCAGTTCGAAGTCTGGAATCTTGCTTAACAGAACCTGGGTGTACGTCATCAACTCCAGCTTGGCAAGGTTGGCGCCAGGGCAGCGATGGGGTCCAGCGCCAAATGTCAAGTGCTCTTTCCCATTGCGGTCCAACAATACCTCTCCCGGGCTCTCAAAGACTTCCTCGTCCAAATTGTGCAGAACAAACGGCGCGCATACGATATCTCCTTTCAGAAGCGTTACCCCACCCATCTCCACATCCTGTGTCAGCTCACGGCCCCCCGCGATCGTCACATAGCGCCGCAGAACCTCGTCGATGGCTGTGGTCAGAAGTTTAGGGTTTTCAATCAGAGCTTTGCGATCCGCAGGGTAACGAGCCAGGTGGTAAGTGAGAAAGCCAAGATTGGCGGAGACCGTATCAAGCCCGGCGAACAGCACGTCACGCGCAACAGCCATTGCATCGTCAAACGTCATATTCTGATCGAAAATCGGTTCAGCAAAGATGCGGCTGAACGCGTCCTCGCCGGGCGACTCCATACAACGCCGCACAAACGGTTCCAGGTACGAGTTCGCGATATCGAGCATCTCTTCCTCACTCATGCTCTGGTCCTTGCGAACAATCTGCGATCCAAGCGGACGCAGGCGCTGCCAATCCTCCACGGGCAACCCGGCAAAGGCCAAGAACAATTTGATCGACAACGGTTCTGCAATTTCGGTCAGTACTTCGCAATGTCCTTTATCGATTACCTTATCGATCAGTTCTGCCGCCAACTCGCGTATCGGTTCCAGCATGGCCATCACATGCTTCGGACCTAAACCACGGCTGACCGCACGCTTGAACTCCGTGTGCTCGGGCGCATCGAGTTGCAAAGGGATCAGCTTGAAATGCTGTGAATCCGACTTTGGAATAATCACGCCGCTACTGGAGAACCGCAGTGCATCGGTCCAGATTTCCTTGATGTGTACGGCGCGAGTAGCAATCCAATGGCCGCCATTGTGCGGCGTCCACAAAAAATCCTTACCAGGTTGTCGTACTGCCAGCCATGCCTCGTGGAAATCGTCCTCACCGCCCGGAACGTTGTAAATGTCAAGATCAACGACGTTATCCTTCGGTACGTTCGCCGGAATTGTGTACTCACTCATTTCCTTCTCCATGGATATTGCTGAAAGCCGCCCAATGTTGATAGACCAGGTCATGGGGCGCCCAATCACCGCGTGGCCCTGGATATTTCTTACTGTTGCTTGGCTGCTCGATCACCCAATCCAGCACGAATGTCCGGTGACTGAACTTCCAAATGCCGTTTCGGCGCTCGAACCGGTCCAGATACCGACCACCCGACAAGTTATCCATCGGCACGCCATCAATGAGCTGCGTAGCAACACACAGGCAGTAGCATTCCCCTATCGCCTCATCACCTCGAACGGCAAATAATTCATTGGAGAACTGGTGATAGGTGCGTACCTTCGCGCGTACCCAGCCGATCGCCAAGTCAACGAATTCGGATGCGGGCCCGGTGTAGCTACCCGATACGACCGTTGCGTCGGGGTGGTAAGCAGAGGCAAACAACCCCGCATCGCCACGATCGGCCGCGCGCCCGTAGAGCGTAACAAGCTCATGCAGAGCCTGCTTACTCAGCAACTGGTCAAACGTAGAATCTTTTTCCATATATTTTTACTGTTTCCACAAAGCCGGCGGCCGCTGCAACGATGAACAATTCAGGCATTGACGCTGAAATCGGCCTCGATCAATTGCCTGCTGCACGATCCAAACCCAGCAACCCAAACGACCCCCAATCCCTGCCTCCGGCAATTCTCTCGAAGGTTCCGAACATGAAATTAGTCATGTCAAGTATTGAAGCAAACATTGTCAGGTTCAACGTAAATAATGTCATGCTTTTCGGAAGCGATAGAGCCCAAATACTTGGGCCAACAGACATCGATTGGATATGGATCCAGCCGATTTTCCATTGGCACCATTAATTTTTTTCAGGCACGCCCCGCATGCCTCGTCACAACCAAATCAGTCTCCAAGACGATGCAATTAAGTTGACAAGCACAATCGGAAACGGGATCGACTTCGTTCATCCAGCCAATATTGAGCTGAACGGATAGCCGTTTTGCGCATCATGAACTCAATCAAGGCTGCTCGACACCATTTTCGGTAAACACGAGAGGGGTGCCCTGGTGAGTCGCGATAACGGCAGTCGCGGTGCTACGGTCCGCGCGAGGCGTCGCGGTAAAGGTAGCGCCATCGTCGTGGCTGAGTAGCGAACTACCGTCCAAGCCGACTGCAATGACGCTGCCGTCCGTTAGCTGAGTCATCGCGGTTATTGAACCTTTGCTGCTTGTATCGACTTCCTTCCATGTGCTGCCAAAGTCTGTGCTACGCAATATGTGGCCTCGCACGCCGGCGACCAACAGCACGCCACCACGCAAGCTCAACCCAGTCCACAGCGTGGCCGGCGACATCGTTAACAGGGGCTGCCACGATTGACCCGCATCGTCGGATCGGTAGACGGTTCCTCGCTCCGCCGTCATGAACAACTGCCCGCGCGCTCCGGCGAAGATACAGAACAGGCTGTAGTCAGCATGAGCCGCACCGGATGCAGCAGGTAACTTTATTTTTTGCCACGTTTTTCCGCCGTCTTCGGTACGCAACAGCAAGGACCAAAGTCCGCCCGCGATACCGACTTTTTTATCCTTGAACCAGACACCAAAGAGCGGCTGATCGACAGTGTAGTCTTCACGTTGAACCGTCCAAGTCTCCCCACCATCGGTACTGTGCAGAATCGTGCCTCCGTGGCCTACGGCCCAACCCTCGTTTTCGTCCACGAAACTCACCGCAGCGAGCGTAGCGCGGCGTGGCACCGCCCTGGCCTGACGAAAGCTCTTGCCGTCGTCATCGGACAGCAGCACAACGCCGTGGTCCCCCACCGCGACTATGCGCTTGCCGGCCCGTGTGACGCCGAGCATCATTGCCTGGCTGGCCCATGGGCTCGTCACCGCCGGGCGCAAATCAATGCCTGCGGGGTTGGCCGGTGCAGCGGACTGCGCGGCGCCGATTTGCCAAAATAACGAAAACAAGGCAGCACCGACCTGCAGCAAGCAAATACCCGCGAGTCGCCGTGATTGTCGAAAAAACCGATGGCTCATGATAATTCAGTGAGTAAGGATGGATGGAGAATGGACTGGACCCCGGCGCGGAATCAGCAACTCCAGCACAACCGCCAGCGCAGGCAGAGCTGTAAACGCCATCACCAAATTGACGATAAACATGAAGGCAAGCAAGATGCCCATATCAGCCTGGAATTTCAAGGCCGAGAACGACCAGGTCGAGACACCAATGGCAAGCGTAATGGCGGTAAAAATGGTGGCCATGCCTTCGAACTCCAACGCTCGCCGCATCGCAATCTCGATCGGATCTCCGTCCGCCATATGCATCTGCAATCGGTTGTAGATGTACAGTGCGTAATCAACTCCAATACCTACTGCCAACACCATGACAGGCAAGGTCGCCACCGTAAGCCCGATCTGCAATTCCTTCATGAACCAATAACCAATGAAAGTACCGATGGTTAATGGCAGGCAACATGCAATGGTTGCGCGAATATCACGGTAAACCACCAGTACCAGCGCTACAATCGCAGCATAGACATAAAGCAACATCGGCAACTCACTTCGTTCCAGTTCGTCGTCAATAGCGGCCTGGACCCCTGCGTTGCCCGACGCAAGAGAAATTTTCACGTCGGGTCTGGGATTTTCTGCGCGGAACTTTTTAACCACATCGACTACCCGCTTGATCGTGACTGCCTTGTGGTCAGTCAGGAAGAAGTTAACCGCGCTCATACGGCAATCCGGGCTCACGTAGCCACGGTTACGGGCGATCTCGGCGGCCATTGAGCCGAGATTTACCGCATCGATCGGGATCACCGCCATCTTCGGATTACCTTCGTTATAACCTGCGCTATAGCCACGCAGCCGAGTAGCAAAGGCATCCACGCCACGAATACCCGACGTGTGCCCCACCTGCCAAATGAAGTCGTCCTGATGCCGCGGTACTTCGACGTTGTCACATGAATTTGGCGGCGATTCGAAAACGATCGTGAGCCAATCCAGCCCTGTGTCGTAGCCATTGGCAATCGCTACCGCATCGCGATTGAAGCGTGAATCGGACCGTAGCTCGGGCGCTCCGGCCTGCAGCGTCCCTACAATACGGTCCCGGCTTTGCCAGATTGACGTTGCCAGGAGAAGCATTGACAGTACAGTGACGATGATGGCATTGCGAGGTCGAGCGATGACGGCCAATGCCTTGATCAGATGCAAACGTTTCTCACGCCGCAGCATCGTTTTCTCTGCGAAGGATTGGTCAAAATGAAAATATGACGCCAGCAGAGGCAACATCATCAGGTTCGTGATGATCTTATAGCCGACACCGAGCGAAGCCGTGATTGCCAACTCGCGGATCATCGGGATTGGGATTAGCAGAAGCGTTATGAACGAGACGAACGCGGTGATCAACGCAAGCATTCCCGGGATCAACAGCCCAGCGAAGCTATTGCGCGCAGCTTCCATTGTCGTCTTGCCCTGACCAAGACCGCGTACGATGAAATTGATCTGCTGTACGCCATGAGAGACACCGATGGCAAATACTAGAAATGGTACGAGTACACCTAGCGGGTCCAATCCCACGCCCATCAGTTTCAGTGTGCCGAATTGCCATACCAGCGATGTCATCGAACAAAGCAATGGAAGTAACATCAGGCGTACCGAACGGCAATACCAATAAACCGCGAGCGCAGTCAGGAACACCGCGATCGCGCAGAACTTGAGCACCGCCGAGGCGCCCTCCGATATATCGCCTATCTGCTTGGCAAACCCGATGATCTGAATCTCGAAGTCCTTGTCCTCGAACTTTTTGCGTATTTGATTTTCGATCAGTTTGTTATAGATGACGTAATCTAGCTTCTCTCCATCGGCGGTTCGATCGTTGAGGTCGGCAACAATCATGGCGCTCGTCTGATCTCGCGACACCAGGGTACCAACGTAGCCACCGACACGGGAGAGCCGGGCGGTGTTGGCGATCACTGTATCGTTAAGCTCTGCGGGGGTCACCGTTCCTGGGATGAGAGGATCGGCGCGAAAACCATCTTCTGTGATTTCGTTGACGAAGGTGTTGGGGGTCCAAAGCGACTGCACGCCCAAACGGTCGATGTAGGGCAGAAAAGTCACCGCTTGGGTCACGTCGTATAGCCGCGTAAGCCCCTGTTTTGTAAAGATGGTGCCCTTGCGAGCTTTGACGACAAAGGTCAACCGATTTGCGCCGAACAACTGAGCACGGTATTTGAGAAACGTCTGAATGTACTCATGGCCAGTCGGCAACTGTTTGTCAAAGCCCGCCTCCATGCGAAGCTGCGCTCCGAACCAGCCTAACACGATCGTTATTCCGAGCAGTCCCACCAAAAACGGAGAGCGCCAGCGGAACAGAAATGTTTCGAGATTTTTGACAAGGAATTTCAGCATAGACTCAACCAGCGAATGATGTTGCGCGCTCAACGATTAAGAAACATGCGCGCCAGACCCGCGAGTCCGACATGCCGTGATGCGCGAAAGCTTTAGAACGTGACATTAAGATAGCCACCAACGAAGTCGCGATCCCTGTAGTACTGCCGGGTAAGATGCCTATTTTTTCCGCCGAAATAATTTGTATAGGACAAGCCAGCCGTTATGACATTTTTCGAGGCATTCTGAACAAAAAACAAGCTTATGGTGGTCGCTTGGTTTCCGGCTAGTGCACCTGCCAAGGCACTGGGGTTGTCGCCCAACTGATACGAATAAAAGATGTCAGGCGTAAATAGCCAGCCGGGAATCACGTTGCCATCATAGGACCAGTTGAAATCGACGTTCAAGCTTCCCGAGTATTTGTTTGCGGTACTGACCAGATTGCCGCTTGAATCCTGGAAAAAATATCCGCCGGCGAGAACGGGCTGGTATACCTGAGCACCGTTCAGGTTGCGACTAACAGTGCCTGCACCAATGTTATAGTGAACCATAACCGCTTCCAACGAGAGTTGGGCGTTGTTCGCATGAAGCACGTGCTTTACCAAAAAGGGGTAATCGCTTGGCGTCATCCCTAATACAGCGCTGACGCTCGTCTGGATCTTACGAGCATCGATACTGTACGGACAAACCGATGTGTCCGCGAACGGCCCACTTGGGTTATAAGTGCTCTGCGGAGATGTGTAGCAACCACCAAGGCCAACGGCGTCCCTTGGACGGTAAGATGCTTCCCATCCGAGCGCCCAATCACCGACTGCGCCGTTCGAACTCACCCCATATAGGCTTCGATTCTCTAAATAGCGGTAACTGCCGTTAGGCGTACCGTCAGTTTGATACACCGGGGCCTTGTCGTTGTAGTGAAGATAATAGAAACCGAAGTCAACACCGCTACCAACCGGCTTGTAATGCCCCGAGAAGCCAAACTGCCCGCTATTGCTAGGTTTGATCTGATTCCAACCGCTGCCGTTGCCAAAAGTATCGCTCGTCGAAAAATAGCCACCGGCCGGCGCAAATTTGTCGGCATTCCATGCCACCTGATAATAGGTTTCGACGCGCAGACCAGGCAGAATGCCACCTGCCACACTGACCATTGGCGCCGGCAGCAGCACTTCCTTGAGCAGCGTGCCGGGAATGGCATATTTCTGGTAGTCGTAGGCATTGATTGAGTTGATGCCGCCGCCGGCATAGAGCGTTTCGCCCCAGTTAATAACCTGATTGCCAATCCGTACGCGCCCGGTCTGACCATTGATGTTGAAACTCTTACTGACCCAGAGATCGAGGAGCTGGGGGTTGTTGACCAACTGATTGCGAGCCGGTTGAGACAACGGACTGTTGGTCCAGTCGGCGGCAAAGTCGTGCTGTATTGTTGCGCGCGCCAGAAATGAAATACCCTGTTCCGGTAGCGCGAATGAGAATTCAGGCGTGACTTTCACATACAGGCTGAAAAGGTGATCCTTGCTGTAGTTTTTATCACCTGAAACTGCGAAGCCGGAAGCGGCGAATTCCGGCGATGTGTCTATGCCCGAAACTCGCATGCCGAAACCCGTTCCAAGCAGAGTTGTAAAGTCTCCTGTCAGCGTTCCGGTATCGTTTTGGAATGTTATTGCCACCACCGGTGTTGCAGCCAGCGACGAAAGCACTGCCGATGCAATCAGTATGTTTTTTAGCTGCCCAGCCATCCTCGCTCCTATTTTTCTCTGTTCAATCCATCTGGATACTGTCAAACCGATGCACTTAAATGTGCAAGGCAGCGGATGAAATACATCTCCAAAACTTGTGAGGTCGAGGTGATGAGGTTGCAGCAGTCTTCGACTACTCGCCCGCGCCGGGGGAACTCATGCAAGCAGCGAGCCCCGACATTACTGACCAATCTTGCCAACTGGTTATACCGGGGTGATGGCGGCATATATCCCATGCAGTCGTTAATGCTGCCGGCCCGTGTATTTTCGGAACAGACGGAGCGGCAGCGGCAGTTATTGGAGGCCTGCCAGAAATCTTGGCGCAAGCCTCAACGCTCGCTAATCGCACGCAAGTTTTCCGGTGAAAACCAGTCGAGGCTCAGACGCGGGTCTTGCGATCGGTCCGTGAAGAACCGGGTATCCTTGGTGCCTTGACCCGACCAGATTTGGTCCCAGACGTAACGTCCACTGATCAAGTCATTGAAGACGTACGTACCTGCAACGCAAGCACCTAGCTCGTAGGCCGGCGTCGGACTGGCTTCGTGAACTCGCCACAGATTTCCTTTCGCGTCGTAGTCTTCGCCTGCCACCGTCATCCAGCTATCCTCGTCTAGGTACACCGTGCGTTTCGGTGCCGAATGTCGCACGCCATCTTTAACCGTCGCCTCGAGTACCCAAACGCGATGCAATTCATAGCGCCGTCCGGACGGCTTCACGTAGTCAGGGCCCAGGTTCTGCTTGTAGTCGCCCGTACTGTCCCATGCAAGAAAATTGTTATAGGAAACATATAGTTCTTTCTTGCCGACAAGCTTCCAGTTGTAACGATCCGGATTACCGTAAAAAACTTGCTGGTCGTCAACCGGGTACTGGTTTTCAAATCCGATGATAGGTGCGTCGTAGCCATACGATGGCTGCCGGCGCACGCGGCGCTGACCAGGGAAATAGGCATAGGATTCGTTATCCTTATTGTAGTAATAGGTCTGGTTACTGGCAAACCCGAGCTGGGAAGCAGGCTCCAGAGCATTGTAGTGGCTGGCAATCTGGACGCCACCGTTGTCCTTGGGACTGGAGGTACCCTTTTGTGCATTCGGATAGAAAAAGACATCGCTACTAACATACGCGAGGCCATCACGCCCCGATCCTGGTGGCGCCGACAAATACGAGACCGCTCGCGCTTCTTCATTCCCGACCCCCTGATATTTTGCCAGCCAGTTCCAGATTGCTTCGATGCCAGTTTTCGGGAACGGGAAAGGAATACCCGGCAACGCCGCATCTTCGAGCGACCAGCCATCGGCGCCGATTTTCCCGCGCCCTTGGGCATTCAGCACGGTATTCTTCGCAACAAAGTCAGGGATGCCACAGTCTCGATGGGTGGAATATACCGGCATGGTGTACCCCTTTTTCGTCTTGAGCAGTTCAATCTCGCCAACCGTAAGGTGATCCGCATATTTGCCGACGTTGGACGCGTCGATGATGAACAGCGGCTTGTCGTCACTGTGCGGCCAGTAGGTTTTGCGATTTTTGCCGTAAATCCATCCTGCGCGCGGCGGCTCGGCTCCCGTCCAGACCGGAATAGTGGCGTCACTATTTCCACTCATCTCCGCACCGGATGGAGTGAGACTTTTACCCAGGTCTTCCGGACCGGCAGCCCAACTCCCGGACATCGCCGCAGCCAGCGCGATTGCAGCAGCACTTACCTTCATCAACTCCAGCTTCATCTTCATGTCATCCCCTACATGGCCGACCACGTTTATCTACAGGTCGATGGTAATCACGAGATTTTTCTTACGATAGGTTCGTACAGGCCATAGCCGGGTGCCTGTCGGCCACCTGCCTCTGCACGAGATTTCAAATCTTCAATTGCAAACACCGCAAATCGGTGCTGACCTGACGTCCGGGACTGTGGTGCCAGCTAAGCATTTTTTGGGCGGATTCGGCGAAATACCCGGCGTGACTGAGAAGAACGATGGACATAGGCGTCCTTACAATGTGATAAGATTTCGCCGAACGCAGGCATACTTACGTCACTTGAACAAAGTAATGGTCGCGCGACGTACAAGCCGGACATGCCGTGTTCCGCGACGATATCGACTGCCTCCTTGGTGAAATCATCTACGACAGTCAGGCACTTCAGACGCCGCCCGTTCGACAGTGCATCCATCTCGAGGTCAATTGACCAACCCTGGTTAGGCCCGCCCGTCAATGCCAACTGCTCACGTTCAATCATGACGCCGTGGCACCGACGGCGGCGTCGCACGGCCAGCCAGCCCAGCTTCACGATAAAGGCTATGCACGCGCTTGTGATTCGCGTGAATGCCTTCGCGCTCCACGAGTGCATGCAGCCGCCGGAAGCCGAAGCGCCGCCCGTCATGCGCCAGTTCCACCAGGCGCGCCGTCAGCGCTTCGTTCTCGCGGTCCGGCATCGCCTCGTAATGCAACACGCGGCGACATAGCCCGACAAGCTGGCAGGCGCGGCGCTACGAGATGTTTACCTTCTCCAGAATCGCCGCCACTGCTTCGCGCTTGGCTTGTGGGCTCAGGGCTTTCCCTGGACGGCCACCTTCAACGCTTCCATAACTAGCATCGCTTCGGCCAGCAGTTCCTTCAGCCGCGCGTTCTCGGCTTCCAGCTCCTGCAGTCGGCGCGCTTCCGACACCTCCCTGCCGCCGAACTTCGCGCCACTTGTAACGACGCGTCACTGAAGCCGTGCTTGCTGCACAGCTCCTTTGCCGGCACGCCGGCCTCGGCTTCCTTCAGCAACCCGGTGATTTGCTCTTCCGTAAAGCGCTTCTTCATGTTCGTCCTCTTCTCCGAAAACGAACTTTCCTAGCTTCTGACTGACCCGGTTTGTTGGGGTAGGTCGCTTAACGATATGTACGCTTGACCTAATAATAGTCGCTGATAGACCTAGAGGCAAGATCGTTAAAGTAAGGGAAAATACTGCCTCGTGAGACGTACAGTTCGCGTGGACATCGTTCTGATAGGCGGCGCATATGGCTCTGTCACCAAATTCGAGCGCCGATGTTCCGGACCAATTTGTCAAATCAGGAACCATCGGTCGCGGACTCTAACATCAAAAAAACATTTCAATATTTCGTGATACCATTTGTTCGACCTATAGCTGTAGCTTGGGTCGTACAAGATTTTTTAGGGGAGCCAGCATGCAGAAAAAGGCGGTGAAGCACTGGACGCTTGATGAGGCTAGACAGCCTAAGTCCGGCACAGGAACGACTACGGGGCGAAATCGGGAGCTACGCATTACCCAGATCATCCATGCCGCCCAGCAAACGTTCCAGGAGGATGGGTACGCTAGGTTTACAACCCGCCGCGTGGCCAGTCGCGTTGGCATTACACTAGGAAATCTTCAGTATTACTATCGGACGAAAGAAGAGTTGCTACGTGTAACCTTGCAGGCATACTTGAACCAGACACTGGACACCTACCGGGAAATAGCAAATCGGAAAGATGCCAGTGCGGCGCGGCGTTGCTCTGTGTTGGTGGAGCGAATTATCCAAGATATCAACGAAACCGACTTACCGAAGTTTATGTTTCAAATCTGGGCTTTCTCCCAGCACGATTCGTTTGCAGCGGCGCTCGTCGACGACACGTATGCGGAGTGTCGGTGCATATTTGCGAAATTGTTGGCCGAGATTCACCCAGCTTTGACCAGCGAGGAGTGCCTGGTACGCGCATCCATTCTTGTCTCCCAAATTACCGGGATGATGATCTTCGCTTATCACGGCGGAGACTCAGATAAGGACTACGCAGAGTTCATTCGCGTAACGAAGCGGGCTGTGAAATTGATCGTCGGTTTGTCCACAAAGACGCCGGGGAACGATACTCTTTTCCATTGTTTAGCCGATCCTTCGGTAGGCGCGGACGATAGCGCCAGTGCACGCATCGCGCCCATTGACCCTGAAGATCGATTCCAGCAGCGACTATTCGAGCTGACTATACGCGCAACGGGACAGAATGAAGTCTACTACCGACCAACGGTTCAGGGGAAACGCAGGGAGGTCAAGATCAACGAGATCGTCTCCTCTGCCGCGAACCTTCTCGCCACAGAAGGATATGGGAACTTCACGCAAGCGCGAGTGGCCAGGGAGCTTGGCATTCTCCCATCTGCGCTTCAGAACTACTTTCCAACATATGACGATCTGCTCCATTCGACGATTGATGCGCTAATGAAGCTCTATTTGGACCGGTATACAGAAATGGGGAATCCAGACGGAAAATCTGCGCTTGATCGTCTGCGCAAACTTGTCAAAGACGTCTCTGAGGAAGGTCGTGATCCGCGGGTATGTCGATTTTCCTTTGAAATGTTCGCACTGGCCCAACACTCGGAGAGGACACGCGAACTCGTGGGAAAGGTGTACTCTACCTATCGGGCGATTTATGCGGGTCTAGTGCGAGAGATAGACTCATCCGCGACCGCTCGCGAATGCCTGGCGCGTGCAACATTGATTGCTGCGCAGCTGGAAGGTACGTCGACTTTGATGTTTGGCAAACAGCAGTTGCCGGCGAACACTGACTCGGTTTTTAAACTAATGCAGACTATGGCGATTCGCATCGCGCAAGGAGGGATCACCACGGAGACTTGATATGAAGAGGCACCCTGCAAAAAATTTTCCATCCTGGAAAACGACAACCGGCTGAGACGGGTCAACCGGTCAGCGTGCGGCCAGAAACCTTGAGGTTTGCTTTAGGCGTTTCTCGTCGGAATTCGAAGTCGGTCGGTCTGCAACTTGCACTGGACGATCCAATTCTTTAGATGCAATTCCTGATGTTTGTTTAGCTTTCGGTGACCACCGGCACCCTGACTCGAAACGCTGTCGAGCATTTCGAATGGCTGCATCAAACTGCGACTCTGTCGCCAGATGTTTGTGATCAACGCTCACGAGCCAGCCATGACCGGACTTACACCATCTAATGCGCCCTTCCTCGTACATTAGACAGAACCAGCGCCACAGTTCGGCGTCGCTACGATTTGCCAATCGCGCTGCTTCAAATCGATCATCCCTCTCGGAAATGTTTGGCATAACCTTCCCCTAACTCCTCAAATAGTAACGGTGACCAAACTCCAATACGCGAATCCACGTGCTTAGGTAGCCCCACCATCTTGGCTACCGTACCACCGCCCTACCTGCTGCGAGCGGAGATATGTCCACGGGAAAGACCGTGACTGAATAAGTCCGCAGCAGCAGCAGCCCGATCTTGGGCAGAGATTCAAGGGATTAGACGGTTTTTTCAACCTCGCTCACGAGATCGGGAACGACCGTAAACAAATCTCCAACCAGACCATAATCCGCAACGCTAAAAATTGGCGCTTCCGGATCTTTGTTGATTGCGACGATTACCTTCGAGTCCTTCATTCCGGCCAAATGCTGTATCGCACCGGAGATGCCAATCGCAAAGTACAGCTGCGGCGCGACGACCTTGCCTGTCTGGCCGACCTGATAATCGTTTGGCACGTACCCCGCATCGACGGCTGCGCGGGAAGCGCCCATCGCAGCGCCCAGCTTGTCGGCCAGAGGCTCGAGCACCTTTGTGTAGTTCTCGCCACTACCCAGACCACGCCCACCCGATACGATGACGTTCGCCGACGTCAGTTCCGGACGGTCCAGCTTCGTCACCTCGCGGCTAACGAATTGCGAGACGCCTGCATCAGCCGCCGCTGCGATCCTCTCAACCGATGCACAACCGCCTACTATTGCGGCCGGTTCAAAACCGGTTGCACGGACCGTAATGACCTTGATTGGATCTTTAGACTGCACAGTCGAAATAACATTGGATGCGTATATTGGTCGCTCAAACGTATCGGCGGAATTTACAGCCGTAATTTCACTGATCTGCGCAACGTCTAGCTTTGCGGCAATACGCGGCCCGATGTTTTTACCGTATGCGGTAGCTGGTGCCAGGATATGCGAGTAGCCGTGAGCGATGCTCAGCACTGTTGCCTCAACGTTCTCCGCGAGGCCTTCTGCCAGTTGAGGCGCATCCGCGAGAAGAACCTTTTCGATTCCCGCCACGCTGGCAACCTCCTCCGCCACTCCCATTGCACCATGACCGGCGACGAGCACATGAATAGCCTGATTTGTGCAAGTGGCTATCATCGCACCAGCGCCGATGGTGTTTAGTGTCGCCGCCTTCAACGACGAGTTATCGTGCTCAGCAATTACCAGAATTGTCATCTCATTCGTCTCTACGATTTCACGCTGATTAAATAACCTTGGCTTCGGTTGTGAGTTTTTCGATCAATGTCTTCACGTCTGCCACTTTCACGCCAGCTAAGCGCCTCGGCGGATCGCTGACTTTCAGTGTTTTTAGTCGCGGCTTGACATCGACGCCCAAGTCTCCGGATGTCACAATCTCAAGCGGTTTCTTCTTCGCCTTCATAATATTCGGCAACGTCACATAGCGTGGCTCGTTCAAACGCAGGTCGGTCGTGACAACCGCGGGCAGTTTTAGTGACAAGGTTTCCGTGCCGCCATCGACCTCACGCGACACCGTGACCTTTCCATTCGCCACAGCGATCTGGGCCGCAAATGTAGCCTGAGGTAGCGTTGCGAGCGCAGCGAGCATCTGGCCCGTCTGGTTCGAGTCGTCGTCAATTGCTTGCTTGCCAAGAATCACGATGGAAGGCCGCTCCTTGTCGACCAGCGCCCTTAGCAGTTTCGCCACCGCCAGCGGCTGCAACTCCTCGTTCGACTCGATCAGGATCGCGCGGTCCGCGCCCATCGCCAGTGCCGTGCGCAGGGTTTCTTGGCATTGGGCGGCACCGGCCGACACTGCAATCACTTCTGTCGCTACACCCGCTTCTTTCAAACGCACGGCTTCTTCAACGGCGATTTCGTCGAACGGGTTCATCGACATCTTGACATTCACAATGTCGACCCCGGTATTGTCCGTCTTCACACGAACCTTCACGTTGTAGTCCACCACACGCTTCACTGCCACCAGAATTTTCATGTTGCTCCTTCAATGAAACAAGAATCCGATCAACGTTCCGCCGGCCAGATTTCATCCTTGTATCGCGATATTCAATAGGCGTAAAAACCACGACGAGTCTTTCGACCGAGAGATCCGGCGTCCACAAGCTCTCTGAGCAATGGTGCCGGCCGATATTTTGGATCGTTAAAATCGCGACTTAGTACCTCCATAATCGCCAGCACAGTGTCAAGACCGATTAGGTCTGCCAACGCGAGGGGCCCGATTGGATGATTCGCGCCCAGCCTCATGCCGGCATCTATATCTTCCGCGCTCGCGAGTCCTTCGTGCAAAATGCAAATCGCTTCATTGATCATAGGAACCAAGATTCGGTTCACTGCGAAGCCTGGCGAATTTTTGACGTCGATAGGTGTTTTGCCAATACGCTTTGCGAACGCCACCGTCGTATTGAACGTCGCGTCACTTGTGTGCGCGCCTCGGATGACTTCGACTAGCTCCATAACCGGCACAGGATTGAAGAAATGCAGTCCTATGAAGCGGCCGGGATTTGAAATTGTCGCACCGAGCTTTGTCACCGATACCGACGAGGTATTGGTAGCGACGATAGTATCCGGCTCAACGATCAAGTCCAACTGTTTGAGAATATTCTGCTTGTTGCGCACATCTTCGGTCACGGCTTCGATTACCAGCTCACATGCCGCCAGACGCTCCAATGCAACGCCGCCATCAATCCGAGCCTGTATCGCGGACGCCTCGGAATTGGATAATTTCCCTTTCGATACAATTCGTTCGAACGCAGCCGCGATACCTTCCAGACAGCGCTGTATTGCCGCGTGGTCGATATCGTTGAGTACAACATTCAGTCCTGACGCCGCACACGTCTGAGCGATGCCTTGTCCCATCTGGCCTGCACCCACAACACCTATCGTCTGGATTTTCATATCGCGCTCCTTGTACGCAATTCGTTTCTCCTCCGCGGTAACCTCAAGCCAATCCGCGAATAACTGCCTATCGTGCAGCGACGGGTCTTCCCATTGAAGACTGGCGGTATTTTTGCAAACGGCTCATCTGTTTTTTGTTGAGGAGAGTCCTTCTGCTCAATCTACGCTTCGCGTTACGGTCAAACAAACGATTTATCCGCATGCACATGTGCAAAAATCTCACTCCATAAATCGACGCCTATACCGAGGAAGAGCGGGCGACGTCGTAGCATTGCTATCTGGAAGAACAGCTCTCGTTTCCGTTCGAGGCCGGCATTCGCAAAGCAATGGCCTCTTCACCGCTGCGCCCGGGTGAACACGTCTCGGTCACAGGACTCGCTCATGAAGACCTGTGCCGGGTTGGCATCTTCGTCTGGGTTCGGTGGGGCCTACGTGACGTGGTGGCACCCCTGGCCCAGATCGTTCCGGTGAGCTGCGATGAACCGACACAAGTAGCCGTCGCTGACTGGCACTACTGGCATGATCAAGGTTACTGACATCCAGAAAGCCGTCGCACTGTCGCAGTGGGATCTCGCTCACCTCGTCCTGATCTCTCGCAGTGTTGTTGGTCCCGTACTAAATTCCAACTTCTGACGGGTTACGCTGACGGATACGTTCGAAGCGACGACCAATTCGATGCACGACCTTCCAGTCGCACCCAATATTCTGGACCAGGACTTCAGTGCAAGCGCTCCGAATCAAGCCTGGTGCGGTGACATTACCTACATCGCAACCGATGAGGGATGGCTGTATCTGGCCGGCCTCAAGGATCTGTATAGCAGAGAGATCGTCGGCTATGCTATGAGCGAGCGCATGACAAAACAGCTGGTAATGCAGGCGCTGTTTCGCGCTGTCGCGTCGCACCGACCACCGGCCGCTCTGATATAGCACACGGATCGTGGCAGTCCAGTACTGCGCCCACGCCTATCAGAAGCTCCTCAAACAGTTCGGCATGCAGGCATCAATGAGTAGACGTGGAAATTGTTTTGATAACGCACCCGTTGAATCGTTCTGGGGCTCATTGAAAAATGAACTCGTCTATCATCGCAAGTTCTCGACCCGCGACCAGGCCTGCAAAGAAATCACGGAATACATCGAAATCTTTTACAACCGGCAGCGAACACAGGAACGCCTGGACTATCTGTCGCCGGCCGCTTTCACGCAGCGATTCCATTTGAGTAAAATCGCTGCTTAGCCGTTGGCGTCCACGGATTCCGACTGACCTCACCGTCGCTCGTCAGCCACGGCGACGATTCTCGATTCGGCATAGTCCGGGATCCGGCATGAACCTGAAAGGCCGATCACATCGATTCGTATCGCTGTCCGTCTGGCTGTTCACAAACCTGCCGATTATCAATACTGCCGATGACTACGCCACGCTCATGCCGTGGAGCATGCTCTCACGAAAATCACTCGGCGAAAGTCCTGTCCAGCGCCTGAAGGCATGCCGGAAATTAGATGCGTCGCTGTAACCGACGCGGCCAGATATTTCTTCCGCCGACATTCGGCTGGTGGACAAAAAGTTTATCGCAAGTTGTTTGCGGACCTCGTCAACGAGCTGGTTGTAGGACATTCCCTGGTCTGCGAGCTTACGTCGCAACGTGCGGGGTGACACATTCATCCATTGCGCCAGCTCGGTCAGCGTTGGCAGAGTGTCTGTGTAGGACAGGAGACGATTTTTTACTCGCATGCAAACATCGTCGCAGCGCTCAACTTTACTCATAATTCGTTCGCACGACGCAACGCAACTCTCGTACATTAAATTGCAGCGCGCTACCGGATTTGCTCTTAACCAGCGCGAATCAAAGCGCATCTCACAGTTTGGTGCGTTGAAACTGGGATACGTGCCGAAGGTGATCGCATATTCGCGGTTGTTAGTCCCGCCAAGCTCGGCAGAAGTGTTCAATGCGACAGACGTAAGGCGGAAGTCGGGCGAAATTGCCTCACGCAGCAGCGTAAGCATCTTCGACATCTCTAGTTCTATGCAAAACCGCTGCTCCTGAATGTCGAATGAGTGGAGAAATTCGAAGCCCAGCACCGCTTCAGAACCTTCTTTGCGCAGCTTGAGATGGAACTTGGCACCCATGAGCGGCGCAAACCGATTGGTCATCTCGATGGCGGTTGCTAAGCTATCTGCGCTCGCGAATGCACTACCAGCAAAACCAAACGATGACAAACGCAAACGTCGGCCAGCGGCTAATGCTAGCGATGTCGCCGACATCATGCGGACACCATTGCGATGCAGCCGCAATTGTTGGCACAGCGAGATCTTGGTTCGCCAGTCCAGCAGTGCGCGGTGCTCGATATCAGTGCCAGTCAAGGCATCATGCGTCGCGCAGCCCTGCTCATTCAATACGCTCAACAGCGCTAGCACTTCGCCGAGATAACAGGCTCGGTCGCGGATTGATATGTCGGAGTGGGTCATAGTTTTTCCAAAAAACTAGGGCTTCAGCCGTAAAGTTGTATTGGCTGACACGTCTGCACCTTCATCAACACTACACCCACCTCAAAGCAATTTACGCGCCATGTCAGATAAAATCAGTGTTAACACGATTAAGGCGAAAATGTCGAATGAAAACATACACGTATTGATTTTTAGTGTCCCAGCGTCCTAGCATTTGCGCGGCCTAGCTTGCACTAATTTGATGTATGATGCATCCATGCATAGGCATTGTCTATCGGGCTTTCCCTCATTTGGAGCATTGCCACAGAGATGCGTCAGGAATTTTTGAACCAATCAAAGAATGGAAATGGCCGTTGCGGCCGCATGCCAACAGACGTGTCCGGTGCGACCGGCATGCCTTCGGAGGGACCGGTGGTACATTTGGAGGCGCTGCACAGAAATTGGGTAATTAAAGCGAGATGGTGCCTATATAACTAGCCGCCGCCTGTGATCGAATCGGCAGCTCGATGGCCTCGGAGGTTTTGCCCGACAGAAGACTATCCGAACGCGCAGGATCACTTTATGGTATGTCGCAGCACTTTCTTCGCGCGGAATGCGTAATCGAGTATTTGGTGGATCACGCTGCCCGCCCAGTCTTATGCAGTCTGGCGCCGTGCGGGATGACATCCGTCCCAACTTGCATTAAAGGTAAATTGATGACCAATTTGTTTCAAGCCGTCGGACATACAAATCTCGGCGAGACGGTCTATAGCGTCATTTCTGCGCAGCTGATCAAGGGAGGTCTGCGGCCCGGAGACCGGCTTAGAATCAGGGACATCGCTGCACAGATGGGTACCAGCGTCACACCGGTGCGAGATGCGTTGCTGCGGCTGGTGCAGGATCGGGGTTTAGTTTTCCAGAACGCTCGTGATATTCGTGTTCCTCATATTTCGGCCGACGAATACCTTGAGATCCGGATGATTCGCGTTGAGCTGGAAGGGCTTGCCGCGGCCCAAGCGGCTCAGAGAGCCGACGAAGCAGATATCGATCGTCTGTTGCTTTTGGTGAATGAAAATGAGGAGGCCATCAAGGCTGGTGATTTCGCTCGAGGGACTGAGACCAATCAGCTCTTCCACTTCGAATTGGCACGCGTTGCAAAGGCGCCAGAATTGCTGGAAATCTTGACCCGTCTTTGGATCCGGATGGGGCCAATCATCTCGGAGGTCTATGAACAAGGTGGGCGCTCAATGATCGAGCATCACTATCATATTGTACAAGCAATAAAGGATCGCAACCCCCGAGCGGCTCGTTCCGCTATGCGCGAGGACATCGAGTCTGCTGGCGAATTGATCCTGCGACTGAGAACTCAAGATCGAACGCTTGGGGTGTCGAGTGGTAAGACCGTACCACATGCACTAGCTGGTACCCCGCGTCGTTCCAAAAAGACGGCCTGAAAATATGTTGGAAGAAAGACTCGACCCAAATCTATATGTTTCTCTGCCCATACTGGCGGAATTCGCATTCCGTCAGACAATTGGCCACTTCGAAGCACTACGCACTCCTTATCGAGCAGACCGTTTCGCAAATCACCCGGACGAAACACCAATCGTCGATCTCACGCTGCTTTAGACCAACCTTTTTTGCTTCTTTCGAATCTCGAGTGGGTGGACTGCCGGGTCAAGCGCGGGCGCAAGCCCGGCGAAGCGACCGCTTGACGCGCGTGGTGCAAATAAGCCGGTGCAGGGCTGGTTGCGGCAGAATGCGGCAACCAGCCCTGCAAGACCAAGCGAACGATGACGAACCAAACTCAGCTGTTTGAAGCCGCCCTTGGAATCAAGGCGCCGTGGTATGTGCAAGGTGTCGATTTCGGCACGGAACTGACTATTGCCGTGGACTTTGTCGCGGACAGTCGGTTTGCCTACCCCGGGGTGCCTGGCGAACACCCGGTGCACGACACGGTTATCAAACGGTTGCGCCATCTGAATTTCTTCCAGTTCGACTGTTATCTGGAGGTGCGCGTGCCGCGTGTGCGCTTGCCGGACGGCTCGGTGCGGCTCGCACAGCCTGACTGGATGGGCAAGCTGGATGGCTTTACGCTGCTGTTTGAAGCGCTCGTGCTGACGCTGTGCCGGGAGATGACATTTGCGGCGGTGGCCCGCCTGGTGAACCTGTCGTGGCATCGCGTGAAGGCCATTTGCGACCGTTATGTCGATCTGGCCGTGGCCGCGACTGACCTGTCCGACGTGAGCGCAGTGGCCATTGACGAAACCTCGTGCCGACGGGGCCACGGCTATGTCTCGCTGGTCGCCGACATGGATCAGCGGCGCGTGGTCTTCGTCACGCCAGGCGAGGATGCCGGCGTCGTCGAACGCTTTGCCAGGCACCTGGAGGAACACAACGCAACGCCTGCACAGATCCAGTCGGTCAGCATCGACATGTCGCCCGCCTTCATCAAGGGCGTGGACGAGCATCTGCCCGACGCACGCGTGACGTTCGACAAGTTTCATGTGGTTGCGCACGCGTCCAAAGCCCTCGACGGAGTGCGCCGCGAGCAGCAGAAGACCGATCCCGCACTGAAGGGCATGCGCTGGTCGTTGCTCAAGGATGCTGACAAGCTGAACCTCGTGCAACTGACCGATCTCGAGGCGCTGATCAGCCAGTACACCACCAACCGCACCGCCCGTGCCTGGATGTACCGCGAGCAGTTGCGCGAGATTCTCGATCGCAAGCAGATCCACGTCGTCTCCAAGATGTTGCGTCGCTGGTGCACCGGCGTCATGCGTTCCAAGGTCGAACCCATGAAGGACGTCGCACGCATGATCCTCCGGCATTTCGACGGCATCGTCGCCTGGGCCCAGACGCGCCAGACCAATGGCTTCATTGAAGCGATCAACGGCCTGTTTCAAGCGGCCAAGCGCAAGGCGCGGGGATATGCCAGCTTCAAAACCATGCGAACCGTGTTGTTCCTAATCGCCGGCAAGCTCGACTTCTCGGCCATCAATCAGCATGCCTCGTGAGCCGCATTACCCACTCCACTTTTAAAAGAGCCCCTTTTTTTGGCCTCACAGATTTCTCGCTTGGTTGGATAGAATCGAACCAGCGCGCCTTTGAGCCAGCTCAATCTAACCGTGCTGTTGCCCAGTATTGCCGCGCCTGCGATTCAATCCAGACGCGAAACACGGTCAGTGCCACGTTCTCCGATTTTTGCTCGGGATAGATCAGGTAGTAAGAGCGATCGCTCGCATGCTCGTAACGGGAGGCTTCGACCAGTACGCCTCGCCGCAGTTCGTCCTCCACCAGCAGCCGCGGAATCAAGGCAACGCCCATGCCATGCACTGCGGCCTCCGCCAGCATCGAGAACAGTTCGAAACGCGGTCCCGACATGTCGCCACCGACCTGCATGTCGCGCGAAGCAAACCAGTCCCGCCACGCGTAAGGACGCGTGCTCATCTGCAGCAGGGGATAACGCGACCAATCCGCCCGGTCCAACGTCTTGCGCGGCGCGATAAGCCCGGGACTACAGACCGCGATCAGGCTTTCTCCCATCAAGAAGACACTTTCCGTTCCGGGCCAGCCAGCGGTACCCGCATGGATGGCAGCATCGAACACGGTATCGCCGAATAAAAACGGCCGCGTCTGCGCTGCCAGATGCACCGTCACATCCGGATGCTCCTGCACAAACAAAGGCATGCGCGGCAGCAGCCATTTAGTCGCGAAGGTTGGTACCACAGCCAGCTCGAGCGTGCCGCCCTGCCCGCCCTTTGCCATTAACTCCAAAGTATCGCGCTCGACCATATCGAGCAACGAACCGACCTTTCGACTGTAAGCCGTACCCGCTTCGGTCAGCGCGACACCGCGCCGGCTGCGGCGGAATAGCTTCACGCCCAGAAAGTCCTCGAGTACGCCGATCTGACGACACACAGCGCTTTGCGTCACGGCCAGTTCGTCGGCCGCCTTCGTAAAACTCTGATGACGCGCGGCCGATTCAAATGCTGATAGCGCAGAGGTGGAAGGGATCTTGCGTCGCATTGGGCCCGCCTTTTCAAGGATTGGAGGATCGACTAACAAGTGCTATTTTTTCACAATTGAGTGCGAACAAAGCGTTTGTGCGTTGACAATATTTTGCTTAGATTTCCGATACTCCACTCTCCTGCCGATTTCAGAATGAGCACAGCGCGCAAATCCGCAGCCTTCCATTGGGACGATCCCTTGTTGCTCGACCAACAGTTGAGCGATGAGGAGCGTATGGTGCGCGACTCGGCCAACGCGTATTGCCAGGAACGGCACTGTCAACTTATCGAGAGCGGGGCGTAAAAGCGGGAGAAAGAGCACGCCTCAAAATGAGTAGGATGGATTTTGGGCGAGTTCGGTGAATTC
>NZ_PVNC01000039.1:0-32129 GCF_003001875.1 Paraburkholderia sp. BL18I3N2
CATCTTTTTCCAGCAGGAACACGCAATCTTTGACAACAGTCTCGCTGTCTTTCCGGTTGACGCCGAGGGCAACCAGTCGTCCGATCAGCCGGTTAGCATTCCTGACTCCAGCAGCAAAACCGGTTACCTGTATAGCGCCTATGTGCAGGATGAGTGGAAGGGGGGGCGGACAAATTCTTGGACTGATTTACGCCGCGATTCCAAGACTCTGCCGGTATTCGACGGGGCTGAGGGAACCGAGCGAGACCTTGATACGCTTTGCGTTATACCAGCGGATATACGAGTCAACGACTTCAATGAATTGATCAACGGTCGTGGCCCGCCAGTCACGGGGATATAATAACTCCGTCTTGAGACGCCCGAAGAAACCTTCGCAGGCTGCATTGTCGGGCGAACATCCTTTGCGCGACATCGAGCGAATCAGTCTGGCATCCCGCATCCGTGAGAGCCATCCCGGCCAGCGATAGTGGGCACCGCGATCGGAGTGAACCACGGGCCGCTCCTCGCAGGCAGCCACTGACTCAATCGCCGAATCCAGCATGGTATTGACGAGTTCGGCATCCGGCCGCGTGCTGATTGACCAGCTCACAACGAGACCGTCGAAGCAGTCAATCACCGGCGACAGATACACCTTGCCGGCCGGAATCTGGAATTCGGTAATGTCCGTGAGCCATTTCTGATTCGGGGCAGCGGCGCGGAAGTCACGATTGATGATGTTCTCCGGCGCAGGGCTTATTTCTCCGCGATAGGAGCCGTAGCGACGTCGCCTGGTCGTGGCAGCGGCCAGACCTTCCTGTCGCATCAAACGTCGCACCACCTTCTCCGAGATGACGATCTGCTGCCTGCCCAACGCAGCGTGGATCCGGCGATATCCGTAGCAACGGTGATTGAGTTTGAAGATATCCGCGATGACGCGACGCGCGTCAGCGTGCCTGTCAGCGACAAGCTGACGTGCGCGGTGATAGAAGTAGGAACTGCGGGCAAGCCCCAGGATCGCTAACAGCTCTGGGAACGAATAGCTCTGCTTGAGGGCATCAACCAGCATCGTCTTCTCCCGGTTGCTCAGGAGTTGCGGGTCGATGCCCATTCCTTTTTTTATCAGTTCGCTCGCCTTCTTCAGGATGTCGTGCTCGAGCTGCAGTTGCCGGATGTCGCGTCGAAGCGATTCGACCTGCTGTTCCAGTTTCGCACGCTCGTCGTTCGGTACTGGCTTCTTCTGGCGTTTCATGGATGCTGGGGCGTCACGACCGAGTAGCTGGTTCTTCCAATTGTAAAGCGTCGGCCTGCTCACGCCTGCTTTCCGGGCAACCAGGCGCGCGCTTTCCTCTCTGGTGCACAGCTCGATGACTGCCGCCTGCTTCACCTCCGGTGATTTCGGAACGCTGCCAGTTGCTCTGCCGACAACGCGTTTTCTGATTTCGGGATGCAGCTCTTCGATCCAGGCTGCAAGCGTCTCGCGACTCGGATAGCCCAAAGCCCTCAAGGTTGCGGCAGCACAGCGGTCATGGCTCAAATAATGACCGACGGCCGCCTTCTTCTGTTCAGCCGAATACCTCGCCCTCGAACGAACATAGCCGGCCCGTAGATCATGGCACTGTTCTTATTCGCGATGCCAGGCTTTGAGAGAATTCTTTGTTGGATAGCCCAACTGCCGGATGGTAGCCCCGATGCGCTTGCCAAGCTTCAAGTAGAGTCGGACCGCTCGAATGCGATCTTCGTATGAGAACATGAACTACCTCCAGGTAGTCCAAGTTTTCGTCCGCACCCCCCGTGGGTCAGGTTTCAGTCGGCGTTGACACGTAGATGCCGAAGTCTGCGTGAGAGGTATGGGGGCGTGCATGAGGTGCCCGTTCCTTGAATGCTCCCGCGATCAACTCGTGCAGTTGGCTTGAGGCCGGAGCAGCATCCAGTTCGTTGGCTCGGCGATCGAGCATGTCATAGTCGAGCACAACGTGGTAGACGTTATCCAGATGCAGGGGTTCTCGTGCAGCAGCTTGCGCAGCCTGATAGGCAGCAAGACTCTTGTAGCCAAGTGCGGCAACGACGAGCTGTTGCGCATGGCCAAGTTGCACGGATACACCCGCAGCGGCGCTGCTCTTGCGAACAGCATGGGCAAGGTTGGAAATGCCGATAGGCATACGATTCTCCTGATCTCAGCGCAGGCCAACCGAGCGATTACTTGGCCGACGCCCAGGCGACATCGCATGGTGGTGGCAATAATAAAGATGGGGCGAAGCAGATGCAGTCTTGATTGAGCCGCTCGAAGCTCAGGCGGACGAAGCCTTGACCTAGTAGTCCGCAAAAAACCGACTAAGAGCAAGCACTTGGAAAAACAGTCGAGTAGCGCGTTACCGGTACAGCCTGTCGCAGACTCGTGCTTCGCATCGAACCTCGCTGTGCGAGTTTCGCCCCCTCCGGGCTTCCATTCGCTGACGCCTACGGCCCGGATTCCCGATCGGGGCCTGCGCGCTTCGCTTGCGTGAAGTCGGCACATCGAGGTGCCCGTTGCCTGTCCAGCCGTCTTCCCTGACTTCATCCCTGTGTCCGCATCTGTTGCCCGCGGTCGTGTGCTGTCAAGGTGCGCGGGGCCATGTCCTCGGCTGCGCCGGCGCGAGCAGCTATCAGATGCTGGCCGCGATGTTCCGCGCGGCTCCTAGTTCGAGCAGGTGGGGACTGCGGCGAGTAGGATGCCACCTACCAAAGAGGCAACCAATCTCGCATCTTTCCGTGCTAAACGAAATTTTTCCATGGTAAAATCCCCAAAAGCGAAATCGAACCGTGGAGATCGAATGGCCCAGCAACCGGCAGACACAATTCCCGACCTCTTGCAGCGCAGCTTGCCGCGCGAACTGGTGATGGCCGTCGAGGAAGCCTTGAGCGTCGGCGCCCAGCGCGCGCACGCCGCGTCCAAAGGCATGGACGAGGGCCACTTGCCCCACGTGGTGGGTCAGTTGCGGCATTTCCACATGAACGAGGCGTTTCATCGAGCACTGGCGATGGGGGACGCTTCACCGACCGCTATTCGCGGTAACGGCATCGTCAGCGGCCGGGCTGGGGTCTTCACCCTGGCCAGGTTCAACATTCCGGACGGTTTCTGGATCAACGGCCGACGGAGCCACACGCGCCGCCAGATGTCCTTTGCCAACAGGGCCATCGAGCCGTTGGTGCAACCGGAATTGTTCGATCAATACACCGCGCCCGCCGATGCGGTCGCGTTCTTCGTGGCGTGCTTCTCGGGCTCGCTGCATATCCAGCCGGACTCGCCTGTGTCGATCCAGATCGCGGTACCTGACCGCGAGATGCAAGGCTGGCTGTTCAAGGAGCCACTGAATGCGTTCCTGCAGCGGTACGAGCAAAAGCCGGCGGCGCAGGACGATTTGGCCAAGCCCAAGCTCAAGAAAATCAAGAAGCAGAGCAACGAGGGCAGCGCGTCATGAGTCGCGGTGGTATTCAAGGCTTTGAAAGTGAGCGTCTCAGTCAGATTCTTGCTGCGAGGCGTTTGAGCCAAGCGCAACTCGCCTCGCTGGTCGGCGTGTCACCCGCGACGGTCAGCAAGTGGCGGTCGGGCAATCAGGCGCCCGAACGTGAAACCCTGGAGCGCCTTGCCGGCGTGGTCAACGTCACGCCCGAATGGTTCACCCGGGCGCCCTCGGCCAAGGTGTCGTTGCCGCTGTTTCGCAGCAACGCGTCCGCACACGTGGCGGCACGTGCGATGCTGGAAGCGCGCATGGAGTGGGCGCAGGACGTCGCACTTGCGTTGTCGGAATTCGTGGATTATCCGGCGCTGAATTTGCCGACCCGGCAGTTCAAGGAGCCCGATGAGATCACACCTGACGAGATTGAACTGGCGGCGAGCGAATGCCGCGATCTTTGGCGTATCGGCCGTACGGCGGTGCCGGACTTGGCGCTGGCTATTGAAGGCGCTGGCGTAGTCCTGATCCGCGAGGAAACGGGCATTTCTCAGATCGAGGGCCTGTCGGCATGGAGCGATGCGTTGGGACGTCCGCTGGTTTTGCTCTCGGCCGACAAGGATAACGGCTATCGAAGCCGTTTCGACTTGGCGCACGAACTCGGCCACCTGATCCTGCATCGGTTCATTCCCCGGCCGACCGAGCGTGACCGCCATAAGCAGCTGGAACAGCAAGCCCATCGCTTTGCGGGCGCATTCCTGCTGCCGGCCGAAACGTTTGCCAATGAAGTCCGCACGCCGGTGACGCTGGACGATCTTCTCTTGCTCAAGCGCAGATGGGGGGTGTCTGTCGCAGCGATCGTGATGCGTCTGCGTGCGCTGAAGATTCTGGATGAAGAAGCGGCGCAGTCACTCTTCAAGCGGCGGTCCGCCCGTTGGGGTGCCAAGTCCGAGCCGGGCGATGGCGATAGGTCGCCCGAGCGGCCGCGCCTGCTGCGTCGAACGATCGATCTGTTGGTCGAGGAAAACGTGATACCCCTCGACTCGATCCCCAGGCACATTGGTTTGGCGGCCCATGATATCGAGATGCTGGCTGGCTTATCGGAAGGGTACTTCCAGGGCAAGCCCAAGGTTGTGCAACTGGCGCGTTTGCGTGCGGTGCCCAGCGCGGATGCACCGGTTACCACGGAAGGCAATGTGGTGCCGTTTCGATTTTCGCCGAAGCGTTGAGCGGCGCGTCTATGGAGGTCAGTGAACCGATGAATGACATTGACGCAGTACTGAGCAACAGGCCGATTTCACCCTCTCGGGAGATGGCGGCGTACGAGGCGTTGTGGGCGCATCAAAAAGCGACTTTCAAAACGATTGCCGACTGTTTCCGTGACAGTCCGAACGCGATGCCCTCCGAGTTGGTCTCGGAAGAGGAGATCGATACCGCGCTATTGCGGGTGCGAGACAAGATTGCGCACGCGAAGATTCACGATTTTGGAGTGCGCGTTCATGGATCGGAAGACTACCCCGATCGGTTGCGTGATGCGGCGCATCCCGTCGAACTCCTGTATTACCGAGGGTGGTGGGATCTGATCGACTCGCCCAAACGAATCGCCATCGTTGGCTCGCGCAACGTCTCCGAGGACGGCCTGCGTCGAACCCGCAGGCTGGTGAAGCTATTGGTCCAAGATGGCTACACCATCGTCTCCGGCTTGGCCAAAGGCGTGGACACGGCGGCACATACGACGGCCATTGACAACGGCGGCAGCACGATCGCCGTGATTGGCACACCGATTACCGAGTATTACCCACCGGAGAACAGGGCGCTCCAAGACCTGATTGCCGAGAAGTTCCTGCTCGTGAGCCAGGTGCCGATCTGGCGTTACTCGACGCAGGACTACCGTAGTAACCGGCTGTTCTTCCCGGAACGCAATGCCACGATGTCAGCGCTGGCGCAGGCAACGGTCATCGTCGAAGCCAGCGATACGTCGGGTACCCTGGCGCAGGCACGGGCGGCGCTTCAGCAGGGTCGCAAGTTGTTCATTCTGGACAACTGCTTTCGCAACCCAAAGCTGACGTGGCCGGCCAAGTTCCAGGATAAAGGGGCCATTCGCGTCACTGGCATCGACGACATCAGGGCAGCCCTTGGCTAAGCGCGTACTTAAGGTCGATGCCCTGACGCTGCCGGATCATCACTATCTGGATGCGCAAGACATTTGCTACTACGCAGGTGAATACACTGCGGGCGAGGGGCATGCCTACAGCGAAACCAACCAGCTGATCCTCAATTTCAAGAAGTCCGTGGACAAGCGTGGAACCGCGCAGTGGCAATACAAAGAGCGCGCGATCCTACAGGCGGCGGCAATCTTTCGTGCCGCGATCAAGGCTGACGCCGAAATCACCTTCGTCCCGATTCCGCCGTCGAAGGCGAAGAGCGATCCGCTATACGACGACCGCATGCTGCAATTGCTGCAGGCCGTCTGCCGGGGGCGTCACACCGACATCCGCGAACTGGTCGTCCAGCGCGAATCGGCGGCGGCGGCCCATCTGTCGGACACGCGCCCGACACCGGACGAACTGGTGGCCAACTATCAACTCGACGAGCGCTTGGCCGAGCCGGCCCCGCAGACCATTTTTGTCGTGGACGACGTGCTCACCACAGGCTGCCATTTCAAGGCGGTGAAGCAAGTGCTGGAGCGGCGATTTCCCGAGGCACGCATCGTCGGGCTGTTCCTCGCGCGGCGAGCGCCCAAGTCGGTGGACTTGGATTTTGACAGCATCTAAGAACAGGACAAGGGACACGCCACATGCTGATCGTCATGACCTCTCCGGACGCCGTCCTGCGTAATGGCCAACCCGACCCGCAACTCGCCCAGGTGTTGATCAACGCCAAGGCGGCGGGCAATCCGGTGGGCTTGATTTCCAATCATGCGGAACCGGCTTGGTTCAACGGGACGTTTGGAGCTAGCGGCGTTCAGTTCCTGCAAAGTCGAGGGCGGCAATCGGGCGAGATCGTGTCGCAGAACGCCAAGAAGTTTGCGCTCAATCCCTTCGATGCGCTGGTTCTCGCGGCAAAGGACGAAGACGTCCAGATGGGCAAGAACGGCGGTGCGATTCTCGTGGCAGCCGGATGGTCGGCAGCACCGCAGGTCGCCTCACTGGGCATTCGCGTGGACAATGCCGCGCAGCTGCAAGAGATCATCAACCTGACGGCCGGCTGGTCGGGACAGTGGTGGTATGCAGGCGACGCCGGCCGCTATCGCGTGCGTGCGCTCAGCGACTTGTCCGGCCTGGGCAAGGGCGTCACGCAGCAACTGTTTGCGCAGCGGCTGACCGCCACCGTCAAAGGCGGTGGCGCGCGACTGAACGCTTTGCTGGCCGTCACCTCGCGTTCGCTGCTCATGGAAAAAGTGAACGAACTGGATGGACTGGTATGGGGCGTCTATCCGTCGTCGAAGAGTGCGAACGACGATGACGAGATCCTCAGCGATTTCACGCATCGCTTGCGGACGACGGTTTCCCGCGTTCGCTTCTCCAAGCGGGATGAGCCGCTGTTCATCCGTCACACTCATTCGCCGAAGCGCTCGGCGGGCGGTGGCGGTGATCGAACCGATCCGACCGGCCAAATTCTGACCGTTCACCTGAACCCGTTCTACAAACAGAGCGGACGATTGGTCGGAAAGCACGTGATCGTTGTGGACGATTGTACGACCTACGGGGTGTCGTTTGGCGTCGCCGCGGCCTTCTTGCGCAAAGCCGGTGCCGCCTCCGTGACGGGTGTTGCGCTGGGGAAGTTTGGCAATCAGTTGCGTTACTACGAGATCGACATCACGACCGATCCGTATCAGCCGGTCGTCGCCGGCGGCTTCACCGTGGCCGCGCCGGGGTGGTTCCCCGGCGCCACCAGTGGCGTCGCTCAGCAGGTTTTGCTGACCTTGATCCCGTAACCAGGTTGACGGTTATGGACCTGCGGGCGCTATTCCAAAGCTACAAGCCAGCCTTGGCGCGTATCACGGTGCAGACGCCGATTGGCGATTTGAGTACCGGCACCGCGTTCCACATTGCTGACGGCTGGCTTGTCACTGCGGCCCATGTGCTGCGCGATGGTGTCGTGCAGGAAGTGGTGTCCGAGTACGCGTCAGTGCCATTGACCGTGCAGTCGGTGACCTTCAACAAGGACGATCGCATCGATCTGGCCTTGATGAAGACCGATCTGGATCTGTCGCACTACCTGCATATGACGACGATTCATGGCTCACCGAAAGGCTTTGTACAAACGGACCATATCGAGATCGGTGGGCATCTGGATGACTGGGTCGGCGACGAGTTAGTGCTATCGAAAGTGCTACTCATGGGATATCCGCCGATTCCGTTTTCGCAGCACGCTGTGCTCCTGGCGTCGGAAGGAGAAGTCAACGCGGTTGTGGACAAATACAGTGGGCCGCACCCGCATTTCATCATCTCGTGTCCTGCGAGGGGTGGTTTTAGCGGTGGCCCCGTATTGAGTGAATATGGCTTTTTACTGGGGGTGCTTGTCGAAGCGCTCGTGATGGATGGCAAGGACGCGGGGACAGGCTATTCGAGTGCCATCTCAATCGAGCCCCTGCTGGTCATGTTGCACGACAACGGCATCTATCCCGGTAAGAACCGCGAGATCATCGAAGCGCTTATTGGTGGGATCGACAACGGCTTCGGGAAGCCGTCCTGGCGGATGCGCAGGATGTGGTTCATCGAGAAATCAATCCTAAAAATTCGGATGCTGATCCGGCAACACAAGAGGATGTGACGGCTTATGGGACGACAGCTGCAGCTCAATTTCACACCGTTGCGGGTGCGCGGCGATGCCATTCGGCTGCAGACCTTGCCTTTCCAAGACGCGCAGCAGTTCCGGGAATTGCGCGACGAGCACCGCGCGCACTACGCCGTCACCCGTCGCTCGGATCAGATCGTGGCGCTGCCGCTTGCATTGGGCGCCACGCCTATTGGCGAAGAGAAGAATGTTTCGGCAGTTGAGAACGCTTCGCTCATTCGTCCGCTGCTCGAACAACGTCTCGTGACCTTGCTCAGTTCCAATCGACGACTGGTGGCCCGCTACAACCCGATTACCACGGTTGGTCGCACCTTGCCGACGGGCTTCATCGAAGCCGACCGGCATCTTCATCTGCAGTCGCGCGTCTTGATCGCGATCCGCTCGCTAAAGCTGCCGGACGCAGAACCACTTGGTCTTTTGTGGGACATCGAGATCCAGAAGACCTGCGCAACCAGTCTTGCCGTGTTGCATGAGCAAGGCGTTCGGCTGGATGGGTTGACAGTCGAGCGCCTGGTGCCGGTCGAAGATGTGCGCATGCTGCCTTATCGCCGGCTTGTGGGTCGAGTCGGCGTGGTCACGGACGGCCACGCGCGCCTGTCCGAGCGGTTTCAGAATGTGGAGGAGTTGCTTCCACTCGACGAGCTGTACCTGGAGGCCTCACCTGAGAATGTTCGGCATCTGCTGCAACACGTCACGCGGAACACGTCGGGCAGGGTGCAGGGCAAGATCGATGAGATCGTGTTCGAGAACAGCAGAGGGCGTGCGCGTATGGAGCACATTGCCCGCATTTCGGACTGGCTCCGCGGCCTCGGCGAGATCAAGCTGCAAGAAGGTCTCAGCGTTGTCATCGGCAACCTGCTGAGCGAGAAAGATGCGCAGAACTTCCCCCGTTTCACTGAGGGCACGACGCCGACATATGTTTTCGACGCAGGCACGCTCAAATCGGAGTCGCGGGCAGCGGTCGGTCTAAGCAAGTTCGGCCCCTACAGCCGGCACGTCTTCACGCCCACACGACCGAATGTCTGTGTGATCTGCGACCGCGCGCGGCGTGGTCAATTTGAACTGTTCCTTCGGAAGTTTCGGGACGGCCTGTCGGTCGACGGCAAGTCATTGCCATTCGGCCGAGGGTTTCTCGGCATCTACGGACTGCAGGACATCAACCTGACGTTCGTGGAGGCGGATGCGTTCACGGCCGACGCCTACCATGCGGCTGCTTCCAAAGCAGTCCGGATGGGCGCGGAGGGTATGCCCTGGCATCTGGCCTTGGTGCAGACCGAGCGGCATTCACGCCAGTTGGTGCCGCACAAGAATCCGTATCTGGTGGCCAAGGCGGCGTTTCTCTCCAATCAGATCCCCACGCAGTTCGTCGCGTTCGAGACGTTCTCGATGGCACCGGCCAGTCTCGCCTACACGCTCAGCAATCTCGCCCTAGCGGTCTATGCCAAGCTCGGCGGCATTCCCTGGCTGATCAAGTCGGACAAGGGTATCGCGCACGAAGTGGTCATTGGCCTGGGCAGCGCGGCGATTGGGGAATCCCGCTTTTCCAGGAAAGAAAGAATTGTCGGCATTACCAGCGTCTTTCGCGGCGACGGCGGCTATCTGCTGTCGAATCTGTCGAACGCCGTTCCCATGTCGAAGTACGGCGAGGCCCTGACCGAATCATTGCAGGCAACCCTTCAGCGCGTGCGCAATGAGATGAACTGGATCAAGGGCGACTCGGTACGTGTGATCGTTCATGCGTTCAAGCCGATGCGCAATACGGAGGTCGAATCGGTCAAGGCAGCATTGAAGGAGTTCTCTGAATTCGATCTGCAGTTCGCCTTCCTGCACGTTAAACAGGACCATCCGTATCTGCTGTTTGACGATGATTCCATCGGGACCAAGGGTAGGGGAGAGAAGACGCCGGTTCGAGGCCTCTTTGCGGAAGTCGGACACAACGAGACGTTGTTGACGTTGACGGGGCCGCAGCAGCTCAAGCGCCCGACGGACGGCCTACCCAAACCGCTATTGCTAAGCTTGCATCGCGATTCGACGTTCACGGACATCATCTATCTCACCAAGCAGGTCTATTGGTTTTCGAACCATTCCTGGCGCAGCTTCCTGCCGGCGGCGATGCCGGTCACCATCTACTACTCCGACCTTGTCGCAGGCCTCTTAGGGCGGCTTGATCGTTTGGGTAGCCGGTGGAGTCCGAGTGTGATGCTCGGCAAGATCGGCACAACGCGGTGGTTTCTATGAGCGCCGACAATCCGATGCTGCAGGAGGCGCTGCGCGCAGTAGCGGGCCAGGCCGAGATACTGACGACTGCGGGCCCGCTGTCGATCGCCTTTTATCACTGGGTGCTCGCCGAAGGGTTGTCCACCCAGCAGAGCGCCGCGATGGCGCGGGACCTGTGCGAAGAGATTTCCGGCGGTGGCCGGTCGATTCATGCCGTGGCGGCTTTGGGTTTCCTGCTGAGCATCGATCCGACGTTGAGTGATGCATGCCGCGACTCATTTGCGCAGGGCGTGGACTGGTTGATGGGGCGTAGAGGTGATTCCCAAACGGCTCTCGTCAGCCTGATGCAGCCGTTAGCGTATACCGGCGTTCTGGTCGGTTTGTTGGCCACAGCCGATGATGTGCGGTGGCCGAAATTCGGAGCATGGTTCGCGTCGCTCTATGCAAAGCTGCAGCCGCTGTTGCCGGCGGAAGTCGGCTGGCGCCATGAACTGCTGTCCATGATCAAGACGCGGGCCGAGGTGGGATTGAACGGCGAACTGACGGTGGTGCCCGCCACCGCGGGCGCGGCTATCTACGTCGCACGTCGCTTGGCGGATGCTTCGCCGGCGGTCGATAACGACTTTGGGTCGCAATTGCTTGGCCGCATCAAATTGGTTGTTTATGACGACCCCGAACAGGCGGCCTTGGACTTGGCAGCGTTTCACTATCTCGCCCAGGGCGCGGCGCAGATCGATCTGCGGGCGCCGAGCCTAGACGATGTCGGACTGCTGCTTCGCCGGCTCCCATCCGGGTTGCGTCGGTGGACCTGGGACGAACAGAAGAAGACACCGAACTCGACCGCGCAAAAGTGGGCGGTTGAAAACGAATACCACTTTCAGAATCTTCTGTGCGCGGTGCTCGCGCCAGTGTTGCCCGATCTGCGTGATGAAGAGTGGCTTGCGTCGGTGGGGCAAAAGAAGCCGCGGGCAGACTTAGTAGTCCCGTCGCTGCACTTAGTGATCGAGGTCAAGTATTGGCGAAACAACAGCACGCCGCAGGACCTGATTTCGCAGATTGGTGAAGACGTCAGCCTTTACCTGAAGCGTGGCAGCCCCTATCGCAGAGTGCTTCCGATCATCTGGGACCAAGGACGACGCACCGAGCAACACGACCTGCTTGTTGCGGGACTCAGTGAGATTCGCGATGTGGTCAGTCCGGTCGTTATCGCTCAACCGGCGTTTATGGTTTGAGCAGCGACCAGAAAGCTGCGCCGCTCGTATCTCTCGGCGATCAACTCGAACAGCACGCTGGTTTCGGCCTGATCTTTACGGACGTATGAAAGGTCGTCGAGGATCACCAGATAGAAACGGTTGAGCTTCGTGAGTATCGACGGCAACAGCAGGCTCTGGCGTGCCACCTGTAGCTTCTGCACGAGTTCACTGGTGCGCGTGAATAGCTCCCGTAGCCGGCGTCGATCAGAGCGTGTCCGATGGCGGAATCGAGATGTGTCTTGCCGCCGCCAGATAGCCCGAGCAGCACGACGTTCGCGGCGCGCTCGATGAACGCGAGGCTCGCTAACTCCTGGATCTGCGCGCGTGGTGCGCCGCTGGCGAAACCGAAATCGTATTGCGCCAGCGTCTTGATGCCCAACGACGCGAGATTCGTGAGCGGCTGCCGCTTACGTTCGTTATCTTGTTGGGCGGCCATATAATTGGGCATCGATAGGGTCTCCCTCGATTTCCCTAACCCCTGCAAAGGATCATCGGTAAATGCCCAGAGGTAACCGCGACGAGTTCAGCCCCACGGTTAAACGCGCGTTGTGCTTACGCGTGGGCACGCACTGCTCAAACCCCGGATGCCGCAAGCCAACGACGGGGCCGACGACGGATAAGAGCAAGGTCAACAACATCGGCCAAGCGGCACACATCGCTGCCGCTGCGCCTGGCCCGGGCGCGGCCCGGTACGATCCAACGATGACGTCGGAAGAGCGAAGCGACGTCGACAACGGCATCTGGCTTTGCCAGAACTGCGCCACGATGATCGACCGCGACGCTGCTCGTTACCCCGTGACCCTTTTAAAAGAATGGAAGCAGCAGGCCGAGCAGGTTGCGGACGAAGAGCGCGGCCAGAATCCCGTGTCCCGCACGGAGCTTGCCCTTATGCGAGCGGCCATCTTCAAAACTCCATTGGGGCGTTCCGTATCTACAGCGGTTGCGGAGATCGGGCTGTTGGCTGCTAAGGAACTGGAACTGCTCGACCCCAGGTTCGCGGTCGAGATGAACGTTATGGGCCGCAAAACGCAATTGGTATTTCGTGCGAAGGAACTCGTCACTTTCAGCGCACGCGTTGTTCCGGAGCGTCGGGCGGAATTCAGCGCGAAAATGCAGGCGTTGATCCAACACGGCGAGCGTTTGGAGATGGACGCCGCAGAGGTTCAACTCGAGGGATCGGCGCTACTCGATATCTTCCGAGGTGCTGATGGTACGGTTGCCTTCGATCCACACCTTCGGCTTCCGGCAGTTCACAAGATCCTTCTTCGTGATCCATCGAGTAACGCGGTCATGGTGATCGATGATTTCATCGGCGACGTCGTGGGCGGGACGCAGTCGATCACGTTCGAGGGCCAGGCGTTCAAAGGGCTGTGCGCCTTGCGCTACCGTTTCGATCGCTCCATCGAGGGCAAGGAGCAACACCAGTCGGTCCAATGGACCAATCACTACGGGCTTTGGGAGGGATGCGGAGTTCGGTCGTTGCCCTATTTCAACAAGATGTTTCGGTACGTCGAGGCGTTGCACAGCGGTTGGTCGACGTCGTGGACCATGGAGATCGATGGCAACGAAGTCTTGTCGGGAAGCGGCGCGTTCACCACTGCCGACGACATCCGTGAGGAGCACTTGATCCTCAGTTATGTCAGCAAGGTAAGAGAACTCTTGGCGTTGTGGAACACTGATGTTCCGTTTAGCAAGACGCCGATTTCATCCGGAGACATACAAGACGTCTCCGATCTCTGGGCGTTGCTGTGCGAGTGCCAGCGGCGCCCCGTTAAGGATCTCGATCTCGGAGGCCGCTGCTTCGTGCCCCGGACGGCAAAGGAAGCGACTGAAATCCGTGACCTGCTCGTGCGTGGGCAACCGGTCGAAATCACGTTGGAGCGTCATTTCGACCACCCGTTCAACATGCTGGGGACGCTTGTCACGGTTCATCCGACAACCTTACGATTCTCGAAAATCAAGCTTGGTGTTGTCGGAAGCTTTGCAAACATCACACGGGGCCGCCCGGTCCGGCTAACGTTGACGCCGTCCGACGACTGTGTTTACTCGGTCGATCCGTCTGAACGTCCGGTCTCGTTTGTTACGAACGCGGCGAAGGATTCGACACTCATCACGGATGCTACGCCAATTCTGGATAGGGAGACCTCGTGACGGTATAACAGGTGCGCGAGGTCGGCGGTCGTCCATTGGCAACGGCCCGGATCATGACGAACGCAAGGGAAGGGAGCCGGTTGCGTGCAACATCGACAAAGCCTAATACCTCTGCTGTATTGGCTATGCCGTCGACGGCGGAGTGTGTGCGCTGGCTCTGATCGTCGATGCGATCAGGCAACCTGACGTAGGACTATAAGGAGGGGCGTAGATTTGACGTCGATAGTGTGTTGGCTGAATCAGGATGATTATTTCGGTGGTGTGTGGGCCGTCAGCGATTCCCGAGTCTCCGGGGCGGCCGGTATTTGACGGACAATTGTCCCAAGCTTTTTGCCATACACGCCAATTCGTATAGCCCTACGGGCGATTTTTTGAGCAGACGACTGATGCGCGTCCTGTCTTTCGGTTTTGGGTTTGCCGGGAGCACGCTTATAGGTGCGAACGTCAAGGAAATGCTTGCAACTATTTTGGGCGATCTCCGGGAACTGGCCTACTATGACGCTCCCGACTATCCGTTCGAAGAACGGATACCTGCGCTCGCCGATATCGCGGAGCTGGCAAGGAAACTGGCCGAAACATATATCCTGAGCATTGGCGCCCATCACCCGACTAATGCGAAATGCGAACTGGTCATCTTTGGTTTCTGCATAAAAAGCTCCGAATTCAAGGTCTTCAGGATGTCCAATAACCCAGAAGCGCCTGCTTCTGTCGGCATCGAAGATCTGCCGGTCAGCGATAGGGATTTGATCATTCTCGGAGACAGAAAGGCTGCTATTCGTGAGCGTATTCTCTCACTGCGAACACGATTCGAAGTCGGCTCCGCGAACTGGCGGCGTGCACCAATCACGACGCTCGCAGCCATTCTTCGTGAGCCCGAACGTGGCTCAATCGGTGGGTATTTGCAGCTATGCACGGCGTTCCGTGACGACGTCAGACACCTGACGATTACTGCATCTGGAGAAGGCCGGTTTCCTTTTGTGGGGTTTGACATGTACCGGGATATCGGCCAGATAGGCGGATTTTTACCGGCGCTGTCGTTTGGTCTCAGTGAGCCAGGGCCTGACGGTTGGTCCGAACCGACGCGTAATCCGGACGACGATGCAGGTCGATAATTTCACGTCGTCGTTCCTGGGCTAACTCCGGGAGATTGCTCTCCGCACCCGGAAGCAGATCTTCTTCGCTACCGCCGACGTTCGGCTGGCAGCACTGTTCCAGCAGAAATTCGAGTTCATGGGGAACGACCGATTCAAACGCATCTCTCTGCCGCTACCTTGGGAGTCATTCTTATAAGCGGAAAATCCACCAGCCGACCGACGCCCGAGGACCTCCACTTCCATGAAAGAGCATCGGTGCTGACCGCTAGCGCGGATGGGCAAAAACGGTGGCGCGCTGGGGAAATTTCCCGTTTATGGGGCGCGCAGAGAGTCCCAGAGTTAAAGCCGGGGATGTAGATCGCGCCAAGCGCGAACTTGAAGGTCGGGGACCCTGTTCGAAGTCTTAAGGAATGGGATCGCGGCGCGGCTACTCATCGGGTCAGATTCGTGTGGGTGTCAATGATGAATACATTGGTCCGCGTGCCAGTGATAAGCAATTCCAGGGTCACGAGTGGGTATCCACTAAGGGACCTATGTCGAGAATGTTTTGAATCTTCGCAAAGAGCTCATCGTAGGTTACTACGTGCGTCTGCTGGGAGCCTCGGAAGAGTTCAAACGAACGTCGCTGCGTATCGTTCATCTGCTCTTGCTCGATATTTCCACCGAGAACCATGCATCTAGGTGCGGTCGCGGTGACCTTATCAAGATCATCGCGCATTACCGAGTAGTAGTTATTCTGTAACTCGTGGCGGTAATTCAGAACTTGCACGATCGATCCAGAGAGTTCTTCCGACACGGAAAATGCGTTCGCTCGATATTGCCCTCCAAGTAGTGGTAGTTGAGGCGTCTTGATTTCGATCAGAACAACATTTTTGGTAATGGGAGATCTATACAAGAAATCGAGCAGGTTTCCCCCTTTGTTGTCTATCAACTTTCCTCCAACGTATGCCTTATCCAAATATAAGACATTGCAATCTGAAAACGCCAACGCCAGAATAAAAGGATTAGCTGCAAAGAAATCGTGCCAGAATTGTTCGTCGTGGTTGTCACTGTTACGTCGCCAGAACTCGAGTGCATGTTCTAGTGTATGAAGAGCGGCGGATGGCATGACCAAAGAGGGTACCGGCGGAACGACCAACTTTTCTAGCAGTGCAAGCTCATGCTCTCGCCGAACCTTCCTCAACCAGTCGATAGGGTAGAGTTCAGCTTCAAAATCGATGGTACGATGATGATTTGCGCACAGGACGATCAAGTTATCAAGGTCGGTTATTTCCGCCAGAGTTGCAGTTGCGTCATACTTGGCGCCACCGGAAGAGAGAGCTTTGATGTTGGCTATTTCGCCGGTAAAAATGCCGCTGTCGCTAAGCAAGGATGCATTGCAGCCGGGAAACGTGCAGCGATAGCCCGCACGCAAAAAGGCCTCTCGCTTGGTAGATGCGCGACTGTGTGTTCTGGTCAAGATATGATCCTTGGCGTTTCGGAAAATCGATCCGCTTACGTGTTTTTAATGTGGCTAATCGGAATGGGCGATCGTAACATTGGCACGCTCGCCGCGGCAGCTACAGAGTCCCCGCAAGACCAAATCGCTGGTCGCGATCCTTGCTTTCGCCCCTCCGAATGTTGTGGCGTGCCAGTTTTGATATCGGAGAATTCCGTCAATTCAGATAGCTGCCGTTACATAGGTGACCACGACAGTTGAGGGCATGGCTGTTTATAGGTCGCGGTGTGTCGGCTGCGCGGCCGCGAGTCGGCTGCCTGCAAACGGGTCTTGACTCCAATCTACCTTCGGTCGCGGCTCGGTCATCGCCAGCGCAGCGCGCTCGATAGCGAAGTGCTCAATTGATTGCCCCGCGCTGATGGCCTGCTTGAGCCATTGAGGCATCTCTCCATCGCCCGACCAAATCTCTCCCGTCGCACTGCGATATCGGGCGGTTTTCTGGTGAATGTGGTCTTCGGCGATCGCGGCTGCGAGGTCATCAAGTTCGATCCCGACCTCAGACATCCTGCGGCGCAGGTAGGCGACTATACTGTCGCGCTTTCTCTCGTCCATGAAATTCCCCCGTTTGACGGTCTGCGTGTCGTTGGCGATCGTTTGAACCAGTGTTGCTGGAGTAAGGTCGTGGAACCAGTTTTTGGCTCGTCGCTGCCGTTGGGGACCGCGGGAGAAAATCTGAACCAACATTGGTCTCTATATCCATCCAGTCAGCGTGAAGGTCGATGTATTGGTCTAGTTCCATGATGGTTGAGTCAGAGGTCGCCCGGGTATTTGGAGTGATTTTGTCTCGGTGCGCGCTACTTAGCTTTATATGGTTGTGAAAGGGTTAGTGGCGGGAATCCCTACATATGATGTAGCGCTTCAGCGCCAAACAGGTTTCGAAGCCAAAGCATTCGCCGCCACCTGAGCAATACTCGAAAAAGTTAGCGCGAACAATCAAGTGAGTAAAGTCACACTAGGCGGAATACTGCTTCTTGAGCGCTATCCCGTTTGCCGCGTTCGATACTTCGAGAGCCTTTTCGCGAGCTTCAGAAAAATTTTCGATGTCTTGTTTTCCAAAGGGTAACTCGGGATGCAGCTCTCTCAACTTTAGAATTCGAATGGCTTGCGTCAAAGACTCCCTCAACGCGCCAACCATCGCCAGTTGCCCCTTGTGCGCCGCGCGCTGACGGCACCAAGAGAGGCGGTCCAGCAAATCGCCTATGTCGCTGTCGTGCATCGCGAAGGAATGTGTTGTCCCCGCCTCAACGTAGATGAATTGATTTACGAAACCGACAATGTCATGGCTAAGCCAGGCGAGTTCTGCACTCACCAGGAAATTCGCTTTGTCCTGTTCTTCCATGCGGCGGGTAACGTCCCGACGATGCTGCTCACTTGAGACCCAAACTGCACCAATGATCGCGCCTATCGAGCCGATCGCCTGCATCCAATTGGCCATCAGGCTAGTGTCGTACGGTTTCGTTCCAGCGGATGTTGCCCCAAAACCGGCGATCACGACTACGGCAACTATTCCGGAAAGAACGCCGAGCACCACTCGCCAATTTCGCATGCCATACCCTCGGTTATTTTTACGAAGAATCTTAGCATGAGAATTATTCCTCTCTGGCTCGCTGGTCAAGGAATGGGCACCCGCTCGCAACGGAGATACCATCGTTGCATGTGTTGCGAGATCACGACATCGGCAGGGGAAGCGGCAAAAATGAGATTAGCCTGCGGGTTGCATCTTCACCGGGTGCCAATTTCATGCTGTTCCGCTGTTTTGGCGGCAGATTTGGGGATAACCTGATACGGCCACATCGGGAGACGCAAATATGACGGGCCCAAGCGGGGCCAATGTGATCCCACCCGGGATCAGTCTCTCTGGTGGTGGTCTTGGCACCGGCTGGCTTTGTCAGGACCGCGTTGGAAAATGTCTGACGGTATCGATGACGGTGTCGTCGCCACCAATCGTCTCGAGGTGCTCCATCTTCACGATTTTTCGAGCAAACATCTTGACGCGCGCGAAGTATTTCATCGTGCGGCCCGCATCGACCTGCATCCCGATGCGGATGGATACGACCGGACCGGCTGATGCTTTGGACGCATTCGGGGCGCGATTACACGGCATTTTCCGTCGAGAGGCCACTACGCTTCGCTCACCACGGTTGCTGCACGCGTTGTACGCTTTATGATCGATGTGACTGACGGTACGCGTGCCGTCGTCAGCTTAAGCAGCGTGACCGAGTGAATTTCCATGATCTCTGACAGCTCGGTACAATTTTTACAGGGTCGAGCTTCACGCATTGCACGCCGGCACACTCAAATAGCTGCGGCTCGATGTCTCCAAGCACGCTGCCTGGTTCTCAGTGGTTTGCGTTCCGGTCTAGGCATCCGGCGTGACGAGTGGCGCTGCTGTCTACATGTTTGACTGCCGCTTTTCCGGTGGCTTGCGTGTCAAGCAACACTGGCAGATGTTCGCGAAATTCTTTAAAGTCCATGAATTTGGTGCGAACACCAATGAGCGAATAGATAAGGTTGCCACGAGCCCTCAGCCTTTTGTCATCGGTAATGAAGTAGTCCGCGATGCAAGCGTGTGTCAGATGTTTGTTGTCGCGATAACTGCTGCAGATCTTCCCGGCGTTGGTAAGCTTGACTGATTCAGTCTCGAAGTTGACGAAGTCGAGCAGATCTAGCAAGTCCTCGATGAGCTCGCCTTTCTCCTGCGGAAAGGTGGCCCGGATGCTGCCCGTCTGGATAAAGTCGTGGAGCAGTTGACGACCGGCAAATTTTCTCGTGACGTGATCGAAGCCCGCAATATCGGCCTTGGAGACTCGACGGAAGAAATCAGCTGGTCCCTTGATCAGTTCGTTATAAAGCTGTTTTCCCTTTCTCAATTCAGGATAGTCGTGGTAATGCTGGATAACCTCGGTGAAGCGATGTTTCTCAAAAGTCTTGGTGAGCCTTGAATATTTCGTAGCCCTATTTACTGTCTGGTAGATTTCTTCAGTGACGAAACGAGGCTCTCTGTCGATGAAAGCAATCATGCGGTTGCTCGTAAGGAGCGAAAGAAAACTAATAAAATCCGTGAGGAAGAGGGGGTTCATATTGATGGAGTCTTCGACTAGGTAAGCGCTGTAGACGAAAGCCATCTGGTTGCTCGCCTGCCCCGCCAAGCATTGGCGCGTGCACTGAGCATCCTCCTTGATGCGGGCAACCGCATTCTGGTCTAGGTAGATGACTGTCCCGTTCAGGTCAATGGATTGATAGTCAATGTTTTTCTGGTCAATGATATGACTTTCATCGAAGAAATTATCCGCTAGGTCGGCGGTCTGGTATCTAAGCAGGGTAGTTTTGAATTCCCGGATTATCTTGTTACCTTCACTGATGTACTCCTTGAAGGCTTTTCTCTTTTCGTCATCCAGTTCTTGGATAATTTTCGTGTCGTGATTGATAAGGCTTCCAAATAGTAGGAAAAGATCTGAGGTATTCAATTTGAAGCGTTCTGTCAACATGTTCAGGAGAGCTCCGTTGCGTGCACTCAGTGCCTTGACTTCGCTCTGCAGTGTGTTCCATGCCCCGATAACGATATCGTAGTCGACGCAGGTCGGTATATTTTCAGGTATTTCGGCTTGATCCAGCAGCTTGCTCAGTTCCGTCAGAATCCAATATTCTTTGGAATTCTGCACGGCACTCAAGCCTTCCAAGTCATCAAAGTACCCCATGAGCTTATTGAACAGGATGTTCGCGATGGCTTGTTGGAGGGTATTTATCATTCACGATCTCTCGATGGACAACTGTGCGGGCTATGTCATTAATTACACGCCATGTATGGCTGCCCCTCGAGCCCGTGGAAACCGGGAAAAGAGGGACCACGGTGAATGACTAGAATAGCAAAACTCTCGCCGATTCAGGTCGTTGCCGAGCCAAGGAGCATTTGAAGACAGAGCGCCTATGCCCCATGTCATCGAAGAGAAGTGGACGGTTTGCTGGAAGTGGGACTGACAGGGTCGCTTGACCTTGGGAAGGTGGCATTGTCAGGCGTCGCGGGTGCAATCACGGGCGGGGTCGCTGGTGGCTTCGGGAGCACATATGACGCGGCGAGACTTCTGGCATCGGGGGCCGCTGGGTGCGCAACAGGCGAACTGGTTGGTGGAGGCTGCGAGAGCGGTGCGACCTCTGGTTTGCTCGCTGGAGCGCTTCAATGGGCAGGGAATGCGATGAGAGTGGATCAGGTGCAATCGTCAACGGAATTCAAAGGTCTTGCTGACGCTAACGACCCTGAAGCCTCAGGGGTTATTTCGAATGAGTCCGGCCCCAGCGCCGGGATCAACGGAGATGAATTCAAGCTCGCAGGCACACGAGTGAGCATGGACGATCTCTTGAAGTACGGTACAGTCTCGGAGAGTCCCGACGGAAGCTGGTTGTTCAACGCGACCACGACGAACCCGGATACGGGCAAGCTGTATACGCTGGCTGAAGCGCTGAACAAAACGGGTGGTTTGACCGGGGGCTTTCAGGGACTTCCCGGTACGATCGCCGGCCTTCCCTATGTAGCCGGCGGTTTCACTGATAGATTGCTCGAGTCTTTTGCAGGTCCGCACGACTTTCTTGGTAGCTTGACAGCTTACGACCGCTTGGGAAATCTGGTGGAAGGCATGACATCCTTGCAACGAGCCGCGTTTGAGTTTCAGACCGACATCGACATTCCATTGGCTGCGCCGATTGCAGCTGCGACAGTACTGGGCCAATATGGGCTTGACTGGTCAGTCATCAACGGTCAGAAAACCAAGGCAGAGGAGGGAAAATGAGAAGGTCACTTGCAGCCGTCGTGGCCATATGTGCAGGTGCCGGATGTACCCCTCCCACTTACCCGGGAGCCGGCGGCGGTGCGCTTGATCCTTCCGCGTATGTTTCCCAGCCCTGTCCAGACATAAGCGGCAAATATGAGGGGCGCGGGTCACTCGTCGAAGGGGACGCCGTTGCACGGCAGGCACAACGGAGTTTGCGCATCGACTATGCTTTTCCGTTTAAGGGCGACTCGCATGCTCAGGAAGTTCTGACGGCGGAAAACGCAAGATATCCAAAGTTGGCAATCGTTACATGGAGCGAGCGCATTGCGGCAGTCAAGCTTGAATTCACGACTGGGCAACCTGTTGAGTACATTTCGTCGATGACCGACAAAGGCCGATTTGTCTGTACTGGGCCGAGCGGAAAGATAGTGTGGGGCGGGGCAAGTTCAGGAGCGCGATCGGAGTTTGGTCCGAACAGTACAGATACGACGGCGAGTCTATATCTGGACGAGAGCGGCAATCTCATGGCCGAAGATCATGCTCAAGTTCACATGAGCATGTTATTTGGCGCCGTCCCCACTGGGACAGCGCAGCACTACTCGATATATCGGTTCAAACGCTTGCACGAGTAAAATTCTAGGTCCTTAACGAATCGTTGAGTCCTGTTTTCGTCGTCGCATATTGCGACGTCGTCGACTTTCAGGCACTGATCAATGGATACGTTACGCTGGTTGGCTCTATGGACTACGTGGGTTTCACTCGACCGGCTTTCTCAAGTGAGGCACAGGTGTTGACTTGGCAGCCGAGCGCTCATCGGTGGCTTGGCGTCGAGCGTCGGCACCGGGGACACAAGGAAATCATTATCTATCACCTGCTGCTTAACATGCGTGAATCCCAGTGACGCCGAATCGTCGTTGGTGGCTTGATGGTAGGGCGCACGTAGATGCGTTGTTGGTGTCGGTGCATAGCAACGTCTCAGTCCAGAAGTGCCACGAATCCGGGCGGTTGCCCCTGATCGCGCGCTCTACTCCGTTGTGCGTTCACGCAGCCTTACGGGGACGGCATGCGTAGATGTAGGCGTTCTGTCTGGCGCATTGTCACACGAAGATCAATCCGCCTTGTGTTGGGCGTGCTTCATCGCACGATTGACTCATGTGGATGTCTCGCTAAGTGTTGAAGTCTTTTATCCAGAGTGTGTGGTGTAAAACATGTTGGCCCTGTTTGCCGGGGGCAGGTCACCCGTGCCCTTCAGGTCCGGCGTCTTGTTGATCAAGCTCGGCGTATCTTCCAGTTCAATGGCGTTGCCGCGATGGACCACATGGGACGTTCCACGGTTGTCCAGCGTTTCCGGACGATCCGAGCGTAGACCGTATTGATGGTGTCAACGTTGCAACAATGCTTGTGTCAATCCTCTGTATCGACGCACGGTGACATCGGCTCGGCTTTGCAGGACAAGCGTTTGCCGGCGCAAATTAAATGTGTCAACGGCAGCGGAAGAACTGATCGGGCCGATTTTATCGATATCGGGACGTGCGCCATCGGCTCGATGGAGTGAGGGGCCGCGCATGGCAAGCGCGAGAGCGGCTTGGTCTCTGTCCGGCCAATTTGAGACGTTCGACATAGGCGTCTACATCGTCGACAATCGGCGAACGAACACCAGATCGCGCCCTCATCGACCTTCACAACCATGAAAACTGCATCCCCTGTCGCGCTTATCACCGGCTCGACTTCCGGCATTGGTGCCGCCATCGCTCGGCGGCTCGCAAGCGATGGCTTCTCGGTCGTCTTGCATTCGCGTAGCTCGGTGGAAATAGGGCAAGCGTTGGCTCGTGAACTCGGCTCGGCAATTTACATACAGGCCGACTTAACCGACGATGCGGACAGGGTACGGCTTATCCGCGCGGCTGTCGCCGCGTGGGGGCGACTCGACGTTCTAGTCAACAATGCGGGAATCAGCCGTGTTATCCCACATGCGGATTTGGCTGCGGCCACGCCAACTGTGTGGTCGGAGCTGCACGAAGTCAATGTGGTTGCTCCGTTTCGCTTGATAGCCGAAGCGGAAACTGCATTACGCGATGCCGCTCAACGGGGCCGCCCGGGTAGCGTGATCAATATCAGCTCGCACGCGGGCGTCCGGCCAAAGGGCGCGTCAATCCCTTATGCGGCCACGAAGGCTGCACTGAACCACATGACTCGCCTGCTGGCGCTATCACTTGCGCCCGATATCCGGGTGAATGCTGTTGCCCCCGGGCTAGTGGATACACCATTGACCGCAGACTGGACGCAGGCGCAGGAGGTTTGGAAAACAAGAGCCCCAATGCGGCGGTCAGCTAGTCCCGAAGATATTGCACAGGCGGTCGCGATGCTGGTCGCTTCGGACTATCTAACTGGAGAAATTCTGCTATCGGATGGTGGGTTGAATCTCACGTAACAAATCGATGTTCTGGGTTCGAGTTTCCGAACTCGGCCATGAGCCGCCGGTCGAGGTCGCCATCCAATCCGGATATCCAAGGTCTCGTCCGTCCACGCTCAATGGCCGGTCTCCGGCGAGGAGATCGCAGGTGGCATTGCCTCAAAGCGGCCAATAGTCGCCGTTCGTTAAACGTTAAGTTCCGTCATTCCAATGACCGGTCCACTTTGATTAAGGAAGTTCGAGATCGATGCGCCGGGAATTGGGTGAAACGCCTTAACTTCCTGCCTGCGCCGTTTCGCTGTTCGCGCTGCAGAGAACACACTAGGTCAACGTCTGGTTGAGTGGGCAACTACTTCACATAGTCGATAGAACGGTTCTAGCAGCGTGCGCTGCGACACCGATACGCCAGTTTGCTGCATGCAGACGACTATCTGACGAATGGTAACTCAACGAATGGCGCATCGCGCTGCTGCTCGACCGCCGTAACGACGATCGCGTGACGTTGCTGGGCGGCGAGTTGTCCAATATCGAAGATGCAACCTTTGGCCTTGACACCATCACCCACAACTCACCATCGCGAAAATGTTTCAGTCTGGAAGCGCACACTCGAGGACTAGTATGTGTCTTGACTATCGAATTAATTTTCCTTTAATCATCAGGGTACAGCGATGGTTTTTTGATTGGCTACATCGTTGCTGTCGGAATTGATTCTGGAAGGTTCTCGTACCCGTCCTAGTGAGAAAGGTCCATCTTTTAGGAGTAGGTCATGCATTTCCGGTCTGCTTGCGCCGACTTCATGGCAACTCATTTTTTTCGTCTTTCGGAAGAGGATCGCCTATTCATCTTTGAAGCTGCGAATGCAATCGATATTCGCGCCTCAACGTTCGTTTTGGTGCCCATGCATTGTGATGAAGAGTGTCTAAGAAATTTTCTTGACCTGCTTGCAGGCCAAGCAAAAAACTGCAATGCAGCAATAATTATTTTCTTTAATGGTGATTCGCAAAGAACGAATGCAGAAAACTTTAGACACAAGCAACTCGTGGCCGAACGGGAAATTAGGAACGCTCGCGATCGATTTGGGTATAGCTCGATTTATATAATATCAAAGTATTTTGCGAGCGCCAGTACAATGGGACGCGTTAGGGGTCTGCTATGCGACATTGCATGCATCCTTGCCTACGCCAAGTCAATTGACCACCCGATAATCGTTAATATGGATGTCGATACCCGAGCTATTTCGCAAAAATATCTTAGTTCCTTTGCTCGGATGTTCGCTTCCGATCTTGATCTTAAGATGTGCGCGGGCGAAGTTAATTACGGTTACAAGGGGCTTGAACCGGTCGCGGTGCCCGACCAAAAGCACGTGCCAGAACTATTTCTATTCAACGAACTGATCAAAGCTATACAACGCTGCGCGCGAAACGGCGATATCAATTTCGAGAATCGAATCTGGCTTGAAGGCTGCAGCATGGCTTTCTCTCTCGCGGCCTATTGCGCATGCGGTGGGTTCGAATTCGACAAGAAAAGTGGCGAGGATGATGCTATCGGACGCGCCCTACACCGCTACAACCCGAACGCCTTCCTATCATCAGTGATAACGGAAGACACGATTTTCGAATGTGATCCAATCTTTACCACTTCGTTTAATCCTGACGGCTGGCTGGTCACTGACCCGCGTCGGATATTGCAAGCAATAAGTCTTGGACTCCCGGGGATCGAGGCATGGGCTGACTTGCCATTCCTCGATAACGCTGGCGCACATATGAACTCGACCGAACTAGCTCAGCGATGTCGAATCGATGCAGCGTTTATTAACGCATCCAGACTCAAAACGATACGCGATCCCCAAAATATTCTCGAACGCGGCCAATTAGCCAGTCACTTGTATTCTCTTATTTACAGATCGATAAAGTATGATCGCAAAGCAAGAAATGACACGCAGTTCCGACGGCTATTGGAGGAGGTTGGAATTCGTCTGAGGTCGGGGGAAGATATCCACTCAGATAAACCGCAGATAGATTGGGAAAGTAGTGGTTTATTTATGGCTCTGACGGAGATAAGTCGCCATGCCGACTACAGCTAAAGATCTCCGTGAATTTTTATTCAACAGATTTCCCATCGTCAGGTTTGTTTTTACGCAGGATGCTGTGGCATTGGTGCAGCGACCTATTGATATGAATTGGTATTACAGAAAAATATCTCCGATATCAGTTAATGGATTCAATCCCTTTGGTCGCCAAATATTTTATGGGCGCAATTCGTATCTCGAGAAGATTATTGTCGGCTGTACTGATCCTATCGGTGATGTCGAAATCGACTGGTACTTATATGAGGTCTTTTTCGCAGTGCATGATTTTATTCATATCTGGGCGATTTCCGCACTACTCCCATTCTTCCCAAAATGCACCGAGCCGAGAGCGTTCGAGGAGTCAGATTCGGTAGACGAATTAGCATACATACTGCTTATGAGTGAAGTGTCTGCGGTCGTCGCAATGGACTACTGGATGCTATCTACTATAAACCTATCGGACGATCTCGGGCCCGCCGTTCGGTTTCGATGTCTTACCACACCGTTTAAGCAAGATAGTATCTGCGATACAAAAAAATTGAGCGCCGAGTTTGCTGTAGAAGGCCACTCATTCTTTGAGTGGCTCGCAAAGGGATATTTCGACGGCGTTTTTTTGGGTTTCGAAGGGATTGACGTAAGTTTACTCCGCGATCTTGCGCCATGGTTGGTGAAGGAAAGGCGAGTTGGTGTATCTCAACGCAGTCTCATCAAGGCATGGATATCGTACTTAAGGCTGCTGGCGGGCGGTTCGGGGAATGAGGTCACGCTGATCCTTAACTCCCATCAGAGAATAGAAGCAATGCACGCGTTAGCGGGCGAGTTGTGGAGCATATTTGGGGAAGCAGGGGGTGCGTCGGCACTGCCGCTGAAAAGCGCACAGGAAGTCTACCTGCCGACTTCTTCGTTTCCCGTTGACTTTAGATTTATTGACCTAACGAGGATAGATTTAGATTTCGCAACTTTAACCCATTCGGATCTATCCACAAAGCAATTTGGCTATTTTGCAGCGCAATACATTTCCTTATTCGACTACAACGATGAGTACGAATTCGACGCAGTCGACTTTGACGAAGCAGTGCGCGGTCGGAGCATGCAAGCACTATTCCGTGTGTTCGGGGGGGTTAAACCGAGAGCTATTAATCGAAATAAGCACGTTCATTTATTTCTACCGAACTGACGTCTGACATCTCTACCGCAACGATGAAGCTTTCGGCGCGCAGTAACTGCACGAACGTCGGTAACAACAGAACAACCTACAACCGAGGTGAAAAAATGGCCAAAAGTGATGAAGGCGACAAGCGTCCGCTGGATGGCGGCGGCGGACGCGGTGAACGTCCGCTGGATGGTGGTGGCGGACGCGGTGAACGTCCGCTGGATGGCGGTGGCGGACGCGGCGAACGTCCGCTGGATGGTGGTGGCGGACGCGGTGAACGTCCGCTGGATGGTGGTGGCGGACGCGGTGAACGTCCGCTGGATGGTGGCGGCGGACGCGGCGAACGTCCGCTGGATGGCGGTGGCGGACGCGGTGAACGTCCGCTGGATGGTGGCGGCGGACGCGGTGAACGTCCGCTGGATGGTGGCGGCGGACGCGGCGAACGTCCGCTGGATGGCGGCGGCGGACGCGGCGAACGTCCGCTGGATGGCGGTGGGGGACGCGGTGAACGTCCGCTGGATGGTGGTGGCGGACGCGGTGAACGTCCGCTGGATGGTGGTGGCGGACGCGGCGAACGTCCGCTGGATGGCGGTGGGGGACGCGGTGAACGTCCGCTGGATGGTGGTGGGGGACGCGGCGAACGTCCGCTGGATGGTGGTGGCGGACGCGGCGAACGTCCGCTGGATGGCGGTGGCGGACGCGGTGAACGTCCGCTGGATGGCGGCGGCGGACGCGGCGAACGTCCTGTGGACGGCGGCAGCGGAGGCTGACTGATTGGGGCGGCCCGGCGGTCGCGACGGAAAAATTCGTCCCCGGGCCGTCCCTCGTTGAAATCAAACTGCCTTGCGGATTATGCTGGTCACGCAGCGATCGATGGAGCTTCCGTGAGAAAAGGTATGGAAAACGTCTTTCAAAAATTCTTTTATCCCTTAGACGCTCGTGAATTTCGGTCGCAATATTTTGGAAAGCGCCCACTGTACTTGGGCGGGCATCCGGACCGAACGTCGGGGCTGTTTTCTTTATCGCAGTTTTATGAATGCCTTATCGAATGCGAGAACGTCCGCGTCGTATTTGACGGTTTAAAACAAGCGCGGATCTCACCTGGCGATGCGAAAGACATGTTTGACGCCGGCGGAACGATCTGCGCCACCGGTGTTGAGCGGGGGAACGCTGCACTTCGTGAATTCCTGAAGGCGATCAAGGCAGAATTGAACTTCACAGGGCATCTGTCATTTCGAGCTTATCTGTCGCCGCCCGGGGCCGGTTTTGCACCACATTATGATCCGCGGGTGATTGCGACTATGCAAATTGAAGGTTCCAAGAAGTGGTTCTACGCCAACTCGCCATTTTGTGAGTTTCCGCTTGACAGTTCGCCGATTCCTCTACCTCAGAGGTATCTCACTTTCGTGGAAAACGCTGGACATAATCAATGCAAGCTCAAGCCCGGAGATCTCCTGTGTCTTCCGGCGGGAACGATCCACTGGGCGGAAGCGGGAAGCGACTCTCTCTCACTGAACCTCGCCTTTGACTACATCGGTGACAGTATTGCAGAGAGAATCGCCCGTCACGTCAGGAACGCCACCGAATGTCATCCTCGATCGCGGCAAGCAGTCTTTCTTCCTCTATCTGTCGAGAGTAAAACAGACGTGGACACCGCGATAAACCTAGCGATAGAGGCACTTGAGACGCTTCGACATTGCTCCGAGCAGCTATATGAGACACAGCGATGATCAGAGAATTCTGGCCGGCCCAGAAGTCGCAACTCTTGATCGACCACTAGCATTAATCGAGGATGCCGCATTGGTCCCACATTTTCTAGGGTCTCTTTGGGATCATCTGTGCGGCACTTGGAAGATATTGAATCGGCACGCGTATGGACAAAACATCTGCCTGGCGGGACTCCTGCACAGTATTTACTCGACTGAGCATTATTGCCACTCTCTTTGCTCACTTTCCAACCGGCGAAGGGTGGCGACATGTGTAGGCGGAGATGTAGAACAGCTTGTGTACCATTATTGTGCCACCTATAAGAAATCGATTTGGAGCGAAATACTCGGAAATCGGCAGTCACTCGTGTTGAGATCGAGGTTAGACGATCAACCTATTTCGCTAACTCGAGATGAAGCCCTATGTATTTTACAAGTAGCCTGTGCAGATTGGATTGAGCAATGCGCCGAATCAAATGGATCGCCAAAAGCGTTCATGGCATGGTATTTTAAAAACGTTGCCTTCGGGTATATTAATTTCGACGTGAAATTATCTGCGGAATCGAAAAATATCGAATTTACAGAAGAAAAGGAAAACATGAGTATTCTCGCTTATCACACGTTTTTGACCGACGAAAACCCGATTGAGTCAGAGGCGTGTAAAGAGGCGGCGCTTCTTAACCCATTTTCCGCTGAGCTCAGGATCTTTTTGGCAATTCAACAATGTTATTATCTGGATTCGAACGGTGCTCAATTGAATTTTTCACGTGCTCGCCGATTGATTAGTGCGTGGGGAACCGCATGGGATAAGCGTCTGACGTCTCTGGAATGGGAGATGGCCTTGTCTTGGGTCGAAATCCGGATTAAACCGGAGAACGCGCCTTTCTTACTCGATCAAGTGATCGGATCAATAAACGAAGGCAGGCTCCCGGAATTCATCGTCGGGCGAGGACCCACATGCGATCTATGAACACTGCAAATACACGGGGCGCGGCGGAGGTTCAGGGAACGATCACCTTTTGGTATGGCGAGGCGCTACGGTGGTGCTAGGGCACTGAACATGGGTTATGCGAGCCGTTAGGCGGAGCCACACATATGACTATTAATATTGAATTGTTAAACGAATTGGCGACGGTCTCATCCACACAAGTTTGCGGCCAGATTACAGTCCGCGGATTTTCAATACCTATCGAAAACTGGCTGCGCTTTCGACTATCGAATTCCTCCGCTCGCGCAATTCGCGTGGCGCCCGATGTCACCTGTTGTGTGGCTTTCGGAAATGACCACCCTTATCTTTCTCAAGCCCTTTCTTCAATCGCCGCTCAGAATATGCTGCCCGCCAAAATTTTAGTGGGCATAGATAATTCCAGCGGCTTGTCGGAAGAGACGCAAAATGATCTGGTTGATATCCATCATTTTCGAGGAAGAAATGGACCCTTTTTTATTATGGACTCGCTAATAAGGATGGCGGACAGCAAATATATACTGATAATGGATTCGGACGATATATCGCATCCTGATCGACTTGAACTGTTATTAAATTGCGCGGTTGAAGGCGAAGCTGAAGTCGTCGGCTCCGCTGTTGGGAATTTTGAGGAGTATGACGAGAAGATCTCGACGCTCGGTGTTTTTCCCAGAGACCCCTACGAAGCGTTGGCAAACGGTCTTTGTCACGCCATGCTGTATCCGACGATCTTAATCCGGCGCAGTGCTTACCTCGATATCGGTGGTTTTTCAGATTTCGATTTTTTTGGCATGGATACTGATTTCATAGTTCGACTCGCTCACCGGCGACGAGGAGTCAACCTTCCTCTCCCCTTGTATGCTAAGCGTCGACGGACAATGTCACTTACGGAGTGCCGTTCTACAGGAATGGAAAGCGACCGTCGCGCAAACATCTTGGAATATACGTCTACAAGACACCGCGCGCTTTTCTCGGGTTAAAAGCAGCGACTGAAGTATAGGACCAATCTATCCACTCGTTACCCGCGGACTTTTCGAATCCGCAGCCCCTGAATATTAAAGGCTTATAATAAAAGCTTCCTCGACAGTAGCCGATCTCGCTCCGATGGCGTTCGTCGTTATCGTTGGAGTCGCACCATTGCTGACGCCTAAGACAGGCGCCAACTCGTTAGCCATTCGTTTGTCGCGCCTTTACAGGCCGACCGGCGTGCGCAGAGCTGATATGTTGTGGCCGGTACACGCGGGTCGGCTATGGTCGACGATTGGACGTCTCCGTAGCAGTGCGAGCCGACCGTTCCATCCTGATACCTGCCTTTGAAGCCCCATCTGTTCGACCGGCGGCTATGGGTCGAAGATCGACCGCTGTACCAAGCGCACAATCAATCTCCCTTTCTTCGAGAAGGAGATTGTCATGGAAGCGCTTAATTCTTCCGGCGCTCGTCGGGTGCCGTGGAATAAAGGGAGGTTGACCGGCCAGAAGCCGCCGTTGAAACTCCGAGAGATCTGGGCGATTCGAACGAGACTGCAGATGTCGTGCAACGTGCGGGAGCTGGCGATGTTCAACTTGGCGATCGACAGTAAGCTCCGGGCGTGCGATCTAACGCGACTGCAGGTTCAGGATGTTTGCGTGGGAGGTCACGTGCTCTCGCGAGCGAGCGTTATGCAGCAAAAGACTCAACGGCCGGTGCAGTTCGAAATCACCGAACTGACACGCCAGAGCGTTGGTGCATGGATCTCGGCGCGAGGGCTGAAACCTGTCGACTTTCTGTTTCCGAGCCGGATCAGTGCCTCGCCTCATGTGTCGACTCGGCAGTATGCTCGCATCGTTCACCGATGGGTTGCATCGATTGGGCTTGATGACGCCGCTTACGGCACTCACACCATGCGCCGCACCAAGGCGTCGCTGATATATCGACGGACAAAGAATCTGCGCGCTGTTCAGCTTTTGCTAGGCCATACCAAGCTCGAAAGTACCGTCCGATACCTTGGGATCGAGGTCGATGACGCGCTGGAAATGGCTGAGCAAACTGAAGTCTGATTGATACTTCGCCGGCGAGCGGACGCTTGCCGGCCATGAAGAGTCATTCGTACGCAGGATCGCTCGGACATTCAGACGTCCGCTCAGCTACGAATCGGTCACTCAACCCGCCAGGGGCTACTTTCATTAGGGGATGAAAACAACGAATGGAGGGGAATCAAACTTGCGTCCGTCAGATGTCACAAGTTCGAGACGCGCATATAGATTGAATGATTGCTCGAGGCGCGGATTTACGACCAGCACTTGGATGCGCAACGGATGTGTGTTGTTTATCGCAAGCGGCGGGTTCACATCAATTCCGATAGCCTCGTCTGCCATACCAAATATGTCTTCTGGAAGGTTAATTCGGAAGGTACCCGAGACTTTTATTGCCGCTTTGGGAAGCCACGTACCTCCGCCTTCTCCACCTCCATATGCCCAAATGTCCAGTACGACAAGATTGAGCCCACGCACTACAGCGACGCTTTCGGTCGAGTTTGTAACGACGAGATCAAACATTGGATTAGAGGTGGCGCCGCTTGTTCGGACAGGGTCCCGAGATTTTTAAGTGGAATTGTTGGGGCAATCAAGCTGCCGATTTTATCGCTGGCAGCGTGGCG
>NZ_PVNC01000040.1:0-30649 GCF_003001875.1 Paraburkholderia sp. BL18I3N2
GCAAACAGAGGACTCCAAACGTCTGGTGATCGCCCCGCCCTGCATTACCAGACGCGAAGCGTCACGGTACACCTCGAACTCAAGATTGTCTGCCAGTGTTCGTTTCACGGTCAGCAACGATCCCTCTGGATGCTTTCGGGACCATGCGCGAGAACAACTCGAACATCACTACGCAGACAATGTGGAACGACTGCGCTTGACATGGCCCGTCAGTTCGATGCATGATGCATCATCACTAAAAAACATTGTTATAGAGGCTATCACGTGACAAAAACAGCATATTGTGCCCATGAAAAGGATGCCGCGTACCTCCTGCACGGTTACACCAATCTGCAGTCACACCTGACCCAAGGACCGCTGATCATTGAGTCCGGTGATGGCATCTACGTCGTCGATTCTGAAGGGAAGCGCTATATCGAGGGCATGGCCGGGCTGTGGAGCACGGCGCTGGGCTTTAGCGAGCAGCGCTTGGTTCAAGCAGCAAGTCGGCAGATGGAAAAGCTGCCCTACTACCACAATTTTTCGCACAAATCACACTCGCAGCAAATCGAACTGGCCGAACGCCTCGTAAAAATGGCGCCCGTGCCGATGAGCAAAGCGTACTTCGCGAATTCCGGGTCCGAGGCCAACGACACGGCCATCAAGATGATCTGGTATCACTTCGAAGCACTGGGCCAATCGCAGCGCAAGAAGATCATTAGCCGCCAACGCGCCTACCACGGCACCACGATGGCTTCAGCCAGTTTGACCGGCCTTCCGAACAATCACCGATCCTTCGGTCTGCCATTGCCATTCGTGCGACACACCTTGTGTCCGCACTACTGGCGCGAAGGCCTCCCTGGCGAGACTGAAGAACAGTTCGCGACACGCTGCGCCGACGAATTGGAAGCACTGATACTTCGCGAAGGTCCCGACACTGTCGCCGCCTTCTTCGCTGAACCGGTGATGGGAGCTGGTGGTGTCGTCGTGCCGCCCGCCACGTATTGGGAGAAAATTCAGGACGTACTGAAACGCTACGAAATCTTGCTGGTCGCCGATGAGGTGATCTGCGGTTTCGGCCGCACCGGCCGCATGTTCGGCTGTGAGACCTTTGGCATCAAACCGGACATTCTTGAGTTGTCGAAGCAACTCACCTCCAGCTACATGCCGATGTCGGCACTTCTAGTCAACGACCGAGTTTTCGGGCCGATCGCCGAAGAAAGCGGTCGCATCGGTGTGTTCGGTCATGGTTTCACCGGTGGTGGCCACCCGGTGGCAGCAGCCGTCGCCAACGAGACCTTGGACATTATCAACGAGCGCAATCTGGTCGCGCATGCAGCCGACGTCGGAGCTCATTTGCAGACGAGCCTGAGGGAACTGAGCAGTCACCCTCTGGTCGGCGAAGTGCGTGGTGTTGGCCTGATCGCGGCGGTTGAACTGGTCGTCAACAAAGAGGAAAAGCGCGGCACTGATCTGCCAGGCCAGCTCGGCGCCTTGGTCAATGGTTTCCTGCAGCAGCGCGGCGTGATTTCGCGCAATATGGCTGACGCGCTGGCCTTTTGCCCGCCGTTGATTATCACCAAGCCGCAGGTGGACGACATGGTCAATCATCTCCGGCTGTCGCTCGACGATGCTCTGAAGGCACGTCGCTGAATGCCGCTCGATGTATGACAGGCATGCTCAACATTTCGATGAATCTATTGGCCCGCCAATGAAAACCACGAACTTTCAGCATTGCCTGCGCGTTCGGTACCATGAAACCGACCAGCAAGGTATCGTTTATCACGCGCGCTATCTCGAGTACCTCGACGTGGCCATGACCGAATACTTTCGCCACCTTGGCTGGGACTACAAGCCATTGCTGGCTGAGGGTTGCGATCCTTCGATCGTTAGCATCATGCTGGAATTCGAAAGCCCGGCGAGTTTCGAAGAAGAGATCAAGATTGCCGTACATCCGGTCAAGGTTGGAAGCAGCAGCTTCACACTAGGATTTGATATTACACGCGCGTCTGGCGACGAAAAGCTGCTTGGCGCCGAAACAGTCTATGTGAACTTCGATCCCGCAACCCGGCGCTCGAGGCCGCTGCCACCGACGGTGCGGGAGCGATTACTCGAGAATATTGTCGCAAACAATCTGGAAAGTAATAGATAAGATGAATAGCGCAGAAATCAAGAATGCCTATTGGAATACCGGAATCAGCGATGTGGAGCCCACCGCCGTTCATGCTCGTGGCTACGACGTTAATGACTTGATGGGCCGCGTGTCCTTTGCAACAACGTGCTATCTGGTGATTCGTGGCAAGCTGCCGACCCCGAATCAGGAACGCATGCTCGATGCCTTGCTCAATTCAACAATTGACTATGGGCTCAAGAAGCCCGGCACAGCAGCAGCCCGCTATTGCGTCTCGGGGAATCCGAACATGCAAGCGGGTCTGGCCACCGCAGTCTTGTCAGCGGGCGAGTACACACTAGCACCTGAAGACGCTGGCAAGTTCATCATCGAAGGGGTTGCTAAATACAAGGCTTCCGGACAGACTTTGGACACGTTCGCAACGGCCTATGTGGCTGAACTTCGGGCACGGAAGGCCCGTGTGCCCGGTTTCGGACATCCCAACTTTAAAGGGGTCGACCCTCGTTCGGAACGACTCAAGAACCTTGCGATGGGAGAAGGCATCTGGGGCGAATCCTGCGACTGGTACGAAGCGATCCACCGTGCATTCAAGCTCGCGGTGAACAAGCCGGATTTACCGATTAACGATGTTGGAATGACAGCGGCGCTATTTGCCCAACTCGGCTTTAGCCCAGCCGAAATGACCGGTATCGCAGTCATGGCGACGTTGCCTGGCGTAATTGCCCACATCACAGAAGAAATGAATAGCAAAGTCCGTATTCGTACCATTCCGGATGAAACCGTCACATACGAGCGTACCCGTCGCGATCTGGAGGCCGATCTAAAATCGGTCGGCTGGTAGCCGTTCACTCGCCAAGAGAGCCGCAGTCCCTCCCGACTGCTTGCCCCATCAGTCAAATATCCAAGAGGTTACCCATGACGACTCCACGCGACGCCGAACGCGAGCAGATTCTGGACGTGGTACGAAAGTTTGTCGAACGGGATGTGCTTCCGGTTGTCACTGAACTCGAGTCGACTGACACCTACCCCCAAGCCTTGTTCGATCAAATGGCAAAACTCGGCCTGTTTGCGCTGACTCTTCCTGAAGAGTACGGTGGCTTGGACGCCGGCTATGAAACCGTCTCGCGCGTGCTGATGGAGTTGTCCCAGGGCTGGATGACGCTATCCGGCGTCCTCACTGCCCAATTCACTGTCGCATCGATGATTCTCCGCTTCGGTACCACCGAACAGAAGAATCGTCTGCTGCCTAGCATGGCGGCGGGCGAACTCAAGGCCTGCTTCTCCATCACCGAGCCGGGCACAGGGTCCGACATCCAAGCCATCACCACCCGCGCCAGGAAGGAGGGTGACGACTACCTCATCAACGGACAGAAGATTTGGGCGACTCACGCCCTGAACGCCGGTCTGCTCATGGCCCTGGTTGTTACCGACCCGGAGCAAAGTCCGCGTCACAAAGGCATCACTGCGATGTTAATTGAAAAGCAACCCGGCGCGACTCACCTGCCAGGGCTCGAAATACGCAATCAAAAAAAACTCGGTTATAAAGGCATGGAGTCGTCCGAGATTTTCTTTGACGATATGCGCATTCCCGCCAGTTCAGTTCTCGGCGGCGATGCTGGCCTGGGAGTTGGTTTCAAATACACCATGGGTGGCCTCGATTCCGGCCGCCTGTCGGTGTCCTCTTCGGCCATCGGGATTGCGTTAGGCGGTCTGAAACGGGCGCTTGCCTATTCACAGCAACGCAAGACCTTTGGCCAGCCCATTTGTCAACACCAGGCCATTCAACTCAAACTCGCGCAGATGGCCACCAAGATCGAAGCGGCCAAGGCCTTGACTCTGCAAGGCGCACGCAAGATGGACAACGGCGAACGCGCCGACCTGGACATGGCGATGGCCAAACTGTTCGCGACCGAAATGGCCATGGAGGTCACTATCGACTCGATGCGCATTCATGGTGGTTTCGGCTATTCGCCCGAATTCATGGTCGAACGCTTTTTCCGCGAAGTACCGGTATTGATCCTGGGAGAAGGTTCGAACGAGATTCTGCAGATTCTGATTGCCCGAAAACTGGTTGAAAACAGCCCCGCTTGAACACCGTCCCGCAATCAAAATATGGGAATTCCCATGAAGACGACAGTCCATTTGAGTTTTGATCTTGATGCCCTGTCAAGCTGGATTACGTCGTTCAAACAGACATCCCCTACGCCGATTTCGCGTGGAGAGTTCGGTGCGCGCGTCGGTGTCCCGCGTGTACTGGACCTCCTGCACAGGCTGCAAGTACCAGCTACGTTCTTCGTGCCCGGCCACACAGCGCTGACCTTCCCGGAAGCGGTGAGGGCCATCGCTGCAGAAGGGCATGAAATAGCCGCACACAGCTTTCTTCATGCCTCACCGGTTGGCATGAGCCGGGAGCAAGAGCTGAACGATTTTATTGCCGCCGAAGAGGCTCTGGAACAAGTCGCGAAGGTAAAGCCGATTGGTTACCGTTCGCCAGCGTGGGACTTGAGCGTCAACACACTCTCGATCTTGGCCGAACGTGGCTACCTCTATGACAGCAGTCTAATGGCAGACGATTATCGCCTCTATAGACCACGCATAAACGATGAGGTGCAATCGGATGGTCGGGTCGTATTCGGCCCGAACTCGAGCCTAGTGGAGTTCCCGGTCGCTTGGGAGTTGGACGATTTTGTTTATTTCCAGTTTATGGGCAAACCGCCGCTGAATGGATTACGCTCGGCCGAGGAAGTTGGCGCAATCTGGTGGGCCGAGTTCGACTATTGCGCAAAACATGTCGAGGGTGGCGCCTTCACGCTGACCATGCACCCGGAAGTGATCGGACGCGGCCCGCGTATCGTCATGCTAGAAAGCCTGATCCAGCGCATGAAGGCAATCCCCGGGGTACAGTTCTCGCGCATGAGCGAGACGGCCGAACGCTACAACCAGTCAATGCCGATGGCCTAAACCAAAACGGGAACTTCAACTTGTCGCCATCATCTCTGCTGCCGTTTGGCAGCGCAGCCAATATTGCCAATGCGATCCGCAACGGTTTCCTGAGTAGCCGGGAAGCGCTCGAACATTTCATTGGGCGCTTGGACAGCCACAACGCCTCCCTGAATGCTGTGGTCACCCTTCGATTGGACGAGGCACGCGCCGAAGCTGACGCAGCGGACCGCGCGCGTCAGCGTGGTGGATTCATAGGGCCGCTACACGGCGTGCCGATGACCGTCAAGGAATCGTTCCGCCTGGCGGGTACTCCCACGACATGGGGACTTGAAAAATTTGCCCATTCAATCCCGACTGACGATGCCGTCGCCGTACGTCGCCTGAAAGAAGCTGGCGCGGTCATATTCGGCAAAACCAACGTACCGGTATTGTTGGCCGACTGGCAAACATTCAACCCCGTTTACGGCACGACAAACAACCCGTGGGACGTTGCTCGCTCGCCTGGCGGGTCTTCTGGCGGAGCCGCAGCGGCTATTGCGGCGGGGCTTACGGGACTCGAATTGGGCACCGACATAGGTGCCTCGATTCGCAACCCGGCACACTATTGTGGCGTGTACGGGCACAAGCCGACGTTCGGCATTGTCACCCAGTCGGGCCATGCGCTGCCGGATGTGGTTTCCGAGCCGGACATGGGCGTCATCGGTCCACTGGCGCGTAGCGCGAGCGACCTCGCGCTCGTATTAGATGTAATCAGTGGTCCAGCGGACATTGCAAACAGGGCGTGGCGTCTTGATCTGCCTGCGCCGCGAAAGACCGAACTCAGTGCCTTCCGTGTAGCGTTCTTGTTCGACGCACCCAACGCACCGGTCGATACCGAAGTGGCGCAGCAACTTCAAAAACTGGCTGATTTTCTACGCGACAGCGGCGTGCAGGTCACGGAGAACGCCTGGCCTAATTTCGACCGCGACGAAATGTACCGCCTGTATGTAAGGCTGCTCCGCTCGACCACGTCCCGCAATCACACGTCCGCCGAGGTGCTGCGTTTTCGTGAGGAGGTCGGCACCAGGTTCGCCGACACCGACGACTATTGGTGGCTCGCACGGGAAGCGGCCGCGATGGGACATCGCGACTGGTTGCTGCTCAACGAGCTACGTCATCGTATCCGCATGAAATGGGCTGCTTTCTTTCAAGACTTTGATGTGCTCGTCTGTCCGGCCGCGTCCACTACGGCTTTCACGCATGATCATTCTCTACCCCGCCACGAACGCCGAATCACAATCAATGGCGAGCCGGTGCAATCGATCCACCAGATGTTCTGGGCCAGCATGGCCACGCTGGCTTATTTGCCCGCTACGGTAGCCCCCATCGGCGTGGGTAATTCGGGCCTGCCCGTGGGAGTGCAGATCATCGGAGCCCAGTATGACGACCACACCACCATTGAGTTCGCCCGCTTGCTCGAAACTCAATACCAAGCCTTCACTGCGCCGCCCGCATTTGCGGCGTGAAGATATACGCGATACGCTCGTCCAACCTTAGAGAAACGCACCATGACACAATCCACCAATCGTCCGCCAGGCAAATATTATGAAGAACTCAACGTCGGCGATACTTGGGAAACCAAGTCCCGCACCGTCACCGAGACGGATTTGGTGAATTTCACCTCGTTCTCCTGGGACACCCACCCGATGCACACCAACGCAGAATATGCCAGGAACTCACCGTTCGGTCAGCGCCTGATGCACGGACCCGGCGTTTTCGCGATGGCATCGGGACTCGAGATCGGGCTTGGCTTTAAGGAAGGCACGAGCCTGGTGATGCTGGGCATGACGTGGAACATGAAAAATGTGGTGTTCATCGGCGACACCATACGCGTGTGTGAAGTCGTGGCCTCCAAGCGCGAAACCAAGAAGCCGGACCGGGGTATCGTAACGTTCGACCTGCAGGTGCTCAACCAGAGGGATGAAATCGTTCAGGATGGTCAGTGGGTAATCATGTTCAGTCGTATTCCGGCCGAGTTTGCCTGACGTCCCGAATGGAGGGCATCTCACGATGCCTATCGAAAAACAACCCGGCGTGATTCATCCGCCGGGACTCGAAAACCGCAACCGTGAAAAACTCAGCTAAAAATATATGGAATCCTTCGAGATTGTTCTTGACGGCTTGAACGAGTTCCCCGAACGATGACTATTGATCCCGAGCATCCGCTGATGGAAGCGATTCGCCAGCACCCGTTGCATATCGCGCTGGGACGCCAGAGCGTGCGGGCCGCCGGTGGTGAGGCCTGGATCGAGGCACGAGTCGGCGAACTGACGGTCAATGCCTATGGCCGCACTCATTCCACCTTCCTGACTACCTTCATGGACATGGCCGCATTTGCCGCGTCATTAAGCCTTTTACCTGCAAGCAGAAAGGCAAGTACGTTCGATGCACACTACTCGATGATGAACGGTAGCAAGCAAGGCGACGACGTGCATTTTTACGCCACGGTAATCAAAAATAGCAACACTTTGAAGTTTGTGAATGTCACTGCAACGTACACCGACACACTCCTGGCGCAAGCACTCATCGTCCAGGCCGTTCTATAGGCCGGTACAGCATAAGCGCGAGTTTCCGACCACGTGGCTTCTGCAATTGAGAAGGTCGACGAACGCGACCGCAACCCAACTTGGGGAGGCAATCCATGAGCGAGGATGCCCAGACCTTTTGTAAGCGCCTCATGACGGCCGTTATCCGTATTGCGATGAAGGAAGGTAATTTGGTTCCCACCAAATATTTTGGTGGGAACCAAAGTGGCCGAGATAATCGATAGCAGAAGCCCGGCGCCGGGTAAGCGCCCGAACTTTCCGCGAGAGTTCAAACGGCAGCTCGCCGAACAAACCTTTGAGCCCGGCGCGTCTGTGTCGTTGGTTGCGCGTCGCAATGACATTAATGCCAACCTGCTGTTCAGATGGCGTCGCCAATATCTTCAGGGCGCGTTCGGCGTTCCACTTCCAGCGCACGCGCGACAGCAATCCGTTGTTGACGTTGAACCGTTACTTCCCGTGAGCGTTGTCGCCGAAGCCGAAGGCTCATCGTCCACATGTGGGGACTTGCCCGAGAACGTCTGCGAGATTGAATTCGACCGTGCATGCTTGCGCATCCGCGGCAACGTGTCGCCGGATCTACTGCGATTGCTCATTCGAGAGCTGTCCCGATGATCGGGCTACCGGCGGGCACCCGCATCTGGATCGCGGCTGGCGTCACGGACATGCGCTGCGGATTTCAGGGACTGGCGGCAAAGGTTCAGACTGCACTGGAAGAGAATCCGTTAGACGGCAATGTGTTCATCTTCCGGGGTCGGCGTGGTGACCTCATCAAGATCCTGTGGGCCACGGAGGACGGCCTGTGGCTCCTGGCGAAGCGACTTGAGCGAGGACGTTTTGTCTGGCCAAAGGCCGACGGCGGCAAGGTGCATCTGACACAGGCACAGCTGTCGATGCTGCTTGAGGGCATTGACTGGCGGCAGCCGCGTAGAACAGCGGCGCTATCGATGTTGTAAACGCTTCGGCGTACGCGTAAACTCCCGCGCATGACCGATGATGCCCGTCTTCCAGATGACATCGATGCGCTCAAGGCCTTGCTGATCGAGGCTCGTTCCCAGCTTGCCGAGCGCGATATCGAGATCGAGCAGCTCAAGGCCCACATCGAGAAATTCAAACGGATGCAGTTTGGCCGCAAGTCCGAGCAGCTGGACCGGCAGGTCGAGCGGCTTGAAACGGAACTTGACGAACTCACCGGAGGACGCGGTGTCGCCGACGTTCGCCGCGCCCGCGCAACGGGCACAGGTGCGGCCGCTGGCGCAACATCGTCGAAGGAGGCGTTGCCGCCTCATCTGCGGCGCGAAAACCTCGTGCTCGAACCTGATTCGCGATGCCCGAACTGCGGCAGCGCCATGCAGCCACTCGGCGAGGATATGTCCGAGCAGCTCGCCCGCGTCGCCGCTATGTTCAAGGTGATTCGCACGATCCGGCGCAAGGCAGTCTGCACCTGTTGCAATCACATCTCGCAGCCGCTCATGCCTAGCTTGCCAATTGAGCGCAGTATTGCGCATCCGAGCCTGCTTGCCGACATCCTCGTTTCGAAGTTCGCGGATCATCAACCGTTGTACCGGCAGTCGGCGATCGCTGCGCGCGACGGGGTGAAGCTTGACCCCGCGAGCATGGGGCGCTGGGTCGGCCAGTGCGAGGCGTTGTGCGAGCCATTGACCGAAGCGCTGCGCGTCTACACGATGGATACCGTCAAGCTGCACGCGGATGACACACCAATTCCAGTGCTTGCCCCGGGAAATAAAAAGACGCGCACGGGGCGACTGTGGGTGTACGTTCGTGACGACAGCCGCTCAGGCTCGACTGACCCGGCCGCAGTCTGGTTTGCCTACTCACCTGATCGAAAAGGGATCCATCCGCAAACTCATCTCGCTGGATTCGAGGGCGTTCTGCAGGCCGACGCCTATGGTGGCTTCGACGAGCTGTACGTGGGCGGCAAGATCCGTGAGGCGGCTTGCTGGGATCACGCGAGACGGTACATATACGATGTTCACGTACGCACGCCGACCGAGGCGACGAGGTACGTACTCGAACGGATCGGCGAGCTCTACGGCATCGAGGCCAAGATCCGCGGCAGGCCCGCCGTCGAGCGACTACGGGTAAGGCAGGAAAGCAGCCTGCCGTTGCTCGAGGCCATCCATGCATGGATGGTGGAAAAGGTCGCGACCCTGTCGGCTAAATCTGAACTGACCAAAGCGATACGCTACTCGCTCAATCAATGGGAGGCACTCGTTCTGTACTTCGAAGACGGTCGCATCGAGATCAGCAACGCGCTCGCAGAAAACGCCTTGCGCTGCGTGAGCCTGGGAAGGAAGAACTTCCTCTTTGCGGGGTCCGACAGTGGCGGTGAGCGGGCCGCTGCAATGTACGGTCTCATCGGAACATGCAAGCTGAACGACATCAACCCGCGCGTGTATCTCGAATACGTCCTGACGCACATCGCTGATCACAAAATCAGTCGCATCGACGAACTGCTGCCCTGGAACGTGATTGGCAAATTGCCCACGCAATCCGCTCCGCCATCCGCGACAACCTGATCTCCGCAACGTTGCCGGCAAACACCCGCGAGCCCTCAATCAACGCGCCATCACTAGCGTGCCACGCGCGCGCGATCGATCGCACACGGCCGGAGTGAGGCGCTTACGACCTTTTTGGCCTTGCGTGTGACACGCTTTGGTGACGGCGACAAGGGAAGCTTCGACCGCGCGGACAAGATGCCTGCCTGCAACCGGGCACATCACTGTCTGACTTGGCTCTGAAGGCGGGGAGGAGGTGAATGCTGATATGACTCTGTGTTGTCAATCGGGATGGGTTTGTTTTAGTTTGTCGACTGCATATCTGTGAATTTCCTGAGGGCGACGTAGCTGTACATCTCGACGGTGGATCACGCTTCTATGAGCGAGGGTTCTGTCAAGATCGCTTTTTCCCAAACTTTCATAAAGTGTCTCCGATCGATCTGGCCGGAAGTCGCCGTGGCGCTCGTGAGAAGAACCAGCATCTCACCACCTTCTATCCGCTGGCGTGTCGCCAGCCTTATCCTGCATGCGCGTTACGCCGGAACCCTTTTCCGGGAGCATGCCCCATCTGAAAATATTCGGTTGCTTCAGCAACCCAGCGTGATCACGGGCATGTTCACTCCAACCGTGTTTGCTACGTAACTGCCTAGCCAATCCTTAACCTCCTTTCTGCGAAACCTTCGAGGAATTAAGCACGCTTAAGGTGAGCGCCTTCGGGAATGACTCCGTCTTTGAGATAGCGCCACAGCGCAATGGCAAGACGTCTCGCCACCGCGACGATAGCGATACGTCGTGCGCGTCGGTTCGGCCCTGTACCCAGCGTGCGTTGGTCAAACCATTTTGTTAGTGCGCTGCCGGGCTGGTAGCGCAGCCAGGTCCATGCAATCTCGATCAGCAGCGCGCGCACCCGCCGGTTTGCCTGTTTGCTGATCCCTTGATCGACCTGGCTTTCGCCGCTGTCGTAGGGCTGAGGCACCAGCCCGACGCACGAGCCGACTTCGCGGCGATTGTTGAAGTCCCGCCAGAAGAGCTCGAGCGCAAGACGCGAGGCGCCCACTTCGCCGATACCCTTGAGGCGCGCCAGCGCATCGCAACGCTGGCGCGCGACTGCTGGCACGTTCGTCTTTCGCGTGCTTTCCAGCACCGCAAGTTGCTGTTCGACGAGGGCCAGCCGGTCGCACTCACGCCGTAACCGCTCATACAGCTCGCGCGGTAACGGTGCACCGTCGTGGCATCGCACTTCGTCGCGCTCGAGCCGGTCCGCGAAAGCCCGGTGATCGACCGGATCCCAGCAGCCGAGGGTGGCCAGCAGCTTGCGCATGCGATCCTGGTGCTGCAGGATTTCCTTCTGTAGTTGTCCGCGCTCTCGCATCAGATGGCGCGATGCTTCGTCCTCCGCTGACGGTACGCGAATCACATGCATGCGATCACGCTCGCCGCGCAGCCACGCGCGCAGGTTGATGACGAGCTTGATGACATCGAGCCGATCAGTCTTGGCCCGCCGCTGGTGGCGTTCGACCGGAATGCTGGCCGGATCAATAACGTAGCAGTCGAGGTGTCGCGCCCGTAACGCGCGCCAGATCCAGAATGCGTCCTGTCCAGCCTCATAGCTCACGGCAATCCGTACATCTGTCGGCAACGACCACCTTTCCTTATGTGCCTCGATCAGGTCCAGCACCGCCTGCAGACGCGCCGCAGCCTGCGGCTGTGCAACGGTGTGCACGGCGGGTTTCTCGCGCCGGCCGTCGTGCAACGCAACTTTCCACTTGGCCGCAGCCAGTTCCAGCGACACGGCCAAAACCATTCCGTCACCACTCGTGTACGTCTGATCGGAACACATGACGTTCTCCTTTGAGCAAACCTCGGCACGCCAATTTTAGACCTCAGCGTGGCGAGGGACGCGCTTCATAGGATCTGATATCCGCGGGTTGGGTACCGCATTACAAAGGTCCGCCCAATGAGCCTGCCGCTATCTAACCTCGCAAGTCCGGATGTATCCGTTGCCTAGCATTGTCGCGGGTTACTCGTGTGCCGGGCTACGCCGCCTTCAGGAAACTCCCCCTCGAGTGGTGGGGTGATTCAGATATCGAATTACGCCACGAGTCCATCGCACCTCACGGCAAGCGACATTGCGAGCCGGCCGATATCCCAGATGAACCCGCTGAGTTCTCGGGCGACCGCGATGACCACGATGTTCTTCTGCTTTCCACGCGCGACGAGCTTTCGGAAGCGTCGGCACAAGCGTACCTGCGCGTCCCATGCTCGATCTACGATGGGCTTAGGAATGCCTTCATGGCGACGCTGGATCTCAGGACTGACGCGGGCTGGGTGCTGATAGCTCCAGGCCGCTTCGACGAGCAGCTTTCTGGCATAACTGTTCCCGTTCTTGGTGATGCTTCCCTGACGACGTTTCTCGCCCGACGAGTGTTCGGACGGCGTCACGCCCAACCAGGCCATCAACTGCTGCGGGTGCGTGAAGCGCGACAGATCGCCCAGTTCGGCGAGCATGCCCACAGCTGTGGTGAACTGCACGCCGCGCATCGTTTGCAGGCCTAGCACGGCCGGATAGAATCGCCAGTTGAGAACCGCCTCGCGCAACGCTGCTTCCAGTCGGTCGCATTGCGCCAACCGGTCCTCGATGGTGCGTCGATGCTCCTCGAACGCAAACTGCTGCCAGGTGCTGTCGAACGCAAACGTACTCAGCCAACGCCGGTGCGATGGCCCCCAGTCGGCTCGGCCTGTGTAGCCAACTCCATGCAGAAGCAGAAAGGCCTTCAGGCGTTGTCGGGCACGCTTCAGATCGTCCTTTGCACTTACCCAGGCACGTGAGAGATCGCGGAAGGCTTCGTCCTCCACGGTGGGCACATACACAGCCGACAGGTCGCCGGCGCGAAGCGAGCGCACGAGCTTCACTGCATCACGTCGATCCGTCTTGACGCGTTCACCTGGCTTCTTTGGAATCAATGAAGGCGCGCATACCATGCAGTCGATTCCTTTCTCGACCAGTTGCCGGTAAAGTCCATAACCGCACGGACCGGCCTCATAGACGACGTGTACGCGTCGCGCTTTGGACTGCAGACGCTTGCACAGACGGTCGATATCGGGCTTGGTCGTCCCGATCTTGCCGAGCAGTTCGACCTCGCCCATACCGGTCGCGTAGGCGACTGTGATCGACTCCTTGTGAACATCCAGACCCACGTACAGCGTGCTATCGTGTTCCATGCTGGCCTCCGTGCGGAAATCGCCGGGTGTGGCCCTGTCCACACCGTGCGGCTCTGGCAGCGATGCTAACCCGCGTTTGATTCCTCACGCCAGGCCAGCCACCACCTCACGGAGTCATACTGACTAACCAGTTTCGCGATTGGATTGGGCACGATCAGTCACCGCAGTCGGGCTCGAATTTGAAAGCGAACCGCTCTCGCGGCCATGGATTCGCTTGCTCGCTTTACACTGACCCGCTAATGAGCGTCTCCGCCCGCGATCGCCGGAAGGTAGGATTCACTCCAAATGCTACGGATCGGATCAACGCCCGCAGGCACACCCGTCATCGGTTTATCTGGAACAGGCGATCGCCGCCTTGCAGCAACAGCGAGACATCGACGACAGCCCGATCCCGCACGTCGCGCCGCTGGACTAAAATCGCACTCACCCGACGGGCTCCTATGTGTGGCGCGCACAACAAATGCGTCGCCAAGGCACGATTGCCCCCTACGCGCTGTCAAATCGACCAGGCTGCGGTCTTAGCCGGAGATCTGATTCTTGAGCGCACCCTGTTTCGCTCGCCACAAACTGGCGAATGCTATCGGCAAAGCGCTGAAGGGCCTGGAGAGATCCGTACACACTCTTATACTCTTCGCGCCCGATACGACCATCCAGCACAACCTGCATGCCCGAATCACTGGCAATCCGTTCGATATCCATCACATTGCACCTTCAATTCTGAAGACTATGCCGGGCTCCTCTCATTCGGCCCGCGGAGAACTCCTAACGTCGGTCGGTGCGACTCCGGAGGAAACACGCACCACGATCCGTCACCATGCTGGAAAAAGAGGATTGCCAGGGGACCTGACGCCAGAAGTGCCTCTGCACGTACGCATCGCAGAGGTCCCGGTATTGCGTGACGTACCCTGGTCAGTCGAATCGGCGAGGCCGGCGTCGGCGCCAGCCATTTCTCGATTATGCTGCGCAAAGAAATCGCGTTGCTGCTCATTGCCCACCCCTCACCTTCAGTCCCGTAGTCACCGCCAACCCGAGGGCGTACTTGCTGGTCCTTGACCTGTTAAATACGTTTTATTGACCTAATAATAGTAGTTGTTTGACCTAGATTCAAGTCCGTTGAGAGCAAGGGAAAACACCGATTTATGACGCAAAATATTCGAACGAATCTCAGCGCTAACTGAATGTTTTGTATGATTTGTCTTCAACTAGCTTGTACCCGGAGACCGAACGAGCGGTTGTGAAACACGAATCCATGCCTCGCGAGCTACAGCGCCAGAAAAGATTACAATGTTTTCTACGTCCATTGAATTGACCTAGAATTTTGGAGCAGCAGATGCTAGCTTTTTGGGAGAGTCAGCATGCAACAGAAGGCAATGAAGCAAGGTGCGTTTGTTGATCCCAGGTAGCCGAGGCTCGCGACGGGGCTGGCCGCAGGGCGAAACCGGGAACTGAGCGTCACACAGATTATCCTTGCCGCCCAGCAGACGTATCGGGAGGATGGATAGGCCCGGTTTGCGACACGCTGCGTAGCGGGTCGCGTTGGAATCACGCTAGAAAATCTTCAGTACTACTTTCGCACGAAGGAGGAATTGCTACGCGCGGCGCTGCATGCATATATGCACAGACACCAAACAACTACAGGGAAATCGCAAGCCGGACAGGTTTCATGCAGCGCGACACATCCACAGTCGGAATGCTCATTCTGCCAGAATCTTGCCGGGATTAAGCAATCCCTGCGGATCCAGCGCCCTCTTGATCCTGTGCATCAGGTCGAGCTCCACTCCGCCACGCCAGTCGGCCAACATGTCGACCTTCAAGCGGCCGATACCATGTTCGGCAGAGAAGCTGCCATCGAGGCGCCGGGTTACATCGTTCACGGCATGCATCAGCTCGTCGCTATGTGCCAGGAACGTCGGACCGTCCATACCTTCCGGGGCGACCAGGTTGAAATGGATGTTGCCGTCACCCAGATGACCGAAGGGCAGTACCCTTATGCCCGGCATTAGAGCCTCGCATACTTGCGTCGCTTCGGAGATCAATTGCGGTGTGGCCGAAACCGACACGGAGATATCATTCTTGACGGATGCGCCAGCACGCGCCTGCGCTTCTGACTGTTCTTCGCGCAGACGCCACAACGCCGCCTGCTGCCCTTCACTTTCGGCAATCGCCGCATCAAATACCAGGCCGTCCTCGATCGCCTGACCCAACACCGTTTCAAGCGTTTCCCGCAAGGGTGACTCGGGCTGACTGGTACCTAGTTCGATCAGCACATAATGATCCGCGGTCGATCTCAAAGCACGCTGAGTGCCCGGGATCAGCGACAGTACCAACTCCAGTCCATCGCCGCAGATGTATTCATAGGCCTGCAGAACGTCACCGTTGGCACGCTGAAAGCGCTCCAGCAGTTCGAGCGCCGATTGCGGCGATTCGACCGACACGAGACCGACCTCCACCGTTTGAAGGCGTGGCACCAATCTCAGACAAGCGCCTGTTATGATGCCCAGCGTGCCCTCCGCACCCACAAAAAGCTGGGACAGGCAATAGCCGGTGTTGTCCTTGCGTAACCGGCGCAAACCGTGCCAAACCCGGCCGTCGGCCAGAACCACCTCCAGCCCCATCACGAGGCTGCGCGCGTTACCATATTTTATCGTGTTATTGCCGCCAGCATTGGTCGACAAAACTCCGCCTATCTGCGCGGTACCCTGAGATCCGATCATCAGCGGCAACGCGCAATCCACCTTGGCGACTGCTTCACGCGCCGCCTGCAGCGTGACGCCGGCGTCCACGACAATACTGAAATTTAGGGTGTCGATATCGCGTACACGATTCATGCGTGCTAGGGAAAGGACTATCTGGGCGCCGCTGTCATCGGGCACGCCCCCACCGACCATTCCGGTATTACCGCCCTGCGGCACTATTGATACGCCATGCGCGGCGCATAACTGCACCGCCGCCGCCACTTCCTCGGTATTGGCGGGCCGCAGCACGGCAAGACTGTGTCCTGAATATAGACGCCGCCAGTCGATTTCATACGGCTGCGCATCGGCACCATCGAGCACACCGGAAGCGCCTAGTCGCGCGCGCAACGCCGCCAATAATTCGCTCATCGATGCGTTGCTCGCAGACGGTGAAACGATGCCGGATTCCGTTCTCATAAGATTAGCATTCCCGCATTGGATCTTAATTAATATAGTTCGGCACATTCGAGGCTTTCGAAGCTTTCGATAAATTCGCCGGAAATTTGATGATTCCTCTCGTGAGACCTGCGGTATGCGATGAGGTCGGCAATAGTGCCGACCTTCAGCTTGTGCTTGCGCGCGAATACCAGCAGATCCGGCATTCTTGCCATAGTGCCGTCTTCGTTCGTGATCTCGCAGATAACGCCGGCCGGCAGCAAGCCGGCCAGACGGGCAAAATCGACAGCGGCCTCAGTGTGCCCCGGACGAACGAGCACGCCGCCATCCCTAGCCACGAGGGGAAACATATGACCTGGCGTGGTCAAATGCTCGCCGCCGAGCGATGGATCAATCGCGACCTGCACCGTGCGTGCGCGATCGGCTGCGGATATACCGGTAGTGACACCCTGGCGCGCCTCGATGGACACGGTGAACGCAGTCCCGAACTGACTGCCGTTGCGCTGCGGCATCGGCGTCAGGCCTAGCTGCGCGGCTCGGGCCCGCTGCAGCGCGAGACAGATCAAGCCGCAGGCCTGTCGTGCCATGAAAGCAATGGCCTCCGCGCTGGCGAACTGTGCCGGAATGACCAGGTCCCCTTCATTCTCGCGATCTTCATCATCGACCAAGACGAACATACGACCATGCCGTGCTTCTTCAATCAGCTCTTCAGTTGTGGCAAGCAGGCCTTGACTCTCGCTCTGTTGATAAACGTTCATCTGTGAAATTCCTCAGTCAATTGGGGTTTCGTGTTTGCTTTCCGTCTTATATTTCTCGACGGAATATAGCGGGCCACCAGGTGGCCGCGGATGTCCGAGCCAACGCGATTCCTCATCGACACGCAAGACCTGCTCGAAATGGTGGACAGCTTCCCAGAGAGGAGCAGCAGCTGATTCGGCAATGCTGAAGCCTCGCTCATCCCGAGTCAGGTCCTTCTCGACTATGAAATGGCTTTGCACCACGTGGCGCGCCGCCATTGACTGCAAAACCGGACGCAAGCCATAGTCGAGTGACAATACATGCGCCGCGCTGCCGCCAGTACCCAGGCACAACACCGCCTTCCCTGCAAGACCGAATTGCGGCAGCACGTCGAGAAACACTTTCAGCAATCCGGTGAACGATGCTTTGAAGATTGGCGTTGCGATGATGATGCCATCTGCCTGATCAATGGCTTGTACGATGTCGGCAAGCGCAACGTCAGACAAGTCACCCGTCAACAAGGTCTGAGGTGAAATATCACGCAATCGGTCATGGCGAACGCACAACGAAGGACTTGCGATATGGTCAAGCACATGATCCACCAGGAAAGCGGTTTTCGACGACGAGGACGGGCTGGCCGAGACGGCCACCACTGATCGAGTTTTCATGATATTTCCCTTTCTGATGGCCGGTCATCAACGACACTCGCCAAAGCTTGCCGGGGGTAAATGTCCGCAACGGTGATCACCAATTACCCGGCCTACATCCTTAGGCTAATGGCGAACAATTGGCGCCACAACGTAAACATTGTCTTTAGGCCGAGTTCAGCGAAACTGGACACGAGGTGATTGGTTCCGCACGAACTAAACCTGATTATCAGATCACCTCGTATTTTTCCAGGACATTATTTACATTGACTTCCACATTGTTGGACTCGACGCTTGCCTGGAATAGCATCGATAGAATCATGCGAAAAGCAATAGCGTAGCGATGAATCGACAGAAGAAACTCAAAGGACACAGAACATGCCGAGAAATCGCATCGCATTAGTTGGGACGGGTTCCATGGGCAGCGCGATCACGGAAGCGCTGGTAAAGCGAACATCGCACGACGTTTTCGTCCGCGGTTCGAAATTTGGATACGCCTCTGCCACCGCATTGTCGCAACGCCTGGGTGTTCGACAGGCGGCCGAAGCCGATATCGCCCAGAGCGACTTCGCGTTCGTGGCAATTCCGGCTTTGGCCATCGAGCAGGTCGCTGCGCTGCTGAAAGATTTCACCTGCGTAGTGATCTCGGTCACGGTAGACGAGAATGTGGGCTTTGATGGCAACAAGAGTTCCGCTCAGCAGCTCGGCGATGTACTATCAGGCGTCCGAGTGTTGGGGGCGTTCAGTTCCTTATATGACGTCGTCGTGAGGGATCCGGAACCGTCGGAAAGACAAGGATTTTCGTATTTTCGGACAGCGATGATGCCAAAACGGCTGTCCAGCCGCTTGTTGAGGAAATGGGATTCGAGTTCGTTAATGGCGGTGCCTTGCGGCTAGCACTTTACGGTGAAATCCTGAAGATGCTGGTGTCACAGCTCGGCGGAAAATCCGGCTACGGTAGAACCATCAGCTTCCGCGCATTTCAAACGATAGCCTAACAGTGCCGGCTCGGGCGGGGAATCGTTTGTCCGAGCTGGCACCGCCACTCTACTGATTACCATGCAATTGCAGGCGCGACACAACGTCGTGCGAACGACTGTCAATCGCCACGCATTCGACGAGTAACAATGATAAGGCGCTGAAAATGCAAATAGCGGCCGCTGAACGCGGGACTAAGGAGCCGCGCGGGTGGCGTGTCCAGGTAATACTCGGATCCCTGATGGCGTTGGCGTCCATATCCACCGACACTTATCTGCCAGCCATGCCCACAATGGCACATGAACTTGGTGCACCGCGCGGCGCAACTGAGTGGACCGTTTCCGGCTATCTCGTCGGGCTTAGCTTAGGGCTACTCTTCTGGGGACCGATAGGAGATCGTCATGGTCGACGGCGCCCGATCCTACTGGGTTTGGTGCTATTCGCAATTGGCTCCGCCGGATGTGCGCTGGCCGGCAGCATATGGAGTTTGATTGGCTGGCGACTTGTCCAGGCACTGGGCGCATCGGCGGGTGTCGGACTCAGTCGCGCAATGGTGCGCGATCTCTACAAGGGACACCGGGCAGCAGAGGTGATGTCGGCACTGATCACCGTTCTATCAATCGCCCCGTTGATTGGGCCAATCATCGGAGGTCAAATTCTTGCCGCGATAGGATGGCGTGCTATTTTCTGGGCGCTGGTAGGAATAGGTTTTGTCACGTTCGCCGCGTTTAGGACGTTGCCCGAGACGCTGCTGCCAAGTGAACGCGTTGCGGCCGGTATCGGCAAAGCAATTTATGGTTACTGCACGCTGTTACGGAACTGGCGCCTCCTGGCGTACCTTGGTGCGACTGGATTCTTCTATGTCGGGATATTCGCCTATATCGCAGGCGGCCCATTCGCATTGATTACTTATCACCATCTACCGCCGACCCTTTTTGGTTTCGTATTTGGTATTGGTATGGTTGGCGTCATGACATCCAGCACAATCAACATGCGTTTGGTAGGTCACCGAAGTAGCAAGCAATTGCTGAAAATCGGCGCCACTATGGCGTTGCTTTCGGGCTTGGGTGCCATTGCTGCGGCTATCACCGGATTCGGCGGCCTTTTGGGATTAGCGATGCCACTTACCTTCTACATCGCTGCAAACGGATTCGTCGTCGCCAATGCATTGACTGGTGCAATGAAACTTGCGCCCAGTAGCGCCGGTTCAGTTTCCGCCCTGGCTGGCGCCGTTCAATATGGTAGCGGCATGTTTGGTTCAACGCTGGTCGGTGCGCTAGCGGACGGAACACCGCGGCCTATGGCAGCCGTGATGGCCGTAGCCGCAGCGCTCTCTTTCCTATGTGTTTTTCTGATCAAAGACTAGCGGTGAATGGCTTACCGAATTCTCTTCAGGAGCGGGAATCAACGCACACCGTGGAGTTGTCCGGCGTTCAGTAGTTGGGTCAGACCAACGCCGATACACCGTTCGACTTTCCGAATCCAGATGAATGCGGTCTTCGTCCGCTCATGCCCGACACGGCGCAATGCGCGGACGCAACCGCGAGCCCAGATCGGAAGGTTGGCCCGCGATCCAAGCAGTTAAAGCGTTCCTTTTTCTCGCAGCTCTTCAATCATGGGAATAACATGGCGGCGCACCACCTTGCCGGCGTTATTTCTCGGAAGCGTGCCGAACAACACGACCAGAGCGGGTACCTTGTAGTGCGCCAGTTCGCTCGAGCAGTAGATCTTGAGCGCATTCAGATCCACTTGGGCGCCGACAGCCGGAACGATCGCGGCAGCCACGCTCTGGCCGAAGACTGCGTCAGGCAAGCCAACCACTGCCGCCTCAGCCACCCCCGCAAAACGCACCAGCACCGACTCTACCTCGGCCGGCGACACGTTTGCTCCACCACGGATGATCATGTCGGACGCACGACCGACGACGAAAACGTAGCCATCTTCGTCGATGCGAAGGTAGTCGCCAAGGCGGTACCAACCGTCATCGGTGAAAGCAGCCTCGGTCAGATCAGGCTCACCCCAATAGCCGTGCATCATCACCGGCGAACGAACCTGGGCCTCGCCCACCTCACCGGCGGCAGCTTCCGTGCCATCGGGTCTCAGCAAGCGTAACTGCACACCGTCCAGCAGCCTCCCTCCCGACCCGAGGCGCGGTATCGGATCGATGCTCGGATCGTAGGTTGCCACCGGAAAACATTCCGCGCTGGCATAACAATCGAGCACCGCGGCACCGGCCACGCGCTGCCATTCCTCGAAGGCTGGCTCGTTGCGCGGTTCGCCGCCCGCGATACAGCACCGCAAAAGCAATTCAGGCGCCACAGGCAGGGTCTTGATGTACTGCAGGAGCTTCACGTACATGGTGGTCACACCGAAGAAGAATGTAACCCGTTCTTCAACCAGGACGCGCAGTGCATCCGCATCCTTGAAGCGGCGCGCCAATGCCACCGTTGCGCCCACGCTCAGTGCCACCAGCGAGGTGGTCACCACGCCAGCCAACCAGGCAAGCGGCATGGGAACGAAGAAAACATCGTGCTCGGTCATATGCCAGATACTGGCGTAGATTTGCGGCCCAAGAGCCAAACTTCCGTGAGTGTGCGTGACCGGCTTTGGCCGGCCCGACGTACCCGAGGTATAGGAAATAATACCTGGATCGCCCAGCATCGCCATGGGTAGCGCCACATTGACTGGCTCCACGTCTTCAAGCAATTGATCAGGCCCAATAACCCGCACTTCAAAGTTCAGGCCCGTCTCGAGCAATGCACTCTGGACAGCAGCGAGGCGCTCCTGTTCGACCAGTATTAGCCGCGGCGTCGCATTACGAAAAGCGTATGTGAGCTCGGTCGCACCAAATGTCGGGAAAATCGTCGCTAGAACCCCGGCAGCTCGCCAGACCGCGAACATCACGATAAAGTATTCGATAGAATTCTCGGAAACGATGGCGACACGCTCGCCTCGCTTTACGCCCATCCAGACCAACTTGCATGCCAGCGACTGCGCTCGCTGATCCAACTCGCTGTAACTGATCCGCCGACCATCGGCGACGATCGCAGTCTTGTCGGGATGAAGCTGGGCAGCTTGACGAATACAGTCGCTAACTAGTGCTTTCATGCTCAATTTTTTCGTTGATGAAGCGTCGTGCACCACAACGCAAGGGAGACGTTCGGAATATATGCCGATGCAATGGTAAGACTGGACGTACTGATCTCCAAGGTGCCTCACGGTCACCGGCCGGTGGGCGACGGCCATCTGAGCCAAAAGGCGTTTTACATACGTGTCAAGACGCCGACCATCCGCCGTCCACCGCGACGACCTGCCCCGTGATGTAACTTGCCGCGTCGGAAGAGAAAAAAAGCGCAAGTGCGGCGATTTCGCCTACACTGCCGCGTCGTTGTGCCGGCACGAACTTTTTGAAGGCGTCGGGCGACGCCCCCACGGCACGGTCCATCGGTGGCGCGACGTCTCCAACGATGCGGGCTGAGTTGTCGCGCATCTCCGTCACCGTGAAACCCGGGCAGATGGCGTTGATCGTTACTCCCGATTCGGCATAGTGCGTGGCGGTATGGCGCGTCAGACCCGTCATGCCGAATTTGGATACGGTATACGGCAGCCCGTTAACCTGCACGCGCAAGGCGGCTACCGATGCAACGTTAACGATGCGTCCGCTTCGCTGGGGTACCATGACGGCCAGCGCCGCGCGAGTCGCAAAAAAGGCGCCGCGCAGATTGATATCAAGTACTAAATCCCACAATTCGTCGCTCGTCTCCAGGCATTTGGCCGCTCCGTCCGAGACACCGGCATTATTGACCAGCACGTCAAGGCGGCCCAAACGCTCATGCACACCGGAAATAAGCGCATTGATGGCGGAGGAAGAACGTACATCAACTTTAATGAATTCGGCTTTACCTCCGGCCTCGCGAATCGATGCCTCAGCCTTGGTGCCAAGATCTTCGAGAATACCGGCCAGTACTACGTGCGCCCCTGCTTGTGCCAGCCCTTTGGAAATTTCCAGGCCAATGCCACTTTCGCCACCGGTGACCACCGCGACTTTATCTTTCATGGAACACATTATGTAATCCTTATATAAAATTAAGAAGAAAATAAAATTGCGCCATCTGTGGACTGAACAGAAGCTGGTGGCATTACTACCTGTTCCTGTTTCAGGTACTCCAGGATGGCCAAAGCCGCGTCAACGGGCGACGGCTGCACCATCAGGCGACCGGCACCGGTTGCGGTGGCGGTAAGCGCGTTCAGGCGATCCGCCAGGCTACCGCCCGAGCTTACCGGGATGCGCTTCGGATTTTTGCGTGCGGGGACTTCCCGGCCAAGTATCTGTGTGTCGTGAAGCAGTTCCGCCGAATTCCGGATCAATACTTCAGGTTCGACGATTTCCACCCGTCCCGCGCGCGCGCGTGCATACGCGCTCTGGCGCGGCACTGGAGCCTTAGCCGCAACGGTAATCACACAGGGCAGAGCGGCTTGAAGCAGCCTGCGTTGCCCCCGCGCAAGAGCCTGCTCTGCACGAATATGCTGTCCGTCGGCGTCCTGGAAGTCGCCAAGCGCGACAGAGGCCGCGCCAGCCAGCAGCGTAGCGCCAAGGGCCTCAGCCAGGAGATAGGGCAACATGCCGCTACCCTCGCCCACCTCCGCCGCCATTCCAGCCAAGGTCAGGGCGGGCTTTTTCGCCAAAAGGTATTCGCACAGGGCAGGAAGCACGTCGGCGCCCCTTGGCTGACGAAGTACAGTCAGAGAGGCCAGCCCCAAGCCTAAATAGTCACGTAATGCCGGCTCGTCCGGATCGCCCGCATAGACCGCGTGCACGCGTACCGCATCACCGAGCCGCAACGCTAGTTCGACGGCACGGGCGTCGACGCTGGCCATCTGGCTACGGAGCGAAAGAGGATGCTGACCAAGCGACAGTAACAACATTAGATCAATCTGCATGGCAGCTTTCCTCATTGTCCGCAACACGCGATACCCCTTCCATCAACCGTGTCAGCGCGGGCATGACAACTTGAGCATCGGCAATAATGGACAGGTCGGCACGTTTGACCATATCGGCATGCAAATCCGTATTGACAGCGATAACGCGCTCACAACGGGCAATACCCGCCAAGTGCTGCGGTGCCCCGGAGATGCCGAAGGCCAGATAGCAGCGTGGCTCGACGAGGCTGCCAGAGGCACCCACTTGCCGGGCACGCGGCAGGTGGCCGGCGTCACACACCGCTCGGCTGCCACCAGGCGTGCCACCGAGGGCGTGGCAGAGCGCATGGAAGGCCGGCCAGTCGGTGACGCCGTTGCCCGCGCTGACGATGAGGTCGGCCTCGGTTAACGGCAGGCGCTGTGGATCGGCCGCAACCACACCGCAGTCGACGATCGATCCTTGTTGCGTCGCCAATGCCAACGCTGGCAACTGCCGCGCTTCGTGGCGTGACCCGCGGAATGGCTCGGCAGCTTCCGCCACAATGAACATCAACTGCGGCGGTGCCCGCAGCAGATCTTTCGATCCGCCCTGAATCCGGCTGGCCGCTTCCCGAGCCGTCAGACGCACCACGCGCGCCGCTGGCCGCAATCTGAGTGCGGCTGCAACGCGGCGACCGACGTCGCCTCCCGCGGTAGCGATGTCCGGCCACAGCACATGGCGCGGCTGAAAGGCTTGTATCGTAGCCAGCACGGCCGCTGTACGCAGTTCAGGTATGTACTCTTGCGATGGCGACTCGAACAACTGCACTCGATCGACACCGGATTCAGCTAGTTCGTCAGAGCAGACTCCGTGCACCAACGCAATGACGGCGCCTTTTCCCGGGCCGCCATCGAGGCCCGCGTCTGCCAGCAATCGGGCCGCGCCCAGCACGTCGCGGTCGTGAGAGGACAGCCGACCGCCTTCAAGATCCGGCACGACGAGCACCCACCAGGAAGGCTTATCGATGACTTCCACGGGCACCACAGCCGCACCTATGGTTTGACTAGGTGCCACTGGCGCCGCAGCTCGCCTGCCGACTCGCGGGTTGCGGCGAATGCGGCCGTTTGGCCCCATCCATTCAGCAAGTCCCGTATCGGACGAGGCGACCGCTGGATCTCGCTCGCGACGGGGATGGCGACGCACGCGTTCACGAGACGCCAAGATGCCCTCGATGCGGCGCAGGCGAATGCGCGAGACCACACTCATAATGCCGCCACCAGCAATTCGGCGAGATCGGCCACGACCGGACGCGGACCAGCCACACTTTCAAGCATAAAAGCACAATTTGGACAAGCCACTGCCACGGTCGACGCACCGGTTAAGCGCACCTGCGTCATGCGCAGATCAGGCATGCGGCGCGGACCATTGATGTCGGTCAACGGTGCACCACCTCCGCCACCGCAGCAGGTCGAACGGCGACCCGATCGCTCCATCTCGATGCGTTGCATACCAATTGCATCGAGAATGGCACGCGGTGCTTCTGTTTCACCGTTATAGCGGCCCAGATAGCAAGGATCATGAAACGTAATCTTTTGCTCTTCAGGCGGGACCCTGGGTTGCAGCCGACCCTCGGCCAGCAGCCGGGCCAGCACGGCCGAATGATGCTGCACCTCGTAGTAGCCGCCCAAAGCCGGATACTCGTTGCGCAGGCTATGCAATACATGCGGATCCGCGGTCACGATACGATTGAAGCGACGGGTCGACAGAAGTGCAATATTGCGCCGTGCGATGCTCTGGAATAACGCTTCGTCCCCTAACCGGCGCGCGGTGTCGCCGCAATCGATTTCTTCTTTGCCCAGCACCGCAAAATTGACACCTGCGATACGCAGCAGTTGTACTAGAGCACGCAGGGTACGTTGGTGACGCTGGTCGAACGCGCCTTCGCCCAGCCACAGCAACACGTCTGTCTCAGTGTTTTCATGAAGCAAGGGCAAACGCAGATCGGCGGCCCAGTCAACACGCGCGACCGCCGCGCGACCGCCGAGATTATCGGTTGCGTTCAGTTCTGCTAGGACAACCGGTGCCTGACCCGGAGTTGCACCCAGCATTAGCGTCTGATGGCGCCGCAAATCCACCACAGCATCGACATGCTCGATCATCATGGGGCATTCTTCGACGCAGGCACGGCAAGTGGTGCAGGCCCACAGCGTTTGCCCGTCTATCACTGCGCGCCCATCGTCATCGAGCTGGATGGATACCGTATCCTGCCGCGATTCATGTGCAGGCGGGTGTGAGGAACCGCGGTACGGAAAGGTCGGACCGCCCGGCATGCTGGCCACAAAGTCCTGTATCAACGCTTTGGGATTAAGCGGCAAACCGGCCGCATAGGCTGGGCAAACGGATTCGCAACGCCCACATTGAACGCACGCATCGAAACCGAGCAACCGGTTCCACGCAAAATCGCTTGCCCGAGTGCTGCCCAGAGTCTGCGCCGAAAGGTCGAGAGGTTTAAGATCGGCCACAGGCCGTGCCGCGCCGAAGCGCTCTCTCCGCGGGTGTGCCGCCAAGTGCAGCGCACCTGCCAGAACATGCTTTAGTGGGCCGCTGCCGATTTCCCGAGTCAGAAGGACCAATGCCGCTCCCGTGGCCCATGCGCCAAGCGTCGCAACGACCGGATGCCAAAACTGGCCGAGAGCCAGTGTGGCCACCGCAAGGATAAAGAACAGCAGTATCAGCGGCAAGCGCTGAAATACGCCGCCGGACAAGCGCGCCGGCCGAACCGGGTAACGGCGCCGCACGACCAGCACCGTACCGCCGAGCATGATGCTCAGGGTCACGAGCAGTAGCGCGCCAGCCCAAACGCCCTGCAATCCAAACGCCATTGCCACCAGCAAAGCCATGGTTGACAGCAAGCCGCCCGCCGTCAATGCATGCATGGGACCCGCGGTACGCTCACGCGCCACCACGTTGTGCACGTCATGCAGATAGACGCGCGGCAGACCCAGCAAACCTCCTACCCAGTCAATACGTGCCTCCCCGCCCACCATCCACCGCCTCACCAGGCGTACACCAGAGAGCAGCAAAATGAACAGAGCCAGTACCAGACCTACCAATATGCCGTTCATTACGTCATGCTCTCCGCATTACAGGTCATGACCAATGCGCAGCGAATCGTAGATTGCGGCATGAATGTTGCGAGAAGCCACGGCATCACCGACTCGATAGAGGCGGAAACGCCCGGAAGGGTTATGGATGACGTCGATGACACGATCCTCTTCCGCCAGCACATTGAGATCGACCTCGCCGAAGTTAACGGAACCCTCGCGCAGCGCAAAATATAGTTCGTCAACCGGCAATGTGCCATGCTCGGCCACTACCTGATCGATGACCCGTTCCTCTTCTTGCCCGCTGTACTCATTGCGTAACACCGCCACAAGTTGCGTGGCCTCGGCGTAGACCTCAATGAGCCGCCGATCAGGCGTAAAAATTCCGGCATGCTTGTAAATTTCCCGCAGGTGTACCGGGAAATTCGTAATCCCCACCTCCGCGGCCGGCATGCGATCCGGAGTAACAAGCTCAATCAGCGAACCACGTTTGGCCATGAATTCACCGACCGACAGACCTTGGTGTTGCCCGTTGTCGTCCCACAGCAGCACGTTGTGCGCGGGTTCGACTCTGCCGGTCAAAATATCCCAGCTGCTAACCGCGAGTTCGTGGCCCTTGAATCGCCCCTTGTTCGGGATTCCACCGGTTGCGACGATTACTACCTGCGGGTCGAGCGCGAGTACCGCTTCGGCATCGGCGCGGGTGTTGAGCCGGACGTCCACGCCGAGCCGCCGCACCTCGCTATCGAGCCAGCGCACGATACCCGAAAGCGGCTCACGCCAAGGGCCGCGTGCGGCGATGTTAATTTGCCCGCCGGTCCGGTCCGCAGCTTCGAACAGTGTCACGGTATGACCACGTTCACCGGCTGCGCGCGCGGCTTCCAGTCCGCCCGGACCGGCACCCACTACCACCACCCGTTTGCGTTCGGACGAGCGAACGATGATGTGCGGCAGGGTACGCTCGCGTCCGGTGGCGGCGTTATGCAGGCAAGCTGCATCCCCCCCGTAAACGCGATCGATGCAGTAAGACGCATTCACACAGTCACGAATCTGTTCCGGCCGGCCCTCTACCAGCTTCTTCATGATGTGGGGATCGGCAATGTGTGCTCGCGTCATGCCGACCATATCCACATGCCCTTCCTCGATGGCCCGATTGGCGGTCGCTAGATCCGTTATGCGCGAAGCATGAAAAACCTTGATGTCCACTTCACGCTTGATTGCGCTGGCAAGACCCAGGTAAGGAGCGGGAGGATAGGACATATTGGGTACATAATGCGAATGCGAATTGAAATCCTGCACATTGCTTGTGACCACGTTGATAAAGTCCAGCATGCCCGTGCCTGCGTAGCGCGAAGCAATTGCAAGTTGCTCGCTCTGGTCATTGCCATCCGGGAGTAATTCGTCGGCGCTCATCCGACAGCCGATAACAAAGTCGTCACCTACCAGTTCGCGTGCCTTCTCCAACACCTCCAACCCAAAGCGCATGCGGTTCTCCAGCGTTCCGCCATAGCCGTCGGTCCGCCGATTCACGGCGCGAGACCAGAACTGGTCAACCAGATGGTGGGCCGAGAAAAGCAGTTCGCAGCCATCCAGCCCGGCATCGCGACAACGTCGTACGGCCTGTGCATAGTCGTTGATCGCACGCTTGATGTCCCAGTCCTCGGCCTCCTTGGGAAACGACCGGTGATCCGGCTCGCGTGTCGATGATGATGAGATCGGCGGCAACCAAGGGGCTTGATCCCATTTCATTTTGCGGCCCAGGTGCGTGAGCTGAATCATCACGGCCGCGCCATGCTCGCGAATGCCATTGGCGAAGTCGCGCAACGGCTCGACACAGGAATCGTCCTTGGCGACGAGCGTGCTCCAGTAAGCAGCCCACGCATCGGGCGCCACCGAGGTCGCACCGCCGAATATGGTCAGCCCGATGCCCCCTTTGGCCTTTTCCTGGTGATAGCGCAGATAGCGTTCAGTCGGCACACCGTTGGCGGCATACATTGGCGCGTGGCCAGTGCTGAAAACTCGATTACGGATCGTGACGCCTTTAATCTTCAGCGGTTGAAACAAGGCCGGATACTGATTCATGGCGATTTGCAGCCAAATTTAAAGTTAGAGGATGCGATATGCGTGGTCGGAAATCAGTCCTGCCGATTCCAAGAAGTCGCCGCGTAACAACCGCCCAAACTGAACAAAAGATGAGTACGATGCCATTGTCGACGAAGCCGGGCGCCTTTCCCAAACACGTGCCATGGTGTATTTCGCCTGCCGTTACTCAGGCCAGCGGGCCACGCTCGAGATAGTTGGACGCTTCGCCCATGTCGAACAAGTTGAGCAATGCTCGCGGCGCACGTCCCTCAATCAACGGTCGCTTGTACGACGTGAAGCCGAGCAACTCCTTCAACTGCGGCGACATCGTCTTTGCCCGTTCACGCGACGTTTCAAGTTGATGCGCGGCCATCGGGCGCAGCCAGCCCGCAGCGAACTGAATTGCCAGACCACGGCGCGACGCGGTAGAGCGGTTCGCACCGCCACCGTGAAGCACCTTCCCCGTCGTGAACAATGCGCTACCCGCCGTCATTTCGGCCGGGATAGAGGCGGGTTGTTCGTCGAATCTCGCCCAGTCGCTTCCCCACTTGTGGCTCCCCGGAATGCAGCGCGTGGCACCATTTTCATCGGTGAAATCGTCCAGCGCGATGATGGCGTTGCAGGTGATGTTGGGCATGTCCTTGCCCCAAAGGAATTCCGGGTAATCGCCTTCGTCCGCATGGATGGGCTGGGGTTTCTCGCCCGGCCAGATCTCGATATAGGTCGAGGTCGACAACTGTATATCCCCGTGATCACCGCCGGACAACAGACCTTTCGCCCAGGCCAGGATCAAAGGGTGCGTGATCACTTCTCCCGCCGTGACGCTGCGCGCAGCGAGTCCGGTGATGCGGCGGGTTTTCTGGCCCAGCGTTACCAGCGCAGCGGCGTCGGCATAACCCGATCCGGCGGCACGCGCGTCGGTATAGGGCTTGAGCTCTGCCAAAAACCGGCCAAGCATCTCGCGCGAAAACAGGTTCTTGATAATGACCGCGCCATCGCGCTCGGTGACTTCAAGGGCTTGCTCTGGCGAAACGTCAGCCGACAAGGTAGTGACAGGTTTCAATGTCTGCATGGTTGCAATCACTCTTATCAATGATGTCACCACTATCGACACAAACAATCCCGCGCTCAACGTAAATAGTGTCCGGGTTCGAATCTATCAATCGCAGGGTGCTAACCTTGACGTGTTATTTTTGACACGGCAAGACCAGCCGTTCAGCATTTTCATGCCTGCCTCGACGTAGCGTATACCGTACCGAACTTGGTGGCGATTAAAACATGACCGCGCTTGCCCTTGATCGTTTTGGCGATGAGGTCCTCGTCGATACACGGTCCGTACATATCGGCGGTATCGAGGAAATTGATGCCTAACTCCAGGGCACGATGAATGGTGGATGGATTCCGCATCATCACGATTTGCGTAGAACTCACTCATGCCCGTACAGCCGAGACCGACGGCGGAAACGGCTGGGCCGTTAGCGCCGAGCTGACGCATTTCCATAAAAGTATTTTCTATCAAAAGGTCGATTCTTCATCATTTACTCCGACGATACGGATTTGACGCAGAGACACACACGTCGGGAACGATGCGTTCCGACCTCGGGAATACGTATGGGCAGCCAATTACCATCGGATTATCCAGTCAGCCGCCGTTGTCATTCGAAGCGGCTTTTATTTGGAGTCCGTAGCTCGT
>NZ_PVNC01000041.1:0-27516 GCF_003001875.1 Paraburkholderia sp. BL18I3N2
GACGCAAACAGCGAACGTCCCGACGACACACTCACGTCCCGTCCCGCCGTCACCGCGTGATCGTTCGCGCTCGCCATATGCGTGCTGTCTGCGGCCGTGGTCGCGATGCCCGCCGCACTCGCCATCACCACGTCCGGGCGCGTCATCTCCGGCGATGGATTCTCCGGCGTCCTGGCGCCGCCCCTGATCGCGCCGTTCTGCGTCCTGATCGTGCCGGCCGCATCGCTCTGACTCGCTTGCGGCGTCTGCGCGTTGTGCTGCTTCGCGAGCAGTGACAGGTCTTCATGCTGCTGCCGCGCCTGCGTGAGCCGCTGTACCGTCTCGCCCATATCCTTTACGGGAGCGGTCGCGCCCGCGCGCGCCTCGGTCGTCACGAGCAGCCCTCGGTTCGCCCGCATCACCGCATGCGCATCGGTGGCAATCTCGATTCCTTCGCCGCGCGCCTCGGTGCGCCCCCGGTTGCCTTCGATGCGCGTATTGAACCCCGCCACAAACCGCGAATTCGCCTGGTCGCTCGACAGCTGCGCCTGCATCCTGCCGGGTGTATCGTCCAGCGCGAGATGATTCGAGCGCCGGCCATACCCAAGGCTGCCGCTGCGGATGCCGCTGAGCGCCGCGTTGGCCGGCAGTGCCCACGGCGGCATGTTGAACTTATCCACGACGAAGCCCGCAACAACCGGCCGGTCAGGGTCGCCGTGGACATGGGCGACGAGGACCATCTGTCCCGCCCGGCCCGGTGCGACGACGCCCATCTCGCCACCCTGCCACTGGCTCATGACGCGCACCCAGATCGAGGTTGAGCCATCCAGTTTTGCCTGCCGGTCCCAGTCGAACTGGATGCGCAGCCGGTTGCGCGAGTCGATGTACATTTCCTTGTCCTGCGGCGCGACCACCACGGCATATTCATAGCCGTCTATGCGTGGCCTCGGCGTGATCTGCGGCAGCCGGAAATACTCGTTCGACGGTTGCATTTCAAATTCCGTGTTGACCGAGTACTGACGCCAGTCGCCTGAGGACGTGCCGACTTCAGTGAGGTCCAGCGTGCTGCGCAGAACGATGTATTCACGGTTCGCGCGCTGCTGCGGATAGCCGGTCAGCGTGAACGTGCGCCCGGGCTGCAGCCCCTGAAGATGACCCCTGCCGGTTGCGCGCAGCCCCTGGCAGCGTCTCGCTTCGAGTTTGACCCGCGCAAGATACCGGGCTTCCTCCCGCTCGTCGTTCGCGTCGGCAAACGTGCGCCGGGCCTCCGGCTGCGCGAAGTCGGCGGGTTCGTAGATTTCGATGGCCCGGCTCGCCGTGCCGCGCGAGTCTTCGTAACGTTCGCGGTTCGGTGCGAGACTCTTTGCAAGTCGCGGCTCCGCGTAGTTGTGGTCGTTGACTTCGGCGCTGCCCAGCGTCAGCGTGTACGACACCGACAGTTCGTTGATATGTTCCTCATCGATCCGGCCGGCCGGATGATAGCGAAGCGTTTCATAGGCGACGCCGTGCGGACGGAAGCCGCTCAGCAGGTCGGAAATGACGAGCGAATGAAAGTCGTCACGATGTTCAAACCAGTAGCAGAGCCCGAACTCTTCCATTAAACGGGATATGAATGCCCAGTCTGATTCCCACGCCTGCCGGATCATGTCGCGCGGCGGGTAGCCTTTGCCGGGCCACATTCCGCCGATACGCCATTCAACGGTGCCCACGTAAGGCTGCAGGACTTCTTCGAGCACCTTGGTCACCGAACCATGCAAGATGCGCGAATCGCAGTTCAGCGTCGCGCGCCATACAAACGGGCGCAGCACGAACTCGAAAATCGCCGCGCGGTCTTCAACGCATCTGATCCGCGCCGAAACGATTTCGCCGCTGATGTAGCGGGTATCGGCGCCGACATTCGCGCGCCCGGTGTCGCCTGTCGCGCCCGCGCGGAAGGTGCCGATGCCGGTGATCTGGATCGCCACCGTGCCTGTTGTGCCGACGATGCTCTCCAGATCGAGCTGCGCGGCGCTCTCGGGGTCTTCCAGAAAGTCCGGGTTCTCGACTGCTGTCTCGACGATATATTCGAACAGTTCGCCGACCGCCTCGCGTCCGCTGACCCGCCGAACGGTCAGCATCGGCGCGCGCTTTTCCGTGAACTGCCTGTTCCTGTATGCGACGCCGACGATTTCGGGAAGCGCGGCACCGCTGAACGTGACGGTGTGTGTCTGGGTCATCCACTGGGTCACGCGCACCTCACTCCGGGAGGTCGCGAAATAACGGAAAGCGGCCTGAGTGCCCGTTGCGTTAGTGTTAGCGTTAGTGCATCGCCGGTCATGTCCGGCGTGCGCGGTTGAGTCACCCACGACATTTGCTGCCCCCCCGGAAGTTCTTCTTTTAAAACCGCTGGAATCCGCCTGTTACGCACTCCGCGAGAGACCTGAACTGCGGCAGCCTGTCATGCAGGACGACGCCCGTGTCGGGTCGTTAGCTACGCCGCTATTTGCCTTTGTGCCTTCAGTATTCTCACGTTCATTATCAGATTGGCACCTCGTAGGCGTACATAAGACGACTGTAAAAACTGGTCAAACGGAAAAAATAGATAGGCATTTCGCATAGCAGGCCGAGGGATATCAACAGTATGGATAACCTCACGCCCACCGACGCCAATCCGATTGATCTGCTCGACTTCCGCCGCTTCATGTCGGACGAGGTGGCGAGTTTTCATCGCGAGCAGATCGATGTGTTGCGCGAGCATGCGCCGTCGGCGGATTTGCTCCACAACGTCATGGGCTTTTCCACGACCTTCGATCACTACCGCTTCGCCAAGGACAATGCGCTCGATGTCGCTGCGTGGGGCAGCTATCCGATCGTACGCACTGAATCCATCGCGCTGCCCGACGAGTAGAAGGCGCGTTATGCGCGCACCGCGCATCCCGGTTTCCGCGTTCGACCATGACCGCTATCGGGCGATCGGCGGCGGCCGTTTCTGGGTGATGGAGCGGCAAACCGGTCCGGTCCACTGGGCGCCGTGGAATCCGGTGCCGGCGAAAGGCATGGTTCGGTTGAAGTTGGCGCGTGGCAGGGCGCCTGACCCCGTTGGTCGATCGACAGAACCGATCCGGCAACGAGCGGAGTTGTCAGCGCATTGTCACGGCAACGCACTGACGTAGCAGGATGCGCTGCGCAAACGCCAGAGGCATTTGCAAGCGCCGGCGCTATCGCCTGGGCGTCTGCGCATTACGGTTCGCGCAATCCGACGTGAAGGCCATGCTGGCCTGATCCGGCGTCATGCGCGGCGCGTCCGGACTGTAGATCTTCTCGATGATGGCGCTGACCGCTTGCCGGTCGGCCGCATCCTTGTAGTACTTGGCCGCCTGATCGAGCGCTTGAGCCTTGGTCTTTTTGTGCGCGCGCCACGAAGCGACCTGCCCGGCGATGTCGCCGATCGCAAAACATTGATCGCTGACGGTTTGCGCAACGGCTTGAACGGCCGGCTGTGCGAGGCACGCCGCAAGCAGCGCGGATACGACTACGCGTTTCATTCCCTGAATCCTGTAGTTAGATGGGCACGGGCCAACAAGCGCGTAGTTTATCGGGAAAGTCGCGACTGCCTCGTTGTCAGGGGCTGCAGCTTCATGCCGGATTCGGTCTCGGAATCACCTGCAACCGGCCGTTCAGGGTTGTGGAAGGATAATCGACTCATGATTTGAGTCGATTAGGTACGCATTCGACTCAGGCGTGGTGGTCCTGCGAAGAAGCGTCCAGCGTCGTGGACGCAGCGCTCGCCAAAGCCATTTTCTGGGTGAGCCATGAGGACAAAGTGCTCACGCCCCGACAGCGCAAAGTCGTCAACCTTCTGCTCGATGCCGGTCCCAACGGCTTTGAAGGGGGCATGAATACCCGAAAGTACGAGAGCGTCGGCAGCACCTCGCGAGCCACGGCGTCACGCGAACTCATCGAACTCGAGGACATGGGGCTGCTGTGCAAGGTTGGCGGCGGTCGTTCTACGCGGTATTACCTCAACATTCCGGGGTGGGGGCCGGCGGACCAGGCCTCCAGCGACACCCCCTTTCACGACGGCTGACGAGGCAGTTCGAAGTCCCGTCAGATTCTCCAGCGCCGCCGCTCCCGGGAGGCGGCGACCCATCGCCGCCTCTGTACTCGCTCAATGCCCGAACGACTCCGCCTTCGGCGCACCCGCATTCGCCACATGCGGCCGCGCCGCCTGCTTGGTCAGCAACGCCACGCACGAAAGCAGACCCGCCACCGCGACCATCGCGAAGATGCCCGCGAACGAAAAGTGCCGCCGCGTCAGTTCGGCCACGAGGAACGAGCCGGCAATTCCGCCGAAGCGCCCAATGCCGAGCATCCACGCCACGCCGGTGCCGCGGCCTTCGGTCGGGTAGAACGCGGCGGCGAGTGCCGGCATCGACGATTGCGCGGTATTCATCAACACGCCCGCGACGAACACGATGAACACCAGCGCGCCCACATTGCCCACCGCCTGGCCGATGAAGTACACACTGACCGCCGTCAACGCATAGCAAGCCGCGATGATGCGGTTCGCGTTGAAGCGGTCCATCAGCACGCCGCACAGCACGGCGCCCACGCCGCCGAGCGGGAACAGCGCGGAAATCAGCGTCGCGCGCTGTGGCGTGAGTCCGGCGTCCTTCAGCAAAATCGGCATCCAGTTGATCGACGCGTAGAAGATCACGAGGCCCATGAAATAGGCGATCCACAGCATCACCGAACCGATGATGTACGAGCGCGACAGCACCACCGCCATGCCCTTGCCGCCGGTTTGCGGCGCGGTTTCGGTCATGATGAAGCTGCCCGCTTGCGCGGCTTCGCTCGAAATGCGCGCGAGCGCCGCGCGAATCCGTTCGACCGGCTTGTTATTGGCCACCATGTAGCGCACCGATTCCGGCATCTTGATCGCCAGCACGATCAGAAGCAGAAGCGGCGTGATGCCGCCGAGCAGCAGCACGCTGCGCCAGCCGAAATGCGGAATCATCCACGCCGCGAGGAACCCGCCGAACGCGGCGCCAAGCGGGAAGCCGCAGAACATCAGGTTGATCACGGTCGCCCGGCGGCGGTCCGGGCAGTATTCGCCCATCATCGTTACTGCGTTCGGCATGGCCGCGCCGAGACCGACGCCGGTGATGAAGCGCAGTGTCGTCAGTTGTTCGATGCTGGTCGAGAAGGCCGAGCCGAGGCACGCCACGCCGAACAGCAGCACCGAGCCGAGCAGCAGCGAACGTCGCCCGAGCCGGTCGGACAGCGGTCCCGAACCGAGCGCGCCGCAGGCGAGGCCGAACAGCGCCGCGCTCAGCACGGGCGCGAGCGCCGGCCGGGTGATGCCCCATTCGGCGATCAGCGAAGGTGCGATGAAGCCGATCGCGGCCGTGTCGAAGCCGTCCAGCAGGACGATGATGAAACACATGAAGAACACGAGCCACTGGAACGGCGAAAACGGATGCTCGTTGATAAAGGTCTGAACGTTCACAGCGGTGCTGCGGTTCATGATGGTCTCCTCACTGCTGAATACGGAAAGGCTCGTGGGAACGAGCCTTTTCTTTTTATACGATCGAACGCCGTTTTAGAAGCGGTGCACGATACCCACGCCGGCGGCGAACTGGCTGCGCGACGACGACGGCGCGCTCTGGAAGCCGTCGCCGATGGTTGCCGTTGCGCTGATGATGTGGCCCGAACCCGCGGTGCCCAGCGTATTGCCGTTGGTGCGCTGGAACGCCTGCAGTGCATAGAGCCCGGTGCGCTTCGACAACGAATAGTACTCGGACAGGTTGACCTGCTGGTACTGCGCCGAACTCGTGATGCCGTTCGCCTTGGTGGCGCGCGTATAGCTATAGCCGGTCGCGAAGTCCCACGAAACGGTCGGCTTCCAGTGCAGCACGACACCGCCCGTATTGAAGATCGCCGTATCGCGGAAGCTCGAGCCGACACCCGGAATGTACTGCACATTCGAGTAGGCCGCGGACACGTCCCAGCCACCGCCGAAGTTATAGCCGCCGGTCACGGCGAAGCGCTGCTGCGCCTGCGCCGTTTGATAGCCGTTGGTCACGGCCGACACGCCCGGTTGAGCGCCATTGTTCGACACGGTCGAATCCGCGCCGTATGCGCCGCCGCCGAGCGTCGAGTTGTTGATGCGCATGAAGCCGACCGCGAGTCCGACCGGCCCTTGGATGTACTGCACCGCGCCGCTCCAGGTCGAGCCGCGATTCAGGCTGCCCGGCACGCCGCCGAGCGAGTACGAACCGCTGAACGTGAAGCCGTACAGTTTCGGCGAGGTATAGACCAGCGAGTTGTTCGCGCGGTAAATCGTATCGAGCGCGTCGACGTCGCCCGCGTGCGCGCCGTAGAAGCCGGTGAGCCACGTGGTCGGGCTATACGGCGACAGCAGCGAGTAGTACGCGGTGTACTGGCGGCCGGCCTGCAACGTGCCGTAAGTCGGGTTCGTCACGCCGACCCATGCCTGGCGGCCGAACATCGCGTTCGAGAATTGCTGCGCGCCGGTGGCGGAATTGAAACCCGACTCCAACTGGAAGATGGCCTTGGTGCCGGCGCCGAGATCTTCCGCGCCCTTCAGGCCGAAGCGGCTGCCGGCCCACACGCCGTTGATCATATTCACTTTGGACTTGCCGCCGGAGGTCGAGCCGAGCGAGGGCGCCTGGCTGCTTTGATAGCCGATGCCGGCATCCACGATACCGTAGAGCGTCACACTGCTTTGCGCGAAAACCGGTGCGCTGGCCAGAGCGGCGATCGCGCAGGCGAGCCGGGTCATAGTGATATTGCGATTCATGAGGTGTTCTCCAATTCGACCTGCCTGGAGCGCGTCGGCAGTCCCAGCGAGGCGGTCGTCATCAATTTCTTTTGTGCGAGATGTTCGTATATAGAACGTGGATTCTTTATGCGAACAGGCCCGCACTGTAAGTAATATGACAACGAAGGGTCAACGCGGGATTACCCGACTCTGTTGCAGATGCACATCGGTTGGAGGAGTGCGCTGGACAGCGCGAGAGATCAAAAGGGCCGGGATGAGACGGAATTGGTAAGCGGGATGAGCGCCGGCCTGACGGGCACCGCATGGTGCGGTGCGGCGCAGCGCAGCGCTCGTGGTGATGCGTGACCCGCGTTTACAAGATGACGTAGACCTTGCGCATGGTTTCTTCGACTTCCCACAGCCCTTCGGTATTGGCTTCGAAGAAGAGCGTGTCGCCGCTTTGAAAGTGAATGGTTTCTTCGTTATCGGGCGTGAAGCGTCCGCGTCCCGCGATGAAGTGCATCACTTCCGCTTGCTTGATCGAACGGCGGTACGTACCGGCGGTGCATTCGAAGATGCCGGTATCGACAGCTTCGCTGCCCTTGATAACGCGTTGCACGCCCGACACCTGAATCGGCGTCGTGCCGGGCAATCCAACCTTGCCCCAGTCTTCGAGATTCTGCAGATTCACGCTTTGCTTGAACTGCTGTACCTTCATTGTCACGTTACCTTCTGAGTGTTGGACCCGCGGATCACGGCGCCGACCTCGGCGAAGATCTCGAGACCCGTGGTGAACGAAAGACTCAGGCGAGTCTTGCCGCGATCGCCTGGCCGACTTCGGTGGTGTTCGCCTTGCCGCCGAGGTCGCCGGTGTGCGGACCCTCCACCAGCGTTGCTTCGATCGCTGCAAGAATCGCGTCGTGCGCCTCGCGCTCCTTGCCCTCGTGATTGCCGAGGAAGTCGAGCATCATCGCGGCCGACCAGATCATCGCGATCGGATTGGCGATGTTCTTGCCGGCGATATCCGGCGCCGAGCCGTGCACCGGTTCGAACAGTGAAGGAAACTTGCGATCCGGATTCAGATTGCCCGACGGCGCGAGACCGATCGTGCCGGTGCAAGCGGGTCCGAGGTCGGACAGAATGTCGCCGAACAGATTGGTGGCCACCACCACGTCGAAGCGATCCGGGCTCAGCACGAAGCGCGCGCAGAGAATGTCGATGTGCTGCTTGTCCCACGTCACGTCCGGATACTGCGCCGCGATGCCGGCCGCGACCTTGTCCCACCACGGCATGCTGATCGCGATGCCATTGCTTTTGGTCGCCACGGTGATCTTCTTGCGCTCGCGCCGTTGCGCGAGATCGAACGCGAACTTCAGCACGCGCTCGCTGCCGTGTCGCGTGAAGACGGATTCCTGCAGCACGAATTCGCGCTCCGTGCCTTCGAACATCACGCCGCCCACCGACGAGTACTCGCCCTCGGTGTTTTCACGCACGATCCAGAAGTCGATGTCGCCCGCCTTGCGGCCCGCGAGCGGCGAAGGCACGCCGGCAAAGAGGCGCGCCGGACGCAGGTTGATGTACTGGTCGAATTCGCGGCGGAACTTCAGGAGCGAGCCCCACAGGGAAATATGGTCGGGCACCGTGTCGGGCCAGCCGACCGCGCCGAACAGGATCGCGTCGGCCGATTGCAGTTGCGCTTTCCAGTCGTCCGGCATCATCTTGCCGTGCTTCGCGTAGTACTCGCAGCTCGCCCACTCAATGTGCTGATACTCCAACTCGATGCCGAAGCGCGTTTTCACCGCCTCCAGCACGCGAATGGCTTCCGGCATGACTTCGACGCCGATGCCGTCGCCGGGAATGACTGCGATCCGATATTTCTTCGACATGTTGTGCTCCTCCGCTTGGGTCTGTTGGGGCTTCTGGACGATTCGATAATGGTTATTTTATTCCTGCTGTTTGAGACTAAAATGGTCGCTTTAGTTAAGCCACTGTGCACGATTCGTGTACAAACTCAGGTGCGGGCAATCGACCCATGAACGCCATCCCATCACCCGATCTCGGCGATTTGCGCGTGTTCTGCGAAGTGGCGCGCAAGTCCAGTTTCAGCGCGGCGGCGGAGGCCCTGTCGGTGTCCGCGGCCTACGTCAGCAAGCGTATCAACGTGCTCGAGACTACGCTCGGTACGCGTTTATTGCACCGTTCCACGCGCCGGGTCGCCATCACGGAAGCCGGCGAGCGCGTCTACACGTGGGCCGAAAAGATTCTCGACGACGTCGATCAACTCGTGGAAGACGTCTCCACCACGCGCCGCATTCCCGGCGGCAAGCTGCGCATTTCCAGCAGCTTCGGCTTCGGCCGGCGCTTCGTCGCGCCCGCGCTCGCACGTTTTTCCGAGCGCTATCCGCAGCTGAGCGTGCGGCTCGATCTGTTCGACCGTCTCGTCGATGTCGGCGGCGAAGGCTTCGACCTGGACGTGCGTATCGGCGACGAGATCGCGCCGCATCTGATCGCGCGGCGGCTTGCGTCGAACCATCGCGTGTTGTGCGCTTCGCCCGATTACATCGCGCGGCATGGCGCGCCGCGCCAGCTTGCCGAGCTGTCCTCGCATGCGTGTCTCGCGATCAAGGAGCGCGACCACCCGTTCGGTCTGTGGCGTTTGACGGTGCGCGGCGAGACCGTGTCGATCAAGGTCACGGGACCGTTGTCGACCAATCACGGCGAAGTGGCGGTGGAGTGGGCGCTGGCCGGACGCGGCATCGTGCTGCGTTCCATGTGGGACGTGCGGCCGCTGCTTGAAAGCGGTCAGCTGCAGCAGGTGCTGCCCGAGGTCACGCAACCGGCGAATCTGTGGGCGGTGTATCCGGCGCGGCTCGCGCAATCGGCGAAGGTGCGGGTCTGCGTGGACTTTCTGAGCGAGGAATTCGCGCAAGGGAATGCGCGAGGCGACGATGCGGCCGGCGTGAACACGGCCGATGTTGCCGAACGTTGAATGCTGAACGCTGAACGCTAAACGACGGCAAGATCCGGCCGATCAGAAACGAGGCAACGCCTAGTGATGATTCTGCGAGAACAGCGTTTCGAGCGGGTAGTGGCTCTTCACGAACGGCGACTTGATGATCACGTAGCTGAAGTACTTCTCGATGCCGATATCGCGTTCCAGCAGTCCTTCCACGATGCTCTGGTAATGGCTCACACTGCGCGTGACGAACTTCAGCAGGTAGTCATAGCCGCCGCTCGCCAGATGGCACTCGACAATCTCGTCGACGTCGCGAATCGCATTCACGAACTTGATGAAGTCTTCCCGCCGATGATCGGCGAGCGTGACTTCAGTGAAAACGATCTGCACGTCGCCGAGCTTTTCGAGCTGGATCTGCGCACCGTAGCCGATGATGTAGCCGGCCTTCTCCAGACGCTTGACGCGGATCAGGCAAGGACTGGGCGACAGCCCGACCGCGTCGGCAAGCTCGACGTTGGTTATGCGGCCTTTCTTCTGCAATTGGGAAAGTATGCGCAGGTCAATCCGGTCTAGCTTGCAGTCGCTGCTCATCGTAACGTTGTCGCTCCGGCGATCGGTGTGTGTGGGACGGGGATGGCCCTCTACTCTAGCATGCGGTGGCATGAGTTTTGACCTTCAACGCGGCGCGCACATCGGCTTGTGCGAGTACGTCGTCGAGAGTCTTTTCAAGCCGTTCGAACATCAGGTCGAACTCGGCCTCGGTGTACGAGAGCGCCGGTGCGAAGCCGAGGATGTTGTCGCCAAAAGCACGGAAAATCAGGCGGTTTTCGTAAGCGGCGGTGGCGATCCGTTCGGACAGTTTCAACGCCGGGTCGAAGCCCGCCTTGCTGTCTTTGTCCGCGACGAGTTCGAGCGCGCCGAGCAGGCCACGGTGGCGCGAGTCGCCCACCAGCGGATGCGCGAGCAGCGCGTCGAGACCGCGCGCGAAACGCGGCGCGAGCGCCACGCCGTTCGCGAGCAGTCCGCCTTCGTGATACAGGCGCAGCACTTCGAGGCTGATTGCCGCGCTCACCGGATGCGCCGAATAGGTATGGCCATGGCCGACCACTGCTTCGGCGTCGCTGTCAGCAATGCCCTGATAGATTTCGTCCGACATCAGCACGGCGCCCATCGGCGCATAGCCCGCGGTCAGGCCTTTGGCCACCGTCATCAGATCCGGCTCGACGTTTTCGCCCTGGCAGGCGAACAGCGGACCCGTGCGGCCGAAACCGGTGATGACTTCGTCGGCGACGAACAGAATGCCCAGCTTACGGCAGCTTTCACGCATGGCCTTGAGCCAGCCGACCGGCGGCACGATCACGCCACCCGAGCCCTGAATCGGTTCGCAGAAAAACGCGGCGACGTTGTCGGCGCCGAGCTCGGCCACCTTCGCTTCGAGCGCGGCCACCGAGGCGGCAATTAGCGCGGCGTCGTCGGCGAAATCGTTGCGGTACGCGTACGGCGACGGCAGATGGTGCTGGTTCGGCAGCGGCAAGTCGAAGTTGCGGTGGAACGCGGGCAGGGCGGTCAGGCCGGCGCCGGTCGTCGACGAGCCGTGGTAGCCGCGTTGCAGCGCGATGATGTGCTTCTTCGACGGCCGCCCCGTGGAGTTGAAGTAGTGAGTGATAAAACGCAGCGCCGAATCGACCGCATCCGAACCGCCGAGCGTGAAGTACACGTGTTGCAGCGAAGCGGGCGACACCTCGACCAGCTTCTGCGCGAGTTCGATGGCCGGCTCGGAGCCGAAATGAAAATAGCCGGTCGCGTAGGGCAGTTTCTGCATTTGCGCGGTGGCGGCGTCGACAATGCTCTGCTGGCCGTAGCCGACGTTCACGCACCAGAGTCCGGAAAACGCGTCGAGCAGTTCGTTGCCGGCCGCGTCGCGCAGAAACGCGCCGCTGGCGGATTCGAGGACCGTGACGCCGCGTGCTTCGTGCGCGCGGTAGTTGATGACCGGGTGAATCAGATGCTTGCGGTCGGCTTCGATGAGCGATTGAATCGGCATGATGGTTTCTCGTCGCGGAAAGGGGCTGTTGACGGTTCCATACTACTGACCAGCGACGATCACCTGCTCACCTAAACAATTGCCTGAAAAGCGCGCACGACGCGTTTTGATGCACGGTCTTGGCATTTTCTGCTGCGGATGCTGAAAAGCCACGCCGCGCGGGCGTTTCATGCGGTGCCGTCCTCAATAGCCTTGCGCGCGGTCAACCTGGCCGAGCATCGGCAAGCCTTCGCGATGGCGGCGCAGGTTCTCCAGCACCACGTCGACGGCGGTTTCGGGCCGCGTCGCGCTGGCGATATGCGGCGTGATGCGCACGCGTGGATGCGTCCACAACGCGTGACCGGCGGGCAGCGGCTCGGGATCGGTCACGTCGAGAATGGCGTTGCGCAACTGGCCGCTTTCGAGTGCGGCCAGCAGATCCTGCTGATTCAGATGCGGACCGCGACCGGTTTGAATCAGCGACGCGCCGCGCGGCAGCTTCGCGAACAACTCTGCATCGAGCAACCCGCGGGTGGCGGGCGTGAGCGGCAGCAGGCAGATGAGGATATCGGTGCGCGCAAGAAACGCATCCAGCGCGCCTTCGCCCGCGTAACACGCCACGCCTTCGATCTCCCGCGGGGACCGGCTCCATCCCGCACAGTCGAAGCCGAACAGACGCAGCCTTTCCAGCACGGCCGTGCCCAACACGCCGAGCCCAAGCACGCCGACGCGGCGCTGGCTGGCGGGCTTGAGCGGCAACTCGCGCCAGACCTGCTGCTGTTGCTGAAGACCGTAGTCGAACAGATCGCGATGGATCGTCAGCACGGCCTGCGTGACGTATTCGACCATGCCTTCGACGATCCCCGGCTCGATCATGCGCACGACGGGCACATGCTCCGGCACGCCCGACAGATCGAACTGATCGATGCCGGCGCCCACCGAGAACACGACCTGCAGATTAGGAAAGGTGCGAGTCGGATCTTCCGGCGGCTGCCAGGCGGCGAGATAGCGGATCGCGGCCGGGTCGCCGAGATCGGGCCAGATATGAAAGGGCAGCTCGGGCGCCTTCTGCGCGAAGAGTTTCGCCCACTGCGCGCCGCGGGCCGGATCGGCTTTATAGAGGAAGGCCATGATGGGTTAGAGGATCGCCTGGTTGATGATGCCGTATTGCACGTAATGCGGGTCCTGGCCGCCGGTCGCGGGCTCGCCCGGCGTGGCGGCGCGGACCATTTTGATCACCGTGTCCACGCGCGGCAAGCCCAACTGTTCCAGCCATTCCGTGAGACCGCTTTCGCCTGGGGTGTCGATGCGCACGAACACGCCTTCGTTCAGCGCCAGCCAGTGGCTGATGAGCGCCTTGGCGCGGCTCGAATCTTCCGAGGCGGGCGCGACCACCGGCCCGATCGCAAAGCCGCGCCCGAAGCGGCGAAACAGCGCGAAGCCAATCAGTTCGCCGTCGCGGTCGAGCGCGATGCCATCGGCGGTGCCGAGCAGCGCGGGCAAGACTTCGGCGCGATCCAGACCGCTGGCCCGCGACGCCAGTTCGACCAGCCGCGCGGTGTCGCTCGAGCCGAGCGGGCGCAAACGCTCGCCCGGCGGCAGCGATACGAGCGGCGGCTGGAACGCCGCGCCCTGGTGCTGATCGAGCGTGCCGGCCGCGCGAAAGCCGAGCTTTTCATAGAGCGGTTGGCCGGCGGCGGTGGCGTGCAGGAACGTCACGCGACCGCCCACTTCTTCGAGCACCAGCTCCATCAGCTTTCTGCCGATGCCGCGCCCTTGTTGCGCTGGCGACACGATCACCATGCCGAGCGAGGCACGCTCAGCACCGTATTTCCAGCACAGGGCGGTGCCGATCACGCCGCTCGCGTCTTCCGCGACGAAACCCACGCCCAGCTGTACGACGAATCTCCAGTCGTCCGCGCGATGCGGCCATTTGAGTTCGACCGTCAACGCGTGCGCGGCGGCGATGTCGTCGAGGGTGAAGCGTCTATAGGTAATCGAATCGGTTATCGAATCGGACACGCCGTACTCCCTGATTGACTGAAGGCTTACGCCGTCACTGTGTCATCCAGTGCGCGGTGTGACTAGGACGATCTTTCTATCGCGGCCCAGGGAAAGGGGCGCCTCGAAATTCGATGCAAAACGCCAGGTCTGGGCGCGCATTACAAGTGGGTTCTGCTGCGTGGCGATTTTTGTCGGCGACATATGCCACGCCCGCGGCTCTACGATTTTGTCATGGAGGAAGCGTTCACGAAACGCACCGCACGAACCACCAGCCGGTCATACAGGAAACCTTGCTCATGGAGAGCTTCGATCCGAACGACGTCGCGGTTCGCAGCGCACCTGACATCGGCGGGAAATACGTCGAGGCGGGCGAGCGCCGCAGCGCGGCTGAACACCCGATGCCCGCCCGGCATTCCGGCCGAAAACCCAGTGTGGGCAAGGCTTTCGGCCCGATCGCCGCATTCTGTGCTGTCAGCGGCCTCAAAACGCATGGTTTGTGTCACCGGCAATGCCCTAATCAGGAACATCTATGTTTTTGCGCTGATTAAATCTTTAACACGGATGAGCAATCACTGTTTTCGCCAATGAGCTCCCATAGCGAGTTCACCATCACGATAGGACTGCACCATGATCGAATTCGAACCGAAATACATCACCTTCGACTGCTACGGCACGCTGACGAAATTCCGCATGGCCGAGATGACGCGCGAACAGTACGGCCACTTGCTCAACGGTGAAGACCTGGAAAAGCTCGTCGCGTTCTACTCGGGCTATCGTCGCGACGAAGTGCTCGGCGCATGGAAGCCGTACCGCGATGTGGTGGTCAATGCGCTGCGCCGCGCCTGCAAGCGCATGAACGTCGAATTCAACGAAGCGGGCGCCCAAAGCATCTATGAAGCCGTGCCGACCTGGGGTCCGCATCCGGACGTGCCGGAAGGCGTCGCTCGCCTCGCGAAGAAGTACAAGCTGGTGATTCTCTCGAACGCTTCGAACAACCAGATCCAGAGCAACGTCGACAAGCTCGGCGCGCCGTTCTATAAAGTCTTCACGGCGGAGCAGGCGCAGTCGTACAAGCCGCGCATGCAAGGCTTCGAATACATGTTCGATCAACTGAACTGCAATCCGGAAGACGTGCTGCACGTGTCGTCGAGCCTGCGCTACGACCTGATGACCGCGCACGACATGGGCATCAAGCACAAGGCCTTCGTCAAGCGCGGCCACGAACCGTCGACGCCCTACTACCAGTACTACGAGGTCAACGACATTCCGCATCTGGCTTCGGAACTCGGCCTGTAAGCGCCGTTTTCACGCTCATTGCCCATCTCAAGGACAGACCGGATGAAGCTCGATTCCTACTGGCTCGATACCGCGCCGCCTCTGCTTTCGGCGAGCGAGGGTCCGCTCGACGGCCAGACCGACGTGGTGGTGATCGGCGGCGGCTTCACCGGACTCTCGGCGGCGCAAGCGTTGGGCAAGCGCGGCGCCGCGGTGACCGTGCTGGACGCGGGCCGCATCGGCGGCGGCGCGTCCGGGCGCAACGGCGGGCAAGTCAATACCGGCGTCGCGCAGGACTTCGTCGCGCTGGTCGCGCAACTCGGTGTGGAACGCGCGAGCGCTTGCTACCGCGCGTTTTCGGATGCGGTCGACACGGTCGAGCGTCTGATCCGCGAGGAGAACATCGACTGCAATTACATCGCGACCGGCAAGCTGAAGCTGGCCTCCAAGCCGCATCACCTCGCGCATCTGGAGAAGACGGCGGAGGCGATTCGCCGTGAGGTCGATACGGATATCGAACTAATCGACCGCAACCGTATCCGCAGCGAAATCCAGTCCGACAGTTTTCACGGCGGGTTGCTGCAACGGCATGGCGGCCAGATGCACATGGGCAAGTTCACGGTCGGTCTCGCCGAGGCCGCGGTACGCCGCGGCGCGAAGCTGTACGAGAACGCGGCGGTCACCGCCATCACAAAAGACGGCAGCGGCTTTCGGATTACCACGGCGCGCGGCGAAGTGCGGGCGAAGCAGGTGCTGATCGCGACCGGCCCATCGCGGCACGGTCCGTTCGGCTGGTATCGGCGGCGCCTCGCACCGGTCGGTTCGTTCATCGTCGTGACCGAGCCCCTGTCGCCCGAGCTGCTGGCGCAAGTGTTTCCGAACCGGCGCGCGTACACGACCACCCGTTTGATGCACAACTACTTCCGCGTGACGCCCGATTCGCGGTTGCTGTTCGGCGGCCGCGCCCGCTTCACGGCGTCCGAACGCCCGTCCGATGCGAAGAGCGGACGCATTTTGCAGGAAGGCCTCGCCGCGATGTTCCCGACGCTCGCGAACGCGCGCATCGACTATTGCTGGGGCGGTCTGGTGGATATGAGCGCCGACCGTCTGCCGCATGCCGGGCAGCACGACGGCATCTATTTCTCGATGGGTTACAGCGGCCACGGCACGCAGATGTCGACCCACATGGGCCAGGTGATGGCCGACGTGATGGACGGCCACGAAGATAAAAACCCGTGGCGCGAGTCGGAGTGGCCCGCGATTCCCGGCCATACCGGCAAGCCCTGGTTCCTGCCGCTGGTGGGCACGTACTACCGTATCAAAGACATTTTTTATTGATTGTTCGTTGTTCGATGGCAATTAAAACCACGCAGCCAGGTCTGCTCACCCCCACTGTTTACCCTCGCGGAGAAGTTCGATGAATAAGGAAAACTCGCAACATGGCGCTCTTCATCTCGGCAGCGAGTTGGAGCGGTTGACTGCCAAAGGTGCGTCGCGGCGCGGTGTGCTGCGCGCGATGGCCGCAGCCGGGATGATGTCGGTGACGGGCGCCGGCCTTCTGAGCGCGAGCGGTGAGGCCCTGGCGCAGGCCACGCCCAAGCAGGGCGGCAAGATCCGCGTGGCGACGCAGTCCGCCTCCGCAGCCGATACGCTCGATCCCGCGAAGGGCTCGCTCGGCACCGATTACGTTCGTGGCTTCATGTTCTACAACTGCCTGACCGAACTCGACTCGCATCTCGGCGCGAAGATGTCGCTGGCGACCTCGCTCGATACGAAAGACGCCACCGTGTGGGTCGTCAAACTGCGCAATGGCGTGCAGTTCCACGACGGCAAAGCGCTCGCGCCAGCGGACGTGGTCTATTCGATCATGCGCCACAAGGATCCGGCCACGGCCTCGAAGGCGAAGACGCTCGCCGATCAGATCAAGGAAGTGAAGGCCACAGGTCCGAACGAAGTGACGATCACGCTGGAAGGTCCGAATGCCGATCTGCCGGTGATTCTTGCCACCTCGCATTTCCAGATCATCAAGGACGGCACCAAGGATTTCAAAACGGCGATCGGCACTGGCCCGTTCAAGGTCAAGGAATTCTCGCCGGGCGTGCGCACGGTCGGCGTGAAGAACGAGAAGTACTGGAAGCCGGGCATGCCGCATCTCGACGAAATCGAACTGATCGGCATTGGCGACGAATCGGCGCGCGTGAACGCGCTGCTTTCCGGCGACGTGCAGCTAATCAACGCGGTGAGCCCGCGTTCGACCACGCAGATCAAGGGTGCGGGCGGCTTCTCGGTGCTGGAGACGAAGAGCGGCGTGTACACTGACCTGATCGTGCGCGACGAAGGCGGCATTACCGGCAACAACGATTTCCGTCGCGGCATGATGTACCTGCAGGACCGCGAGCAGATGCGCCGCGCGATCTTCCAGGGTTACGGAACCATCGGCAACGATCAGCCTATCGATCCGACCAACAAGTACTACCTGGCCGGCTTGCCGCAACGCGCCTTCGATCCGGACAAAGCGAAGTTCCATTTCCAGAAAGCCAAGGTGGGCAGCGCGCCGATCCAGATTTTCGCGTCGCCGGCGGCGGAAGGCTCGGTTGAAATGGCAATGTTCCTTCAGCAGGTCGCCCCGCAAGCCGGTCTGAATCTGCAGGTGTCGCGCGTACCGGCCGACGGTTACTGGTCGAACCACTGGATGAAGCATCCGTTGGGTTTCGGCAATATCAACGCGCGGCCGAGCGCCGACGTGATCTTCACGCAGTTCTTCAGGTCGGACGCGCCGTGGAACGAGGCGAACTGGAAGAGCCCGAAGTTCGACCAGTTGCTGCTGCAGGCACGCGGCGAACCGGACGACGCCAAGCGCAAGCAGTTGTACGGTGATATGCAGGTGCTGGTACACGACACGGGCGGCGTCGGCATTCCGCTGTTCCAGAGTTCGCTCGACGCGTACACGAACAAGCTCAAGGGCCTCGGTTCCATTCCTCTCGCCGGATTGATGGGCTACATGTTCGCGGAAAACGTCTGGCTCGAAGCCTGAGCTCGACCGGGGGCACGCCCTGCAATACACGCGCCGCCTCGCCGGCGGCGCGCAGCTTCAACTGCAATGGAGGCGATTCTCGATGAAAGCACATGCGCAACGTCTCATCGCCGCGCGCCTTGGCCTCGCGCTGCTTACGCTGCTGTTGGTGTCGGCAGTCGTGTTCGCCGTCACCGGGCTGCTGCCCGGCGACGCGGCCCAGCAGGCGCTCGGCCAGGCGGCAACCCCCGAAGCCGTGGCTGCCCTGCGGCATCAGTTCGGCCTCGACCAGCCCGCGCTGCAACGCTACTTCGTGTGGCTCCTTCATGTGGTCAGCGGTAACTTCGGGACCTCGCTGTCGAACAATCTGCCCGTCAGTCATCTGATCGCGACGCGTCTGCCAAACTCGCTGGTGCTGGCCGGACTCACGGCGGTGGTCTCCGTACCGGTAGCGCTGCTGATCGGCATTTCGTCGGCGATGTTCCGCGGCTCGCTGCTCGACCGCACGCTCAACGTGCTGACGCTCTCCACGGTCGCCGTGCCGGAATTCCTGATCGCGACCATCGCCGTGCTGATCTTCGCCGTCAAGCTGCGCTGGCTGCCGGCGCTGTCGTATCTGTCGGAAGTGCATTCGTTCGGCGCGCTGCTGCGCATCTACGCGATGCCGGTGATGACGCTGTGCTGCGTGCTCGTCGCGCAGATGGCGCGCATGACGCGCGCCGCGGTGCTCGATCAGCTCAATTCGTCGTATGTGGAAATGGCCTTGCTCAAGGGCGCCTCGCCGGTGCGCGTGGTATGGCGGCACGTGTTGCCCAACACCATCGGACCGATTGCCAACGCGGTGGCGCTGAGCCTGTCGTATCTGTTCGGTGGCGTGGTGATCGTCGAGTCGATCTTCAACTATCCCGGTCTCGCGAGCCTGATGGTGGACGCGGTGACCAACCGGGACATGCCGCTCGTGCAGGGCTGCGTGATGGTGTTTTGCGCGGCGTATCTCGTGCTCGTGCTGATCGCCGACCTGTGTCAAATCGTATCCAACCCGAGGCTGCGTCGATGATGAGCCAACCTACCAATCCCCACCATGTTCCTCACGCCGGCACCGAGCTGTACGACGTGCGCCGCGACGAACTGGTCGTCGAGCCCGCGCCTGTCGAAGCGGCGCCGCTGAAACAGGGCGTGTTCAAACGCCTCGTGCACCGCTTTTCCGTACTCGGCCTGATCGGTCTGCTGATGGTGGCGTTCTGGCTGCTGGTCGCGTTCATCGGGCCCCTGGTCGCGCCGTACAAAGGCGGTGCGCTGACCTCGACGGAAATTTTCGGCCGTTACAGCGCGGCGTATCCGCTCGGCACCGACTATCTCGGCCGCGACATGCTGAGCCGGATTCTCTATGGCGCGCGCTACACCGTCGGCCTCGCGCTCGCTGCTGCGGTACTCGCGAGTGTGATCGGCACGTTCTTCGGCCTGCTCGCGGCGGTGTCGGGCCGCGTGGTCGACGAAGTTCTGAGCCGTCTGTTCGACGCGCTGATTTCGATTCCGAGCAAGGTGCTCGCGCTCGTCGTGATCGCCGCGTTCGGGTCGTCGATTCCGATGCTGACGACGGTCGCCGCGGCCGCCTACATTCCCGGCGCGTTCCGCATTTCGCGCTCGCTCGCGGTGAACGTGATGAGCCTCGAATACGTGCAGGTGGCCCGGGCGCGCGGCGAAGGCATCTTCTATATCGCGCGGGTCGAGGTGCTGCCCAACATGATCCATCCGATGCTCGCCGATTTCGGCCTGCGTTTCGTGTTCATCGTGCTGCTGCTGAGCGGGTTGAGCTTCCTCGGCCTCGGCGTGCAGCCGCCGAACGCCGATTGGGGTTCGCTCGTGCGCGAGAACATCGGCGGCTTGTCTGAAGGTGCGCCCGCCGTGCTGATGCCGGCCGTCGCGATCGCGACGCTGACCATCGGCATGAATCTGCTGATCGACAACTTGCGGCGTCGCAGCCGCAGGCATGGAGGTGCGTGATGGCTGAGCGCAACATGATCGAAGTGAAGGGACTGAGAGTCGTCGCGGGTGCGGCGCCGGGGCCGGTGACGGAGATCGTCAAGGGCGTCGATTTTTCGGTAAAGAAGGGGGAAGTGCTCGCGCTGATCGGCGAGTCCGGTTCGGGCAAGACCACCATCGCGCTGTCGCTGCTCGGCTACGCGCGCGCGGGCTGCGCGATCAGCGGCGGGTCGGTGCGCGTCGGCGAGGTCGAGGTGTTGTCGCTCGATGCGAAGGGACGCCGCGGGTTGCGCGCGCGCACCGTCGCGTACGTCGCGCAGAGCGCGTCGGCCGGCTTCAATCCGGCGCGCACGATCATGGATCAGGTCATCGAACCGGCGCTGCTGCATCGCCTGATGTCGAAAGAAGCAGCGTCCGCCAAGGCGGTCGAACTGTTCCGTTCGCTCGCGCTGCCCGCGCCGGAAACGATCGGCGAGCGCTATCCGCATCAGGTATCCGGCGGTCAATTGCAGCGCTTGATGGCGGCGATGGCCTTGATCACCGATCCGGCCGTCGTCGTGTTCGACGAGCCGACCACCGCGCTCGACGTCACCACGCAGATCGAAGTGCTTGCGGCCTTCAAGAAGGTGATTCGCGAGCTCGGCACCACGGCCGTGTACGTGTCGCACGATCTGGCGGTGGTCGCGCAGATGGCGGACCGCATCGTCGTGTTGAACGGCGGCGCGGTGAAGGAGAACGGCGCGGTCGCGCAAGTGCTCGACGCGCCCGCGGATGCGTACACGCGCCAGTTGCTGGCCGCGACGCGTCGGCCTGAAGCGGTGCTGACGTTGCCGCAAAACCTCGGCAAGCACGTGCCGCCGCTGCTGGAGATTCGCGGACTGTCGGCGGGCTATGGACGGATCGACCGGCAAGGCATGCCTGCCGTGCGCGTGCTCGACGACGTCAGTCTGTCGATTCCGCGCGGCAGCACGCTCGGCGTGATCGGCGAATCCGGCTCCGGCAAGACGACGCTCGCGCGCGTGGTGGCGGGGCTGGTCGACCGGACGCGCGGCGAGGTGCTGTTCAACGGTGAGCCGTTGCACGCGCAAATCTCCCGCCGCACGCCGGAGCAGTATCGGCAGATCCAGATCGTGTTCCAGAACGCCGATACGGCGCTCAATCCGAGCCATTCGATCGCCGATATTCTGGGGCGCCCGCTCGCGTTCTATCACCATCTGCGCGGCTCGGCTGCAAAAAAACGCATGCTGGGCTTGCTCGATCTGGTGAAGCTGCCGGCTTCGATCGCCACCCGTACGCCGGCCGGACTCTCCGGCGGACAGAAGCAGCGCGTGAATCTGGCGCGCGCGCTCGCCGCCGAGCCTGCGTTGATTCTGTGCGACGAAGTGACATCCGCGCTCGATACGGTGGTCGGCGCTGCGATTCTCGATCTGCTCGCCGAATTGCGGCGCGAACTGGGCGTGTCGTACATGTTCATCAGCCACGATATTTCGACGGTGCGCGCGATCTGCGACGAAGTGATCGTGCTGTACGCGGGGCATCGCGTGGAAGCAGGGCAGCGCGAGGTGCTGGCGGCGCCGCCGTATCACCCGTACACGGGCTTGCTGGTCGATTCGGTGCCGGCGTTGAAACCCGGCTGGCTCGACGCGCGCCGCGACATTGTCGCGACCGCCTTGCCGGCGATGGGCGAGAGCGCCCACATCGCCGAGTTGTGCTCGTTCCGCGCGCGCTGTCCGGTGCGTATCGACGGCAAGTGCAACGTGACACCGCCTTCGTTGAAGAAGCTGCCTTCGGGCGCGGAGATTTTGTGCCACCATCCGGCCGCCGAACTGAACCGTTTGCAGACCGTGGAGGCGACCCCGGCATGAACGGACGGTTTGTACGCGTCGCGGAAACGGGCCGCAAGACCTTTCCGATCACCGTGGACGGCGTCGTGCGCGAGGCCGCCGAAGGCGACACGCTGATGGTCGCGCTGCTCACCAGCACGGCCACGCTGCGCGACTCCGAATTCGGCGATGGCCGGCGCGCCGGTCTCTGTCTGATGGGCGCCTGCCAGGACTGCTGGGTGTGGACCGCGCAAGGCGAGCGCGTGCGCGCGTGCAGCACGCCGGCGATGCCCGGCATGTCGATCGTCACGAAGCTGGCGCAAGCCGGGGAGGGTGTATGGCCCCGCGCGTAGTCGTCATCGGTGCCGGGCCGGCGGGTGTGCGCGCAGCGCAGGCGCTCGCCGAAGCGGGGCTGCGGCCTGTCGTGATCGACGAAGGCCGGCGCGACGGCGGGCAGATTTATCGACGTCAACCGGACGGGTTTTCGCGCAGCTATGAGACGCTCTATGGCACCGAGGCCGAGCGTGCCGCGTCGCTGCATCAGAGCTTCGATGCGTTGAAGAGCCGGATCGACTATTTGCCGGAAACGCTCGTCTGGAACATCTCGCCGAACGCCGTGCATCTGGTGAGCGGCACGCGGTATCGCTCGCTCGCCTTCGACGCGTTGATCGTTTGCAGCGGCGCGACGGATCGGCTAATGCCGGTTAAAGGCTGGCACCAGGCCGGTACTTATAGCCTCGGCGGCGCGCAGGTCGCGCTGAAGTCGCAAGGCTGCGCGATCGGCTCGCGCATCGTGATGATGGGCAGCGGCCCGCTGCTGTATCTCGTGGCCGCGCAGTACGTGAAGGCGGGCGCGCAGGTTGCCGCGGTGCTCGACACTTCGACGTTCATGCAGCGCGTGGCCGCGTTGCCGCGTCTGCTGGCGATTCCCGCCGCGCTAAGAAAAGGCATTGCGTTGACGCGCGTGCTGGCCGACGCGCGCGTGCCGGTTCATCGCGGCGTAGAGCCGCTCGAAATCAAAGGCTCGGCGCAAGACGGCGTGAGTGCGGTCGAGGTCGCCTTGCCCGGTGGCAAGCGCCTCGAATTCAAGTGCGATGCCGTCGCGCTTGGTTATCACCTGCGGCCCGAGACGCAACTCGCGGACCTCGCGGGCTGCCGCTTCGTGTTCGACGAAAACGCCCAGCAGTGGCTGCCACAGATCGATGCCGACGGCCGCAGCAGCATCAAAGGCGTCTATCTTGCAGGCGACGGCGCGCGAGTACGCGGCGCGGATGCAGCGGAACGCTCGGGCCGTCTCGCGGCGCTGGCCGCTTTGCAGGATCACGGCATAGCGGTCGACGGCGTGGAGCACTTGCGCGCCGAACTCGCACGCTTCTCGCGTTTTGCCCAGGGTTTGCGGGAAGCATTTCCGTGGCCGGCGAAATTCGCCGCGTCGCTGCCGGACGAAACGATCGTCTGCCGTTGCGAAGCGATCACGGCGGGCGAATTGCGTCGCGTGGTGCAGGCGACCGGCGCTAAAGAGGCCAATCGCGCGAAGGCGTTTTCGCGCGTCGGCATGGGGCGCTGCCAAGGGCGCTATTGCGGCCACGCGGGCGCGGAAATCATCGCGGCGGCGGCATGTGTGCCGCTGTCCTCAGTGGGACGGCTGCGCGGCCAGGCGCCGGTCAAACCGCTGCCGGTGGCGCTGACCGAAGCGGTGAGCGACGAGGTAAGCGCCGAGGTGAGCAGATGAATGCGACGACCCGCAACGAAGCCGATGTGATCGTGATCGGCGGCGGCATCATGGGAACGACGACAGCGTTCTTCCTGCGCCGGCGCAACCGCTCGGTGATTCTGCTCGAACGCGGACTCACCGGCCAGCAGGCGAGCGGCGTGAACTTCGGCGGGGTTCGCCGTCAGGGCCGTGCTTTATCGCAACTGGCGATGGCGGATCGCGCGCTGCGCACATGGCAACGCTCGACGGAACTGCTCGGCGAGGACGTCGAGTTTCTGCCGTCGGGTCATACGCGCGTGTGCTACCACCAGAAGGACGTCGAGAACTTCGACCAGTACGCGATCGATGCGCGCGCCTACGGTCTCGAACTCGAAGTGCTGCACGGCGAAGCGCTGTTCAGGCGTTTTCCGTTTCTCGGCCGCGAGGTGCTGGCGGCTTCGATCTCGCCGCTCGACGGCCACGCCAATCCGCGCCTCGCGGCGCCCGCGTTCGGTCGCGCGGCGGCCCGGCTGGGCGCGCAGGTGATCGAGGACACGGAGATCGTGCGCGTCGAAAAAGACGGCGGACGGTTTCGCGTGGAAAGCGCGCGCGGCGACGTGTATTGGGCGGCGCAACTCGTGATCTGCGCCGGGGCGTGGGCGAGCCGGCTGACCGAGCAGTTCGGCGAATCCGCGCCGCTCACCACGCGCGGGCCGCAAATGTGCGTGACGGAGCCGGTGCCGTACGTGTTCAAGTCGTCGATGGGCGTGTTCACGTCGATCAAGGAGGAGAGCATTTATTTTCGGCAGATTCCGCGCGGCAACATCATCGTCGGCGGAGGTCCGCCCGGTCCCGCCGACGCCGTGACGAGCCGCGCTTCGGTGTTGCCGATCAACACCGTGCGGCAACTCGCGCAGATGCGCCGGCTCGTGCCCGCGTTGGCGCCGCTGCATGTGATTCGCGTGTGGAGCGGCGTGGAAAGCTATCTGCCCGACAGCGAACCGGTGATCGGTCCGAGCAGTCAGGTCGATGGTCTGTTCTACGCGTTCGGCTTCAGCGGCTCGGGGTTTCAGATCGGCCCGGGCGTCGGCGAAACGCTGGCGGAACTCGTCGATACGGGCAATACGCCGATTCCTCTCAATGCGTTTTCCATCCGGCGTTTCGCGAAACAGCCGGCGGCCCGCTCGACCATCGTAACGTCATGAAACAGTCCGTCAGCCTCAACGCGGCCCGCGCTTTCATCGAAGACCATTTCGACGAACCCGTGACGCTCGCCCAACTTGCCGCGCTGTCCGCTCTCAGCGTGTCGCGCTTCGCCACGGTGTTCCGGCAGCAATACGGATCGTCGCCCTACCGGTATCTGTGCGGGCTGCGGATTCAGCGTGCGCAGACGCTGCTGCTCGAAGGCGTGCCGGGATCGGTGGTGGCGACGGAGGTCGGTTTCTTCGACCAAAGCCACTTCGGCCGCCATTTCAAGCGATGCTGCGGCATGACACCCAGCATGTTCATCGCACGCGCCGGCGCCAACGCGGCGCGGCATGCCGGCGCGAGCCGTTTGAATGGCTTGAGTGGCGCGCCTACTGCGTCGCGCTCAGCTTCCGCCATAACGTTGTCTTGCTGATGCCGAGTGCCTCGCAGACCGCGTCGCGGTCGCCGTCGTGCGCGGCGAGCGCGGCGCGGATTTCGTCGGCTTCCACATGACGGCTGCGTTCGCGCAGGGTTAGCGCGGCTTTTTTCGTGCGCGCGTGCGGCTCGACGATTTCAGGCGCGACCGTGCGCAACATGTCGCGGGTGAGAACGGTTGCGGCGGCGTCTACTGACATTGCGCCCAGGTGCGCATCTGCATCCACATCCGCACCCACATCGGCGAGTTCGACCGCGATCCGTTCGATCAAGTTCTGCAATTCACGCACATTGCCGGGCCACGCGTAGCGCTTGAGCGGTTCGGCGAGCGTGGCGAGCACACGCTCGGCGGCGGCCGCGTCCGGCAGGCGCGCCGCGAGCCTCGGTTCGCGCGCGGCGGCTTGCAGAAGCAGTTCAACGGCGAGCGGCAGCAGATCGGTCGGCCGCTCGCGCAGCGGCGGCAGCGCGATGCTCAGAATGTTGAGCCGATAGTAGAGGTCCGCGCGAAAGCTGCCGGCTTCGATGCCTTCGGTCAACGCGCGATGCGTCGCCGCGACCACGCGAATATCGACGCGCGTCGGCTCCGTCGAACCGAGCCGCACGACTTCACGTTCCTGCAGCACGCGCAGAAGCCGGCTTTGCAACGACAGCGGCATTTCGCCGATTTCATCGAGAAACAGGGTGCCACGGTGCGCGACTTCGATCAATCCCGCTTTGCCGCCCTTGCGCGCGCCGGTGAACGCGCCTTCCTCGTAGCCGAACAGTTCGCTCTCCAGCAGCGCCTCGGGAAACGCGCCGCAATTGATCGCGACGAATGCGAAGTCGCGCCGTGGGCTCAAGTGATGCATGCTCTGCGCGACCATTTCCTTGCCCGTGCCGCTCTCGCCGAGAATCAGCACGGTGGCGTCCGAACGGGCATAGCGCCGCACCAGCGCGCGCACGCGTTCAATCGATTCGGACGCGCCGACGATATCGTCGAGCCGGTAACGCGCGCTGAACTGCTGCACGCGCTGGCGTGAACGCAAGGTGCGGTCGAGCCGCTCGACCGCGCGTGACTCCTGAAACGTCAGCACCGTGCCCGCCGCCGCGCCGCTGCTCGCCAGCGGCCCGCGATGCACGACATAGCTCACGCCACGCACCGTACACAACGCGTCGCCGTCCGCATCCGGCAGGCTGCCCGCGAGATCGGGCGCGAGTTCGAGCAGCACGCGGCCCACGGCCTTCGCCGCGTCGAGGCCGAGCACGCCGGCGAGGCGCTGGTTCATCGCTTCGACGCGGCCTTGCGCGTCGAGCGCGACGACGCCGTCACGCAGATGCTGCAGCAGATTGTCGAGCCGTTGACGCCGGATCGTTTCGCGCCGCGTGGCCTGCGCGACTTCGAGCGCGGTGTCGAAGGCCGCGCGCACCGACGCGCGCGAATACAGAAACACCGCGCCCATGCCGGCATTCGCCGCGAGATCGGTGACCATTCCAGGACCGACCACCACGTCGATGCCGCGATCACGCAGATCGAGAACGACACTCTCCGCGTCCTGCGCCGATTGATACGAGGCGAAGGTGACGTCGAGCGCGTAGGCGGCGACGAAGCGGCGCACTTCGTCAGGCGTGTTGCCGTGCGTGACGAGCGCGACCTTTGCTCCGTCGCGTCGCGCCCGCGCGAGCGCATGCATCACGTCGAAGCCGGTCGGGCCGATCAACACGACCGGCACCGACACGCGCGTTTTCAGATACGCGCCGTTCGAGCCGCCGGCAATCACGACATCCGGACGACCCGCGCCCGCGGCGTCGATCTCGCGCACGGCATCTTCGAAACCGTGCGAGACGATGCGCAAGTCCGCGCGTTCCACGTACTCGCCCGCGATGTCGAAAAACAGATCGCGCAGGCGGCTGATACTCACGGCCCAGATACGGGGGCGCTGGGCGGGTTCGAAAAGAGGTGTGCTCAAGGCTGGGCGGCTCGCGGCGAGGCTGGTGAAGTCCGTCTATTATGCGCGCATCCATTTCTGATTTGAAATCAACATTTCAGTTGTGAAATGAAATGCGGGCCGGCGTGGGCGGCGGTCTTTTGTGAAATCAGGCACTTACCGTGCGTCGAAGCTGCTGGCCCGTTCTTTGCATTTCAGGCTGCGTTCAAAAGCATCCCCCCATGCATCAGGAGACGAACTCATGAGCGAAGCAGACAACAGCACGCCGAACGCAGGCGCATTCAAACCTAAGAAATCCGTCGCCCTGTCGGGCGTGACGGCGGGCAACACGGCCCTATGCACGGTCGGCAAGACCGGCAATGACCTGCACTACCGCGGCTACGACATTCTCGATATTGCGAGCGCCTGCGAATTCGAAGAAATCGCGTACCTGCTCGTGCACGAAAAGCTGCCGAC
>NZ_PVNC01000042.1:0-23233 GCF_003001875.1 Paraburkholderia sp. BL18I3N2
ACGGTCATTAGCCACGCCGCGTTTCGACGATATGCCGTTCTAGAAGAGCGCCGCTCCTCATGCTTCTTCCGTAGTGTGGAGAAAACACCGCTTACTCTGAATGAGACGACGGAAGCCTGTGTCGCCGAGATCGGCGGTGCCTGCCTCAGGCTCTGGAAAGACGAAGAAATCGTTCAGATCGGATGGGAGGCAGGGTGTCGACGAGACTGGACCAGTGCGGAAAGGGCTCGGCTTACGGCCATTGGTCGACGGGCGGTTCTTGGTCCCGGAATCGAAATTTTTTTTCGGCTTTGCGCTGAAATGGACAACCGGCTGGCAAGCGAGCGCCGGCGGTGGATCGAGTTCGCTCGTCAGGAAAAGTACCCGCTCCGGAGTCAAAGTTTTTCTCTGGTCTACTATGGCTTCGGTGAATCAATCGGATTTGGCCAAGTGGCCGGATCGACCCAGCGCGGTTTTGATCCGATCTCTAAAGAAGAAATCGCGTACCAGCCGAGACTTGAGGAACTCACCTCTGGCCAACTCCACTTCTTTTTGCAAGGCCGACGTCATTTCTTCGATCGCGAGGACGAGTGCCTTGCCGAGCATCTGATCTATCTCTTTCGCGAGCGGTTTCGGTGGGAACCGTATCACGTCCAACTGGTCATGCTGGATTCGGTTGGTTATGCGCGCTTGGCATCCCAGGAGATCAAGGATCGCCTCGTTGAGTCTATCGGTGCGATCGAAGTGAGTCCCGGGAACTGGGCCATCAGTTCAAGCATCGTCGATGCCCTGAAGATCCTTGGTGCGCTGGATGAAGGTGCGGAAGAGTCGCGCGCAGAAATCAGGGCCGAGATCGCGGCCGCGCTTGTGGATGACGGGCGTAGTGTCGATGGCGACCGGGCACTCGCTCTGTGTGCGAAGATGTTCGACCATCCGTACGACTTCATCTACGCCGAGGAGATTGACGATCTTGATGAAGCGATGCGGCGACGTTTGTATCGCCTGGCAATTCAAGCTCCGAGTGTCAGGCGTTCGATGAACCTGAACTGGCTCGTTGAACAGCTGGCGTCTCTCGGCGATCCCATGGACGTTGCACTCCTTCAGCCGTTGACGGGCTTGCCCAGCCGGATAAATCCATTCCCGCAGGAGGAATGGGGCGCATTCGCGGCTGCGACGCGCGTCCTGGGTCGACACCACGGTGAACTTGAACCGGTTGAGGCTGCAACTGTTGAGGAGCGTTGCCTGGTCGAAATCCGGTCTCTCATCTATTTAGCCGAGTCCGGCCGGGATGCCGGCGAGGCCGCGGTGCGGCACGCCTGGCGACGGCTTGGTGAGTTGCGGCCGCAACTCGTTGTGGGATGCATCAGCGAGATACAGAGGGCGCTGCACGAGCGGCCGTATTGTCGGGACGGCGTGGAATCTTATCCGCCAATGGATCTGGTGGCTGTCTATACGGATGAATGCCTGGCCGTTGCCCGACGGTTCATTGACGACGGGGCTCTCGCGGAGTTTTATCATCAGGTTCCGGATCACGAGCGAGGCGTATCGTTTGCTTTCGACGTAGTGGGGAGATACGGCGACCGGAGTGACCTGGAGAGACTTCGCGCGCGGAGCCGAGCGCACCGTTTCGCACGTCATGCCCTAGCGGCTCTCCGGCGCCTCGATGGAGCGGAGAATCCGGGTAGGAATGTTTGATTGCTGTGACGACCTTGCTTCATTGTCGGTCGTTCTCCGGCTTGCTTTCTCGTCGTGATTGTGGAATCTACAGCACTCTGCGGGACGGTCTGAGCAACGTAACGTGTTTTCCATCCGAGCCAATAAGCGTAGCGGGCTATGCCGATTACCTTTTATATTGACGAGAGTGGCCACAGCGGCGACGCGGTGAAAAGCGGCGATGCCTACGATTTCAAGGACCAGCCGTTCTTCGTACTGGCCGCGGTCGGCGTAGAGCATGAGGTAACACTCGCAGCGAAGATTCTTGAGCTGCGCGACAAGCACAGGATTGCCGCGGGGGAAATGAAGGCCAAGTCCCTGTTGAACAAGCCAGAGTTTGTCTGTGATTTACTCGAGTGGGCATGTGGATCCGGCATGCCGGTGTTTGCGGAGCTGGTAGACAAGAAGTATTTCCTGTGCATGAACATTGTAAGCACACAGGTGGTCCCGCCATCTTCGGGGCTCGAGGACTCTATCGAGCTCAACATGTTCCGCAATCATCTAGCGGACTTTCTTTACGCGCGGGCTCCCGACGAACTGTTCGATCGCTTCGTTCGGTCTTGTCTGGAACCCGGTAGCGAGTCATTGCGTCATTCCTTTCAATCGCAAATTGACTTCGGGCGTGCTGCCGCACACCATGGGATTGCGATTGGTGAATTTCTAGCCAAGATGAGCGCCGAGTCGCTTGATGACTTTGAGACCCTGTTAGAGGGGGTTCCGGACGCGTTCATGCGCTTTCTTCCTCCGCCTGACCGAAACAAGCGGGGGAAGCTCGTGTGGATGCTTCCGAACCTCACTTCGTTCACGCACATCTACGCGCGGATCAACAGATACCGGCAAGGCCGGGTCGGGGATGTGCGTATTGTTCACGACGTACAGCTTGAGATCGAGGACATTCTCCGAGAAGGGAAGCGTCTTTCCGAGGAACTCCGCAAACTTGGCGAATTACCGATCACACCGCACGCAGACTTTCGATTCGAAGAAGTAGGAAGCCTTGAGTTCGGAGCGTCGCACGAGTCTTCCGGTATCCAGACCGCAGACGTTCTGGCAGGAGCGGTGATGCGTTTTTTTCGGGCGCATCAAAAGGGCGACGAAGCACAGGCTACCGCTCTGGCTCGTGGTGTCGCGGCATTGTTGCTTGCGACGGATGCGGATACAGGCAGAGGTCTCAATCAGGTCGTCCCGACGCGCAATGTACTGCACGTTACGCGAGCCGAATCGAGCGACGAAGAATGATTCGCGGAACGGATTCGAGAGACTGTTCGGTGGCACGTGCATCGAAGGGTGTCGACGCTTGACCAGCTACAGCCGCCGTGACTGGAATGCTAATGTTTTAGCGTTATCTGAGAGTGTTCGCGCTTTCCCGCGAACATGCGCTGCATCGCTTCGGTACGCTCGACGTTGGGCCATGTGTCCACCGACAGCGCTCGCATGACCGTCTGCATATGCCGCTCCTGATCGACTTTGAAGGTGGTTTCGTCTGGATCATTGGCGTGCTTGGTTGGAGTTCGGCGCCAGCCTCGGAAAAGAGCAATTCCTGAGTGTGATGGGACTATAGCTGGAGGAGCGGGGATGGATTGGCTTCAGGAACCACAAGCGTGAGTTGCTCGCAAGACCGGCTAAGAGCCACGTACAGAAGGCATCGGTTTTTCTGATTAGGAGCGAGACTGCTGGCATCGCACGGGATCAAAATTGCTCGATCGCATTCAAGCCCTTTGGACTTGTGAATCGTGCTGATCGACTGAGATGGTACCCGGTCGTTTTCCTTGTCGCGCTGATACGAAAGTTCGGAAAGCACGGCGCTGATGTCAAGGTGTGCCCGGATTCGTCGTGCTTGCGCAAACTCCTTACGTAGATTGACTCGAGCGTCGCTGAAGTTCTGGCTCGTATCCATCAGGTGATGGATGCGATCGATTGCTTCTCCGACGCCGATATGACCAGGCTCCTGCAAGATTAACCGTGCGATCGACTGAATCTCAGCCGGTTTGCCGCGGCACGGCCTGGCGCAATTGGTCTCCAGTTCCTGAGTAAGGCGATTGCCAAAGGCTGTCGGCGAGAAGCCTTTTCCGACAGCCTCGAGGAAGGTACACATTGCCCTGCCGAGAGCGACCGGATCGCCGGACCGGATGCGGCAGGCAGCAAGGAGATTGCCTAAGGCATTCCTTGTATATCCCTCCCAGATCGGGATGCGAGCGCCCCAGAATGCGTTGAGACTGAAGACAGTTTGATTGTGAGCGGTCAACACCAGCAGGTTCGGACTGTCCCGGACCACGATGTCGAGCGGACGACGTTCCGCTGGACTTAGCTGGAAGCCGCCAAAGCGCGGTGCGCGATTGTCAGCTCGCAATAGGCGTAGACCTCTGGGTAACCTGTTCCGCAGATCGACGCTGCCGCCGGCGCGTAGATGCTCCCGCTGTTCGAGCACCCAGGCGCCCAGTTCAGGACAGCCGTTAGCCCAGCGGTGTGCTGTGTCCAGTCGCTCGAAGACGTTGGAGCTTGCCACGAGCTCGCGCCATTGCAGCTCATGTGCTTCGCGTTCCCGTCCCGTACTGAAAATCGTCTGCATGGGGTCGCCAAAGAAGCGCACTTTCGCGCCTGCCTGCGCAAGCAAGGTGACGATCGTGTGCTGATCGCTGCTGGCATCCTGATGCTCGTCACAGATGATGATGGGGTGTCGCTCTGCGACCGCGCCGGCGATACCCGGTGAACGGACGATCAGGCGCCGTACTCTTTTGGCCAGGTCGGCGTAACATTCCTGCCCACGATCGATTGACCACGCGTGAATATCAGCCGGTAGGTCAAGGGCCCGGTGGTAGATCTGGGCGATCGTTGCCACGAGTGAGTCGATGGTCCCGATTCTCAGCCGTCCCGCCAGGTCGGTCGTTCTCGATGAGAAGACGTCACAAGCGGAATGTGTATGCGCCAATATCAGTACCCGCTGGCCTTTACCTAGGGCAGTTGCCGCATCCCGGGCATAGCTGGCGGCCTGATGTGTCTTGCCTGTTCCTGCAGGCGCCTCAACGACGACACGCTGTACCTCCGAGCGTAGCGCTTCAGCGACAGAGGCGTCGCTCACTGAGCTTGCCTCGGGGCGGCGGCCGGAACCGGATCGGCCTGTGTGCGGATAACCGCGTCGACGAACGGGCGCAGCAAGGCGTTCAGTTGTGTGTCCCAGACACCCGAGCGGTAAACCTTTTCGGCCAGCTCTCGACCGCCTTCAACGCTCTTGAACCACGCTGTCGCATGTCCCTTGAAGGGATTGCGCTGCGCGGCCGGCGCGTCGCGCAGTACATCGGGTACCTTACCGGTTGCCGCTTCCACGATCCAGGGGATTAGGGGGTGAGCCGGGTGGTCGATGTTCTCGCCGCGGTGCGCTAACGCGAGCGCGCTCAGCGCCTCGAACGATGCGTCGGCTGTGTCCAGCCTATCGGCAAGCGTCCGCAAACGCAGTCCGGTTTTTTCGCCTTCTGGATCAGCAATAAGCATTTGAACCTGGTCGGCTGCGAACAGTGGGATCACATTCTCTTCCATGTTGCCAGCGTTCCACTGGAACAGAAGCGCGCCGACGCGGTCTGCCACGGCACGCCATCGACCCGCGTGTCTGTTTTCGTTGTCGACAAAACCGGCAAACTTCACGCCGCCGGCCGAGAGCGCTTCCAGCAGCATCAGGGTGTCGTCATTGCCGCCGCCGTCTGCAATATGCACGCCGCGGTCCTTCCATCCGAGTAGTTCGCGATCGAAAATCTCTCGCAGGAACCCAACCTCGGTTGCGCCTTCAGCGACGAGTGTCAGCCGCGCCAAAAACGCCTCCGGATCTCGGGCCAGGTGGCGGGACACTTTCTCTCGGGCAAGTGCGCCAACCCTTGCACCGGTGTCGACATACCAGATTGACGCGTCAGTTGCCGTGGTGACGACAGAGGCGCTGTGCGTGGTGACGAAAGTCTGGCCATGTGCGCCCGCAATATGGCGAACGAGCTGACGCTGGCGATAGGGCTCAAGCCCGCGCTCGAGTTCGTCCACGAGGGTGATCGGGTGGCCATCCTGCAGGGAATCTGCGATGGCCAACGCAGCCAAACGACGGGTGCCGGAACCCCAGGTTGCAAGGGGCAACACGACGTCGTTTTTAACAGCGGTCAGGCCAATGAGTGCATTAATAGATTGACCTGCGCCGCCCGTGAAAGCCAGTCCGAGACGGTTGGGAAGTTGGCGCTCAACGAAGTTCTGATCGAGCTGCTGTAAGCGAGTACGCGGCTCGTCTTCGAGATGCTGATCAACGGAGTTAGCAGCAAATTCCCGCCCAAGCCGGGCGCGCAAACCACGGTCATTGATCAGCCTGTCGAGACCGGATCCAACAATCAGCCGCAGGTCGCGATCGCTTTGGTCATCGCCGAGCAATCGCACGAGTCCGATTTGGCGGCGCAATGCAACGGAGAATACCGTGACGCTCTCGTCGGGCTGCACGATTTCGTACACGAGTTCCAGATCGCCGGTGCCACGAACGCGAACCTTGTAGACCGCAGGCCTAGCGGGCCGAGGAGCATGTGCTGGCGCCGCATTGTCCGGCTCTGCCGCGAACGCAAGTACAGCGTCCTGACCATCCCATTCCCATGGCCATGCCATGTTGCCTTGGCGATTCACATGTCCCGGAAGGCTCATGACCGCTTCGATGAGAAATTCGTCTTCGACAAGACGGCCAAGGTAGTCCGAGTCCGAGAGTGTGTAGCTCGTAGTCGGACTGAGGAGAAGACCGATCGCCTCGAGGATCGTCGACTTGCCGACGTTGCCTCCCCCTAGCAACAGGTTCAGACCCGGTTGGGGGTGCCAGGTTAGTTCCCGAATTCCGCGGAAACGTTCGATGTGAAGACGCTTGATCTCTGCTGCCATTCGAATCCCCGATTCGGCGTTTCTGCGCCATTCAACCAGGCTATAGTATCGGGGAAAAGGACGTGGCGTGGGCACCTTGCCTGGGCTAGAGCCGTGCCCGGATTCGCGAGTTTCCAGTTGGTTTAGGCTGCCCGGTGTCGTCTGGATATCGTGTGGATCAGGAGTGGCAGACAAGATGAGGACCTCCGCTACCGTTTAAGCGCATCTAATGGAGCGAAGTGCGGCGGCGTCCGGACAATGCCTATGCGATACGCATATTTGATATGGCTGGCGGTCTCTGGGTGGAAGTGCAACGTCCTGCTTTGGAGTTCGCGTACCGAATGACCATCAATCGACTCCGCTCGTTCCCCGTGCTTAGGATTGCGCGGCGACCAACATCACCGCAGGCCTTGAGAAGTTTCTTCGTTTCGCAAGCAAAGGGCTATGCACATCTGGCACGGCGAGCTTGCGGAAAGCAGTGATGTGCATGCCTCTTGTCGCGATGCACCAGGCGGTGCACCAGCGGACCTGCCGATACAATGATACGGTTCGAAGCCGATAGCGGAGTCAATTGTTTTTCATCTAATATCAATATGACGCTGACTGATTTTATTGCCGTTGTGTCTGTTCCCCTCAGTCTTTTGGCCGGTGGTGCTGGTATATTCGTTGGAATTGGTCTCTCTAACAAGGAGGAGCGGCTAAAAACTATTAAAGGATTGCAAGCGAAGGATTTCGGTCAGAAAAAAATACAGTTCGCGATAAACACATGGTCTAATATCTTTGAGAGCTTCTTCGGCTCGCGCTACTTATCGCGTAGACAGCTATTGTCCATTCCTGTCTATACGGTCGTTATGTCGATCGTGTTTTTTGCAACGTGGATCGCATGGATTTACTTGTTGCAGAATCCGGAGCATAAGCTGGGTCCGCTGCCCATTGCAGTTAGTCTGGCACTTTCGGATTTCTATGGGCAAGGGATACTGGCATGCATAGTCACGGATGTGATCGCAATTCAGTTAACGAAATTTTCACTTCGACGACTTAATGAAAGTGGACTTTTCTCCGCGGGATTTGTGATTTCATACCTTATTAATCTGGTGGTATGTTTTTTCATCTTTACCGTTATTGTTTTTATGTTCAGGGTTGAGGATATGGTGAGGCTCTATATACAAGCGGCGCCACACGATCCAATGCCCGTGGTGCCATATACCCCGTTTGACTATATTGGATCATCGATTGATTTGTTTCATCTAGAGACGACTATATATGCGACATCGCGTGGCTGGTTTTCGATGTACTTTATGCCGCAATCAGTTATTCTGTATTGTGCAATCGCAACGCAAAGCACGCTCTTGTTCATGATCGTTGCTAGCGGACTGTTCCAGGCAGCCCAGCTCTCCAAGACATTCCTCCTCTCGGTGGTAAGAGGTATGGGGACGCCACGCACCAATGCCAATGGAGTTGTCGTTTTCTTCGTGGCTTCCCTGTTCGCGATAAGCATATGCTTTATGGTTATTGTTTGGTTAGTGAAAGAGATTCTCTAGGTTCGATCGGCATCGCGACGAGTTTTGCTAGGTCTCGGTCCAGACTGTTAATCGTCGTTCGATGTAACGGGGCAGCCCGAGCTTGCAGGCCGGTTGTTCCCACATTGCCGTGTGCTAGGATTTCTTCAGTAATTCGTCGATGCAACGCAAGCCACCGCTGGATAAGCCGGGCTAAAACCGGGGATATCGTTGGGCACAATAACAGAATGGTTCTACACCGCTCCTTTAGAGGATTTCGCGGTGCGACGCGGCGATCCGCTCGGGATGCGTCACGTCGCTGAGGGTATTGCCGAGTTGCTGGCGCCGGGGTTGTCGAATCGCACCATGGACGCGCGCTGGCTGTCGATCATGTGCTGGGCGCTGGAGCACGCGCACCCGGCGTGGCGCAAGTTCGGTGCTGACGCCGACGATGGCACGGTCGCATCGCGCGACGCGGCGAGAAGTCTCTACACGTGGATTCGCCCGCTAGAGCTGCTATGGATTGCGCGCACGTTCAAGGCGGCCCCCGACCTGGCGGCCGAGCGTCGGCAACTGCCGGGCGTGCAGGCCGTCCGGCGATGGGTCGAAGGCGGCGCTACGGAGGTGCGCTTTAGCATGCTCCCCGACTCGTACGCACGCTACCGTTTTACCGGCGTGTACGGCGCGTATCGAGTGGCGCTGCGCTCGCTTCCGGGGCTTACGATGGGAGCGGATGGCTGGCGGCTCGACAGCCACGGCAAGGCGCTCGCGGAGATCGTGCATGGCAGTGTTCGGATGAAGCCGGTGCAGAGCATCGGCAGCAGGCGTCGTTCGCAGCCGGAAGAACATTGGCTCGAACGGTTTGAGTGGCATCGCGGCCGTGGTATGCCTACGTGTCTGCCGACGGTGTTGACCGATCCGCGGCGTCTTCCTGAGGACGAGTCTAGGGTACTGGCACAGTCGCTGTTTTCATCGGCGGCCGGCGATGAAGACGGCCGGCGACGCCGGAGAGTACTTGAGGCCGCCGCGACTTCCTCGGCGACAACGCGGCCCGCACTCTACGCTGACATCGCACGCCGCCTTGCTGGCGAACCCTCGACCGAACGCCTCCAATACTGGTCCGCATTCTCCGAGCTTGCTGACGCGGGAATTGGTGCGATGAATGCGTGCTGGAGTGTGGCTGGAAAGCGCGATGCGAGCGGCGGTGGAACGGGCACGACATCAATTGATGACGTACTCACTCACCGTGACGTGGTTCATGCGTTGGACGAACTCGGGCGCGCCGCAAAACGCTGGAAGAAAGAAGGGACCTCGGCCAACTCGTTCTCCGTTGTCGATGTGTTGGCGGGCGGTATCGTCGCAGCCGGCACCGATCGCAGGCGCAGGTTGGAGGCGCTTGAACGGCATCATGCGACCTATGGCGGTGGCCTTCGCTGGCTCACGTTCAGCGGAAACGAATTGAAGCTGCTTGCGCCGTCGCGTGGCGGCGAGGCGAGCAACTATCGCGTGAGGATCGAAGCACTGAGCCGTCTGGGCGTGCAGTGCGGCGTCATCAAGCGCATTCCGGACGCACTGCTTGCGGATGCGTTCGACCTGGACGGAGCGATGTAATGGCGACGTCCAGTACGAAACGGAAGCTTCTGGCGCAACAATGGAAACCGCTTACCGGGATCGGTCGAAGCGACACTGGCCGACTGCTCGGCGCGTTGCTCACTACCTACGATCCACCGGATCCGTCCGTATTGATCGAGCATTATCTGTCGCATTGGCTCGGCCTTGAAAACAGCTACGTCAGCGAGACAGACGACCGGCTACGCTACGTCGCCGAGCTTGAGGCGGCACTGCGAGGTATCAAAGGGCGCATTGCAATCGTGTCGTCGGGCGGCAACTCGCCTGCCTGTGCCGAAGGCTGGATCTGGAATTACATCGCGCGCTTTCAGGTGGGTGCGACTGGCGCAGCGGCCCAGCACGCGAAGCTCTGGATGTTCCACTACGAAGCGACCGAAGCGGGCGCGCCGCAGACGCTCGAAATCGTCATCTCGTCTGCGAATCTCACGCGACCTGGATTGAGTAACCAGATCCAGAGCGGATGGCGCTGCGTTGTGCCGTTGGCCTCCACCGGATCGAATGCGCGGGAGAAGGGATGGAGTTGCCTGCCGAACTTTCTCGCTGAACTCGGCCGGGCATCAGGCGTGGATAGTGCACGGATCGCTGATTGGCGTGAGCTGCTGCGCCGGGCGGCGTGTCCGGAGGGCGTCGAGTTTGTCGCAAGCGTAGCGGGCAAGCATTCCCCTGCGACGCTGCGCACGCGGGACAGCGCGTGGGGCATTTCGGGACTTGCGAATCTCTGGTCGGGCAAGCAGCCGCGACAATTGACGGTGCTAACGCCAACGTTCGGAAGTTGGGACTGCGGCGCATTCGAGCAATGGTGCGAGACGGCAGCCGTAGAACCACATGATGTCACTTCGGCATGGATCGGGTGCGAGCATCCTTGGGCCGACAACTGGCAACTGGATCCCTCCAGCGAGCGTGCGCTCACGGACGCTGGAATGCAATGGCGTGAGATCGCCGCGCCCGATGGCGTCAAGCAGAGTCCGCTAGGCGCCGAACATAAACAGGAGGACCGGCGCTGGAGTCACGCGAAGCTCTATGAGCTTCGCGAGGGCAATCAGCGTCGCCTGCTCGTGACGTCGGCAAATTTCAGCGAGTCGGCCTGGGGCCGGTGGAATCAGGACGGTAAGCTCGAGATCGGCAACTTCGAACTCGGCGTCGCGTTTCCGGTACGCGATGCCTTTGGCGGCCGGCTGGGGCAAGGCGAATTTGTGCGGCATACCTGCGAGGTCGATTACAGTCGCGACGCTGAGCAGCAGATCGGCTGGCTCACGGCAGATTGGAACGGGAAGACGCTTCAGATCGGATGCCGCGCGCAATGGCCGCTCGTGGCCCGGATTGACGTCACGGTAGCGCGTGCAAAAAGTATCCGTCGTCACAGGGTTGAGTGGTCGAACGGCGTACCGTCCCGGGCTGCGCTTGAGTGGCTTGAGGCCAAAGAAGATACCCCTGTCGCGGTGACGGTGACAACCACGAAAGGCGAATCGAGTACAACCCCGATTCACGACACCCGCACGAGCGACGATGGCCGCCTGCTTTGTCCTGACTATGACGAAGCGAAGCTGCGTGAAGCGGCTGACATTCTGCTCGAAGAAAAATACGGCTACGCACGCGCACCGGACGAAGGCGATCGCAAGGGCTCCGGCAACGGCAACGGCAAGCGTAAAAGCGCTGCCGGAGGCGACTATGCGGTGGACGCTTACGTCGATGCGCGCCGGCGCTTTCGCTGCATCGACAACTGGTGGAACCATCTTCAGTCCGCCGACGAGAACTTGCGCAAGCAGATCGTCAGCGACGGCAGACAGCTCTACGAGCGCTGGAACAGGGCGGGCGAGTCAGCTCCGAACCTCGGCGAACGGGTCGCCGCACGTATTGCGGCCGACGAGCTTCAATTGAGAATCAGGCAGAATAAATGAGTCTGGATATCAATGCACGTAGTTGGCAATTTCTCGACCGCAGGAAAGCGAAGCGCTATATCGAGTGCCACGACAGGCACCGAGCCCTGAATCCGGGATGGAAACAGCTCAAGCTGCCGACGACCAAGCGCCAGTTCACCACCGCAAAAGCGATTCTCGACCGGATGAATGGCGGTACCGAGGGCATTCTGCTTGCCGATGATGCCGGTCTTGGCAAGACGACTGTCGCTACGCTGTGCGCACTGGTTTTCGCCGGAAACGGCAAGAGTGTGCGCATTCTCGCGCCGAACGAAGTGATGGCGCGCCGCTGGCGCCAGGAGCTGGAGTTGCATATCGACGCCGTTGCCGAGCATGCACGCGCCCTGAAACTGGATACGGCAAAAAGCCGCCTGCGGAGCCACATCGCGCGGCTGACTGACGGCACGATCGCTGTGTCGACGCATCACAAGGCAGAGAGGCTGGTGTGCGATCTGCTGATCGTCGATGAAGCGCACAGGGCGCGCTCGGAACATGCCAGACTCGGCCAGGCTATCGGCGACGCAAGAAACCAGATCGGCCGGCTGCTCGTCATTACCGCGACACCCTTTAGCATCGATCCGAACGACCTAGCGACACTGCTCAAGCGCATTGGTGGTGATGATGCGGTGAAACCGATGCGGGATTACGCGGAGCTACTCACGAAGCTGTGGCGAGGACGCCATGCAAGCACGCCGCGCGAGTTGGCGGTCGAGCTTGGCGAGGCGGCGCGCCTCGCGGTGAAGGAGATGAAGCCATTCGTGATCCGGCATGGGATCAAGGATCTGGCAGCCGGTGAGCGGAAAACGTTCGGTGAAATCCCGGATCTCGAGGACGTCGAGGCGACCACACTGCTCGAGGCCTCCGAAGAACTTCTGGAGGTGATGCTGCGGGCCGACCGTGCGCTCGAACTGGGGCAACGTTGCAAGGCGTGGCCGCACGTACGGCGCAATGACCCGCGCTATCACGTTTCGACGGGTAAGCTCGCGGAAGATCTCGAGGTACTGACGCACAAAGTCGCCGGCCGCGGCGGCGATGCCGAGGCGTTCGCGGCGCACCATCATGGACGCCGCGCGCAAGCGGCGCTACGCACCATCGACACGCATCCAAAGATCGCGGACACCGTACGAATGGCGAAGTCGCTCGTCGCTCAGGGCGAAAAGGTCTTGATCTTCTGCCGCCATCATCTGCCGGCAGCGGAGTTGACTGCGGCACTCGCGGATGCGATCCGTTGGCCAGAACGAGCTGCTGGTCATGCAGAGGTCCAGGAGGTCTGGCGCACCGCTTGGGATTGGGTTTTCGAGCAGGAATCGGAAGCCGTCAAAGGACGCTCAGCCGAAACTCGCCTCGACAATTTTATTGAATGGTTGTGTTCGGATGGTGTGCGTGCCCAAGTCGGTCACTGGCTAGGCGAGACCGCAGCGTCGGCACTCGTTTCGAAGCGATCACTCATTACCGGACTCGCGCGCGACAAGAACGCTGGATACCGGATCGCCGCGCAGGCAAAGCAGTTGTACCGCCAACTGATCGACCGGGAGTCGGCCTCGACGCGCTCAATCTTGTTGCGAAGCGATCCACGGAGGCTGCCGGGTGCGACGCTGGCGCGGGTGGCTGCTGTCTGCGATCCAGGCGACAGCGCGTTTGGGCAATCCCATCCGGAAGTGTTCTTTACGAACGCGCCTGATACGGTGGTGGCCGTGTTCAACAGTCCGTTCGGGCCGGACGTTCTGGTCAGCACCGATACCTTGAGCGAAGGCGTCGACTTGCACCGGTTTTGCCGCCACCTGATTCACCACGAACTGGATCCGAGCCCCGTCCGGACGGTGCAGCGAAACGGCCGCCTGCGTCGGGTCGATTCGTGGGCGTCCAAAGTCGAGAAGCCGATTCGCGTTCTTTATCCGGCCTTGATGGGGACGCGAGACGAGAAAGCTGTCGCGATCATGCGACAACGGATTTCGCAGTTCGATCTGCTTATGGGCGGCGTGCGCGAGGAAGTCGATGTGGAGGAGGCCAATGACGATCTGACGGGGTTAGCGGAGATTCTCGAGCACGCGGGTGACAAGATGCGCGGGTTGAACCTGTTGCCTTGAGGAGAGTGCCGGTGCTGGGAGTGAAGTATTGGCGTCGCCACGTGCTACCGGTTGCGTCGACCGGCGGCATTCAGGACGGACAGTTGTGTAGACGGTAGCGAGTCCTCGACGGACTCGAGGGATCGCAATAACAGGTATGGAGCCGCGTAGCGTTTTTTTCTGATCTAAAGTCTTCGCCTTGGGGGTCGATATTCAATAGGGGAACCACGAGGGACGCCCCGGTGAATGTGACCAATGCCATTCCACAACGACAGTAGCGACCATGCCTGCAATCGATCCGGTGCTTTTGAGCGAAATAAAAAAGGGAAATCTCTACGCGCTTCTCGAAGTGTGTACCGACGAAGACCTCGAACCGCTTGTCGACCTGTTGAAGGGACCATGGAGTAGCTCGCTCACATCGGATGCCCAATACAAGCGATTCCCTTCTCACCCATCAAGGTATAGCGTCGCGATCGGCGATGAAATTCGCGCCTTCGGTGGCAACACAGTGAAAAATCAGTTGCGCGGCGGAGGGCCGGAATACGGAGAGGTTGTGGTCGATGTGTGCAAGCGGCTCGGTGTCCCGTACAAGGACAACTCGATCGTCGAAAACGAGAACGCGCTCCTCCGCCTGCTCTTCGCCCAGGACTGGAACACGCTCGATGCAGTCGGCCGCAAGCACGCGATCGCGCACGCGCGCACCGTGGCGGCCAGTGAAGCGACGAAAGTTAAAAACGTCGTCAACGAGAATGTCAAAAAGAGCCTTACCCGCAGCATATTGGCGTTTAATCCATTGACCGCAGTCGCTGCTCTGGGCTCGATTGCCGTCACGGAGCCGGCTTACCGCATTACGGCGCCGTGCGTTCTCCATGTAGCGTACCTACGTCGCAAGACGCTTGACACGATCATCGAGCCGACGTCGGATTGCAGCACCTCGATCGTCGCATTACGCGACGTCGAACGCTCCGCGGCGCTCACGATTGAAGAGGAGGGCGGCGGAGCACTCGTTTCCCTGACGCGTATTTCGCACCCCGACGTCGAACACTGGCATGAGGCAGGATCGGCGGACGAGGGCATCAGCCGGCTGAGTCCCTTATTTCAGATAGTGCCGAACCTGGTCACCGCCCAGCATGTCGCATCGACGAAATACATGGAGGTCGTCATCAATGGGCCGCTACTCAAGGCAAAAAACGGCGTCGAAGGGTATCGCCTCACCACGAATATCGGCGGGAAGTTGAGCAACGGCACCTTGCTGGATCCGTCGACGCTATCGAACATCATCAATGCGGGTGCACTCTTGCAGGTCGCGTCGTTCGCGTTGGGGCAGAAGCATCTTGCGGACATCAAGCGCGAACTGAACGAGATCAAGATCTCCGTAAAGCGCATCGAGGAGTTCCAGCAGAACGAGCGCTTGAGCAAATTGACTGGCATGCTGGACTACCTGGAGCAGATTGCACCGGCGATCATGAAAGGTGAGGGCACGGCGCACGATCTCGCGCAACTCGAAGGCCACGAGCCAACGCTTCTGTCGATTCGCAACCATCTTTTCACCGACCTCGAAACGCAAACGGCAGCCATTCTCGATGTGAAAGATCCCGATACTTTTGGGTCGGAAGGGGCTGCCAAGGCAATCGCCGATCATCACAAACGCCTTGCCATGCACTTTGAACAAGCGCTTCTCTGCCTTCGCGTACGAGCCGCGAATCTGCAGTTGGCGTCATGTGCAGGTCTGAACGAGCATAAGAGGCAAGCCCGGATTGACGACATCAGGAGGTCGCTTGACGAACTTCGGCAAGAGGGACCTTACCTCGTTAAAGCCGACGTCATGATGCGCAAGAAGATTCAGACGTTGTCGGCCTTGACGAGTTCGAGCGAGACGCTAACGCGGCGCAAATTCGAACTCCTGCAATTGCCTTCGGAACTCGCTGCCAGCGTGAAGTCTTCGAGGGCGGCAATCGAGCAGGATCTCGAATCGGCGGACGATCTGTTCAAGCGCCAAGAGAAGCCGACACGAGTGCTGCTCAAGCTGGATGCCGAGCGCGTCATAGGCATACATGTCGTATAACAGCGCGTGTTTTCCGGATCTGTTGTTTTGGTTCGATGTTGATGGCGAGTGGTGGTGCGCACTTTCCCTGACGGATGTAAAACCCTCGAACGCGTAGGCGGTTTTGGCCGCCAGATTGAGGAGCTGAATTTTCCGGAGCATGAGCTTCCGGATGCCTACACCGTCTACCACTCGGTTCACTGGACGCGAGTCAGGAGGGCTCGTCAGCGGTGGGCGAACTGGAGCGCAACTGCCTAAAATGGTGAAAGGGCGGCTGCAGGGGAGCTCGCAGGTCACCATGGTGAGGGAGGGCCAGAGGTCGCCACCCTCGTCGAGAGAAATAGATTCGCGGTTGGGTGAGTGCCGTGCACACGGTCTTAGTCCTCGTCTCCGATCGGAGGAGGCACGGCCGGGCCGCCTCGCCAAGCGGAACTACGAGATACCGGCGATCGCCCCTCTGGGCGCGCCCACCTTCCCCGGCAGCGGCATCAACAACAACTTGGCCGGCATGGCGAAGAAGCTCGGCATCACGGTTTGGTGGGTGGCGCTCAGGTGCAGCCGCCCCTAGTCAGTCACGGGCAGGAAAGCTGGCATCATTCGCTGATAGCCATGCCATTTACCGACAATAGAATGAGCCACGTGGTCAAATGAATAGTTTGGACGATATCCGGAAAGAATACGAGGAGCTTGCAAGCCTACCAGCCGATGCTGATGGAAACGCGAAACGGCGGCGGGGATTTGCTTTCGAGCGCCTATTGAACAAACTCTTTTTGCTCGACGACCTTGAGCCACGCACCGGCTATCGGCCAGCGGGCGAGCAGATAGACGGCTCCATATACCTCGACGGCAAGATCTATCTTCTCGAAGCCAAATGGCACGCCGAGCCCCTGCCGGCGTCAACGCTCTACCAGTTCAAGGGCAAGGTCGATGGAAAGCTTGCCGGCACGATCGGTGTTTTCGTCTCTATGTCCGGCTATGCGGAAGATGCAGTCGACGCGCTAATCCTCGGCAAGGCGCTAAACATCATCCTTCTCGATCAACGAGACATGGATGCCGCTATTATCCGCGGCAGCGGCCTCAAGAGCGTGCTGAAACTCAAGTTGCGCAAGGCAGCGGAAGAAGGCGCGATCTATTTCCCTACAGAAGGCGAGCTCGTCACCGCCGAGAAAACTCGCACCGTCGAAATCGATTTGCTGCGGTTCGATCAGACGACCGGGGGCGTGGTCGCTACTCAGCCAGTCGAACCGACCACGGCCGACCTCCTCATCGTATGTGAGGGCGATTCGGACCGAGTTGTGATCGCTACGCTGGCCGAGCGCATCCTCTCTGCAGCGGGTTCTCATCGGTCCATCAAGATCCTGACCGCCATGGGCAAGGTCACTATCCCACGCGTAGCCAATGCCATGTGGAACACCTTCCACTCGGAATCCAAGGTCCTAATCGTCGTTGATGGCGACAACGACCCGGTGGGTACGGCCGCCATGCTCGGCAACGGTCTCGAATTTGGCGATTGGGTTGCAGCAATCCCGAACCCATCGATCGAAACCTGGCTCGACCTCGACCTGGAGACGCTGCGCCGCCGTGGCAAATCCCGGATCGAGCTTTCTCGGACGGCCGCCGAAGCGCTCGACATCGATGCACTTCGCCAGTGTGACGATCAATTCGCGCAGTTCTATGCCGCAATCCTAGGGGCCTGATCTTTTCGTCGCTCTTCGCGGAAAGGAGCCCATCCAGAGTCGGAGCAGATCTGCTGGTACGCTTACGGTGCTCTCGCAATCAGTGGGCGTGCCGACAGGTAAATCTCTACAGGATGCGCTGTCGGGTACCTGCACACCAAGGATCGGCGCCAAAGTTTAGGTTTTTGGGTTTTTCCGTAATGCACATTGACTTCGCCGAGGAGACGGCCACGATGTCTGCGAAGGGTACTGCCGAGCACCTCAACCGAGAACGGTTGTACGAAGAAATCTGGACTGTGCCAATGAAGCACGTTGGAACAAAGTACGGCCTCACAGGCACAGAAGTCCGGCGTCTGTGCGACAAACTGCAGATTCCAGTTCCGGCACAGGGTCATTGGACTCGCGTCCAGATGGGGCTTCCGATTCAGCGGCAGCCATTGCAGCCCCTGAAGCAGTCACAAATGACAAATGACATGCGTCGTAGACGTGCCTCCCAATCATCAGGAGTGCCGCAGTCGCAAGAGTTAGAAACGTCTGTAGCGCCGGCAGATGTGGCGGCGGATAAGATCTCGAAGGCGCCGACACACTGGCATGCAGCCCTGAACGCTTTTCGTGGCCGCATAAAGAAGGCCGTGGCAAATGCGGACACTCTTAAACGTAAATACGAGTGGGAACAAGCTCATCCGGGTAAGAGGCATCCGTCACACTTGGATTCATACGGGAGCTGGGAATCTTTCTGCGATGCAGGGAAGCTGCTTGCCGCTACGCACCGAAGATCAGTGGCACGCCTCTCTCTCGGCAGTTACGAACGAGGTCTCGCCTTTCTCAATGCTATCTGCGTGCGAGCTAAGGCGGTCGGATATGTCGTCGATATGGGGAAAGATGATTCGCGGCTTAGATTGACCCGCGATCAAGCCTACGTTGAGATCCGAGTAGGGGAAGAGATGGACGCGGGCTTCCGGCCGAAGATGCGTGGCTGGGAAACAGCACAGGTAAAAAGGCTGATGTCGGAAGTCTGCTTCCCAAAGGTAGTCGCTTTATAGGGGCCTTAGTAAACCCGATCCAATATTTGTTTGAGTGGCCAGCGTATTCGAAGGGAATGTTCAATGTTAAATACGCTCTTCCATATTCGGACGTGGATTCACTCACAGCGGAGCAGCGAAAGCAAAGATTCGATCCTCGCGACCCCATCGAGTTTGGCCATACTCTCGAACAACTTTTAGGGGGATTGACAAAGGCAGGTTTCGCCATCGATGCATTCATGGAGGATCATGCTCAGGACGATCCACTGTCGAGATACTTAGCAACTTATTACATGTTCTCTTCTAGAAAGTCTTAGATAATTTTAAAAATATTGCCGAGGGGGCAATGAGTCTGGCGGCAGTTCGAAACGGGTTCCCTCGGAGTCGGCTCGGAGCAGTAATCGCGGCACGGACGGGATTTGCCTGGACCTTGCGGGAACGGGCTGACGGTACCGATGACGGTATCACTCGCGCAAATCGTCGTGCCATACCCGGTTTTCGGAGATATTCTATATAGCGGTTGCCTCGATTCGCCAATGAGGCCCACTAATAGCCGTTAAGTGCCGAACTGGAATGTCGGTATCGATGGCGGTATCGTCGCTAGACGACCGGGTGAAAACGCGGTTTCTACAAGGTTCCAGCCGCCTGATTGACAATAGAGTGGGAATAATTCAGACTGCTCCCAAGTCGTTCCGGGAGGTCCGGTCTTCTATGTTTTTCCTTTTAAAAACATGGGGTTATTGTCCGGTGTGGTCCGCTGTGATCCGGGCGATGCCAGACGGAAATGTCGGTATCGGTGACGGTACCCGACATTTCTTCCTCGGACGGCCTTGTCCGATACCGTCAAATCAGTCTGACGGTATCGGTTGACGGTATACGTTCGAGGAGTCCCTATGCTCACAGACATGCAGTTGCGAGCGCTAAAGCCGGCTCAGAAGATTTACAAGGTTGCCGATCAGCGTGGACTATATGCGGCAGCGACGCCGTCAGGCGCGGTGAGCCTCCGGTACGACTACCGGGTGAACGGTCGCCGGGAAACGCTGGTTATCGGCCGGTACGATCCATCACTTTCCGCGCGGAAGCCACGCAAGCCAGACGAACTCGGATTTGGAATGGCTATTAGCCTCCCGGAAGCCCGGCTTCTACGCGACCATGCGTACGGCACAATCCAACGCGGCGAAAGCCCGTCACGTGCGAAAGTCGAGAAAAGGGTCGAGGCGATCGAGGCGCTGACGTTTGGTAAGTGGGCGGAGAAATACTTTGTGGAGACCACTCTTGCCGACTCCACACGAGCAATGCGCAAATCGGTGTACGAGCGGAATCTCGCGTCGGAATTTGGCCGGCTGAAGTTGGAAGAAATCACGCCCGCACGATTGATGGCGCGCTGTGAGAAGATCAAAGAGAGGGGCGCTGCGGCCCCTGCCGTGCAGTCGCGCGACATCGTTCTGCAGGTTTACCGTTTCGTGCAGGCGCGGGGACTAAAGGTAGACAATCCTGCGGAGGCCATCCGCCCGTCTGCGATCGCCAGCTTCAAGCCGCGAGATCGGACACTGTCGCCTGCCGAAATCCATGTGTTTTTCAGTGCACTGGAACAGACGCCGACGATGCCTACGCTGCGCCTCGCTATCAGATTCATGCTGCTCACGCTGGTGCGCAAGTCCGAGTTCATTCTGGCGATGTGGGGTGAGATAGATTTCGACGCCGCAGTCTGGACAATTCCGAAGGAACGGATGAAGGCCGGTCGCCCCCACATTGTCTATCTGAGCCAACAGGCTCTGGACATTCTGGTCGCATTCAAGACGTGCTTCGGAGCGAGTTCGTACGTGCATCCTGGCCGCTATGAGACGGCCTCCCCAATAAGTATGGCGACTCTGAACCGCGTTATTGACAGCGCGGTCAAGCTGATACGCGACGGCGGGACAGATTTTGATCCTTTCACAGTACATGATCTGCGTCGGACGGCCAGCACGCTGTTGCACGAAGCAGGGTTCAACACCGACTGGATCGAGAAATGCCTCGCTCACGAACAGCGCGGCGTGCGCGCGGTCTACAACAAGGCGGAGTATGCAGAGCAGAGGAGGGCGATGCTCCAGGCGTGGGCAGATATGCTGGACGGCTGGATTGCTACGAATCCAAAGGCGAGCGTCCTAGTGCTGGCACAGACAGCCAAGACTCGTGAGTAGATCGCTTGAGCTCGAACTGTTGATTTTCACCGAGTCTTAACCCACCGTTTTCATCTAAATCTGACCCACCCCGAGACAGGGAGCTGCGGACGAAAACTTGGACTACCTGGAGGTAGTTCATGTACTCGTACGAAGACCGCATGCGAGCGGTCCGGCTTTATTTGAAGTTGGGTAAGCGCGTCGGGGCGACCATCCGACAGCTGGGTTATCCGACCAAGAATTCTCTGAAATCGTGGCATCTCGAATACGAGCGATGTCATGATTTGCGGACCGGCTATGTTCGTTCCAGGCCGGTATATTCGGCCGAACGGAAGAAGGTGGCCGTCGATCATTACTTAGGCCAGGGCCGTTGTGCTGCTGCAACCTTGAGGGCGTTGGGATATCCCAGTCGCGGGACGCTCGCCGCCTGGATCGAAGAACTGCATCCCGAAATCGGAAAACGCATTGTCGGCAGAGCAACTGGCAGCATTCCGAAATCGCCGGCGGTGAAGCAGGCGGCAGTCATCGAACTGTGCACCAGAGAGGAAAGCGCGCGCCTGCTTGCGCAGAAAGCAGGCGTGAGCAGGCCGACGCTTTACAATTGGAAGAACCAGCTACTCGGTCGTGAAGCCCCAGCATCCATGAAACGCCAGAAGAAGCCAGCGCCTGACAGTGAGCGTGCGAAACTGGAACAGCAGGTCGAATCGCTTCGACGCGACGTCCGGCAACTGCCGCTCGAGCACGACATCCTGAAGAAGGCGAACGAACTGATAAAAAAAGGAATGGGCATCGTCCCGCAACTCCTGAGCAACCGGGAGAAGACGATGCTGGTTGATGCCCTGAAAAACACCTACACGTTGTCAGAGCTTTTAGCCGTATTGGGGCTAGCTCGCAGTTCCTACTTCTATCATCGTGCGCGTCTGCTCGTGGCCGACAAGTATGCTGGCGCTCGCCGAGTCATCGCAGACATCTTTGAAGTCAATCACCGGTGTTATGGCTATCGCCGGATACGCGCTGCACTGGGCAGGCAGAAGGTCGTTATCTCGGAGAAAGTGGTGCGACGTTTGATGAGGCAGGATGGGCTGACCGCTGCCACAGCAAGACGACGTCGCTACCGCTCCTACGGCGGAGAAATAAGCCCTGCGCCGGAGAACATCATCAATCGTGACTTCCGCGCAGGAGCCCCGAACGAGAAGTGGCTCACCGACATTACCGAATTCCAGATCCCGGCCGGCAAGGTGTATCTGTCTCCGTTGATCGACTGCTTCGATGGACTGGTGGTGAGCTGGACAATCGGCACGCGACCGGATGCCGAACTTGTAAATACCATGCTTGATGAGGGCATCAAGACGGTAGCCAACAGTAATAAACGGCCTGTGGTCCACTCTGATCGCGGGGCGCACTATCGCTGGCCTGGATGGCTCGCACGCATACGTGATGCCAAACTAGTTCGCTCGATGTCACGCAAAGGATGCTCACCCGATAACGCGGCCTGCGAAGGCTTCTTCGGGCGGCTCAAAACGGAGTGGTTCCATTCCCGTGATTGGCGGACTACGACCGTCGAGCAATTCATTGAGGTACTTGACTCCTACATACGCTGGTATAACGCGAAGCGGATCAAGGTCTCGCTAGGCGCTCTCAGCCCGCTCGAATACCGGGAGAGCCTGGGAATCGCAGCATAAACCAGTCCAAGTATTTAGCCGCACCCCCACCCTACGCAGTAATCGTGGGTCAGGATTCCGTGCAAATCAACATCTCGCGTTCATCGAATCTGCGTTTGCCGTCTGCGTTGACGCCTATTACTCGCAGCGGCAGGAAATCGTCCAGGTTGTCCTGCATGAGGGTGTGCCCACTGATTTGGTTGCGGACACACATGCTGCGCTTTCGGCTTACGAGAAACTACGTGTGCGAGAAATCGCGCTTACACTTGACGCACCAGACGGCGCTCTATGTACGGGTCGCCCTGGAACAGGTACTTTCACGACTGCCCGCAGGCCGGCGATCGCCCGTACCATCTGGCCACGCCGGACCAACTTCGGGGAGCGCCAGCATGGACGATGTAGAACAGTTCAGGGACGACCTCGAAAACAGCGCGGACTGCCTGATGGGCGGCAGCCGCGACGACTTCATTGAAACGCTGGGCGAAGCGGTGTATGCGCGCGTGGGCAGTGACCAGCAGGACCGCATCATTGCCGCCTACACAATGGAGCGTGCCAAGCGTTGTCTGTTCGACAGCGGCAATACATACCGAAGTCGAATGGCAAGCAACGCCCTGAGATGGCCGCGGGACGAAGATCGTCCCGCGCGCGGTGGTGGGGACGGGGGCTGAATGTGATCTGCCCGAGGAGGAGTTTCTCGAGTTCGGTCGCTTTCCGGCCAAAGGGTCGTTCGCTACCGCCCTAGTTCGGACATCCGGACGTCAATTCATCACCGCAAGCGGCCGCGTGGCTTCCTTTGACGGTCTTGGTCAACACCTGTGTCAGGCGGCCGTCTGTAACGGTTGGACCTCGACGGTGACATGAGACAAACCCATGAAGCGCCCAAGCACCGCATGATAGAAGCGAGAGTCTCGCTGGGTTTCATCTGTTGCCACTGACACCACCGCGCTCATGTGACCGGGGCCCACCCGCCATACATGCAGGTCAACCACCTTGTCGCCGAGGT
>NZ_PVNC01000043.1:0-21123 GCF_003001875.1 Paraburkholderia sp. BL18I3N2
CGCCACGCTGCCAGCGATAAAATCGGCAGCTTGATTGCCCCAACAATTCCACTTAAAAATCTCGGGACCCTGTCCGAACAAGCGGCGCCACCTCTCAAACGGGGGTGTCCGGAATTTTGTGTAAACGGGTTGAGGTTTAACCCGGCACCAGCCGCTCTTCGAACTGGATCGTGAAGCGGTTCAGTGCGGCCTTCCAGTCGCGGATCGGCATCGTCCACTTCTTGCTGATGTTGTTCAGGGCCAGGTAAAACAGCTTGGTGACGGCCTCATCGGTCGGGAACGAGCTGCGGGTCTTGATCACCTTGCGCAGGCTCATGTTGATCGATTCTATGGCATTCGTGGTGTAAATCACCTTCCTGATCTCCGGTGGGTAATCGAAGAACGGAATCACACGTGCCCAGTTGCGTCGCCAGCTCTGTCCGATGGACGGATAGTCCTTGTCCCACCTGGCCTCGAAGGCGCCCAGCATCTGTTCGGCCAGTTCGAGGGTCGATGAAGTGTAAATCGTCTTCAGGTCGGCGGCGACTTCCTGCTGCATTTTCCACGGCACGAAGTTCAGACTGTTGCGCACCATATGCACGATGCACAGTTGCACGGCCGCTTTTGGGTAGACCGCTTCGATGGCTTCAGGAAAGCCTTTAAGCCCGTCGACGCAGGCGATAAAGATGTCCTGCACGCCGCGCGTCTTCAGCTCAGTGACCACCTGCAGCCAGAACTTGGCCCCCTCGGTCTGGGCGATCCACAGGCCCAGGACTTCCTTGTGGCCGGCCATGTTCACGCCGATGGCCAGGTACACCGCCTTGGTCCGCACCGCGCCGCTGTCGCGCGCTTTGACGTGAATGCAGTCGAGATAGACAATCGGATAAAGCACGTCGAGCGCACGGGCCTGCCAGACCTTCACCTCATCACTGACGGCGTCGGTGACCGCCGAGACCAGCGTCGGCGAGACCTCCGTGCCGTACATTTCTTCCAGGTGCCCCTGGATCTCGCGCACGCTCAGGCCACGCGCATACAGCGAAATGATCTTGTCATCGAAGCCCGTCCAGCGCGTCTGATGGCGCTCCACCAGCTTCGGCTCGAACGCCCCCTGACGGTCGCGCGGGATATTGAGCGGCAACTCGCCAAACTCCCCCTGCAGCGTCTTGGCGCTATGGCCATTACGGGTGTTGCCCGTGGCATTGGTCACCGTTTCGCTTTTGCCATGGCCCAGGTGTTCGGACATCTCCGTCTCTAACGCACGCTCCACCAGCATCTTGGTAAGCTGCTTGAGCAGGCCGTTCTCGCCTATCAGGTCTTCCGGCTTCTGGTAATTCGCCAGCAGGCTGTCTGCCAGCTTGACGAGTTCAGCATCGGGTTTCTCTCTTTTATTGCGTTTCGCTACGGTCATCTATGCTCCTGTTGCTGGCAGTCTCCTGCCAAATGACCGTTTACACAAAACTTTTTACACCCTCGATCAAACTCGAGGAGACGAAAAAAGTCTTTGTACTGCTGCCCCGGCGATGGGTGGTCGAGTGCAGCTTTGGCTGGCTCAACCGCTTCCGCCGTCTCGCACGTGACTATGAGCGGCTACCCGAAACTCTCGCCGGGCTTCATTTCGTCGTCTTCCCAATGCTCATGCTCGTCCATGCCGTGCCAGTACTTCAAAGTTCCTAACACGCTCTAACGTGAAACAACCCGCGAAGTGTGATTTCGACAGGATGAACTTGAGTCAACTCGCGGACATCAGGCATGAAGTCGCCCCTTGCAGAACTACTGATCGCTCTGTCAATTGCCCTCACATCATATAAGGCCATGCCGAATTGATGGTGCAACTCCACACGTGTCGCTGAGGTCAATAGCGCGCCGAACCTGAGGGCAGTTGTCTCTGTAATGGTCGACCTGACGAAGCTGCGCACGCATGGAGTGGGAGCACACCGGACGCGTGATGCGATTTGCTCCAGCGTATCAACCAGCTCTTTCTACTTTACTCCCCGTACACCATTTCCGACTTTAGCTCTGCGCCAGCGGTGTTGATCAAACGGAAAAATGAAGTAGTCGCGCACGTTTGAGCGGTTCGGGCTGGTCGCGGAGGCCAACTTCCGGCACTCATCCTTTTTCGGCCAGTAACTCGTGCGAAAAATAGTGTCCCAGATGGTCGTAAAGAACCCATAGTTTCGGTGCCGAAGATGCAGTTCCAATCGCCTTCGTCGTTGGCAACGTTACGTTCTCGCCGCCGCAACCCGTCTGCGCCTGCGGCATCACCATCACTCGTGGGCGCACCGCCGCCACCTGCGGGCGGTATGCGAGCGTCATGATCGCATAGAGCAGCGAGCCGCCGAAAGGCGGCCGTGTGGCCGCCAGTGCGCGCGAGGCCGGGTCAATGTTCAACTCAGTGCAGTCGGCGGTGAGGCCCCTCAAGAGCGTCGTTGCGACAGATCGGGCGAGATCCCGGCCCATTGAGGTTGCACCGAGCAGCAGAATCTCGGGGCGGTACTTGTTGACCAGGTCGGTCAGCCCCTTCGTGAACGGTTTGTTGCGATAGCCGAGCGACACAGGGTCGTGAATCACATACGCTTTGTCCGCGCCGAAACTGAACGCCTCACTGGCAAACTGCTCAAGCGGCTCGTCGGTACCGCCGAGCACGGCCACAGCGACACGACTGCCGACTTTGTCGGCGGGCTTGCGCGCCTCACCGAGCAGCTCCCACGACACGCTATGCACGTGGCCGTGGTCGTGCTCGAGAAAGACCCAGACACCCTGGTAGGCTTTCAGATGTTCGGGCAGATCGAGGTTACGGCCGGCGGCCCGTTTGACCGGCGCGGACGGCTTCTTTTCAGAGGCAGCGGGCGAGTTCATGAGGCCCTCTTCATCAACAGGTCCGCCTCCAATGTCGGATGGCGAGCAAATATCTTGTGCACGAGTTTCAGCGACACGTCGCGCAGACTGGACGCGTCCAATTCGAGCATCTCGGCCTTTTCGTCGCGCGGCGTCGGCGCGAACACTTTGCTGACCACGGTAGGTGAACCTTTCAGCCCGACCTTGCTCACGTCCTCAATGCCGGCCTGCTCGCGATTCCATTTGCGCACCGGGAATCCAGCCGCGTGGATCATCGCGGGCAGTGTCGCGAAGCGCAGCTCGTTCGTATTCTCGAGCATCGTCACGAGACAGGGCAGTGCGGTTTTCAATACTTGCACACCGCCTTCGGCGCGGCGCTCGACTACGATCGTGCGCGCGTCGAGGTCAGTCTCGACGATCCGGGATACATACGTGAGCAACTGGACGCCCAATCGCATCGCGATAGCGGGGCCGACCTGGGCAGTGTCGCCATCGATGGTCTGCTTGCCGGCGAAGATGATGTCCACTGCCTGTGCATTTGCAATCCCCCATGTCTGAATCAGCGTACCGACCACCGAGAAATGCTCTCTCGACAGGAGACCCCGTTTGTCGGACAGGCCCATGACTTCAGTAAAGAGCGCTTCCACGACTTCATGCTCCAGCAACCGGTCGCGGTTCTTCGAGAACACCGAGTGGTCCCACGCGTCGTCCTCGATCGCCAGTCCGACGAACCAGCGGAACAGCAGGTTGTAGCGCATCTGTTCCATCACCATGCGTTCGCTACGCACGAGTAGAACACCTGCAGCAGCAACGCCCTCAGCAGCTTCTCGGGTGCAATCGAAGCCCGGCCGGTGTCGGCATAGATGACGTTAAACAGTCCGTTGAGCCGTCTCAACGCGTCATTCACCAGCAGCCGGACCGGTCGCAGCGAGTGATCCGCCGGGACGAAATCCTCCAGCTTGACCGTCGTAAACAGGGGTTCCTGCATCTCATCCATTCCGCGCATTGCATCCACTGCCAAAGTTAATGAACGCGATATCCATAACGGCTGTCCCTCAAACCCCGCTTACACGGGACGTTGTGCCAAGCGAGCATCTACAGTCGGAGCACAATTTGCGGGATGTTGACCGGCACAATGTCGGGTTATGGCGGTGCATCGTCCGATTGTTCGTGTCGCGAATGTCCCGTTCCGGACAATGCGGCCGCGCTGGAGGCGGCTCGATCGGTTCCATCCGCTGGCGGACAGAATGTCGCACATGTTCGCTTGACGCACACTCGCGATAATCAGTTAAACAAAAAAATTTGGACATGAAACGTGGAGCGCGTGACTTTTGTTGTAACAGCGACGCATAGGGCGTGGTTGTCGGGCTTGGGGGCCGACGCACGACAACAGAACTTATCGGATATCGCGGGACTCGCGCATTAGCGGAGCTCGAGTGAGTGGCATGGATCTCGCTATTGCGTATTGCGCCGCCACTTTTGGTTGCAGGGAGATATCATGCAAGACTGCGCGAACGCCAGCACGCCGCCCTCGACTGCCTATATCGGCGTTCGGCAGGCACTGCCCTTGGTGTCGACCGTAGACGCATCTGTCCGGGGCGGCGGCTGTGATTCATACGGCGGCACAGGCAAATCGAGCTGCGGTCCGTCCGACGCGCCCGAGAGCATGTCGGCAGAAGTATGGGAAAAGATCAGTAATCACCCAGGTTATTCGGAAGAAGCGCATCGCGATTATGCGCGCATGCACGTAGCGGTGGCACCCGCCTGCAAAATCCAATGCAACTACTGGAGCCGCAAGTATGACTGTTCGAACGAGTCGCGGCCAGGCGTCGTGTCGGAGAAACGGGCGCCGGAGCAGCCGTGAAAAAGGTGACGACCGTCGCGGCCCGGATTCCGCAGTTGACCGTGCTCGGCATTGCGGGTCCCGGGGACTCGCTAGCCAATCCGAAGAAAACGTTCGACACGTTCCGTATGCTTCGCGAGCGCGCTCCGGACGTTAAGCTATGCCTGTCAACGAATGGTATCGCGTTGCCGGACTTTGTCGACGAGATCTGCAAAAACAGCATTGTTTGCGTGACAATCACCATCAACATGGTCGATCCCGTCGTCGGCGAAAAGATCTATCCGTGGATTTTCTGGGACCACCGACGAATCACGGGCAAGGAGGCCGCGCGCTTCCTTCACGCGCGGCACATGGAGGGGCTGGAGATACTGACTGCGCGTGGTGTACTGACGAAGATCAACTCGGTGTTGATCCCGGGCATCAACGACGAACTCCTGATCGAGGTAAATCGCGAGGTAAAGAGGCGAGGCGCGTTCCTGCACAACATCATGCCGATGATCTCAGACCCAGAGCATGGCACGTATTTCGGCCTGCACGGCCAGCGCGGCCCCACTGCGCGCGAGCTGAAGGCCGGGCATGACGCCTGCAAGGGCGGCGCGAACTTGACGCGCCATTGCCGGCAGTGCCGTGCGGATGATCGCCCGCTCCCGATCAGCAACGACGGTACGTACACCGGTAAGGCCATGGGTGAGCTGCTCTTGAGCAAAGGCGACGTGGGCTACGTCACGGGAATCGACACGTTCCTGCAGCGGTTCTACATCTATGCGGTTCACTTTGTCGAACGCGATCATTGCGTCGGCATGCGCGCGAAGGAACTATGTACGCTCGACCACCGTTCGCAAGACGTGCTCGCGCGGTTGGGTGAGCGCGCTCCATGGAGAATGCGCGTGGTGCCACTGCACGACGTTTGCAACGACGGTGGCTATCCCGGACGGGGCGAATGCGAGCGTCTTGTGAGGGCCGGCGCGCTCGGCGGGATCGCCAATGTGGGGCGTGTGATCGAGACCGGGCGAACCGGTGTACCTCGTCGAGTTTGATGGGCAGGCGTCGGCTGCACTGAGGACGAAATTGATGCTGCCGCGCTGCGACCATTGCTCGAGAAAGACGAGTTCTGCCTATGAAAGTCCATGTGTTCGTCGCTGGACGTTCGTCGCCCGGCGGGCCGGCGCCTTTTGCTCGCGCCGCTAGTTCGAAGCGATGCACGTACCTGCGGCGCAAATTTTTGCAACCAACCCAGGAGGTCTCAACGTGAAACTCATAATTCGAAAGGACAGAAAAGGCATTCTCGGCGCCTACGTGACGAAGAAGGATCTGGATGAGCCGATCGTCTGCATCGCTCAGGCGCAGACGTGGAGCGGGCTCATTATGCTCTCAATCGGCTGGCGGTTCCAGGTGCCAGAGATGGCTGCCGACACTACGCTTCCGGTCACTGTAGAAGCGTGGCGCGTGGCGGGCGGGCACGACTGACATGGCGCTCACAGCAAATCAGATTTGTGTGATAGCCCAGTTGATTCTCAACGAACCGACGCTGCTGGAAGCCGCGGCAAGTTGGCGAAAGCGCTATCCCGACGTGCGTGTCATGCGGATCGGCGCGGTCGAACTGCGCAATGAAAAGCCGGTTCTCGAGTTTCGTGGCCGCCGCGTCTATCTCGCGACGTCGACAGGGTTTTGCGTGTCTGTGACGGCACAGGCAAGTGAGGCCGATATGCTCATCGTGGCCGAGGAGGAAGCCTGCGATGGCGACTGACCAAATCACACTTAGCGAGCCAGCCTGCGGGGCGCGAGAGAGCGAACTCGTCCATGCAGTACTGCAATGTTCGCCTTGGAGCGATGGACCAATGCTCGATTCGTTTGAGGCTGCCTTGCCGGCTGGAGCGACCGCGCCCACGCGGTGGCCGTGGCGACGGCACGTTCGGCACCTGGATTGTGCTGCGTGCGCTCGGCATCGGCCCGGGCGACGAAGTTATCTGCGCGTCGCACACGTGGCATCAGGTCGCGCACGCGATCACCCTAACAGACACGGCACCGGTGTTTGCCGATATTGATTACTGGAGCGGCTGCCTCGACGTGGCAAAGGTACAGCGGAAGATCGGTAAGCGCACGCGCGCAATTCTCGCTGGCAATGCCAACGGGCATTCGGCGGCCTGGGGACCGTTGCGCGAGCTTGCCGCCGCCCTCGTTGATTGCGAACATTGAGAAATAATTCGTTGCAGGCGGCTTCGAATTTCCTTCCCACATCAACAGCCCTACCGGAAGGATTACGTCAGTGTTAGGCCAGCATGGTTTCATCGGTCTGCTAAAGGGGTTCTCGATTCAAGGGATGGAACGTCAAAAGTTGCGGCGGCATTCGAGTGTAATGACAAATCGGGCGGGACCCGGGATTCACGAAACCTGCTTTTATGTCTGAGTTTCACAAGCTCGCGATTTGAATGAGGCGTGAGTCAGCGGATTTCATAGGGGCCGGCAGCGAAGCGGAAGCTGCAAAGAGGCGGATGTACAGCTGCAGCCCATCCTATTCGTCAAGACCTCGAACATCTGGCGCAAACGGGGGCGTTCATGTAGACATAAAAGAGAATCGAAGATTAATTGATTCGACATGACATGACATCGACACCGCGCTAGTCCGCGAGCGCCTCTCGCACTTCGTCGAGGGCTGCCGGATGCGCTTCAAGCAGCCTTTCGAGCGGCGCGACTGCACGCTTGACGCGACTGCGCGCACTGGCCGGGAGCGCTTCGCACGCATCTTCAATACTGCCGGGATGATGCTCACCGAGAAAGCCGATGACAACGGCAGCCTGCTGCAGATCCTTGAGAGACTTCGTGTTGTCGTTCGTGCGCAACTGGGAGACGAGCAGCTTGTGTACGGCAAACCGGTTGGCGTCTGGCACGCGTACCGGCACTGCACCGTGGCGCGAGAGCAGCACGCCGTTCTGCGAGGTTCCAAGGACGTAGGCAAGGTAGGGGAGGCCGGCGGCGTGCGCCTTAAGTTCGGGTACTGGCCGGATTGTAAAATTCTCGTCGGCCGACGGCACAAGCAGGTCAACATGAAAACGCGACGCTCCCGCCTCCTTGAAGGACGTTGCTGGCGCCGATCGGTCGAGCCCTGGCACCTCGACAAACCGGATGCCCGTCTGCTTGAGGATTTCGAGAAGTCCGCCGGCCGGAATATCGGAGAGCGCGAGCTGCTCGCGTCGCGCGATGTCGATGTCCTCGGTGTGATAGCTTGCCGCGCGGATGCCGAGCCGGTTCAGGATCACGCCGTACGCGTGGGAGCCGACCAGCGTGCCGCCCGCGGCAAACACGCCGTGGTTGAACAGTGCGCCAACGGTCGCATAGGTCTTCGCATCGGCTACGCCGAAGTTGAGCTTGGCGAGTTCGCGCACGGTCTTGATCACAGCCTTGACCTCGTCGATACGGTTCTGCACCGATTGTTTGAGCGTGTCCGCCTCTGGCGAGCCGACAGGCCCCGCGAGATACGCCTGCCGCTGCCGGCCGTCGCCATCGAGATACTGACGCGCGTAGTACTCAGCCTCGCCTTTGCGGTGCTGGACGATGGTCCCGGGTGCACCGATGAAAACCTTATCCTGTATCTGCGCGACGCGTTCGAGGTCGGCGTACATCGCATGTAGCGCAGTCTCGTGAAGGGTGTAGAGGGATCCAGTTGCAGAGATGACCATGGTTATCTCAGTAGTTTTTTATAAATTACTGAGAATAATACTCTATACCGGCTCAGCCCGTCCGACACGACTCCTTTCAAACCGGAGCAATCTTCGGATACGGTATTTGACATAATTAGGTATGTCCCTGTTTTTGGTTCCCTGCTTGGGTTTGGACAAGGGCGTGCACTGGCAAACTTGAGAGAGTATGATGTAGCACAGATGTGACACATGAGAGGCCTCTATGTCTACCACCACGCTCCGCCTTCCGCCGGAACTCCGCGATCGGATCTCCAGACTAGCTGAAGAATCGGGGACTACAGCCCACAGCTTCATGCTGGAGGCGATTGCGGAGAGGGTCACCAGCGAAGAACTGCGTCGCGAATTTCTCACTGAGGGTAACGACCGCCTCGCAAACATGCTGGAGAACGGCCTCGGAATTGAGTGGGCCGACATGCGTGATTACATAGGCCAGCGGGCCGCAGGGCACGATCCGGGAACACCGAAGGTCAAGCGATGGCGCGAATAGTTCTGGCGCCTGAAGTTCGCGATGATTTTGAGCGGATCTTTGACTTCCTGTTTGAACACAACGCGGCGAGCGCCGCAAAACACATTGACGATATCGTTCGCGCGCTAGACATCCTTCAGACGAGTCCTCAGATTGGACGGCCTGTTAGTGGCCCCGATGCGATGCGCGAGCTGGTCATTTCGAATGGCGCGCATGGCTATCTTGCGCTGTATCGTTTTGTGGCTGAGCTGGACGTTGTGCTGGTGGTCGCTATTCGCAGCCAGAAGGAGTTGCGATATCGGCGTCACGCCAACTGAACGGCAGTGACAGCTTTGGCGCCGGCTAGATACGTTAGATGTGACTGCCCGGGTCAGCCGGTAAGGGACCGCGTCAATTTGACATAAGATAAATGATCAACATTTGAACGGTCGTGCTTTTTTGTGTGTCGTGGAGATGCCGCATCCGGCGTGCGGGAGCCTTCGTCACTTAACTTCCGGCTACCGGGTGACGAAGTCGTTGACGGCCAGCCACAGCGACGTGTGGGGCCGCGCAAGCAGCTTTCTTTGTGCGAGCGCCACAATGCGGTTGCGACCGTTTTCAAAGGTCCTGAGTGTGCGCGCCGCGTCGGCGCCACGCGGTAGCCAGAAGTGCTGCTCGAGTGCGTCACGCGCAACAGCGCCTTCGACCTCACGGCCGCGAACCGACAGCGTGAAAACCACGGCGCGTCCATCTGGCGAGACGGCGGCTGCGTGATCAGGAACTTCCATAACGTGCCTCGACAGAATCGTTCGCGGTCTTCTCTATTTGTACCTGCGCCGCGCAACAATCAATCTACCAGAAGTCAGCTGGTGCTAACCGTCGACGGACGAACGATCCAGCTGTACCCGGCGCCCGTGAACGACGATCGCCAGCGGGAATTGAGTGCCAGACCAGACCTCATCGGGACCAGCCCTGCAGGCGGTTTCGGGTTTGACGTTTGCGCAGCTGGAACAGACAGTTAGTTGCGTATTAGAAGATAAAGGCTCCTCGGTACGGTGAGCTTTTTCAGGAACATCAACGACCATTTGCACCGCCGGGTTACCTCGGCTTGTTGCACTGAAACCCGAAATCTCTAGCGCCCCGGATTTGCGGAAAAATCACGTGTCCTTGTTTGCTTTTACTGCAGTGAGGGGCCCCGTAGCGTGCTGATGACGAGCTTCCGCGCAGGGTCAGGCAACCACACCCGAACGACTTACCTTTGCATCAACTCAGGCGGCAACCGGCCGCCGCGCGCAATAATGATGTATTCCAGAGCCGCGATCGACTCCGCAAGCATCCGACCGATCTGGATGTCCTCGCCGGGCAGCGCGGCGTGGCGCATGTCAGCTAGCCAGTCGGTGAGCGTGCGCTCCGGACGTGGACCGTACCACCTCGCGGTAGATGCCGCGCATGAAGCACAAACGTAGCCGGGTGGATCCCGGAGAGCATCGCCAAGCCTCACCGGCTCGGCGCCTGCGGGTCACGCATGCGACTCGAACACGACTTCGACGCGTCCGGCTTTCGTGGAGCGGCGTGCTGGCCCGACGACGATTCGCACGTTGCGTCCGAGCTTCGCAAGGCACTCAAGCATCTTTGCCTCGCTGATTCCGCGAAACTGACCACGCAGCATGTTCGATAGTTTCGGCTGCGTCATTCCGAGTACTTCGGCGGCCCAAATCTGCGTCCATTTCCGGGCCTTGATGATTTCCTCAATCTTCGTTGCGAGTTGCGCCTTTACCAGCATTTCGTCAGCATCAGGCACGCCTAAATCGGCATACACATTACCGCTGCTTTCTTCGATCCCGACCATTTTGCGACTCCTTTCGCATGATCCTCGGCCGCCTTCAATCGGCTCCGAATGACGTCCATGTCCGGCTTCGGCGTTGCGATGCCGTGCGCGGACTTCTTCTGGAAACAATGCAGCACATAGACGCTTCCCGCCAACTTCACCGTGTACACCGCGCGGTATGTGCCGCCTTCGGCCGATTCCACAACCTCGATAACGCCCGCCGATCCAAAGCCCGATAGCGGCTTCGCGGCCGCGTGTTTTGATCCTGCCTGCGCCAGATGCAGCGCATATCCAAATGTGTCCTTGACGGCCTCGGGCATCGCCATCAAATCCTTCCTGGCGGATCCGACCCAGTGCAGCTTTTTTGGCTTTTTCTCTATGCACGAAATTATATCTATATGGGTATAATTTCGCGAGCGCGCTGCCCCGACCTGCTCGCCGAACGGCAGTACCCGGCAAACCGGGGGTGCCGTCAAGAGTCGGCCGTTTGCGTACGCTGACGGCCAAAACCATCAGATTTAGGCATTGGGCGTTGATGCAAAGGTGCCAACTAACGGCGAAATCGACTTTATTGTGACTCCCTTTGCGCAGGTCCCTGACGTCCGGCTGAAGTACGCTCCAACTGGACGGCTCACTGAATTGTGAGGCAGCGTACGGCCGCGGTAAAACACGACATCTGTATCTTGCTAGAACACGACATTCTCATATTGCCGCTACATCACTGTCAAAGCCAGATTCAAATGTCCGCTTTCCGGCTAAGTTGAAATGTCCGGGTTTAAGGGGTTTGTTTCTAACGCCTTTTGTCTCACACATTGTTGAAGGACGACGCCTGAACTGGCAGGGCGCTTACGTCTGCGTCGATCACCTTTGCAGACCGAGGGCCAGGTTTGCGTGGTTGTTGCATTTGCCGCTGCTGCGACTGTGCCAGAATCACACCATTGATATCGGCCTGCGTGAACTCGCGCTGTTTCTTCTTGCCTGGCGAGCGGCTTTGGACCCGGGTCGGCACGCCCAGGTGGGTTCGCGAAGGCGCTTTTCCGATCCGGCTGTTATCGCGTTGAGCCTGGATCACCTGCGAGACCTGAAGCACGTGACCCAGCCGCTTGTGCTCAACGACCGCGCCCTGGTCAACTTCGGTCAGCCGGTCGTACTGTCTGCATGACAGTACATGACCATCGGCGCGGAGTTCGATACGCCCGTCCGGGTACTCCCAGACCTCGATATGCCGGCCGATCAGTTTGCGGTGCTCGGGCGTGTCGTTCAGCAGATACGTGACGCGGTCATACCGCACCGTCAACGACTTGCTCACCTTGCGCGGCTCGCGCCACGTGAACACCAGATCAAGATTCTCGTCAGCCCTGAGTGGGCGGTGAGCATCGAATCCGCTCTTTGGTGGCTTCGCGAAGCGCGCGTTGTAATTTGCCATGAAGGCAGGCGCATACGCATTGGCTCCGGCAGCCGTGCTGATGCCACGCAACCGCAATTCTTTTACGAGCCGGTCCTGCAACGTCAGGTGTGCCCGTTCGACGCGCCCCTTGGCGGGGCTACTGTTCGCGCAGAACGTGTCGATGTTCAGCTCGTACATCGCCCGGCCGAAATGGGTCACACTGTTGCCATCCTTGTTCGCACCCGTCTTGCGAAACACGCTGTACTTGTCGCTGTAGAACGCGACGGGCTTGCCGTGGCGCCCGATGTACGCGCGCGTCGCCTCGAAGTAGCTGAAGGTCGACTCGGTCGCCGTGAAATGCAGCATCATCAGCTGGCTGGTCGCATCGTCGACGTACACCAGCAGCGAGCAGGCCGGCGCCCGTTCCTCGAACCACCGGTGATCGCTGCCATCGATCTGGATCAGCTCGCCCAGACACGCGCGCCGCGCACGCGGCTGGTAAATCTTCGGTGGCCGCTGCCGCCGGGGCACCCACAGACCTGCGTCCGTCATCAGGCGCCTGACCGTCTCCTTGGCAAGGCGGATGCCGTGCGATTCGTACAGCTTCTCGCACGCCAGCGTCGGTCCGAAATCGGCATAGCGGTCACGGATGATCGACAGGCCTGATCCGCCTTCACTGGATCCAGCCGGTTGTTGCTGGGCTTCGCGCGCCGGCGCGATACGAGACCTTCCGGCCCATGCTCGCACAACCGGTCAACGAGGCGGCGAACCTGCCGCGTCGTCAGCCTGAGCCGTTCTGCCGCGCGCCACGGCTTGAGCTTGCCGTCGGCGACGTCCTGAATGACCTTGAACCTGTCCAGTTCGCGCATCGTCATTGTTATCCGTTCGGTCGCAGCCATTAACGCCTCCCGCGCCGGAACGCCGGCGGCGGGTCAGCTTACGCTGCGAAAAAAGCGGACATTTGAACTTGGCTAAAAGCGGACATTACAACTTAGCTTCTACAATCACGAAAAGTGATCACTTTAATTATGTCAAATTAGAGCGCGGGCAGAACGCAGGCGGTCTAATCAGCCGGTGAAGCGATTCGGCTCGCTTGAATCGACGCATCAACGTCGCGGCCACGAGCTCAAACTACAAACCGCGCGACGCCCGACGACGAATCAGACGGCGGTCAACTGGGTGACCGGAACGGATTGACCACCGTCAGCCGGTCGAAGATGACCTGGCCGTGTTGCATATCTTCGCTGTAAAGTACTTCGCACTCTTCAAGCAACGCGAAGGCGATGATGCACGAATCGTAGAATCTGAATCCGTAGTGTTCGGCGATACGGCGTGCTTCCTTGTTGACTTCAAGCGTCAGTGGCACGATCTCGCAGAACTCCTCCACATCGCCTAGGAGAACGTAGATCTCCGGCCACGAGAGCCCCATTTTCCGGCTCATGACGAGCGTAACTTCGTTCATTACCTGCGTGCTGATGACGGGCATCCGCGCCCCCTGCACCACCAGCGCCTCGGCCCGGTCGGCCTTCGCGGCGTCGCCGGAGAACAGGTAGGCAATCACATTGCTATCGACGGCAAATCGCGCCGGTGCCTCAACCGTCATTCAGCGTTTCCCCTTTCGCTGAGCGATTCCCGATCGAACTTGAAGTCGGCGGGCAGTCGTCCGCGGTACTTGCGCAGGCGCTCGATCCGCTCAGCGTCCGTCGGCTTTTTGCTGACCGAGAACGCACCGGACTGTTCGGCATAGATCTCAATGTCGTCGCCCTCCTTCAGACCGAGTGCATCGACGACGCTCGCGGGCAGCCGGACGGCAAGGCTGTTGCCCCATTTAGCGACTTGCATCATTAACTCCAATAGATACACATAAATCGTATTGTATATCCAAACGAATGCTTTTCAAGTCCGAGGGCGGTTTCGATGATTGCCTCGCGGGCGACTAACTATGCACGTCGGGCATTGTCAAGTTGGCGCCGGGGTCGACGAATATAGTGGGGCATGAAGAAAGGTTCCGTCTCCGTTTTGCCGTCGGCCGAGGCGCCGATTTCGTCCAAGGGCTACCGATTTCCGCCGCGCATCATCAGCTACGCCGTGTGGCTGTACTATCGGTTCCCGCTCCACCTGCGCATGGTTGAGGAGATGCTGGCGTATACCCTTCCGCTGCGTTTTGGCAATTATGTATGTGTGACCCGCACCATTGCCACCATTTTCATAGCCTTGCTGGAGCCAGCGGCTGGAGGTCTTCGGCACGGTCGTTGCGGCTCCTCCGTAAACGTCCTGACTCGCATCTCGCCATGTCAACAGTCCTACTTGTCGACGATGAGCCGGATAACCTGTGGGTATTCCATAGGGCTGTTAACTTCCGTTCGACCGTGTTAGCTTCGTGAGCTTCGAAGCAAGCAGTGGAAACGAGAATGATATTCGGGGGTGTATTTTCTGAACTGCACGATGTACGGCGCGAGCAAGGCAAGCGCTATGCGCTGGAGCCGCTGCTGTGTGCGATCGTGACGTCGATGTTGGCAGGCGCCAACTCGCTCAGGACGATTGAGGTGTTCATTGCCGAGCGCCTGGCGCGGCTGAATGGGCTGTTCGGGACGAACGGGGGCAAGGCCCCGAGCTGGGTAGGAATCCGCAAATTCCTGCTCCAGGTCGACGAGCATGAGCTGGAGTGCGCGGTGCGTCATTTCGCCCAGCGACAGGCGTCAGCGCCGCCCGGACGACAGTTCATTGCGCTGGACGGCAAAGCGCTGCGTGGCAGCGCCTCACGTCTGGATGACCTGGCTGCCTGGCACATTGAGGAGCGGCCGGGATTGACGGCTTCGTAAGCCGTGCGACCGGCGGTCTAAGTGTTTCGGCACGCTGCCGGTGCACCCTTTAACTTCAACCAGCACGCCATTTGATGTATGATGCATCACAATTGGCGGGCCAGCTTGCATGTTTTCTCTAGTCTCAACGCTACCCTTGGGACTCACTGCCAGATCGCATTACAAAACACATTCGGTCTTGTTGAAGCCGATGCTCGCTTCAACAAGCCTCTGATCCGTAGCAATCGCCCGACTTCCGATTGATGGTCCGATGTAGCTTCCGCTCGCCCATACACACTCGATCCAAACCCGTTTCAAGCTGGAGCACAGGAGTTAGACATGGCAGTTTCTGAATACGTGGACACCCCGCTCTTTATCGATGGCGAATGGGGTCCCGCCGCAAGCGGCAAGACCCTCAATGTCGTCAATCCCGCCACGGGCGCAACAATCGGCAGCGTGGCGCATGCCGGCATCGAGGATCTAGACCGTGCGGTAAAAGCTGCTCAGCGTGGTTTCGCGGTTTGGCGCAGAGTGCCCGCCTTCGAACGTGCCGCATTGATGCGCAAGGCTGCCGGACTCGTCCGCGAGCGCGCCGATTCAATCGCGCGCCTGATGACGCTCGAACAAGGCAAGCCGCTGGCCGAAGCCCACATCGAAGTCTTGTCCGCGGCCGGCATCATCGAATGGTTTGCCGATGAAGGATTGCGTGTCTACGGTCGGATCGTGCCGGCCCGCAACCTCACCTCTCAGCAGACTGTGATCAAGGAACCGATCGGCCCTGTCGCCGCATTTACGCCATGGAATTTCCCGATCAATCAGGTGGTCCGCAAACTGAGTGCCGCGCTCGCGACCGGCTGCTCGTTCCTAGTCAAAGTTCCCGAAGAGACCCCGGCATCGCCGGCCGCACTGCTGCAAGCGTTTGTGGACGCAGGGATCCCGAAGGGCGTGATTGGCCTGGTCGCCGGTAACCCCGGCGAAATCTCGAACCATCTGATCGCACATCCGGCGATTCGCAAAATCACGTTCACCGGCTCGACCGCTGTCGGCAAGCAACTCGCCGCCCTTGCCGGCCAGCATATGAAGCGTGTGACCATGGAGCTCGGCGGACACGCACCGGTGATTATCGCCGAAGACGCGAATCTTGAACTCGCTGTCAAGACCTCGGGCGGCGCGAAATTCCGCAACGCCGGTCAGGTATGCATTTCGCCGACCCGCTTTCTCGTGCACAACAGCATCCGCCGCGAATTCGAACAAGCGCTGGTCCGGCATGCCGAGAGCCTGAAAGTCGGCGACGGCTTGGCCGAGGGTACGACGCTCGGGCCGCTCGCCAATGTCCGCCGGGTCGGCGCCATCAGGAAAGTCATCGAAAACGCGCGCGCGGTCGGCGCAACCGTCGCGACCGGCGGTGAAGCGATTGGCGGCGACGGCAATTTCTTCGCGCCGACCGTGTTGACTGACGTTCCGCTCGAAGCCGACGTTTTCAACAACGAACCGTTCGGCCCGGTCGCCGCGGTTCGCGGTTTCGACTCGCTCGACGAGGCCATCAGCGAAGCCAACCGGCTGCCGTACGGCCTCGCCGGTTACGCATTCACGCGCTCGTTCAATCATATCCATCAGCTGAGCCAACGGCTGGAAGTCGGCATGTTGTGGATCAATCAGGCGGCCACGCCGTGGCCGGAAATGCCGTTCGGCGGTGTGAAAGACTCCGGCTATGGTTCCGAAGGCGGCCCGGAAGCGCTCGAACCGTACCTCGCGACGAAGTCTGTCACGGTATCGGAAGCTTAAGAAACGGTGGAGAAATGGAATTGACGCGTTGTCAGCGACAAACGCGTCAATTCGCGCCATGTTGGCGGGAAAAAACGGACCCAATCCCATGAATCAGCACACGCTCGGTGGCAAATACCATCTGATCGCCGAGGCGCGAGGCACCCGGCTCACGGTTATACTGACCTGGGCTGCAGTTCCGAGCCGCCTCAACAGCGGTTGCGAGCACGGGACATGACGTTGGTGCTCACAAAAATCGGCTCGCACTATGTCATGTCGTTTCGGGCATCATAGCGGAATGCGTTAGTGCAGTAGACTTCGGGGGGCGCACACGAATTGTTCACTTGCGAATGAATATCACGGTCAACGCGCACCCTTGCGCCACACGCGCGCCACAATTGCCAATGCCTCGGCTAATCGCTCACGCTCGCGGACGCCGCCCATCGAAATTCGGACGCATTCTGGCGTTGCTTCTGCATCAACGGAAAAGGCGCTTGCAGGCAACACAGCGACGCCTTCCGCGAGCAACTCCGCGGCAAAATCCTTTGCAGTGCAGTTTGGAGCCATCGGCAACCACAGATGGTAACTAGGAAACCGCAAAGGCGGGTATCCGCGTTGAAGTGCATCGGCCGCGATCTGTTGTCGTGCAACCGCCTCCTGACGGTGCCAATTGAGCAACCGTCCCCCTGTCCGGGACTCAATCAGGGTCGATGTAATTTCTCCGAGCAGTGCGGAAGACGTCCACGACAATACTGGAATCGTATCATCCAATCGTGAGCGCACCGGGCCGCGCATAGCTGCATAGCCAATTCGTAAACCAACAGCGAGACTTCGATTGGTGCCGCAAATATAAATGCATCGATCCGGCGCGAGCGCACTGAGAGTGGGAGTATCATCCCCGGCGAGATGCCCCGCAGTATCATCCTCCACAATCAAACAATCCAGTTCGCGCGCAACATCAATGATCTCATGCCTCCTTTCGAGCGGCATAGTGATGTTCGTCGGATCATGCCCCGTAGGCGAGCAGAAAATCGCTGCAACTGCCTCGCCGCGAGCTGCTTCCCGTAGAGCCTGCGGGGACAGTCCGTTCACGTCCATAGCAACGCCGCGCACGCGGATCCCGAATAACGCGGCCAGCCGGCGGAAGTCCGCGAACCGCAGAGACTCGGTCAGGATTAGATGCCGACCTGAGCTCAAGGCCGCCAGAATCGCCAGTAAAGCATCTCGCATGTTGTCGCACACCACGACCTCGTCTAGTGTGTACGCGAGGCCCCTCAACGAAAGCCAGTGTGCGCCTGCCGCGCGGTGCGCCTCCATGCCCTGCCCGGGGTGAAATTCGAAGAGGCCATGTAAAGATTTACGGCGAGCGATTGCGCCAAGCAAGCGATTGAGGCTCTCATTAAATGGCGAAACCATCGTCGTGTTCATCCGCAGGTCGACGAGCTGTCTCGGCTCAGAGTCAACCGCCTGTGCGGTTTCGGGGAATGCACCAACGAAGGTTCCGCGACCGACCATGCCCACGATCAAGCCTTTCGATTCGGCAAGTTGATAGGCTTGAGTGACTACATCGAGCGTTACGCCGAGGCTCGACGCCAGCCCGCGCTGCGGGGGCAAACGCTCGCCTACACGAACCGCTCCGATGGCGATCGCCTGCTCCAGGGATTCAACCAAACCGACGTATAGGGGTTTGCGAAGTTCGCTCTTCTTGGGTGACCACATAAAACCACCGCCATGTTGAATTTTAAATCGCTCGCGGATGTGGGTGCGACCCAATTGGTCTCGTATTTCCCAGTGATCAGGAAGCTAAAACGCCTACTCGTCCACATCATCAATCTAATTGATGCTTGCTCACAGAATACACATAAACAATCATCTGCGGCAACTCCTCCAGCCCCTCGCGGAGGTTTGGCCGGCGCCACTTGGCAAAACGGCTCATTGAGTGTCTGTGAAACTCGGGCCGACCCAGTGCAACGGCGTCCTTGAGTACAAAACGACTGGCCGCCAAGCACACGGCTCTGACCCGTCCGAACCTATACAGCAAAGGACAGACTTGTATTATGAAGCTGCGCGGTAAGCCCGAGAATAAACAATCGAGGCTGCTACTCATTAAAAAGGAGCATGGGATGACTAACCGGTTGCCGCAGCCAAAAAACATTGTGACTCTGGAAGAGAATACGAGCGCCGCGCAAATTAAAGAGGTTACCGACTTCGATGGTGCAGTCATCGTGCCCAATCTAATATGCACGGATCTGCTTGCCCGGTTCAACAGTGAAGTCGATAGGTTTTTCGTAGAGCAACGACGCAACGAGATTATGTCCATAGACCCCGAAGCGGATAAGTTCACGCGACGCCTCGCTGGCCTTGCGGCACGCACTCACTGCTTCGCGGACATCATTTTGACGGACCGCATTCTCGACTGGGCTGAAGCGTGTCTCGACGGCGCTAATTATGACATTCAACTCGGCAGTGCACAGGTGCTGGAGGTATGGCCCGGTGCACCGACTCAAGTCATCCATCAGGACGGCGGCTATGCTCCCTTCCATCTGCGCGGTGCCGACAAACCAGAGGTGATTGCAAGTTGCATGATTGCGCTAACCGATTTCACTGCAGACAACGGCGCTACTCGCGTAATTCCCGGAACCCACAAACTCGATATTGACTGGAATGAAGTCTCTCATCGCCCTGAAACTGTGCCGGCGGTAATGAGGGCTGGCAGCGGAATGTTCTTCACCGGCAAAGTTGCGCACGGCGCGGGAGCAAATATGTCAAATGCTCCGCGGCGAGGTATGACACTGTGCTTTTATGCAGGCTACCTGAAACCCGAAGAAGCTCATTCGCTCGTAATATCGCGCGAGCGAGCCAGGCAGTTGCCCCCGCGCCTGCGGCAACTGCTTGGCTTTACTTCGTATTACGGCCGCGGTAGGTCCAAAGACGAGAAGATGCCGATGGCTTGGCAATATGAAATCGGTGACGCCTCGCAATATCTGGAGCGGGGGCCGATTGCGTGAACGATTTGCCAAAAAACATTCGCTGGACGTTGAAGAGCCACCCCGAAGGCAAGGCCACGCTTGCGAATTTCCAGCGCGAAGAAGTCTCCGTGCGTCCATTGGGTGGCTACGAGGTTCTGGTTCGGACGCTATATCTTTCCCTCGATCCCTACCATCGTCAACTGATGGACAAGCCGGTTGATCGATTCGGGGTGACGGGAGCCGAACAAGCCGCTGTTCTGGCGCCAATCCCCCTGGGAGATACGCTGCGGGGCGCCGGAGTGGGCCAGGTCGTCAGGTCGACTGACCCCCGTTTCGCACGAGGAGACATTGTCGAAGGCTACCTGGGCTATCAGACACATTCGATTTGCAAGGGGAAAGGCGACGGCACACCCACCATGATTCCCTTGTCGACGGAAGCGGCCGCGGGCGGCGATGGTTTAACAGTCGTGCAGAAGTTTGACGCCGGCGACGCGCCGCTTTATATGCGCCTGTCCGCACTGGGTGAGCAAGGTTTGACAGGGCATATCGGATTGATCGAAGCCGGAAAGCCGCGCCCAGGAGAAACCGTGTTCGTCAGCAATGCCGCCGGCTCAGTCGGCCAAGTCGTTTCGCAAGTAGCGAAGATCATGGGCTGTCGCGTGATAGGCAGTGCCGGCCCCGAACACAAACTGAACTATCTTCGCGAAGAACTCGCCCTCGATGGTGCCGTCAGCTATCGTGACCCCGAAGCCGGCGCAAAGATTGACGCACTATGTCCAAATGGGATTGATGTTTATGTCGATCTCGCCGGAGGCGCTTTCTCGGACTTAGTCTTCAGTCGCCTGAAATTCCGTGGCCGTATGGCTGTCGTGGGAACTACGGCCGACTGGTGGATCGATCCGGACGATCCGGTCAATCGTTCTCCGCGGCCCTGGTGGTCAATCAATCTGAAGCAAATCAGAGTAGAAGGATTTGTATTGTGGGACTACGTTCATTTATACGATACCTACATTCGACAGCTACGTAACTGGTGGAGCGAAGGAAAACTGAAATCGCGTGAGCATATGTATGAAGGAATCGACGCGGCACCTCAAGGACTTCTGGAGCTTGTTGAAGGCAGGAATTTCGGCAAGGCCATCGTACGCGTCAGTGAACCGGAATGATCGGCATACACTCCGAATCAATGGATCCTGAATCAAGCCCACGGCCGAAATCTCAAGTCAGCTTGTTAATGGCAGATTGTTTTAATGCCACTATCAGAGCGGGAAATATTCACGAGATTCCTAGTGCGGAAAAATAGTGTGGCCATATTTCACCAATGTTTAAGGAAAATGCGGGTTGGAAGTTGACCGCCTTAGCCTTTTATTTTGCCGGGCAAATTAAACCATCGCGTGATTGCAGTTCCTCCAACAGACCTGGACGGTCTCAGGTTTATACCGCCCGCATCGCACCCGGACATTATTTACGTTGACTCTCGCATTATCGGACTCGAAGATGAATTCTTCGGTACGTTTTGACAAAGATGCTCAAACAAGGAAAGGGCTTAATCATGATCGAGCAGCAGGAGCCTGAGG
>NZ_PVNC01000044.1:0-11277 GCF_003001875.1 Paraburkholderia sp. BL18I3N2
CGTAATGGCGGTCATCGGGCCGTCCACGCCGCTGTTGCGCCATGTGTGAGCCAGTCGCAGACGGACTGCCCGCTCACGCCGAGTTGCCCGGCGGTAAGCTTGCGCTTGATCCTGTGTCCGAGCAGCGACAGGGCCGCGCTCGCGTGTCTCGATGCACCAGGAACACTATCCTCCATGCCGTACAATTCGTAAAATCGATTGTTTTGATGGAACACATCCACATTATTTATAAGTTGGGATCATGCGTTTCAAGGGCCTCGATCTGAATCTCCTCGTCGCGCTCGATGCTCTGATGACCGACCGTAACCTCACCGCGGCGGCACGCAGCATCAACCTGAGCCAGCCGGCCATGAGCGCGGCCGTCGCCCGGCTACGCGTCTATTTCTGCGATGAACTGTTTACGATGAGGGGCCGGGAACATGTCCCCACACCGCGTGCTGAAGGGCTCGCCGCTCCAATCCGCGAGGCTCTGGTGCACATCCAGCTCTCCGTTATTTCCCGGGACGTCTTCAACCCGGCCAAATCGGATCGCCGCTTCAGGATCATTCTTTCCGATTTCATGGCAGTCGCATTTTTTCGAAAGATCGTGGAGCGTATTGCACGGGAAGCTCCCGCCGTCGGCTTCGAATTGCTGCCACTTGCCGATGACCCCGATGAGGTTCTCCGGCGCGGCGAAGCCGATTTTCTTATCTTGTCGGAATTGTTCATGTCGAGCGCGCATCCTAAAGCGAAGCTGTTCGAGGAGACACTCGTGTGCGTAGGCTGCCGCACGAACCAGCAGCTATCAGGGCAGCTCACATTCGAGAGATATATGTCGATGGGGCACGTTGTGGTCAAGTTCGGACGTACGCGGCGGCCCTCCATCGAGGAGTGGTGTTTGCTTGAGCACGGTCTCAAGAGACGGAACGAGGTCATCGTGCAGAGCTTTAGCATGATTCCGCCTATGCTATTAAACACTGACCGTATAGGGACGATGCCCTTCAGGCTGGTCAAGCATTTCGAAAAAACGATACCTGTGCGGATCTGATTGTTGCCTGAATGGCGCTGCGGTGATGGACGACGCTGCGACTGCGCGATCGCTGGGTGCTGAAGATCATCATTAATCAAGTCTATCGCTCACAGTACGCGTGCGGTGCGCCACGGGGACTGTCGTCGTTGTCGACGCTAGCGGCCGTTATGTAATACAGGTTTCTCGGACGGTTGTGAGTGATCGCGATGGTTCGGCAGCGTGCCACCACTCCGTGCACCGAACTCACGACTTAACGTCGGACTTCCACGGCCAGTGAGCGCTAGTTTCAACATTTTCTCGGTCCTTCTGGATCTGCTCGCGGTTGAGCCTGGCTTAGCTGGAGACTGCAACTTGGTTCGTCGAGATTCGGTCGGCGTCGGCTTCAGTCGATGCCGCATGCACCTCCTCGCTAGCTCTCAACAACGGCAGACCGAGGCCAAACCGCGAAACTTCGCCCTTTAACGCGGCGATATCCGCCCGCCATGTATCCGCGTTACCGACAAGCAGACTGCGCTGGACTGTGGAAGTGAGACGCTTGCGATTCAACTCAGGCGCTAGCTTCACTCCCTACAGGGAACAAATACTTGGTAATTTGTTCTCGAGTATGTTCTATCTCGATGACATCAGTAATCAGCCCATTAATTTTCAACAATTCTGGGTTTTCAATTTCATCAGTCAGTTTTCGCATTATGGATCTGGTGGTTTCATCAGACTCAGACATTACTTTCTTCATCGTGTCCGGGCTGAAAACGCCGATGTGGGCCCGCGGATACGCCAGTACTGCCACAGGCTCAAATCCAGGACCACCCATGGCGTACACGCCTCCCGTATACGCTTTTCTGGCAACGAGCAGTAATTTTGGTACCTTGCATCGAACATGTGCTCTGAATAATTCCGCTGCGGCCGAAAATATGCCACTATTTTCAGCTTCTCTACCGATCATAAATCCCGGGATATCGGCAATGAATATGATTGGCATGTTGGTTTTTGCGGCAATATTTATCATTTTTACCATTTTTGAGGCGGATTTCCGATAAATTGCACCTCCATTATGTCGGGGGTTGTTGGCGATAATTACAGCGAAATTTCCTTTGATGCTCGCGTAGGCGGTCAACACTTCCTCCGCGTATTCGGCGCTTATCTCCGTAAAGCTGCCTTTGTCGATAAAGGAATTCAGCAAATGATGCATGTCATAGGGTGTGCGATGATCTGTTGGAATTAATTTTTCAAAATCAACCGCATCGGGCTCTTCATATTCAAGACCATGGGGTCCCTTGCCTTTGAAACTTCCATGCAGTAATTTTCTTATGCACTTGAATAAACCTTCTTCATCTTTGAATACCAGTTGAACCGAGCCCGAGCCCCTGCTGTGAACGTCTGTTCCACCTAGCGAATAGAGATCGGACTCCTGGGCCAGCATTGCCTTCACCATATCCGGACGACCCATACATAGAGCACCTTTCTCAGTCATCAACACTAGGTCTGCGAGCATCAACGGTAAAGCAAGTGGACCTGAGGTCGGACCGAGTATGACGGAAATTAGCAAATTTCCTTCCGCAAAGTCTGCGAGGGATGCACTGACCCTGCCCATTCCGAATGGAGATAAAAGTAATCTGGCCATGTCCGGCGAGAGCACTTTCGTGGTGTCGAAACTGCCTGTCCCTCCTGTCTTGTCCTGAATGTAGATTAAGGGGGCGCGTTCATCCCGGGCCTGAGTTACTGTGCTGATGATCTGCTCGGCAGTGCGCCACTGTCCGCCTCCCTGAAATTCACAGTCTCCTCCGCGATTCATGACCAGAAAGGTTTTTACCAAATTTATGGTTCCTTCGCCGCAGATGAAATGACTTTTTGCGGCAGGTTGACGGTCAACAAAACTATCTGCGTCAAAGAGCACGTTTATTCTTTTCAACGAAATTTGCATTAGCTATCTGCCTCCCTGGCAATGCGTATGAATGTTGGCTGTTATCGGTGCCGTGCGACGGCCGCACGGCAGTCATCGCGCACGCGTCGCTACGGGGTACGCACCGACGCGCAAGCGGTGACGAAGCCGCCCGCGAAGCTGGTTGGTAGTTGCGCTGCGTGCAACTCGCCGTCCGCAGCGGTCCTGTGCGGTGCTGAGTGGCAGCCTCATTTTCAGGAAGCCAAAATGTCTTCCATAGACATTGCTGCGGCCAGAAGGCGGCGGTCCTGGCCCCGCGCGGCGTCAATACTCAACCCCACCGGTAATGCATCATCGGGAGCAACTGGAAGGGTGATAGAAGGTATCGCGGCGTTGCTGGCCAAGTCGGTGTTACGTATCACCTCGGCAAACAGTCCCGGCCTGCTGGCATCGCTCAGATGAGGGACGCTACGCGGAACTGTCGGGTACACGAGAAAATCGATGCCTCGAGTGCTGAACAGCGAGTCTATTTGTAGACGTAAGACGCCTATATTCTGAATTGCTGATGAATAATCGGCGGCAGATATAAGCTGTCCACCAAGATTGGCGTGAATGATGTTGCGGACAATTTTGTCGCGAATGTTATCAAATACGGCATTTATCCTGTTTCCCCATCCTAGGGAAAGCAATGTGCGGGGAAAGTCAGTGAAGAATTCGTAAACCGGAATGGTGAAGGTTCCGGTTCTATTCAGGTCAGCAACAACCGCGTCATCCAGTTCAACGCACTGGAAACCAGCGCAAGTCAATCGCCTGACGGCATGCCAGCAATACTTTCGGACATCATCCTCCAGGTCAGTCCACATGGAGGCCGGAAGGCCTATTCGGCCGCGAGTATTTTTCTGTTTTGGCGGAAGGTGGCTATCGGGGGACAGCAGGTCATATAGAATTAATGCATCTTTCGCCGTCCGCGTCAGAAGGCCCGGCGAATCCTTCGTGCGAGAAACTGGAATGATTCCGGCCGAAGACCAGCGACCACTTGTGGGCCTGAAGCCGGTGATACCACAGAAGGCGGCCGGTATCCTTACGGAGCCGCCGGTGTCCGTTCCGATCGCCATCGGAACGATGCCGGCTGCCACAGCAGCGGCACAGCCGCCACTGCTGCCGCCAGCCAAATGCCCTGGAGCCGCTGGATTTCCCACCGTTCCCCATCGAGGATTGACCGATGTGATACCAAAGCTGAGTTCATGCATGTTGTTCTTGCCGGCAACGACAGCACCGAGCGCTCTCAGCTTTCTGACAACAAGCGCATCGCGCGTGGCTATACAACCTTCCATCCCCGGTGTCCCGGCAGTGACAGGGAGCCCCTTAACACAAATATTGTCCTTTAAGGAAAAGGGAATGCCGTAGAGCGGTGCGCCTTTCAGGGCATCATTCGCTTTAGCGAAATGCGCGTCCGGGCCGCAAGCACGGATGAAGCAGTTGAGCTTTTTCAGATGCGAATCAGCGCTGAGTGCACGCTCACGGATTTCAGCCGCTGAAAGTGCACCGGTACGTATGCCATCGCAAAGCGATTCCACAGTGTTTTTCGAATACATAAAATTTCCGCGAATAGGAGGTCATCGTGTCCGATGTCAGTAACGATAAGCACTGCGGATCTCGTCAAGAGGATTGCCCGGTAAAAGATTTCCTCCTGCGCTGCGTATGACGGCGCAGGCGCTGTTCACAGCCGTCTGCACAGCTCCCTCAATCCACCCACCGGTAAAAGAGCAGCCACATCCTGCCAGATAAAGGCCGGAATCCCATGCGGGATCATTCGCGGTCTTGAACTGAAAGAAGAGACGCTGCGAGTAAACGTCTTCGCCCGGATAGTTGAGCTTAAAGGCACCCGAAGAATGCGGATCGGTCAGCCAGTCATGGTGCAGGATGCTACGTTCATAGTCGTCATCGGCGGGAACCAGGTGGCGCGCAAGTTCTGGATGGAATGTAGCAAGGTCGTCAACAAAGCACTCACACCGCTGTTTTTTGTCGGGAACACTCAGTAGCTTGTGAGCGTCATCTTCCCAAGTGTAACTAAGCAGAACCACACCCTGACCATCTGGCTTATCGGGTTCGTAATCAAGGCAATATACTCCTCTCGCAAAACTGTCAGACTGGATGGTGACTGGCAGGTCTTTAGTGATCCAGAACTTGTCGCGGGTGAGCATGAATAGCTTTGAGGAACCCGTAAGATGCGTTTCCCTGACGGCTCGTGAGACGTCGCGGCTGAGAAACGTTTCGTCGTCGGTCAGGCAATGAACCATCTGCATTGCCCTGTTGTTGCTAGTGACGATCACTCGGTCGAAAACCAATGCCTCGTCTTCATCAGTTACCAGCGTTATCTTTCCATTCTCTTTGTAGATGCGACCCACGCTATTGAAGCGAACCCGTTCAGAAACGGAGCACCCTGCGATCTCCGCTCCCGCCAGGCGCTCAGCCAGTGTAGAGATTCCGCAGGAAATCAGGCGTTGATCATCCAGATAGCCGTTAACGACCAAGCGCAGTATTTCGGTGAATCCGGCCTGATAAACAGGTAGGAAACCTCCGGATCCTATTCCTAAAGAGCCAAACAGCTCAAAGTGATAAGGCCTTTCCCAAGGGATACCTCCGGGGGGGCGAGGGCCAGTGAAAATCGCGACAATGGCCGCATAGAAAGAACTGTCACGGAACACATCGAGCCACGTTTGCCATGCCGCACGCGCTTCCTGAAAGCGATGTGATTTCAACATGACCGTGATTTCTGTCGGCGCTACAAGAGATGTGCCATTGATCACGCACCCTTCCTGTAAAAATGCCCTCCAGCCTTCATGAACGAGCTTGAACAAAGGTGGCGGCGAATCCCCCGCCGGCCAGGTATGGCGAGTGCCGCGATAATGCAATTCGGTATCAACCACTCCTGGATCGGGGAAAGACGTGGTCGTGGAAATGCCGTGTTTGTTCAAATAATGGAAAAGACCGGTTGCACTCGGAGGGACCCGCATTGCGCCCATTTCAGCAATAAGGTGCGGGTACCGCGGATCAAATACTTGTGACCATATTCTTCCTCCAATGCGATCGCGGGCCTCAAAGACCGTAACGTCGGTTACGCCTGCCCGCATCAGCTCAGTCGCCGCCACAAGACCGCTGATACCGGCCCCCACGATGCCAACGCGCGGAGTTGGAGTGCGTGATGAAAAGGAGCCGATTCCCCCTTCAGACTCGCAGAGCTGGAGGAACGGCGCGTAGTCATACAATAGGTCAACAGTCGGTGATGGACTTTGTGACGATGCGACGTGATTTTTCATGGATTTTCTCCTTTATGGCAATGCATCCACTTGAGGAATGATGATGGCTGGAAATAGCGCAGGGACCTTCGACAGAAGAGATCGAGGTTATTTATTCCGTTGCCGATAGCTGTGCTGCTCCTCGGCAGAAAAATGCTATTCATCGTGAATATCCATGGATGCCACGATATCAAATTGACTGCGGTCATATCAAACAAATAAAATTGATGTTTGTAGCAAGCTAACGTGAGAGTAGCTTCGTCAGCCATGACTCACTACTGATAAAGGGAGTTGGTCGATTTGTGAGAAGATATTTCGGGCGTGCGCAAGCTATTTCGTCCGCCCTGAACAATCCGTTTGGCGTGGTGCCAGCCGGCGCGTGTCAAGGTACTCGCCTCAGTCATGCAGCCAAATGCTGTTTAAGTGCGGTGTGCGAGGCCATCGTGACGACTGACTCGCGCCCGGATTGGGGGCGACGGCGCCGATTGGCGTCCAGTGCAGCGTGACGGCATGATCGATGTTGTGATATTAGGCAGCGAACTCGTCGGACCAACGGTTGAGCACGACTATGCGACTACCCTCAGAGGATCAGTTGATTCTCATGTCGCGAAAATTTTTCAGCTACCGTTATCGGCGTGATCGAATTTCAGCGCTTTCAGCGCTTCGGCGAGGCGCAAATCGAGCGTCGGGCGATCTGCGGCCGTAAACAGCACATGTCCGACGCGGGCGCAAAAGTCCGTCAGTTTTGGGACTGTACCGCCGATGTGCGAAAGAACCTCGACCTCTTCGAAGCCGGGCGTCGCGCGCACGCGTTCGACCGCAGCGGCGCCGGCGAAGCGCCCAGTTGCGGCCGTGAAGAACTGCACACCGCTCACGCGCGTCGCATGCCTTGCATCACAGAGGGGCGCTGGATCGGTGTCGCCGAGATGACTGCGTATCATCACTTCTGGCAAGGAGATGGACTTGCTGAGTTCAACCAGCCGGTAAATCCGATCACCTCCGAGCCGTGCGGCGATCTCGATGAGCACGGGGCCGTCGCGCGTCATGCGCGCCTCTGCATGGAAAACGCCGAGGTTGAGGCCGATTTTCGCGGCGACCTCCTCGACGTAAGCGACCAGCGCTGTGCGATGCTCTGGCGCCAACGCTGCTTCGACAATGTGCCCCATCTCGACGAAATACGGCTCGGCACTCAGCAGCTTTTCTGCCACCGCAAGCACGCGCGGCCCATGTCGGCCGACGTAACCTTCGATGCTGTACTCCGGACCCTCGACATATTGCTCAAGTAGCAACACGTGGCCAATTTCGCGACCCATATCTACAACGCCGTGGCGCATGGCGCGCTCGACCGCGAGCTGCAGCCCGACAAGAGAGTTGACGCGCGTCGCGTGCTGGTTACCGCAGCCGTCCACAGGCTTAACGACGGCTGGAAAGCCGACCTGCGAGGCGGCCGTCACGATGTCACGACGATCTGCGATTCGGGCGAATCGGGGCCCCGCCAGTCCCGCAATTGCGAGGTGTGATCGGCTGCGGTACTTGTCGCGAGTGAGCGCTGCCGCTTCGAGCGGCAGATGCGGGAGACCGAGCCGAGCGGCCGCTTCCGCCGCTACATCGACTGAGTATTCGAACCCAGGTACGATTCCATCGGCGCCAATGGCGCATGCGGCGGCTGCGACGGCGCTCGACGAAGCAGTGTCCACCACCGTGAACGACGTGACGCCCGCCCGTAGGTCACGCGGCACGACGCGCTCGGCGGAAAACACGTGCGCAGCGACACCAAGGCGCGCAGCGGCGGCGACAAGCGCTGTGCCGGACGACGCCGGTTCAATCACTATGATGGCGGTCATGGGGACGTTCCTTATATAGCAACAGTTTCGCGTCGGGGCGTGGTCGCCACGAGTAGCTCGTCGAAGTACTCGTGGAGCAGTTCGATGAAGTGGCGCAAATAGGTCTCAGCCTGTTTGATTCCGCCCCACCCGTCGATTGCCCGCTGCAGACCGACCCACATCACATCATCGTGACCGTGAGATCCGTCGTGCTGAATGTGGTCGAGCGGGCGCTTCACGAGATCGTGCCCGAACGCGCGCGCTCCTGCTTCGGTGATGATTTTGTTATAGCGATCCGAATACCATTCGACAAACCAGTTCCAAACCATTGTCGGCAGTGGACCGTCGCGGCTAATGCTCAAATAAAGATAGCCAATCAGCTTGTCGGTGCTGTGGAAAGGTGCGATGCAGTCGATCTCGGCTGCAGACAGGCTGAATTTCTCGATGTCACGCAGAAATAGCCCCTCATGCCGATATTCTTCTGCAAGGTATTGCGCGAGAATTTGCGCGAGCGTGTTGTCCTTGAAGCCGATTTTGTACAGCGCGAACGCGTCGACCTCGTTGTTAAGGCGGATTCGCAACACTGTTTCGATGAGGTGGCGACGATAGTATTCACTGTCGATCCAATCGCCACGATGGAAGGCGGCGGTCTCCGGCGAAGTAGCGAACATCTGGGCGACTGCGTCTTGAGCGACTCGCTCAAGACGGGCTCGATCGTTGCTTGTATTCATATAACCATCCAGATGAAATAAAAAACAGGGCGCACCGGTTACTGTTTATGCCTGCCGGACGAACCAGGGGCACAGCTGCCTTTACAATAAGCAATGATGTCCCTTGGAGAGTCTGAGAATTCTCCTGCAGTGGGGGCTAAGCCGCGTTGCAGTCGCTGTGCGGGGACAGGGCGCTGTCGGGCGCTCCTAGACGATTTTTGATCAGCGTGGCTTTTGCGAGTGGATTCGTGCCAAACGTTGCGGAACGCTCTCGCCTCGAATGTTTTTGTCGACTGAAGCTAGCTGGTTCGATCTTCTCGTGTGCCGCCACATGGAAACTCCTTCTCGAGAGGTGGCTGGACCATGGCCACGAGCGCTAACACCGCAAAGCGGTGTGGTAGCCAGGTTGTGCTAATCGTGCTGTATGCCATCGTCGCGGGTAACGGCACTGTACTTCATTGGATCGCGCATATGGATGCGACGGTGGACATCGGCGCGGTAGCACGCACGAATGTCACGGACGCTTTCAGCAACGCGCATCCGGTTTGCTGTCCGTTCAATTCCTCTTCATCTATGCTCTCTGCGTGAGTGACGGAAGGATATTAACCGCGGCTGTATGCGTGGTATAACCTGATAATCTTTATGTTTGCATGAGGGGAATTGATGATTCGCGATCTCGACAGCACGCTGCTCCGTACGTTCGTTACGGTGATAGAAGCCGGCAGCGTGAGCAATGCGGCGGTGACTCTTCATCGCACCCAGGCTGCCGTGAGCATGGCCCTTCGGCGTCTCGAAGACGAAGTCGGCCAACGCCTGCTCGAACGTTCACCGCGCGGCGTGAAGCCGACCTCGGCGGGCAGCCTGCTACTGCCGTATGCACACAAGGTGCTTGAAATTGGCCTCGCGGCCCGTTCCGCGCTGACTGTCGGTGACGTCTCGGGTACGGTGAGGGTGGGCATTCTGGAAGACATCGCAATGAGTCACCTTCGCCATGCATTGCGGCAATTCTCAGCATCGTTTCCCGATGTCTCGTTGGAGATAGTCGTTGATGCGAGCCCGGCGTTATCGCAGCGGCTCGCAAGCAACACACTTGATTTCGCGATCGGCGATCCTGCGCTGATCCACGCGGAGCCGCTCGTTACCTGGCGGCATCCGCTTCGCTGGGCCGCCGCACGTTCCCGCAATGCCGACCTGCGTGATGGCCCCCTACCAATCGTCGCATTCGGCGGAGCATGTCGATGGCAGGAGAACTTCTTTGCGACGTTGCTTGACGCTGGCATCGTGTGGCGCGTTGCCTGCACGAGCACGAGCCTGTCGGCGATCCAGTCGGCCGTCGAGGCCGGACTCGGCATTGCTTTACTGCTCGACTGGCACGTGCGCCGCGATACTATGCACGTGATCGATCCGCGTGCTGTCGGGCTGCCGATGCCGCCTGTGGCTGAATTCGGTCTATTCAGCCACGCGAATTCGAACGACCGCACGTCCGCAGCAACCGCACTGCAGCGCTTCCTCTTTCGCTCGCTGCAACTCTGTTTGCCAGAAGACGGCGCACTCGGCAGAGAACGCGCCACCATGCCGCTACGTTTTCCCAACTGATCTACGTCGTGCCGCGGGTTGCGTCGAAGGGGCGATCTTTCGATGCGTCGACATCCGCAGAATAGTTGCGCCGAACAGTCTTGATCCTAACGCAAGCGTCCAGTCGGAGATTTGGTGCGAGATGAAGAAGCCGGCGGGCGAACTTTGACGAATGTCAATGAAAAATCCGGATCAAATTTATTAACATTATTTTCAGGATTACTGATATCGCACATTAATCTTGCACCAAAAAACAAAATTGGCTGGGCAATTGGCCGGATTAGGGGAACACTGATTTATCAGGCCCGGCCGTCATCGCTGAGGTGTCCGCTGAAGGATCTGGTGATCCAGGTCGAGCGAACGAAGGCGCAGATTCGCGCACGGGTCGAGCATCCGTCGCATATCGTCAAGAACCTGTTCCGTCGTCGCAAGGTGCGCTACAGGGGACTGGCCAAGAACATGGCGCAACTGTTCAGTCTGTTCGCCCTGGCGAACCTGGCGATCGCGCGAAACCGGTTGCGGTCGGTTCATGGGAGCAGTCCGTCATGCGTATGAAAAGTGCGAGAAATGAGGCGCATCCTCGGGTCAAACTCACCAGACTTGCCAACGCTTCATTTCTGCATCCGGAAATTCCGACCCATCGCCGCCGACAACCTCGCGGGATGGCCTATCAATCAGCGATTCCTTAACAGCCCCTAATATCATTTTGTTAAGGCTTCTTAACAGTCCCGGGTCGTCGAGCGCTGCGTCAGGCGGATCGCCAGCGTCTGCTGCCAGTAGTCATCCTCCACATAGCCCGGCTCGGCATAGCCAGTTCCGCAGTCCGCCCCACCAGCTCGACATGCGTGGGCATAACCACACTACGACACTTTGACCCGTATGCCGCAGGCTTGGATCAGGAAGTGGCGCAAATCGGTTGCATTCGGCGCCCGCTTGTACTGCGTGGCGAAAGAGCGGATGCGCGCAAGCAGGAGCGGGATGA
>NZ_PVNC01000045.1:0-11181 GCF_003001875.1 Paraburkholderia sp. BL18I3N2
GCGAGCGGCTGGTGCCGGAGCCGATCTCGGCAAGTTCGTATTCGAACCCGTGAGGCAGGTCGATTCGGACGCGGTGCTCGTCGCCCGTCACTGGATTGCGGATCGGTTCACCGACGACGTCGAATACGCCCTCGACGTGAATCCGGCCGCGTCTGGCATCGACATCGACATCAAAGTCGATCTTCGTAAAGATCGGATCGAACGCATGCTCGAGCGTCGATGCGAAGACGGAGAACATTGTGGCGAACGGCTCGGTGTCCTGCCCCGTCATGATTTTCAGAATCGCTTCTCGTTGCTCCGGGCTGGCCCGTTCGTCGACGATCGGCTGGCACTTGCCCTTACCTTCGTGGATCGGCCCGGGCCACTGAAACACGACCGCGATATTGAGGTCGTCTAGTCGCACGTCGCCGTAGTAACCATTGCTGATCGAAATGGCGCCCATCGCTTCGCAGAAGCCGTTGTTCGGCAGTGCATTGAATTGGCACGGGCAACCGTATGAGCAATTGCAGTTGACCAGTTCGGTGCCTTGGATTTCCCAGGGAATCATGGTTGCCCTCCGTGTACCCCGCGACGAGTAAGGTCGTTCGAATCTAGTGTATGCGAGGGAAAAGGTGAGTTAAAGCTTGGGTCGAGTGGGCACGGGGCTGTTGTGATTGGCGTCACACATGAAAAGCGATGATGGATATTGGACGTCGTTTCCAGGCCCAGCAGATGACGCCCAAATGTCGGCCATACTCGTGCGGTACGGCTCTGAGGGTCTTTGGATTTCAGCGAATCGTCCTGTCACATTTTCCGGTGCCCTTATTTAAGCGATACCAGAACACGCGGCCATGTATGGCACTTTATCAAGCAATCGCTGGAATACACGCGGAGGTACATGGACAAGTTGGGTTCCCTCGCGGATCATAGCCTGAATGGTATCCCAGAGATCCAGCGATGACTGACGATCTTACGGCATGGCTGATGCACATTGGCCTCGGTGGGTGCGCTGCGCGGTTCGCCTCCGAAGGGATCGGCTGGGATGTGCTCGGTGATCTTTCGGATAGCGAGTTAAAGGAACTAGGCCTGACGCTGGGTGACCGCAAGCGGCTCGCAAAGGGATTAGCGGCGCGCACGGCAATTCACGGGCGCGCGCTCGAACGCGCGCAGGAACGAAGTCAGCCGCTTCCGTCAGCCGCGTCCACAGTCATCGACGCCGAGAGACGGCAACTCACGGTGATGTTCGTCGATCTCATTGATTCGACCGGGCTTGCCGAGCGATTCGATCCCGAAGACATGCGACGTCTGCTGGGCGTCTACCATCAAGCCTGCGCCAGTGCGATCGAGGCTCACGAAGGTCACATTGCGCTTTACCTCGGTGACGGATTGCTCGTCTATTTCGGGTACCCGAATGCACACGAGGACGATGCCGTGCGCGCGGCACTTTCCGCGCTCGCCGTCGTATCGGCGCTGCGCGAGGCCAACGACCGCATCGAAGTCGAGCACGGCGTACGTCTGCAGGTCCGGATCGGCATCGAGACGGGGCTTGTCGTCGCTGGCGCAATCGGCGCGGGGTCCACGCTGGATCGCCAGGCGATCGTCGGAGAGGCGCCAATCGTTGCGGCAAGGCTGCAATCGCTCGCCCGGCCCGATGCAATCGTCGTGGGCCCCGCGACGCAACGCCTGATCGAAGGAGCATTCCTGCTCGAAGACCTCGGCTGGCAAGAACTGAAAGGCGTCTCTGGTCCGGTCAGGGTCCAGCGCGTGCTCGCGCAAACGGATGCGGTCGACCGCTTCGAAGTAAAGGCAGCCCATGGCATGACGCCGCTCATCGGACGCGCCGCGGAACTCGAGATGATCCGACAGCAGTGGAAGCAGAGCGTCGATGGCGAAATGCGCTGCGTGCTGCTGATCGGCGAGCCGGGAATCGGAAAATCCCGCTTGCTCCGGGCATTCGGCGATAGCATCAGTGGAGACGTCCATCGGGTCGTGCCGCTTCATTGTTCCCCGTATTATCGCAATAGTCCTTTCTGGCCGGTATTGCGCTGGTTGCGTCACGACTTTGGCCTCGGACCCGACACGTCTGGCGCCGTGGACCTCGCAGCGCTGCAGGCGGTAATCGCACGACTCGGAGTCGATGTCGACGAAGCGGTTCTCGTGCTCACGACCTTGCTTGGCATTCCGGCGGTTGCGCGCCATCCGCTGATCGACTCCTCATCGCCTGCATTCAAGCGGCGCACGCTCGACGTGCTCGTCGCAATCGTCGAAACATCGGCGCGCGTCCTGCCGGTGCTCGTCGCTGTGGAGGACGCGCACTGGATCGATCCGTCGTCGCAGGAGTTTCTCCGGCTCCTGCTCGAGCGACTGGTGGCCGCCCCGCTGCTTGTACTGCTCACCACGCGGCCCGAGTTCGAACCGGAATGGGCCTGGCCACAGCTCGTACAACTCAATCTCGACCGCCTGTCGCCCCGTGATTCCATTGCGATGATCGAACGGCTAACCGATGGGAAGCGGCTTCCGGATCTCGTACTCGATCAGATCCTGTCCAAAACGGACGGCGTGCCGCTTTTTGTCGAGGAGCTGACGAAGACAGTGCTGCAGGGCGATCTGTTGCAGGACGCAGGTGTCAGCTACGAATTGAAGGGAACGCCGCAGACAATTGCGATTCCGGACACGCTGCAGGGCTCGCTGTTGTCGCGGCTCGACCGGCTGGAGCCAATCGTCAAGGAAACGGCCCAGATCGCGGCCACAGTGGGGCGGGAGTTCGGCAGTAAGCTGCTTGGCCTGATCGCGTTGAAGCCCGAGAACGAATTACCGGAAACGCTTGACCGCCTCGTCGAAGCGGAAATCATCGTTCCGGCCTCTGGCACGCCTGCCGAGGGTGACACGTATATGTTCCGGCATGCGTTGATCCAGGAGATCGCGTACCAATCGCTATTGCTTGCGCGCCGCCGCCAATACCATGCGCGGATCGCCATCGCTCTGGAGCAGCACTATCCTGAAGTCGCCCAGCGGCAACCTGAACTGATCGCCCAGAACTTCACTGCGGCCGAGCTGCCCGAGCGCGCGATCGGCTATTGGCAGCGAGCCGGGGAACGGGCGCTTTCGGGCGCGGCCTACGATGAAGCGATCGCGCACGCGCAGCGCGGACTGGAACTGCTCAACCGATGCGCTTTCAGCGATCAGGATCGGGCTATCCATCAGGTATCCTTTCTACTAACGAGAGGCGGAGCGGAACTCAGGCTGGCGCGGCGCGAGGCGATTGCAACGTTCAGGCTGGCTGCCCAGATTGCCCGCGACCACACGCTGCCATCTTTTCTCGTGCAGGCGGCATTGGGATTCGATACCGCCGAGACGTTCCTCGAAGGCTCCGGCACCGCGTCGCTTTCATTGCTCAAGGAAGCGCTCGGGCTGGTCGGCACTGAGGAGTCGGTCGAGCGTTGTCGCCTGTTGAGTCGACTCGTGCGCACCGTTCACATGACGGGTGCGCGTGAACAAACTGACGAATTGGCATTGGAGGCTGTTGCCCTTGCCAGGCGGCTGAACGACCTGCCGAGCCTGTTCGACGCATTGGTATGCGAGATGATGCATGTCGGAGCCCGGCCGTTGCCCGCGGACAAGTTTGCCGAACGCGAAAGATTGTTGCAGGAGTTGAGCCGGATTGCAGAAGATCTCGGCGATGCGCACACCGTAGGTCATGCTTGCGCCCGATGTCTCGCCGGCTACCTGGAGATCGGCGAGGTGGAACGCTTCGAGGGCGCGCTCGAAAGGTATCGGCAAATCGCCGCAAGCGGGCAGCACTTCGTCGACAAGTGGTGTGTGACAGGCGCGCAGGCGATGCGGGCCATACTCGCCGGTGAATTCGTCGCGGCGGAGCACAGGGCCCGAGAGTCGCTCCAAATGGCGCAAACGGTCGACGCTACACTCGCAACGGGCGTCTACGGCATGCAGATGTTCACGATACGCCGCGAGCAAGGCCGGCTTGCCGAGGTGGCGCCGCTCTTCAAGCGGTTCGTCGACGAACATTCCGCAAGCTCTGCGTGGCGACCCGGACTGATGCTGATCTGTAGCGATCTCGGCTTCGAAGCCCAGGCCCGCGACAATCTCGATCGCCTCATGGAATCGGAGTCCGGTATTTCCATCGACAGCAAGCGGCTCATTACGTTGACGTATCTGGCGGAAGTCGCCGCGCGGCTGCGCCACTTCAAGCGCGCTGAACAGGTCTATGCGCTTCTTCTGCCGTTCCGGGACCAGGTTGTCACCGTTCCTGTCTTTACGCTGTGCTGCGGGTCAGCAGCGCGTTATCTTGGCATGCTCGCCCATGCTCTGGGCGACTGGTCCGCTGCCGAGGAGCATTTCGAATACGGGCTGCGTTTGGACGAGCGCTTGCGAGCGCGGCCCTGGCTCGCGCATGGGCGGCATGAATACGCACTCATGCTGGCGGCGCGCAATGCAGCCGACGACCGGGCACGAGCACAGCACCTGCTTGCCGATGCCGTTGCTGCAGCGAACGAACTAAAGATGTCTGCGCTCGTCGAGCGCATTGTTCGCGCTCAGGCAAGCGCAACGCTCAGACTCTAGCGGGCCCGGATCGCGGGATTGGAAGCGCACGATGCCACTACCAATGAGGAGAATCTCATGGCACGATTCATGATTGAACGAAACTTCGCGGAACAGCTCGAGGTCACCACCGAAAGTGCGGACGCTGTCAGACGGATCAACGACGAGGAGGGTGTCGAATGGCTCTTTTCGTTTCTCAGTGCGGACAAGAAGAAGACATATTGCCTGTACGAGGCGCCCAACGCCGAAGCAATTCGCGCCGCTGCACGCCGGGCGAACCTGCCGGCTGATGTGATCATCGAGGTCAGCGACTTGCGGCCGGAAATGTTCAATTAGGCGTCTGCCACGCGCATGAAGCAGTGCCCGGCGGAACGAGTCGTCGTTAGTCAGCGGGTGGCGCGGAAACATCGGCGCGAGCCGCGAGTCTCGCGCACAGGCTTAGAGCAGGTGCGCGACGCGCCTGGACGTAACCGACGACCCGATTGCGAATAAACATCCCGCCCAATTGGCAGCAAACGACGTCAAACGAGACATCGTCGAACGGCAGATCGAGCGCGTCCGCTTGCCTCCATTCGATACGGCTATCGGACCCCTGTCTGGTGGCGGCATTGTCGAGCACGGGCTGGTGACTTCCGTCGTGACAACGGCACTGGCATTCGCAACGGACACCTGATGCGCTGACAGTGCATAGACGAACCGTCGAACATGTCTTCGGAACTTTCAAGCATTGGATGGGCTACACGCACTTCCTGATGCGCGGCTTGCCACAACGTAGGTCCGAGATGAATTTGAACGTCCTCGTCTGCAATCTCACGCGAGTTCTGCGAGCAGATTGCTCGCTTTATCGGATAGCGGACTCAGCCCGCTGAAGCACGCTTCTCGTATCTTCGCGACACTGGGTTCAGTCCCGACCGCGCGTCGGCCGCCTTCCAGGCGCCACGGCAATTGCCCCGAACACCATCCTGCGCCCACCGCTCAGTAGGCCGCGCGCAGGGCCTCGGTGGCGAGGGCGAGCCGCGACGCGATCACCTTCACCAGAAAGCGATGAAACTGCTGCGCGGCTGCGGGGTTGTCTTGCTCGAGAGCAACGAGCGCGGCCAGCGAGAGCCTGCGCACGCGCGTCGGCGCCTCGGCGAAAACGTCCGCGCTGCGCGGCTGCTGCGTGTACACGGCCATTTCGCCAACAACCGTGCCCGGGCCAGAAGCGCGCAGCCTCACCGAGCGCCCGTTTACGAGCGGCAGCGAAACCGCGACCCGGCCGCGTTCGACGATGTACAGCGCGTCGCCCGGCTCACCGCGAAGAAACAGTGGCTGGCCACCCAGGAGGTCATGCACTTCGAGATAGGTGAACAGTGTATCCAGCGCGCTGGCCGTGAAGTACGGCGCGAGCATCGCGTGGAGATCGTCACCGCGCTTCAGCGCGAGAGCGCCCGACCCGAGCAGTTTATCTTCGATCCACTCCAGGCCCGCATCCAGGGTGTCGAATTCACGAATCCGCAGATTGAGCGTGCCGGTTTTAGTGAGCAGATCGCGCGAGCGCGGCGGCAGCGCGGTCAAGACCAGGTCCGTGTCCGTCGCCGCGCAGAGCTGCCGCAGCTTGACAAAGCTGACCGATACGGACGCGTCTATGCCCTGGGTCGACGCGAAGTCAAGCACGACGAATCTGACCGCAGCCAGATCGCGCGCGGCGAGCCGCTCGCGTATGTGCTGGAGGATCGAATTGGCTGTACCGAAGAAGAGAAACCCTTGCAGGCACATTCCGCACACGTGCGCGCCAAGTCCGCGCAGCGCTTCGGTTTCCTCGATGCTGCGCTCGACATTCGAGGTCCGGGTGCGGAGGTCGAATTCCATGCGGATGCAACTGACCCGGCCGTAGAGCAATGTGAACATCACGCAAGCGGCGACGACGCCCGCGACCACGCCGACGATCACGCCCCAGCCCGCGATCGCGCCCAGAATGACGGGCACGAGCAGGTACTCATACCAGTTGAGCCTCGCGTAGGCACCGACCACCCACTGCACGAGGAGGCGCAGCCCCATGAAAAGCTGAAGGCCGACCAGCACCGGTACGGGAAAGAGCGCAACGAGATCGGGCGACGCGGCAAGCACCACGAGGCACGCGAGCGACGCGAACACGCCCGCCATCCGGCTCGTCGCGCCGACGCGCGCGTTGAGCATCGAGCGATTGAACGACTGATAGCCGACCATGCCGCCCAACAGCCCGCTCGCGAGATTGGCGAGGCCCGCCGCCCGCATCTCGCGATTGAGGTCGACCTCCTCGCCTGTCGCTGCACCGATTGCCGTCGAATTCATCAGGATCGTGACAGCCGAGACCGACGTGACCACGAGGCTCTCCGGAAGGTGTGCGGCGATCGCCGGCCAGTCGACGCCGCCCTGTGCGAGTTGCGCTGTCAGGTGCAGCTCCGGCAGTCCGGCGAGCCGCAGCGCCACGTGCGGCAACAGCAGTCCCATGCCGCGCGCCTGGTCGATCGACAGGCCCGCAGCGCGCAGCAGGACGTAGAAGAGGACGATCCCGAAGGCCAGCGTGAGCGGCAACGCGGCGACGTGCTTCCAGGTGCGCAGCAGGATAGTGGCCAGCACGCCTACGATGAGCGCGGGGAGCCACGCGAACCAGTGAAGATGAGTCAATAGCGCGAGCGTATGCCATTGCAGGGACTCGCCCGTCATCACGCGGAACGCGCCGGCGAGGAGCAGATAGCCCGTGCCGGCGAGGAACCCGCCGAGGACCGGGTAAGGCAGGAACTGCAGCGAGCGGCTGCGCTTCGACGAACCGATTGCGTAGAGCACAATGCCGGTCACGAGCGAACAGAGCGCGATCGCGATCAGCACGGTCAGCAGGAGGGTCTGTGGGGAGCCGCCGTCCGCGCGCACGCTGCTGGCGACCCCCGCCGCCACACCGGCGAGAAACGCCGCCGCATTGCTGTCGGGCCCGCCGATGTTCAGGCGCATCGAGCTCGTCAAGGCAATCACGAGCGCCGTGACGACGCAACTGACGAGCGCGGTGGGCACACCGAGCATCGCGTAGCGGGCCAGGTCGGCGCTGAAGATCATCGTGCCGAGGCTCATCGCGTAGCACAGCATGACGAGTGCGGATACCGCCCCGGCCGCCAGATCGCCGGGCAGCCCCGCGAAGCGCGAGCGCGGCGGGACGTCGGAGACGGAAACGGTCTGGCCCGGCTTCACGTGAATTCCCGGTGGAATGCGGCGGCACGATGGGGTGCGATCCAGTATCCGTCCTCGAACGAAAGCCTGTCAAACGCCATACGTGGTCCGTGGCGGACGCCTACACTGGTTATTCATCGGCACACGATCCCCGACAGGCTCGGGGCCGTTCGCATCGGCAATCTGCGCACGCGTTTTGTCTGCGTTTTGAGCCGATGGGAAGGAACCGGAAGCGGGCCGCCCAACGGAGCGCGCGCCGCCCGGCATTGGACGCAGGCGGCGGGCATGGATATCGAACAATGGCTGCAGGCCCTGGGGCTCGAGCAGTACGCGCAGGCGTTCGCGACGAACGACATCGATCTGTCGCTGCTCGCGCAGTTGACCGACAGGGATCTGAAGGAGCTCGGGGTACAGTCGCTCGGCCACCGCAAACGCATCCTCGGTGCTGCCGCGCGGGACTCGGCAGCGGCGGCCCAGCCGGCAGCGGGGGCGCCCAACGTCTTCGAGACCCCCGCGGACGAACGCAGGCAGGTCACGATCCTCTTTGCCGATCTCTGCGGCTTCACGGCGCTGTCGCGCACGCTTGATCCGGAGGAACTGCGCGCGCTGATTGGCCGCTACACGGCGCTCGTCGACAGCATCGTGCTCGCCTATGGCGGCACGACCGACAGGCACATCGGCGATGCGGTGATGGCGCTGTTCGGCGCTCCGCGCGCGCACGAGACGGACACGCTGCGCGCGGCCCGCGCGGCGCTCGACATCCATGACGCGCTGATACAGCTAAGCGCACAGGCGGCGCGGACGTTGCAGGCGCACATCGGCATCGCGAGCGGCGAGGTGGTCGCGGGCACGCTCGGCTGCGTCGACGCACGGGACTACACCGTGACCGGCAATCCGGTGAACCTGGCCGCGCGGCTCCAGACCGCGGCGGCGGCAGGCGAGACCTGGCTTTCCGATGACGTGGCGCGCGCGCTCGGCGACGCCGCCGTCTGCGACTCGCTCGGTGAGCAACGCTTCAAGGGCATCGACACGCCGGTGCGGGCCTGGCGGCTGCGCGCCATCGCGAGCGACGCGGCGAGGGCGAACCAGAGCCGCTTCGTCGGGCGTCAGGCCGAGCTCGAACAATTTCACGGCATCGTCCACGCGTGCGTCGCGAGACGAGCCGGCCATGTCGTCCATGTGCGCGGCGAAGCGGGCATCGGCAAGACGCGTCTGGTCGATGAGATGCGCCGCTATGCGCAGTCGCAGGGCTTTGTGATCCATCGGGGCCTGGCGCTCGATTTCGGTATGGGCAAGGGCCAGGATCCCGTGCACGCGATCGTCGTCAGCCTGCTCGGCCTGCCGGCCGGCGCATCGAGCGACGCGCGGCAAGCCGCCGCCGCGCGTCTTGCCGCTGAGGGCGCCGTCAAGGCCGAGCAGCACACGTTCCTCCACGACCTCCTCGACCTGCCGCTCGCGGGCGAATGGCGAGCCCTCTACGATGCGATGGACCACGGCGCGCGCAAGCGCGGCAAGCAGGCGCTCGCGACGAGACTGATCGACGACGCATGCAGGCAAACGGCGACCCTGATCGTCGTCGAAGACCTTCATTGGGCTGACCCCGAAGTGCTCGACTATCTCGCGGCCTTCGCCTTGGGCATCGCGAACGGGCCGGGCCTGCTCGTGACGACCTCGCGCGTGGAAGGCGATCCGATCGACGCGACGTGGCGCGCGCGCTGCCGGGACACCCCCTTTGCAACGATCGATCTCGGGCCGCTGCGAAAGGACGAAGCCCTGAGCCTCGCGGGCAACTTCATTGACGCGACGCAACGAGTCGCCCTCGCCTTCATCGAGCGCGCGGGCGGCAACCCGCTGTTCCTCGAGCAACTGTTGCGCAACGCCGAGGAAGGTAGCGGCAGCGCCGTGCCGGCCTCGATCCGGAGCCTCGTGCTCGCGCGGATGGACCGCCTTGCGCCGCGCGACCGCCTCGCCTTCCAGGCGGCCGCCGTGATTGGCCAGCGTTTCGACCTTGCGTTGCTGCGGCGGCTCATCGACGATCCCGGCTACGCCTGTGTCGGTCTGCTCGCCAATACGCTCGTGCTGCCGGAGGGCGAGGACTTCCTGTTCGCCCATGCGCTGATTCAGGAGAGCGCGTACTCGACGCTATTGCGTGCGCGCCGGCGCGCGCTGCACCGCTGCGCGGCCGACTGGTTCGCGCACGGCGACCCCACGCTGCACGCCCAGCATCTCGACCGCGCCGAGGACGAATGCGCGCCGCGGGCCTATCTGGCCGCCGCCGACGCGCAGCGCGCGGCCCACCTGGTCGAGGCCGCGCTGCGCCTCGCCGAGCGCGGCCTCGAGATCGCGCAGACCGACGCGGACCGGCACGCCCTGAGCTGTTGCAAGGGCGAGCTCCAGCGCGACCTCGGCGACATCGCCGGATCGATCGCCACGTATCGCGCGGCGCTGGCGGCCGCCCCCGACGACGCCAGTCTGTGCCGCTGCCAGCTCGGGCTTGCGGAAGATCTACGCGTCAGCGAAGGTCTCGCAGAAGCGCTAGACCTGCTCGCAGCCGCACAGGGTATCGCAGAGCGCGACGACCGGGTGGCCGAACTCGCGAGCCTTCACCATTTGCGCGGCAACATCCTCTTTCCGCTCGGGAAGATCGATGCCTGCAACGCCGAGCACGAACTCGGACTCGCCTATGCGCGGCGCCTGCGCCTGCCGGAGGCGGAAGCCCGCGCGCTCGGCGGCCTCGCCGATGCCGCGTACGCGCAGGGACGCATGCGGACTGCGTTTCGCCATTTCAGCGATTGCGTGGCGTTGAGCCACGAGCACGGGTTCGGCCGCATCGAAGTCGCGAATCGTTCGATGCAGGGCTTCAGCCGCATCTATTTGAACGATGCACGGCAGGCGCGCGAAGACGCCGTTGCCGCCGCACGCACCGCCGAGCTGATCGGGCAGCCGCGCGCGCAATTGCTGGGCGAGACGCTCGGCGTATTCGCCTGCTACGAGCTAGGCGACATGCAGGCTGCGCGAGTCCATCTGGAGCAGGAAATGCGGGTGATCCGGCAGTTGGGCGCGCGCCGCTTCGAAGCGCAGAACCTGGAAATGCAGGCACGCGTATGGCTGGACGATGGATCCCGCGGCGAAGCGGTGAAAGCGCTTCGCGAGGCGCTCGCGATCTCGCGCGAAGTCGGCACGCAGTTCTGCGCGCCGAAGGTCCTGGGGGCGCTCTCCCGCGCAGTCGACGAGAACCACGAGCGTGCGCGGCTCCTGGCGGAAGGCGAGAATCTCCTGCGCCTCGGCGCGGTCGGCCACAACCACCTCTGGTTCTACCGCGACGCCATCGAAGCGATGCTGTCGGCCCGCGATCCGGCCGGCGTGCTGCTCTACGTGACGGCACTGGAGGACTACACGAGGCGCGAACCGCTGCCTTGGGCCGAGCTGTTCGCGGCGCGCGGCCGCGCGCTCGCGCAC
>NZ_PVNC01000046.1:0-8287 GCF_003001875.1 Paraburkholderia sp. BL18I3N2
ATTGCCTCAGTCACCAACATAAGCACTGGCGCCACAGACCTCTCATTCGCCGCCAGAGGCGCAAACGGAGCCCCATACCGCGCGAGCGGTTTAGTGTACGCCCGTGATGGCGTGCTATCTGCGGGGTGTAAGTCCCCGCCGGAGTTGGCCACAGCTCCGTAGCTGAAGGTAACTGCGTCGTCGTGAGACGGGGTGGGGAGTAACCGGAAGCGAACTGTCGGTCCGTAGGTTAACGAACCTGTTTCGGCGGGGTATGGCGGCGAGCCTGCACTAAAGTGGCGAAGCCTGGAAGTAACACAGCACGCTGTCGTGGCAGATAAAGCGGTGCGGTGGCGTACCACGTGGTTGAGGACGGAACGATGGGACGGTGGCACGAAGCAAGCGGGGAGACCTGTCGGCGAGGTGAACGCTGGCAGGAGTCAGAGTCCCGATAGTACTGCACACGGCAGCGTTAAGTCGTGGAGACCTGCGTCAGAGCAAAAGGCGCACTAGGGAAGCAGGGCAGGAAAGTTGATAGCAAAAGACCGGAAGGAAGCAGAGATGAAGATCGAAGCATCGCCAGTGTCGGAAACGACTAAACAAGATGCAGACGCGCTGGGAAGCTGCGTGCAGCGGAAATTCGCGTCGGCTTCAATCTGGACGGACGCTATGTTGGCTGCTCTCCAAAACGGAGTTAAAGGAGGCAAATGGCATAGTCTGATCGACGAGGTGTTTCGCCTGGAGACGCTCGCGCTGGGATGGGCTCAGGTCGAGAAGAACGCCGGGGCGGCGGGAGTGGACCGCATGAGCGTGAAGCGATTCGCGCAAGCACGGGACCGATACCTCGCTGAACTGGCGCATGCATTGCAGGATGGTAGCTATCGCCCGCAGCCGGTGCGGCGCGTCTACATACCGAAAGGCAAAGGACGCCGCCCGCTCGGTATACCCGCTGTGAAGGACCGCGTTGTTCAAGCGGCCCTGAAGCTGGTGATCGAGCCGATCTTTGAGCATGAGTTCGAGCCAAGAAGCTACGGCTTCCGTCCGGGCTTGGGCTGCAAGGATGCGCTGCGCGAAGTGGACCGGCATGTGAAAGCGGGCTACTGCTGGGTGGTCGATGCCGACCTGCAAAGCTATTTCGACTCGATTCCGCACCTACCTCTTCTCGCGAGAGTGGCCGGGCGAATCGCGGACGGCCGGGTACTGGAACTGATCCAGTCCTTTCTCAAGCAAGACATCATGGAAGACATGACGCGGTGGACGCCGACTTCCGGCAGTCCTCAAGGGGCGGTTGTCAGCCCCCTGTTGGCAAACCTCTACCTGCACGAACTTGACGTGGAAATGCGTCAGGCGGGGCTGGTCATGGTGCGCTACGCGGATGACGCCGTGGTGTTATGCCGCACACGTGGGGAAGCGGAGGCTGCGCTCACTCGCATGCGGGCCTGGGTGGATGCGAACGGCTTGACACTGCATCCCGACAAAACCCACGTAGGGGATTGCCGGTTGGAGGGTCATGGGTTCGAATGGAGGTGTCAGGAATTTTGTGTGCTGAGGTCGGTTAAAAAATCTCAGCTCATGGCGGCGGTGAATCGCTCGCCGAACAGAATGGCGAACTGATTGACAGCTTGCCGCCAGGTGATAGGCGGCATCTTCCAATCCTTTTCGATGTTGCGCAAGGCCAGATACAGCAGTTTGCTGGCGGCTTCGTCGCTGGGGAAGTGGCCGCGATTCTTGACGATTTTGCGCAACTGCATGTGCATGCTCTCGATGGCGTTGGTCGTATAAACGATTCGACGCACCTCGGGGGGATAGGCGAAGAAGGGAATCACCTGTTCCCATTGGCGTTGCCACATGGCCGCGACGGTAGGGAATTTGCGGCCCCATTCGCTTTGCGCAAAGGCGTCGAGCGCCACTGCCGCCGCCTCGGCCGAGGCGGCCTGATAGACCGGCTTGAGCGCAGCCGCCAACGGCTTGCGGTCCTTCCAGCTCGCCAGATTCAGCGAATTGCGGATCAGATGCACGATGCAGGTCTGAATCTGGGCGGCCGGATAGACCGCTTCGATCGCCTCCGGGAAGCCGCGCAAACCGTCAACCACCGCGATCAGGATGTCGTGCAGGCCACGGTTCTTCAGTTCGTTGAAGACCTTCAGCCAGAACTTGGCTCCCTCGGTTTGCTCGATCCACAAACCCAGCACTTCCTTGCGGCCGTCGGCGCGAATGCCCAGCGCGAGATACACCGCCCTTGTTCCTGACCGTGCCTTCGTCGCGGATCTTCAGCCGAAGTGCGTCGAAATACACGATCGGATACATCGCCTCAAGCGGGCGTTGCTGCCACTGTTCGACCTCGGCCAGCACTTCATCGGTGACAGTCGAAATCAGATCGGGAGACACCTGCAGGCCATACAGTTCCAGCAAATGGCCCTGGATCTCGCGCACGCTCATGCCGCGCGCGTACATGCTGATGACGTGATCGTCGAAGCCCGGCAGCCGGCGTTGATACCTGCCCACCAGTTGCGGCTCGAACGTTGCCTGCCGGTCACGCGGGATATCCAGATTCAGTTCGCCGTTGGGCGTGATGACCGTCTTGTGGCTCGTGCCGTTGCGATGGTTGCCGGCCTTGCCTTGCTCAACCTCGTTCTCCAGGTGATGCGTGAGCTCCGCCGCCAGCATGCGCTCAGCCAGTTGCTTCTTCAGTTGCCCGGCCAGGCCCGATTCGCCGAGAACCGACTCCGCATCCTTGTTTTGAATCTGCGCCAGCAGTTGATCGATCAGTTCATCGGGAAACAGCTTCGGCGCCTTCGGGTTCTTGATCTTCTTAGTCACAGTTGCTTCGGTCATAGGACGTTGTTTCCGTTATCGTCTCATGACCTCGGCACACTAAAATTCTGACAGGCTCGTTCGAATTTCTGGGCTACCGGTTCGAGGCGGGCCAACGTTGGGTGCGCAAGAAGAGTCTCATGGGGCTGCGGGACAAGATCCGCGCCCTGACCAGGCGTAACAGGGGCGATTCGATCGAGGGCATCATTGCGTCGATCAACCCGATCCTACGCGGCTGGTTCGGCTATTTCCAGAATGCCCACCGATACACCTGCTCGTCGGTTGACGGCTTCGTCCGCCGCCGTCTGCGAGCGATCCTGCGCCGACAGTTACACCGTCCGGGTCAGGGTAAATGCTTGCGCAATCACACCCGATGGCCTAATGCCTTCTTCGCTAATCTTGGGCTGTTCACGATGTCCGAGGCTCATCGATTGGCGCGCCAATCCCGATGTGGAAACAACTGACTGGAGAGCCCGTCGCGGGAAAACTGCACACCGGGTTCGGAGGGAGGGGACGGCGAGCGCCGTTTCCTACCCCTATCCGATCGACCTTAGCCGACGCTGGCTGGTCAGGCGCCGTGCGGCTGCTACATACCACTCTGCAGTCTTGGCAATGCGTTGCAGATGAATGCCGGGTTCCGGGAACGGCAACGGGTTTCTCAGCGACCCGATAGAGTCATTTGCGCCTTTTCGCTGAACGTCGGTTTTCAGGCAAATAGTCGGACGGATACCGCTCCAAGCGATGCGCCAGCGCAGGACGTCGGAACGTGTGGTGCGCGTCGGCTCTGGAAGAAAGTTGCGGTACTGCTCCTCATGTAGCCGAACTATTACCGGTTTGCACTACACCGCGACAATTTCGGTAACACTTGCCGGCTTGTATCTGCCGGTCCGGTGTGATCGCGGCTTCTGCTTCCCTCCCTAGGCAGGCCGGTGTACGCTGAAGTTACCTTGCACCCTCCACGCGCTGACGCCGCCCGATTCTTCCTCATTTCCTGGTTTTTTCTCCAATGCCTACTACCCCGTCCTCGGAGTCTGCCCCGGACCAATCCGGTGCCGCGCCTACGCCGTCCGCTTCGCCGGTTTTCCCCGTTGTAGGCATCGGCGCGTCGGCGGGCGGTATTCAGGCACTTCTCCGGCTCTTCGAGCAGATGCCCGCAGACAGCGGTATGGCATTCGTGATCGTATTGCATCTTTCCCCGAAATACGAAAGCCGCGCTGACCAGGTACTACAGCGGGTAACCTCGATGCCTGTCATGCAGGTTCGCGAGCCCACGCACATCGAGAAGAACAGCGTCTATCTCATCTCGCCATCCAATGACCTGTCCATGTTTGACGGCTACCTTCGCGTGACGCCAGCGGAGCGCTCTTCAGGCAGGCCGGTGGCCATCGACCGGTTTTTCCGGAGTCTTGCAGACGCCCATGGCAGCCGGGCCGTCAGCGTAATCCTCTCCGGCACAGGGAGTGACGGTACGGCCGGAATCGGCCGGATCAAGGAATGTGGCGGCGTCACCCTCGCTCAAAATCCGGACGATGCCGAGTACGGCGAGATGCCGCAAAACGCGATCGCGACGGGGCTCATCGATCTTTCGCTGCCAGTCGTGGATCTTCCGCAAAAACTGATTGAACTGTGGAGCAATGCACGGGTGATCCGACTGCCGGCGGTCGAGGGAGAGCCTCCGATAGCAGCAGTGCCTACAAGCGAAAACACCGCAGCAACGGCCGACAGCGCGTTGCAGGATATCCTGAAGGGACTGCGGATCCACACCGGCCACGACTTCCGGCACTACAAGCGCGCAACGGTATTGCGACGCATCGAACGACGCCTGCAGGTCAACACGCTTCCCGATCTGCCGTCGTACCTCCTGTTTCTGGAACGACATCCTGATGAAAACCAGGCGTTGCTTCGAGACCTGTTGATCGGGGTAACGAATTTCTTTCGCGATCGGGAAGCATTCGAAGCATTGGAACGGGAAGTGATACCCGGCGTGTTTGAGGGCAAAGATGATGGAGACCAGGTTCGCGCCTGGGTCGCCGGTTGCTCGACCGGTGAAGAGGCGTATTCGCTTGCCATGCTGTTATGCGAACGGTTGGGCGAAGAGCATACCCAGCCGGGCATTCAGGTATTCGCCACGGATATCGATGAACGTGCCATCGAGTCGGCGCGATCCGGCCGATACCTTGAGTCTATCCTGACCGATGTGCCGCCCTCCCGGCTTCGGCAGTTTTTCGCCCATACCCGCGGCTTTTACCGTGTCAGCAAGGTGCTCAGGGAGAAGGTCCTCTTTGCGGCGCACAACATCCTGCGCGACCCGCCCTTTTCGCAACTTGATCTCATAATGTGCCGCAACCTGCTCATCTATCTTGACCGCGATGTTCAGCGACAGGTGCTGCAGACTTTCCATTTCGCCTTGCGGACCGGTGGATACCTTTTTCTTGGCAGTTCCGAGTCCGCTGAGATTGCGGGAGACCTGTTTGCACCGGTCGACAAGAAAAATCGCATTTACCGCGCCAAAGCCGCCCCGCACCGGGTTTCAGTCGCGCCCCCGTCGGCAACTGCCGGCAAAATCCTTCACGCCTCGCCGGTCGGGGCTGCACACCCTTTGCCCAAGCCTGCGAGTTTTTCGTTTGCACCGTTGCATCAGCGCGTGATCCAGCACTACTCGCCACCGAGCATCCTGGTCGACCGCGACGCTGAAATCCTGCACATGTCCGAAAATGTCGGGCGCTTTTTGCGGTATGTCGGCGGCGAGCCATCGCATAATCTGCTCACCGTCGTGAATCCTGATCTGCGGCTCGAGCTTCGAACCGCGCTCTATCAGGCGCTACAGCATGGCAAAAGCATTGAAGTCAAACGGGTGCGGTTCTCCCGGGGCGGGGCCTATTCCCATGTCAATCTTTCTGTCCATCCATTCCACGACGACATGGCAGGCGGCGACATTCTCGCCGTCTTCTTCAGCGAATCTGACGACGCGGATGCGGAGAACAGGGCGAACGACGCTCACCACCCCGGACAGGACCGGGTTGTATCACAGCTCGAAACGGAACTGATTCGCACGAAAGAACTCCTGCAGTCCAGCATCGAACAATCCAATCTGTCGACCCAGGAACTGAAGGCCTCGAACGAGGAATTGCAGGCCATCAACGAGGAGATGCGCTCGGCCACTGAAGAACTCGAAACCGGCAAGGAAGAGCTTCAATCGGTCAATGAAGAACTGGTCACAGTGAATGCCGAGCTTCAGATGAAGGTCGAAGACGAAGCCAGGGCACACGACGATCTTCAGAACCTGATTGCGTCGAGCGGCATTGCAACGGTCTTTGTCGACCGCGCCATGCGCATCAAGCGCTTTACCGCGCCCGCAGTCAGTATTTTCAATCTGATCGAGACCGATATCGGCCGGCCGTTGCTGGACCTCCGGCATCGCCTGAATTATCCGCAACTTGCCGAAGATGCGGCCGCTGCATTCGATACGCTCAAGCTGACAGAGCGGGAAATCAGCACGAACGATGGACAGTGGTTTTTTGTGCGACTGCTGCCGTACCGAACACTTGACGATCGCATTGAGGGTGCGGTGCTGACCCTGATCGATATCACGGCGCGGCGACGCGCGGAAGAGGTGGCGCGAACCAGCGAAGAGCGATTGAAGTTTGCCGCACTCACCACCAACGACTACGCGATCATCGTTCAGGACCTGCACGGCGTGATCGTCAGCTGGAACAGGGGCGCGCAGAACGTGTTCGGTTATGACGAGGCAGAAGCTATCGGAAAGCCGATTGATCTGATCTTCTCGCCGGAAGATCGGGAACAGGGCGTGCCATTGGCCGAGAGGGAGAAGGCCAGAAGTGCAGGTCGCGCCGACGATGAAAGGTGGCATGTACGCAAGGACGGCAGGCGGATCTATTGCAGCGGCGTCGTGACCGCGATCGATACGGAAGCCTTCAGGGGTTACGCCAAAATCGCGCGAGATCTTACGGACCGGAAAAGTGCTGAAAGCCGCCAGACTAATCAGCTTGAGCTCGAACGGCGGGTCCGGACCCGCGCGGTTTCGGCGAACCGGCAAAAGGATGAATTCTTTGCGGTGCTATCGCATGAACTGAAGAACCCTCTGAACCTGATACACGTACAGGCGGAAATGCTGATGCGCGCGCCGCAACTGCGTGAAAGTCCACTCGTTCAGGAAGCAACCGATGTGATTCTCCGCTCGGTAGTTGGGCAGGCAAAGATCATTGACGATCTGCTTGACCTGTCGCGGGCGCGAACCGGGAAACTTGCGCTGCATCTGGCGCCCGTTGACATTTCGGCGATCCTGCGTACGGTGATCGACGCCAGTGCAGCCGACGCGGCCGCTGGTGGCATTGCTTTATCCGTATCGGGCGCTGACGGCCCGGTTCGGATACAGGCCGACCCGGTCCGTCTGGAGCAGATTTTCTGGAACATCATCCGTAACGCTCTGAAGTTCTCCCCGGCGGGCGCTCGAGTCGACGTAACCCTCTTTTCCGACAATGGATTTGTGTGTGTGCAAGTCGAAGATACCGGCCAGGGGATCGCCCCTGATTTCCTTCCCCGTGTCTTCGACATGTTTAGCCAGGCCAAAACCGGAGCCACCCGCGAGCACGGAGGCCTGGGCATCGGGCTTTCGCTGGTAAAGCAACTCGTAGAAATGCATGGCGGAAAAATCGAGGCGAGATCCGATGGCCTCGGGAAGGGTGCAACATTCTCCGTCAGACTGCCAGAAGTTGCGACTCCGCTGTCCTCGGAGGGTCGCCGTGTGAACGTGGATGGAAGCATCCTGAAGGGTTTGCGCGTGTTGCTGGTTGACGATTCGGCCGAGACGCTAGACGCTTTCCGTGCACTGCTTGAAATGGAGGGCGCGAAAGTGCGTTCCGAACTCAGCGGGAAGGCGGCACTCGCGGCAGCAGCTGAGGCTCCATTCGATCTCATTCTCTCGGATGTCGGAATGCCAGAAATGAGTGGCTATGAACTGATTGCGAAACTTCGAAGGTTACCCCCGACAGCGACCACTCCGGCAATCGCATTGACTGGATTTGGCCGCACACAAGACGTGACTGAAGCACTGGAGGCGGGCTTCGATGCACATGTCGGCAAGCCGGTATCGCTGGCTGCCCTGCTTGCCGCGATTGACCAGGCCCGTTCGGCTCGCGACCACGGGTAGGACCGCGCGGGCCGGCTACAACAGCAGCAATACGACCACATCGGGCGGCAAACTTTTGCCGAACCGGGTGACCGGGTTGCGCCAGAGTGCCGTTGAACGGATAGTCGACTTGATGGGATCACAGAGACCCTGAAGCGCCATTCGCAGTGTGCACGTGCGCGCCGAAGGCTGGTTTCATCACAGGAGCCACCTTTCGTCGGAACCGGGCGACCGTCCCCTTGTGGCCGACGAACGAAACCGCTCGCGCGGTAGGGGGCTCCGGCTAGCGCGTGCGGTTAATGAGCGGCCCGCCGCGCGGCTCCGTATGTTGGCGAATGAGGCAAC
>NZ_PVNC01000047.1:0-8334 GCF_003001875.1 Paraburkholderia sp. BL18I3N2
ACCATCGCGTCGTTGGTCTCGCGAAACACGAACCCGAGCGTATTTAAAGGCATGCAGATCTGGATCAGGTATGCGTTGACCAGAATCAGATCGCCGACACTCATGGCGCCGGCCACGACGTACTGCGTGGCGAGCAGCATGATGACCGCTACGCCGAGCGCTATAACCGCGCTTTGCCCCACATGCAGTGCGGTCAACGCGCGCTGGTTCGCCGTTCTCGCATGCACCCATTTTTCCAGTACCTCGCTCAAACGGCGTGTTTCGACTTCCTCAGTCGCGAAATATTTGACGGTGTCGTAGTTGAGCAAACTATCGACAAGACGTCCGTCCGACTGCGCCTCCAGGCGGTTCACCGCGCGCTGGAACGCGACGCGTCTGCGCGTGAAGATAAACGTATAGACGGCATAGCTTGCGAAGGTGACTGCGATCGCCAGCGTGAATTCGCGCGCGTAACCGCGCACCATGATCGAGACGATAGCGGCGATCTCGAAGGCGGTCGGCACGATGGTGAACAACGCGACGCCTAGCAGAAAACCGATACCGTCAGCCCCTTTCTGCACGTCCCGAACAATCGCGCCGGTCTCGCGCCGTGCATGAAATCTCGCGCTCATCCGGTGCAGATGCGCGAATGTCCGTTCGGTAAACGCGGCCACCGTGCGCTGCGTAACGATGCTGAACGCTACGTCGCGTGCTTCGTTAAGTGCATCGCCGAGAAAGCGCAGTAATGCATAGGCCAGCACCAGGAAAACCGGAAATAGCGCCCGCGCAGACGGATGACCGAGTTCGTCGACGATGTGCTTGAGGACGAGCGGAATCAAAACGACAGACAGTTTCGCCGCGATCATCAGCACGAGCGCGAGTATGGTTTGCTTGCGATAGCGCCAGATCGCGCGCGATAGATCGGCAGCAATGCGGCCAGTCAGTTCTGAACGGGAAGATGTCGGCGAGTCGGACATGGGCAGGGAGTGCCGCGCTACCGAAGCAAAAGCGAGAGCGTAGCGGCGTGTGAGGAATGCGGACCCCGAAGGATCTCGCACGAGGATAAAAAAGTGAGCGTGCTTCGCATAGAGCGGTGCGCAGCAAGCCGCGATCCCGCGCCGCGAGAAAAGCGCCACATGTGCAGCACATTCGAAAAATTTTCCACGCCGTGCCGGCGAACACCTCACAGCGTGACCTTTTTTCCGCAGCCAACGTTACACGCAGCCTTGTAAATCAGGGAACGCTACAGCGCCTCTCTCGCCGGCGAAGTGGGGCGCGCCACAGCGCTCACTCCTTCAGCAAACGCCTTGCCGATGCGAATGCGAAAAAGAAAATAGGGAGTGGCACACCGCATGCGGCGTCCGCTTCAACCGCCTGCCTCTTCCCATCGTCATCGCTTCTTCGCCAAGGAACGTCATGAAAATCGCCCTTATCAGTGAACACGCCTCCCCTCTCGCTGTCGCCGGCGGTGTGGATAGCGGCGGGCAGAACATCTACATCGCCAACGTCGCGCGAGAACTCGTCGCTATGGGACACCAGGTGGATGTCTTCACGCGACGCGACCGCGCACTGTTGCCGGTCGTCTCCGACATGGACGGTGTGCGTGTGATCCATGTTCCGGCCGGGCCACCGATGCAGTTGCCCAAGGAGCAATTATTGCCGTTCATGGACGAGTTCGCTGCGTTTCTGATCGACTTCTTCCGGCGTGAACGCGATCCTTATCAGGTCATTCACGCCAACTTCTTTATGTCCGGCCTGGCAGCGCTGCGGGTTAAAGATGCGCTCGGTATTCCGCTCGTCACCACCTTCCATGCGCTTGGCCGTGTGCGCCGTATTCACCAGGGCGCCGCCGACGGCTTCCCCGACGAGCGTTTCGCCATCGAAGACGAACTGGTGGCACGCTCCGATATCGTCGTGGCCGAATGTCCGCAGGACGAAGCCGATCTGGTCGAACACTATCGCGCCGACCACTCGCGTATTCAGATCGTGCCATGCGGCTTCGACGCCGACGAATTCTGGCCCGTGGACCGCACCGCCGCACGTGACGCGCTGGGCTGGCGCAAGGACGAATTCGTCGTGTTGCAACTCGGCCGGCTCGTGCAGCGCAAAGGCATCGACAACGTGGTGCGCGGCGTCGGCGTACTGAAGCAGGCGTTCCGCGCGTCCGCGAGGCTTTACGTGGTCGGTGGCAACTCGGACGCCCCGAACGAACTGGCCACGCCGGAAATCGCGCGGCTGCACAGCATTGCGCGGGAGTGCGGCGTGGAGCAGCAGACCACCTTCGTTGGACGGCGCGGCCGCGCGCAGTTGCGTTACTTCTACAGCGCCGCCGACGTATTCGTCACCACGCCCTGGTATGAGCCCTTCGGCATTACCCCGGTCGAGGCGATGGCGTGCGGCACGCCGGTGATCGGTGCGGATGTGGGCGGCATTCGCTATTCGGTCGCGGACGGCGTGACCGGCTTTCTCGTGCCGCCCCGCGATCCGGGCGCGCTTGCGGCACGTCTTGACAAGTTGCGCCGCGACCCGGGGCTCGCGCGCCGCATGGGCGAAGCGGGACTGGCACGCGCGCACGCCGAATTCACATGGAGAGGGGTCGGCATTTCGCTGGCTGCGATCTACGCGCGGGCCGCGTGCCTCGTACCGGAGCGAACCGAGGCAGACCAGTTCGCGGAACCGAAGCGGGCGGCAGTGGGCGCGGTGCAGCGCTAGCGGGCATGTGTGCGCTTTTATGCGCATGCGTGCGTGCTCGTGCGAACCATGCGCACTGTTTGATCTCGAGTCACGACGCCCGCGTAACGGCGTCCTCTGGAATGGCTTTGTTTCTTGTTGAGACCTCCATCATGCAACCCGCGGTATTCCTCGACAAAGACGGCACACTGCTCGACGACGTGCCGTACAACGTCGACCCTTCGCTGATGCGTTTCGCGCCAGGCGCGTGTGAAGCGCTACGCCTGCTCGCGGTGCACTCTGTTGCGTTGTTCGTCGTCAGCAATCAAGCGGGCGTCGCGCTGGGCAAATTCGGCATTGCCGCATTGAACAGTGTAGAAGCGCGATTGCATGCCCTGTTCGCCGAAAGCGGCGCGATGCTGCGCGGCGTGTATTGGTGTCCGCACCATCCGCACGGCCACGTGGCACCGTATGCGATCGAATGCGATTGCCGCAAGCCCGCGCCCGGCATGTTGCTGCGAGCGGCGCGCGAACATCGGCTCGACCTCGCGCGAAGCTGGTTCATCGGCGATATTCTTAACGACGTCGAAGCGGGCAGCCGCGCGGGCTGCCGCACGGTGTTGCTCGACAACGGCAACGAAACAGAATGGCTCGCCGGCGAATTCCGCGTGCCGACCGCGCGCGCAACGGACCTATACGAAGCCGCGCGGATCGTCGTGAGCGACCTGAACAGCGCAAACGAAAACGATCGTGAATGCAACGGCAGCCGCCATGCGCGAGCGCTACCACGTACGGAGGTTGCCTGATGTACGCCCCCCTGCTGCTCACGCCGCCAACGCTTTCGCACGCACGCGTGGTCGACACGCCGTCGGCTACGAGCTGGGACGAGGACGTCAAGCGCATTCTGTGCGTGCGTCTCGACAATCTCGGCGATGTGCTGATGACTACGCCCGCGCTGCACGCACTGCGCCAGTCCGCTCCCGGCCGTCATATCACGTTGCTGGCATCGCGTAGCGGCATTGCGCTCGCGCCGTTTCTCGACGACGTGGACGACGCACTCGTCTACGACGCGCCGTGGGTGGATCGTCCGATGAATGCCAGCCACACCTGGACGGACGATCAGCGCATGCAGGAGCGACTGCGCGGCGGCGGCTTCGACGCCGCAGTGATCTTCACGGTCTACAGTCAGAGCCCGTTGCCCGCCGCAATGCTCTGCTATATGGCCGGCATTCCGCGGCGCCTTGCGCATTGCCGCGAAAATCCCTACGCCCTATTGACGGATTGGCTGCGCGAACCGGAACCGCAGCAACGCACCCGCCATGAAGTGCAGCGGCAACTCGATCTCGTGCGCCACGTGGGCGCGCAAACGCAGGACACGCATATGCGGTTCCACGTCGACACCGCTGATCGCCGGTCGCTCGAAGCGCAACTCACCGCGCGTGGCGTGGCTTGCGACGACGGTTGGATCGTGCTGCATCCGGGCGCAACTGCCGCGTCGAGGCGCTATCCGCCGGAACGATTTGGCGAAGTGGCAACCCGGCTTTCGCGTGAAGCCGGCGTGCCTGTACTGATTACCGGCAGTTCGAGCGAGCGTGAACTGGTCGCCGCCGTGATACATACCGCTGCGCCAGGCGCCCGCGCGCATCTCCATGACCTGAGCGGCGCGCTCACGCTCGGCGAACTCGCGGCATTGATCGAGCGCGCGAGCGTACTCGTCTCGAACAACAGCGGGCCGGTGCATCTGGCTTCCGCATTGAAGACGCCCGTGGTCGACCTGTACGCACTCACCAATCCACAGCACACGCCGTGGCAAACACCGCACCGAGTGCTGTTTCGCGACGTCGAATGCCGCTGGTGTTATCGCAGTGTCTGTCCACAGCAGCATCACGCCTGTCTGCTCGGCGTCGCGCCCGGCGATGTCGTGCGGGCCGCGCTCGAATTGCGCGCTTTGCCTGATGCGCGCGGTGAGGCTCGCCGATCCGAGCCCGCATCGGCCGGTGTCGGCGCGACGCCTCTCGCCGAACAATCTCTCGCCCCTTGAACATCCTTCTTTTTTGCGAGCCATCATGTACACACTCGGAATCAACGCGGTCTACCACGATAGTGCAGCCGCTTTATTGCGCGACGGCGTGGTGCTGGCCGCCGCCGAAGACGAGCGCTTCACGCACGTCAAACATGCCAAACGCCCCGTGCCGTTCTCGACGTGGCAATTGCCCTTCGACGCCATAGACTATTGTCTGAAGACAGCCGGGATCACGCTGGCGGGTGTCGATCACGTGGCCTACTCGTACGACCCGAATCTGTTCGGCGGGATGCCGAGCCGGCCAGGCGCCGTTATCGAACTGCCCTTCGATCCGGCCGGCACGCGCCTTAGCGATCCTACGGCGTCGCCGTGGGACCCTCTGTTTCTCAGCTATATTGCCAACGCCCGGGCGCAGTTGCTCGACGGCGCGCCGCATCATCTGAAGAAGCGCTTTCAGGGCGTGGACCGCGACAAGGGCTTCAAGTGGCATTTCGTCGATCACCATCTCGCGCATGAAGCCAGTGCTTTTCTTGCCGCTCCGTTTGACGACACGGCCGTGCTCACCATGGACGGTCGCGGCGAAGGCGTGACCACCAGCATGGGGCAATTTGTCGGCGGCGAATATAAACGGCTCAAGCAGGTGGAATTGCCGCACTCGCTCGGGTTGCTCTACGAAGCCGTAACGGACTGGCTCGGCTTTCTGCATTCTTCGGATGAGTACAAGGTGATGGCCCTCGCCTCGTACGGCAAGCCGGAGTACCTCGACGTATTCCGCGAGATAGTCCGCTTCCGCAGCGACGGAACGTATACCGTCGAGGCGCCGCGTCTCGTTGAACGCTTCGGTCCGGCGCGCGAACGCGGAGCAACGCTGGAGCAGCGTCACTTCGACATTGCGCATTCGTTGCAGCGGGTGCTGGAGGAAACCGTGCTGCAACTCGCCGGGTGGCTGCATCGGCAAACCGGTTTGAGCAAACTCAGCATGGCCGGCGGCGTGGCGCTGAACTGCGTCATGAACTCGAAGCTGCGCGACGCCGGTCCGTTCGACGAAGTCTGGGTCCAGCCCGCAGCCGGTGACGCAGGCACCGCATTGGGCGCCGCGCTGTGGACCGATTATCGCGAGCGCGCCGCGCGCGGCGACCGCACGCGTCACTGGAAGATGGATCACGCGTACCTCGGACCCGAATATAGCGAAGCGGAAATCGAACAGTTTCTGACATGGTCAAAAATCCCATACCGGCGCTTGAACGACATTGCAGGCGACACCGCCAGTCTGCTCGCGGACGGCAAGGTGATCGGCTGGTATCAGGGCCGAACGGAATTCGGCCCTCGCGCGCTCGGCGCGCGCTCGATTCTCGCCTCGCCGGTCGATTCGCGCATGCAGGCGAGGCTCAACGAGATCAAGGACCGCGAAGACTTTCGCCCGGTCGCGCCGGTCGTCATGGAAGAGCATGCAAACGAATGGTTCGTGGACGGGCGCGTTGCGCCGTTCATGCTGTTCGTATTCGACGTGCGCGCGGATAAGGCGGAACGCATTCCGGCGGTTCGTCACGTGGACGGCACCGCACGCGTGCAAACCGTGAACCGCTCGCAGCATCCGCTGTATTACGACCTGCTCGATGCGTTCAGACAGCGCACGGGCGTGCCGATCCTCGTCAATACGTCGTTCAATACACGCGGCGAGCCGATGGTGAATTCTCCACGCGACGCCGTCGAGTCGTTCTGGACTTCTCCGCTCGACGCGCTCGTGATCGGGCCGTTTCTCGTCGAAAAAGCGGGAGCTGCCGCATGAGTTCGCCCACTGCCGGTTCGGTGGAATACGGCGCCGGGCGCGCCGCCTCGCCAGGTGGGAGCGGAGCGGCTTCGGCTAGTGTCGCGGAGCAAGTTGCGCAGTTTGCCGCAAGGCGCGTCTCTGTGGTCGTGCCGACGTACCGTCGTCCCGACATGCTCGCAACGTGCCTCGACGCACTCTGCAAGCAGAATCTCCCGGCGGACCAGTACGAAATCTTTGTCTGCGACGACGGTCCCGACGACGCCACGCACGCTTGCGTCGCGCGCTTCGCCGCGACACAGGCCGAGCGAGGACTCGCGGTGCACTACGTTCCGGTCACACGCACTCAAGGCCCGGCCGGCGCGCGTAACGCCGGATGGCGGCGGGCACGCTCGCCGTTGATTGCCTTCACCGACGACGACACCCTGCCGGACCCGAACTGGCTCACCGCAGGCATCGCGGCGCTCGGAAACGGCGCTGCAGCCGCATCGGGAAAAATCGTCGTGCCCTTGCCCGACCTGCCGACCGACTACGAAGCCGACGCCAGCGGCCTCGAACGCGCGGAGTTCGCCACAGCGAACGCTTTCGTGGCGCGCGAGTATCTCGTGCTGACCGGCGGATTCGACGAACGCTTCACGTCCGCGTGGCGTGAAGATTCCGACTTGCAATTCATGCTGTTGCAGGCGGGCGGCGAGATCGTGAAGGCGGCCAACGCGCTGGTCGTGCATCCGGTACGCCCCGCACGTTGGGGCGTGAGCATTTCGCAGCAAAAGAAAAGTCAGTTCGACGCATTGCTTTACAAGAAGCACCCGCAGCTATTCAGAACGCGCATTCGCGCAACGCCGCCGCTGTTGTACTACGCAATCCTCTGCACGGTGTTAACTGCATGCGTTGCCGTGCTAACGGGCCGCGATGCTGTCGCGCTCGTCGCGCTGATCGTATGGCTTGGATTGACGGGTTACTTCTGCGCGATGCGTTTGCGCGGACGCGATCGAAGTTGGCGGCACACTCTCGAAATGGCGTGGACGTCGATTCCGATTCCATTTCTGTCGATCTACTGGCGACTCTATGGCGCCTGCCGCTTCAAGGTGTTCTTTCCATGAATCCACCCACGTTTCTGGGCGCGCTCGCGCCGCGCCGCATCGTCGTGTTTCGCGCACTGCAACTCGGCGACATGCTTTGCGCCGTCCCCGCGTTGCGCGCATTACGCCGCGCGGTGCCGCACGCGCATATCGCGCTGATCGGCTTGCCATGGGCACAAACATTCGTCGAGCGCTATGCCGAGCTCGTCGACGAACTGATCGTGTTTCCTGGCGCAATGGGCTTTCCGGAACAACCGGAGACAGACGCCGGTCTGCCGGACTTTTTCGCACAGATGCGCGCCCGGCGATTCGACCTCGCGATTCAGTTGCATGGCAGCGGCGGTGTCGCCAACGACCTGCTGCGCGAATTTGGCGCGACGGCTCAAGCAGGCTTCGTCCAACCCGATGAAGTGGAACGGTCCGGATGTTTCATCGGCTGGTCCGACGACCTGCCCGAAGTCGAACGCTATCTCGTGCTAATGGAAGCGCTGGGCGCGTCAGGAAGCGAGCGCCGGCTGGCGTTTCCGTTGAACCACCGGGACCGCGACGAATATGCCACGCTCGCCGCGACACACGGCGTGGAACCAACGCGCCTCGTGCTGGTTCACCCCGGCGCGCAGTTGCCCTCGCGCCGCTGGCCGGCGGAACGCTTCGCCGCCGTCGCCGACAACCTGGCCGCCAACGGCTGGCAGATCGCCATCACCGGAACGGCCGCCGAGGCGCCGCTGACCAGTGCGGTGCTGGGCGCGATGACTTCGCCGGCGTTGCATCTGGCGGGCGCCACCTCGCTCGGCGGACTGGCGGCGCTGGTC
>NZ_PVNC01000048.1:0-7473 GCF_003001875.1 Paraburkholderia sp. BL18I3N2
GACGCAAACAGCGAACGTCCCGACGACACACTCACGTCCCGTCCCGCCGTCACCGCGTGATCGTTCGCGCTCGCCATATGCGTGCTGTCTGCGGCAGTGGTCGCGACGCCGGCCGCACTCGCAATGACCGCGTCCGGGCGCGTCATCTCCGGCGATGGATTTTCCGGCGTCCTGGCGCCGCCCCTGATCGCGTCGTTCTGCGTCCTGATCGTGCTGGCCGCATCGCTCTGGCTTGCTTGCGGCGTCTGCGCGTTGTGCTGCTTCGCGAGCAGCGACAGGTCCTCATGCTGCTGCCGCGCCTGCGTGAGCCGCTGTACCGTCTCGCCCATATCCTTTACCGGAGCGGTCGCGCCCGCGCGCGCCTCGGTCGTCACGAGCAGCCCCCGGCTCGCCCGCATCACCGCATGCGCATCGGTGGCAATCTCGATCCCTTCGCCGCGCGCCTCGGCGCGCCCCCGGTTGCCGTCGATGCGCGTATTGAACCCCGCCACAAACCGCGAATTCGCCTGGTCGCTCGACAGCTGCGCCTGCATCCTGCCGGGTGTATCGTCCAGCGCGAGATGGTTCGAGCGCCGGCCATACCCAAGGCTGCTGCTGCGGATGCCGCTGAGTGCCGCGTTGGCCGGCAGTGCCCACGGCGGCATGTTGAACCTGTCCACGACGAAGCCCGCAACAACCGGCCGGTCGGGGTCGCCGTGGACATGGGCGACGAGGACCATCTGTCCCGCCCGGCCCGGTGCGACAACGCCCATCTCGCCACCCTGCCACTGGCTCATGACGCGCACCCAGATCGAGGTTGAGTCATCCAGTTTTGCCTGACGGTCCCAGTCGAACTGGATGCGCAGCCGGTTGCGGGAGTCGATGAACATTTCCTTGTCCTGCGGCGCGACCACCACGGCGTATTCATAGCCGTCCATGCGTGGCCTCGGCGTGAGCTGCGGCAGCCGGAAATACTCGTTCGACGGTTGCAGTTCAAATTCCGTGTTGACCGAGTACTGACGCCAGTCGCCTGAGGACGTGCCGACTTCAGTGATATCCAGCGTGCTGCGCAGAACGATGTATTCACGGTTCGCGCGCTGCTGCGGATAGCCGGTCAGCGTGAACGTGCGGCCGGGCTGCAGCCCCTGAAGATGGCCCCTGCCGGTTGCGCGCAGCCCCTGGCAGCGTCTCGCTTCGAGTTTGACCCGCGCAAGATACCGGGCTTCCTCCCGCTCGTCGTTCGCGTCGGCAAACGTGCGCCGGGCCTCCGGCTGCGCGAAGTCGGCGGGTTCGTAGATTTCGATGGCCTGGCTCGCCGTGCCGCGCAAGTCTTCGTAACGTTCGCGGTTCGGTGCGAGACTCTTTGCAAGTCGCGGCTCCACGTAGTTGTGGTCGTTGACTTCGGCGCTGCCCGGCGTCAGCGTGTACGACACCGACAGTTCGCTGATATGTTCCTCATCGATCCGGCCGGCCGGATGATAGCGAAGCGTTTCATAGGCCACGCCGTGCGGACGGAAGCCGCTCAGCAGGTCGGATATGACGAGCGAATGAAAGTCGTCACGATGCTCAAACCAGTAGCAGAGCCCGAACTCTTCCATTAAACGGGATATGAATGCCCAGTCTGATTCCCACGCCTGCCGGATCATGTCGCGCGGCGGGTAGCTGCGGCTGTTATACATTCCGCCGATACGCCATTCAACCGTGCCCACATAAGGCTGCAGGACTTCTTCGAGCACCTTGGTCACCGAACCATGAAAGATGCGCGAATCGCAGTTCAGCGTCGCGCGCCACACAAACGGACGCAGCACGAACTCGAAAATCGCCGCGCGGTCTTCAACGCAACTGATTCGCGCCGAAACGATTTCGCCGCTGATGTAGCGGGTATCGGCGCCGACATTCGCGCGCCCGCTATCGCCTGTCGCGCCCGCACGGAAGGTGCCGATGCCGGTGATCTGGATCGCCACGGTGCCGGCTGTGCCGACGATGCTCTCCAGATCGATCTGCGCGGCGCTCTCGGGGTCTTCCAGAAAGTCCGGGTTCTCGACTGCTGTCTCAACGATGTATTCGAACAGTTCGCCGACCGCCTCGCGTCCGCTGACCCGGCGAACGGTCAGCATCGGCGCGCGCTTTTCCGTGAACTGCCTGTTGCTGTATGCGACGCCGACGATTTCGGGAAGCGCGGCACCGCTGAACGTGACGGTGTGTGTCTGGGTCATCCACTGGGTCACGCGCACCTCAATAGAGTTTGCGTTAGTGCATCGCCGGTCATGTCCGGCGTGCGCGGTCGAGTCAACCACGACATTTGCTGCCCCTCGGAAGTTCTTCTTTTAAAACCGCTGGAATCCGCCTGTTACGCACTCCGCGAGAGACCTGAACTGCGCCAGCCTGTCATGCAGGACGACGCCCGTGTCGGGCCGTTAGCGACGCCGTTATGTGCCTTTTACCTCCAGTATTCTCCCGTTCATTATCAGATTGGCACCTCGTAGGCGTACATAAGACGACTGTAAAAACTGGTCAAACAGAAAAAATAGATAGGCATCTCGCATAGCGGGCTGACAGATATCATCAGTATGGTTAACTACCCAATCTATTGATGTTGTGCCGGATGCCGCGAGCGGGCGGCGTGCCTGATGTGTCTTGCGATCGACAGGATAAAAAAGGCCGCCGGCAAAGCGGACTGTGAAAGAGGATGAACGTCCGAAGCGAAGCCTGCGACGGAGGGCAATGACTTCTACCTGCGGACGCAGGTTAATTTCGCGGCATCTGGCGGGCCTGGTCTTCCGTGCCCGAACGATGTAGCGCGAGCCACAAGTCCAGATCGTATTCGCGGTCGGGATGGCGTCTTATGACGTTAGCGATGGCGCGCTGACTGTTACGCCTGACGGTTTCATTTCCTCCCGGCTTGTAGAGCGCCTCACTTGGCGCGAGTTGCTCGATCCGCCGGCTCAGCGAGCCCGCAACCGGTTCGCCAGCGCGGCCGGGTTCCGCGTGGGCGTTTGACGTGCCGATCATGCTGGATTGAAGCTCACGCTCTCATCACTTGACGAGCGCGGCGACTCAGATCAATTGTCGGATTGGCCACCTTCACGGGGTGTCCCCCCTTGCTGTCGCTGCGCGTGCACCACACGATCACGCTCCGCTTGCGCGGCGATCTTCGCGTCGACCGGGTCATCACGCTGCCGCATCAGCCAATAGACGATCCCCAGTGCCACCAGCGCAAATGCAAGCGCCGCGATCTGGGCGGGCGCACTGGCCGGATCGAGAATGATGAATTTGCGGGCGATAGCCAGCAGCGCAATTAGAAGCACCGTTTTGACCTGCACGATGTGATCGCGCCGCGCCATCACGCGCGTAATCGAATGCTTGAATTCCATCGCGATCAGCAGCGTCATGACCATCCCGAAGATGGTCTGATACACCGCGTGATCCAGCGGGTTCAGCGCGTCCGAAACCAGCAATGAAATCACCGCGTGGATCAACTGCCAGAGCGAAACGAGGATAATGATAGAGATCACGAAGCTCAGCACATGCACGACAAGCTGCTCGAATCGTTCATAAAAGGTGAGCATGTCCCACTGCAGACGCAACGCATCGAGATCCTTGCGTAGCCAGCTTTTCTTACTTTTCATGATTTGACTCCCGGAGGGCCGTCGCTGCGCCGTGAGCGCACCGCACGTGCATGGATTGCACATGCGCCGTGCACAGTCCATTCGACGGTCGTAGCGCACATGCTACGGTCCTTCGCGTTTGCTCGGCTTCTTGATGGATAGCTGCCCGCAACGGAACCGACGTATTCGGTCATTGAAAACAGCGGCCGAACTATCTCGCGCTTCTGATACAGGTTCCTATCGAGTATTCGAAAAAATACGGAGCCGGAAGCGGCAGGTCCATGCACTGTACCCCAATGAGCGCGATGTGGAATACGCCATCTTGGCGGCGCCACAGCAATTGCGTCACTACCCGCCTGACCGGGGATGCGCCGATCGGTCGTCGACCGCTCATACGAGCTATGCAGGACTCGCTTGACGCACGGTCAATGCAGCCTCGCGCGTGTCACGCGCGGCTGTGCCTGGCACGTCTAATACTTCGTATGTGTCAGCTCGCCAGCAGCTCATCAGCTGGCGACACCCGCTTTAGAGACGATACGGCTCGCCTGTGGAGGATCGGGCCCTCGTGGTCTTTTGCGCATTTTGCCGAAACGCAGTTTATCGGCGCGCCTTCCCTCATGCAGTCCACAAAAGCGAGCGCTAATCTGTACATCCCCGAATTAGCGACTAGACTTGAATATCGTCGGTGCATGCTCACGCAAGAGGCACGTATGCGCTATTCAGTCACGATTGGGACGTGCGATCGAGCGAGGCAGACCGATGCCGAAGACCGTTCAAACCGCTGAGCAGATTCGCGACGAACTGCAGAACCGCATGGCGAAAATCGGCGCTGACGTGCCGGGAGCTTTGCGCGCGCGCATACCGCTACCGGAGCGGCACCCGCCCGACGCATCCGGCCGCAACTGGAACATGGTGCCGCTCAATGACCTCGGCGTAGATTGCGCACATCATGTCCAGAAGGTGATCGAAGACATGCGCACCGAGTTCGTGCTTCCAGATTGACGCCTTGATACGAAACCGGAGCCGCTCATGCAAACGCACGTGTTTGAGCATCGAGGCTACGAGATCGCGGTACAGCCGGAGCAGAATGCATACGGCGCGTGGCAGGCGAAGGTGAGTGTGCGCCATGCCGATAGCCCCGAGGCCGAATTCCGTCTGGAGACGATTCAGCCGGAATGGCTTACGCAGGAGGAGGCGGTGCGCGACGGCATCGAATGGGGCACGCGTTTTGTCGATCGCAAGCTGGAAGAGTCGCACGACCTGATGTGATGGAACCGTGAGCGGAAAGCGAACAAAACCCGGCAGGTTCGTGAAAGACGCCACCCTCCGATGCGCTTACGGTGCACGAATACGGCCAACCGCCGCTATCCTGGCGCGGCCGCCTGCTTGTGAAGCGCGAGAGAACGAAACAAAGTCGTGACGTCCAAAAAGGTGGATACGTTATTCATGGTCAGGATCTATGGACGCATGCGCAGCGCAAATGGCTACGCGATACGCGACTTCCTGCATCGCTGCGACATACCGTTCGAATGGATCGAACTGGGCAGCGATAAGGAAGCGGAGGAACTGGCGCATGTGCAGCACCTTGCCGATTCGCGCTTGCCGGTCTGCGTCTTCCACGACGGAACGCGGCTGGAATGTCCCACCATCCGGCAAATCACGGAGAAGCTCGGCTGGTTTGCGAGTCCCTCCCGTGAGGCTTACGATCTGGCGATTTACGGCGCAGGACCGGCGGGATTGAGCGCCGCGGTGTACGGTGCATCGGAGGGACTGCATACCGTGCTGGTGGAGCGCTGGGCACTGGGCGGTCAGGCAGGTAGCAGTTCGAAGATCGAGAACTATCTGGGCTTTCCACAGGGCGTGAGCGGCGCGGAACTCGCTGAACGGGCGCGCGACCAGGCCGTCAAGTTCGGCGCGGAAATCCTGCTGGCGCGCGCCGGCGTGCACGCGGAGTTCCCGCCGGGCCAGGGCATCGTGTATCTGGAAGACGGCACGCGTATCACGGCGCGCACCTCGATCTGCGCGACCGGCGTCGCATATCGCACGCTAGGCCTGGCAGGTGAAGAGCGCTTTCTCGGCGCGGGCCTTTATTACGGCGCCGGCGCCAGTGAGGCCACGCTGATCCATGGCGAAGACGTATATGTGGTGGGCGGCGGCAATTCGGCGGGACAGGCCGCCATGCATTTTTCGCAGTCCGCCAACCGCGTCTATATGCTCGTGCGTGATGCCTCGCTCAAGAACACGTTGTCCCAATACCTGGTGGATCGCATCACATCGGCGTCGAACATTGAAGTGCGCACCTGCACCGAAGTTACCGCGCTCGCAGGTAATGACGTGTTGCAGGAGATCACGCTGACCGATGTGCGAACCGCACGGTAAAAACGAATTGGCTATTCGTCTGCATTGGCGGCGTGCCGCAGACGGAATGGGCGCAGGAGGTCGGCGTCGTTCGCGATGAAGGCGGCTATCTCGTAACCGGTCCCGATCTGCAGGAATTTCGGGCGAACCTGAATTGGCCTCTCGAACGCGCGCCGCTGCATCTGGAAACAAGTGTGCCCGGCGTATTCGCAGCGGGCGACGTGCGTCACGCATCGATCAAGCGCGTGGCGTCGGCAGTCGGCGAAGGGGCAATGGCTGTGGCGCTGGTTCATCGCTATCTGAATAGCGCTTGAGCACGAGTGCAATCTTGATCCCCGCACGTCAGCGCATACTTGACCGAGGAGCACGATCATGACCCCTGGTTGCACGCACCTGGGCGAAGCCCGCATTCTCCGCACGTCCATCGACTATTGCGAGGACTGCGTGAAGCTTGGCCAGCCGTGGGTACATTTAAGGCTTTGTCTTTCTTGCGGACACGTCGGCTGCTGCGATTCGTCGCCCAACCGGCATGCAAGCAAGCATTTTCACGCGACCGGTCATCCGCTGGTACGTTCAATCGAACCCGGCGAAACATGGATCTGGTGCTATCGCGACGAGATCGTAGCAGGTGAACTTGAATCGTGAGGCCGACGCCCCCGCACGGGCGGGCAGCGTCGCGTCCTTGATCACGCCAGCGTCACGCATGTGCCGGTACCTGCGTTGACGCCTCGCTGGGCGCTTCAGTGGGCGATGCTCCTTTCTGCACAAGCACAGAGCGTGTACCTGAGTCGTAAGTCATCGTGACCTTGTCGCCATCGCGCACGTCGCCTCGCAACAGCGCATCGGCGAGTTGCGATTCCACTTCAAGACGGATCTTGCGTTTGAGCATCCGTGCGCCGAACTCGGGGTCATAGCCGATCTGTGCAAGATGATCGCGCAACCCGTCGTCGAACGACAGATCGATGCCTTGGGCCAACGCGGTACGCCGTACGCGCGCAAGTTGCAGGTCTACGATACGGCGAATCTGCTCCTTGCCGAGTGCATGGAACACGACGACTTCATCGACCCGGTTTAAAAACTCGGGCCTGAACCGATCCATCAGACTTGCCGACGGGTTCCTTTCCTGACATTCGCACCTTTGCGGACGCGAGCATCGGATCGCTGCAGCGGATGCGCCTACCAACCCAAGCGGGGGTTCGCCCATTAAACGATTCCGCGCTAGCGCTATCGTTCCCTTGAGGGCTGCGACTAGCGAACGCGCGGACCTCAACCGGCCGGACGGATAGACACACGGCACAGGCGTGACGCTCGCCTCACGCGGCGAGTGCTCCATCGACCGCGGCCAGGTACTGCCTGAAGCCTGCCTGCAGCAGCACGGTTCGCACGCGCCTAAGCTCGCATCGCACGGCTTCGTCTGCAGGCGCCTGCAGGATGTGCGCGAGCGCGCGGCCGCGCGCCGCGAACAGCTCGGCCCAAGGCAGCGGTTCGCGCCTCGTGTAGTCCTCCAGTGCCGTCACGTAGAGCAGCA
>NZ_PVNC01000049.1:0-6691 GCF_003001875.1 Paraburkholderia sp. BL18I3N2
TCAATCAGTTCGCCATTCTGTTCGGTGAGCGATTCACCGCCGCCATCAGCTGAGATTTTTAACCGGCCTCAGCACACGAAATTTCTGACACCTCCGCCGCAGCGTGCTCCGGACGCCGATATTAGCGACCTACTACCGTTCAACTTCGCCAAGCAGCAGCCCGTTACCGGGTAACGCACGTCGCTACCGCGCTTGGCCGAAGTATTGGCCCCACTGTTCCGAGTCGGGATCGAGTCGGCGCACGATCGCGTCGTCTGCCCGCGTGATCAGTCGTTCCAGCATCTGACGCTTCGTTACCGAGTAACGGCAAGCCAACCGTGTCAAAGCAAGATAGGCTTCTGTACTCACCCACATATCCAGACGTCGATCACCGTTGCCGTCCTTGCCTGCCGTCTCGCGCCTTGCCCGATAAGCCGCTTGCCGCTGCGCCGTCGTTTGCGTCATCTCCCACCTCCTCACTGTCGTTACCCGGTAACTATCGATGTGAAACATGTTACCCGGTAACGCGAGACCTAACGATGTGTGGCAGATTTGGCGCTTACAGAACGGCCTGCTCAAGCAGCTGACCAAGATGCTGGTGGAGCGTGCGTTAGAGACGGAGATGTCCGAACACCTGGGCCATGGCAAGAGCGAAGCGGTGACCAATGCCACGGGCAACACCCGTAATGGTCATAGCGCCAAGACGCTGCAGGGGGGGGGTGGCGAGTTGCCGCTCAACATCCCGCGCGACCGTCAGGGGGCGTTCGAGCCGAAGCTGGTGGAGCGCCATCAGAGGCGCTGGACGGGCTTCGACGACATCCTCCGCGGCGCGCCGGTAGCGGACTATACGAGCCCGCCAACAATTCGTCGCGTATCGTCGTCAATTCATGCTGGAGATTCTCCTCCATCATGCGCTTGCTGACACCGTCCACGCCTGGCGTGCGAGCCCCGCTGGAAGCCAGCGTAATGCGAGCCGCTTCGCTCAGCCACCCTGTCGGCAATCAGTCTCAGAAGTCGATCGAACTTGCGTTCTTTGTCCTCCGTCGACCATGTCGGCAGTTTGCTTTGCCTTTCACTGATTATCAAAGGTCTTCACCTCACTATGGTCAGCTAATCAACCCAGCAAACCACTTCAACTGCCTCCCTTCGCCATGTAGCCGGCTTTCCCGGCCTCGGACTAGTACGGAGGCTCCGCCAGCCTGCATATCATCGGGGGCACACTCCCTTGACATTTATGCAAGCCTTCCCCAGTTCACATGCTGGACTCAGCGCACGGGCGAGGTTGCCTATCGCAGTCTTTATCCTTGCTTGCCGCAAGTCGTCGCAGACACCACGGTCTAGCTGCGCGCGCTCCGTGATTCCAACTGGCCGGCATACATCTCCAGCCAGCGTTCGCGGCACCAGTCCATACGTATGACCGGTGCCGATCCGCGTCCTGCCTCTTAAGCGGTGTAGGCAGGGGTGACGATTCAACCCTCAGATGCGTTTCAATAGGTTCGTGTCCCTCAACCGTCCCATGCTCAGCCTAGAAGCTCATCTTGGCGTAACCGCTTCGCCGCAAGCTCCGTTTCCCACGGACTTCGTCACCTTGCCAGTGTCCAGCAAGTCACCGCCGCTTCGGCTCACTTTCTCTCGCAGCAGAGAAAGGGCATGCCCCGGTACCGCAACTTCAAATCTACCGGGTCCTGCATTCCAAACATGCTCAAGCAACTTCACCCCCATGTGGGCGGGCTACGTTGGCTGGGCGTACTGTACCCCCGGCGTCACAATAGATGTCGCCTCTGAATTTTTTAATATGAAAAACTCAGAGGTGCAGATTGAAGGCCAAACAGACGTATTCTGTTGAATTCAGGGAGCAGGCACTCGCGAAGGTCCTGCAACGCGGCAACCGGTCCGTAGGAACGGTTGCCGCGGAACTGAACATGAACGTATTAACCTTGAGGAAGTGGATCCGGGTGTCTAACGCCGCAAGCCGCAACACGGGGGCAGTCGATGCACGGCGCCCGGAAGACTGGTCTTTGGAAGAGCGCCTGCTGGCCTTGCAACAGAGCCATGGACTGAACGACGAAGCACTGAACGCGTGGTGTCGCGAACGGGGCCTGTTTGTCCATCATCTGTTCCAGTGGCGCGCGCAGTTCTGCTCTGCCGGCGCCGCCGGCAGCCCACGCGCAAACGCCTCAGAGGTGCGTGAGCTGAAACAGGCCAATGTGCAATTGCAGCGCGAACTGAAGCGCAAGGACCGCGCACTGGCGGAGGCAGCCGCGTTGCTCGTGCTCTCAAAAAAGTATCAGGCGCTGTTCGGGGGCGAGGACGAATGACTTCCCCTGAAGAGCGCGCGACATTGAACGAACTGATCAGCGAGGCGACCACAGCCGGGGCTCGCCAGGCACGTGCGTGTGCCATGCTGGGGCTGAGCGCGCGCACCGCGCAGCGCTGGCAAGGCGGCGGTCCTGACGCGGTCGATGGCCGCACCTTGCGCCGCCATGAGCCCGCCCACAAGCTGTCTGCAGAGGAACGCGCCGAACTGCTGGCGGTGGCCAACTCAGCCGAATTCGCTCATCTGCCACCTAGCCAGATCGTGCCTCGCCTGGCCGACCAACAGCGCTACATCGCCTCAGAATCGACGTTCTACCGGGTGCTGCGTGAAGAGAATCAGCTTGCTCATCGGCGCAGTGAACGACCAGCCCGCGCCCGCAGCAAGCCTCGCGCAGTATGTGCCGACGCGCCCAATCAGCTGTTTAGCTGGGACATCACCTACTTGCCGACGACGGTTCGTGGGCAGTATTTCTATCTCTATCTGTTCATGGACGTATTCAGTCGGATGATCGTCGGCTGGCAGGTCTATGCCGAGGAAAGCAGCGTGCTGGCCAGCGAAGTCCTCAGGGACCTTTGCGCACGCGAAGCGATACAGCCCGACCAGGTGATTCTGCATTCGGATAACGGCGGTCCGATGAAAGGTGCGACGATGCTCGCCACCCTGCAGGCTCTGGGTGTCATGCCGTCATTGAGTCGACCGGGCGTGAGCAACGACAACCCGTTTTCGGAATCGCTGTTCAAAACACTGAAGTACCGGCCTGCTTATCCGCTCAAGGCCGTTCGACACCCTATTTGCCGCGCGCACCTGGGTCACCGGGCTGGTGCGCTGGTACAACCACGAGCATCGTCACAGCGCGATCCGCTTCGTCACGCCGGCACAGCGGCACGCCAACCTCGATCAGCAGATTCTGGATCGCCGCGCGACGCTTTATGAGGCGGCAAGGCAGCGCAACCCTCTACGATGGAAAGGCCCCACGCGAAACTGGACGCGCGTACACACGGTCTATCTGAATCCCGATCAGACCGACAAGTCTGAACTCATTCGACGCCCCCACCAACAGGAGCAAAAAGCCGCCTGAATCCATTCGTTGAGGCGACATCTAGCTTGAAAATTTCCGCTGTATGTTTCTTCTATTCGCCAACGCTGCTGGAGCGATCGCCAAACTGCATGGCAGCATGACGTCATAAAGTACATTGAGAAATAATTCGTTGTAGGTGCCTTCGAACTGACTTACCGCCACCGACCGCAACCAGTGACATAACTAGTGCGCTCGGTAGCAGACCAAGAAAAACGCCGCACCAGACCCCCGGTCCTGAGACCAGGTCCACGCCACCTAGCCGAAGCCGATGCGTCGAGAACCCGTCTCCCAGAATCGCAACACCTATCCACAGGCTAATTATCTGCATAAACATGGGAAACGCATTAATACCAAGCGCACGCAAAGCCGCGGCGGCACCAGTTTGAACGCAGTCGACGAAAATCACTAATGACAGGAAGATCAGAATTTTATTTGAGGCCGCCAAAACTTTCTCGTCGGCCGTATTAAATCGGAGGACAGCGGCTCCAAAAAGCATATATAAAATGCCAAGTGAAAATCCGACTGCGATCGTGATGAAGATCGCTGTTCTTGCTTTGTGGAGCGCTCCAATTGGTCCTTCGAGCCCGAATGCGTGACTGACCTTGACAGAAACTAAAACTGCGAGGGAAAAGATCACCGTATAGCCGACGTTATAGAGATTGGAGACGATTTGATGCGCACCCAGCTGGTCGGCACTGAACTTGCCTATCAATATGGCCATGTATCCGAACGCTGTAACTTCGGAAAGCGTCGAAAATGCAACGGGGAGGCCAGTTCTCAGGAGAGCCATCAACTCAGATGGTTCTCGAGACAAAACAAAATCAAATCGGAATAGGGAAAACCGTCTATCGAATAGAAAAAGAAGTGTAGCGGCTATGCACATAATATAGAAGGCAATGGTGGTCGATAGTGCACAGCCAGTTAGGCCAAGGTGGAAGTGAGGGCTGTCGACCAAGGCCAGAGATAGGGCCACTTTTGCTATCAAACCGACACCCTGCAGTAGCGAAATATATATTGTGGCCCGGACCGAGTTCGCGATGCAGGCGATAACGCGAAAGAGAGCAGACGGCAAAGCACTAAACGTGAGAGTGTCAAGATAATCTTGAGTTGCGGCTACTAGATAAGACGATTGATTTGACCAATGATGGATTGTCGAAAAGTACTTCAAAACAAAAAAGACGAATATAGCAACAAAAAATCCCGACGCAAAGCCATAGTAAGCGATGTGTTTTAGTGTTGCTGCGGACTTCTCCGCTATAACCCTCGTGGCGTTTATGGTGATCGAAGAAAAAAACGCGGTCATGGTTACAATAAGCGGACCGTAAATCGCGTTCCCCAGTGCCAGGCCACCGAGTAGATCTGGCCTGCTGTTGCCGACAATAAGGGCGTCGGCAACAGAGTAGGCAACTACAAGCAGTTGCCCAACCCAGATTGAAAAGAAGAAGGAGAGATCGCGCTTCAAATTGAATGAAAATGATTCACGTTCGGACACTTGAAATCTCCGGCGCCAAGAAACCCTGTACCGTGAACGCACATGCAAGGCGCTGTTCTGCGATCGGTTTCCGGCGGTTGTACTGCTTTCTGAGCGACAACTCGTTCGTGCTGGATCAAACGTTTCCGACTGAGCGCCCATCCTTCTTCACAAAATTTCGAACGACAGGTCGCAGAGAAGTGCCCGGCTAAATGCAAACGAATTCCAATGTGCAGCTCTGACACCGGCTGCCAGCAGAGACAGGCAACAACCGGGCCAACTGCGAAAAAATTCAACAAAGTTTTCCGCTTGCATACAAATTGTTGGCTAGAGCACGGTGGCGCACCCGGCTAGGCACCATTGTGTCGCGAGCTCGACAAAGCCCATATCTGCGGCAAGGCTGTCCAGTTCGCGACATATCGGTAGGTGGTCTGAACGTGCCGCCTTATCTACAGCCCGTATCTGCGCTACGTGCTCTCAACGTTGAGGACCTCAGGATCAGGTCCGTTCTCAATATCCAAGCTCAAGGCGCTGTCCGGTCTCCGTCGCCGGTGGAATTCGGCAGGAAGCCGTCCGACTTATCCATGGCTCCATTCAGCGAGAGTTGGCGCCTCCACCAAATCCGCGGCGGTTCACAGCTGCCGTCGGATAGCTCGGCGGTGCCTCCGTAGCACATGCGACAAGTGCGCATGGTTTGTCGCAAAGGCCACCACTCGCAATCAAGAAAGGTCTCCACATGACTGACCTGGCTGGAGTTTGGTCATCCTTATGCTCATGGCACAGAAGCGGCACAAGGATGGACCGCGCAGCAATTCGCGATACTAATTGAGTGGCAGTTTCAAGGTGAAGGGCAACACAGAGCTATCGGATAAAGCGCCTCGAGCGCACGGCCTGCCAGACCTTCACCTCGTCACTGACGGCGTCGGTGACCGCCGAGATCAGCGTCGGCGAGACCTCCGTGCCATACATTTCTTCCAGATGCCCCTGGATCTCGCGCACGCTCAGGCCACGCGCATACAGCGAAACGATCTTGTCGTCGAAGCCCGTCCAGCGCGTCTGATGGCGCTCCACCAGCTTCGGCTCGAACGCCCCCTGACGGTCGCGCGGGATATTGAGCGGCAACGCGCCAAACTCCCCCTGCAGCGTCTTGGCGCTATGACCATTACGGGTGTTGCCCGTGGCATTGGTCACCGTTTCGCTCTTGCCATGGCCCAGGTGCTCGGACATCTCCGTCTCTAACGCACGCTCCACCAGCATCTTGGTCAGCTGCTTGAGCAGGCCATTCTCGCCTACAGGTCTTGCGGCTTCTGGTAATTCGCCAGCAGGCTGTCTGCCAGCTTGACGAGTTCCGAATCAACTGTTGAAGGATGTCAGCCCGGAACATATCGTCCAGCAAGTTGCGCAGCGTCGCTGGTACGAGCGGCTTATCTCGCACATGAATGAGAACCGGGCTTGGGGGCGGTACCGCAGCCTGCATCGATCTATGCTGGATGCGGTGGAGGACGATTTCAACACTGTGTTCGGTAACGCATTCTTGGCGGCCTATGACGCGGAAGTCGAGCTGTATCGGCAACGACGCAAAGAGTCAGCCCAATGCTGAAGTTGACCACCGCACAATGCTCCCATGCTGGTGAGCGGGCCACAAATGAAGACGTCCTTGGGGTACGCATCCGCGAGCACGACGCATGCTTCATGCTTAGCGATGGCGTGGGCGGCGAGACGGGGGAAGGACATGCTGCCAAGTTGGCCATGTAAGCGGTGTTTTCTCCACACTACGGAAGAAGCATGAGGAGCGGCGCTCTTCTAGAACGGCATATCGTCGAAACGCGGCGTGGCTAATGACCGT
>NZ_PVNC01000050.1:0-6162 GCF_003001875.1 Paraburkholderia sp. BL18I3N2
GGGCAATGACCGTCCGGAAGCACAGTTGCAGCTACCCGCCATCTACTCGGAAACGCTGTGGCTCGAGCGGCTCAGTCAATGACGCGTCACAGACAGGCCCCGTGCCCAGAACAGGTGACCAATATGCTTTCCATGGCACCGGTGATCTTTGACAAGGGGTCACGGCGCTAACGAACAATGGGCATCAGCCGCTGCGACGTTGACTGCCCCGCTCGAGACCATCTCCGCGGCGGTTCCCAACTGACGTAGCGCCGTCCAGGCAGCAAACATCAGCGCTGCAAAGTCACCAGAACGAGGAAGGTTGCCCACGCCAACGAAATCACGACGCAGCCCCAAAGAACAATCGCTGCTGCAGCCGCGCAGCCAATCTTCGGAACCCCGACACACCCGGCGATCGTAAGCATTGGATCTACACCGTCGCGGATTTTGTTGACGCGCGAGAGGATAGGCTGCTAGCGAACGGGATCGATGTGTGAGGCGGCGGGCAGCAAAGGAGCGACGTTCCAGGGTAACAGTTCGTCGATGCGGTTCACTGGATGATCGGCGATGCGCTCGATGACGTAATGCAGATAGGCTTCGGGATCAACGCCGTTCATGCGGGCAGATCCAATCAGGCTGTACATCGCGGCTGCACGTTCTCCGCCTGAGTCCGCACCGGCAAACAAAAAATTTCGTCTTCCGATTGCTACGCCGCGCAACGCGCGCTCGGCTATCAGATTGTCAATCTCGGCCTGACCATCACTGCAGTAATAGACCAGCGCAGGCCAGCGATTCAACGAATACTGGATCGCTTTGGTGGTGTCTGATTTCGCGGAGAGAGTGAGAAGCGTCGCCTCGAACCACCGCTTCATGTCATCAAGCAGCGGCACAGCCTTCTCCTGGCGAACGCGCCGTCGTTCTTCAGGCGGCTTGCCACGAATGTGCTCTTCGATGCGATAGAGTGCGCCGATGCGCTCGAGTGCCTCGCTGGTGATCGGCGATGCCCGAACAGCGTGTAGATCATGTAGCTTCCGACGTGCATGCGCCATGCACGCTGCTTCGTGAATCTGACCGCCCAGTACAGATCCGCATAACCGGCGAAGGCGTCTGCCTGCAGTACGCCCGTGAAGTTGGCGAGGTGACGCTGTGGATGTTCGCCGCGACGATCCGGTGTATAGGCAAACCAGACGGCCGGCGCTTCGTCCGAACCACTGGGCCGATCATCGCGCACATACACCCAGAGACGACCGGTCTTCGTCCTGCCATTGCCCGGTGCGAGCACCGGCAGCGGGGTGTCGTCGGCGTGAACCTTGGTGCCACCAAGCGCGTGGCGGCGCACCGCGTCGACCAGAGGGTTAAGTAGCCATGTCAGACTGCCCAGCCAGTGGCCCATGGTGCCCGCTTCGATCTCGACGCCGTCGCGCGCGTACATGACGGACTGGCGATAGAACGGGATGTGGTACGCGAACTTCGATGTCGTGATGTGGGCGAGCAAAGCCGGACCCGGCAGGCCACGATCGATCGGCCGGCTCGGCGCTGCGGCCTGCACGATACAGTCGCAGCACGAACAAGCGAACTTGGGACGGCGATGACGGATGACGCGGAAGTGCGCGCGCACGTATTCAAGCTGTTCGGAAACGTCTTCGCCCAGCGGTTTTAGCGCGCCACCGCATCCCGGGCAGTGTTCCTCGAGGGGGCGATGCACACGCTCTTCGCGTTCGAGGTGATCAGGCAGTGGTTTGCGACAGACACTCTCGCGGCGTTGCTGCGCCTTCTTTGAGTCAGCCTGGGTGGCCGCACCTTCGTCGGCCTGCAGGTCCTCAAGTCGCAGTTCAAGCTGCTCTATCTGACGCTCCACCTTCTCAGACTTGCGACCGAACTGCATGCGGCGCAGCTTCGCAATCGTCAGCTTCAGATGTTCGATCTCGATTACGCGGGAGCTGAGCTGGTCCTGCAACTCGACGACCCGCTGCGCGTTTGCGTGCGCTGACGCCGCATGCGCGCGCACCAGCGCCTTCAGCGCATCGATGTCGTCGGGCAGGTCGCTATCGGTCAGATCCATTGCGACAGTTTACGACCATCGGCCGCACACAGATCATCGGGTAACAGACGTTTACAAAGCACTGCGCGGGCGTGCCGCTTCGACTGGTTGTCGCCAGTCAAACCCCTCGAGCAGGAGCGAGAGTTGAGCGGTGGTCAACGCCACCACGCCGGTGTCGGCGCGGGGCCATGCAAAACGCCCTTTCTCAAGGCGCTTCGCAAATAAACATAGGCCGCCATCGCTCCAGTACAACGCCTTCAACAGATCACCACGGCGCCCCCTGAAGATAAAAACATGGCCGCCGTATGGATCCTTCTCAAGCACCATCTGTACCTTCGCCGCAAGGGAATTGAAGCCGGAGCGCATGTCAGTGACGCCGGCAGCGATCCAGATCCGTGTGTTTGCAGGCGGCCCGATCATCGCAGAATTCGCTCGAGGACCAGGCGCAATATCGTCGCGTCGGGCACGCCTTCTATCCGGACCGACGTATTGCCATGCTGAAGCTGAATGCTGCCCTTTGCAGCCTCCAGAGGTGCCGGCGCGTTCGTCGCTTCCGGAGCACGGGCCGCCGGTCGATCGGACTGTACATCGACAACGACGGGCAACATGGCCTGCGTCTGCGCATCTTCGATCAACAGACCCTGAGCGTACAGTTTGCGCCAGGCCCACACCTGATTGGCGTTGATGTTGTTGTCGCGAGCGACCCTTGCGACCGACGCGCCGGGTTCAAACGTCTGCTCGACGACCGATCGTTTCCATTCCAATGGATACCGTCGGTTCTGGCGCTTCGCTGGTAAATCGACTGTCTGAGGCACTGTGTCCATTCCCGCTGTTTGTGGACAGAGTCGGTCACTCGTGTCCGTCGCAGGCGATGATTGCATCTTCTACGCGAAGCGGGGAACGGTACAGCTTAGATGCTTACCGGCGATCCCGATATTTTTCCGGATGTGCCTGTCGTCCTGCGTCACGTGCTTACGTCGTCTCAACAGGTCCATGGTTATCGCAATGATCTTCGTGTGGATGGTGCAGATGTCCGTCATGCAGGCAGGCGGCATGGCCGCCATGCCGGATGGCCATGCGCCCGCGGTTCGTGCTGTCCTGATGGTCGTGATAGGCACGGTGCGGTTCACTGCAGGTGCTCATGTCTGTGCTCCTCGATTGTTCAGCCGTCAGGCATAACACTTCTGCGATCACTGAATGACAGTTTAGCCCGCGCATCTTGCATCGAACTCACAACCTTTCTCGTACAGACACCTTATTTGCGACCATGAGCGGTCCAGACTCACAACCCGGTGCGTCTCCATCGATGCATACGTGTTGTCAATTGGCACCGTCCGTTCATTCGCGGTTCTGGCAAGGCGATAATGCGGCAGCTCCCGTGCACCGCTTCGGTCCGGGTGGCATCGGCACACGAAAGGCTTTCCAAAGTCTGCAACGCTCCCTGGCGCCACACATGACCAAACCCTTACGATTCCCTCTATCAACCATCAGGCACTGGCTAGCAATGCTTGCCATCCTGAGCGCATCGGCTGCCGTGGCGCACCCTCACGTCTGGATCACATACAACGCAAAGATCCAGATGCGGGGCGTGACGATTACCGCGATAACAGAAACCTGGCGTTTTACCGAGGGCTTTCCGGTCATGCTGGTCGGGATCGATCATCTGCCGACAAGCGGCCCACTGGGGCCGGCGCAAACGGCGATTTTCAAAAAGCAGGCGTTCTCGTCCCTGGGACCGGCCGACTATTTCAGTCATCTGCTCGTTGACGGCGAACCGCAGCATTTCGCGGAGCCCTTGGATTTCAGGGTATCGGTGGAGAGCGGGCGGATCGAATACACCTTTACACTGCCACTTGTGAAACCGGTCACGGTCGCAGGAAAGCGGGTGCAGTTCGGAGTCTGGGACGAATCGTTTTACGTCGACTATGACCCGGAGTCGGGTCCCGCCGTTTCGCTCGACAGCGGCGCTTCCTCGACGTGCAGGACCCGGAACTTCGCCGACCAGCATCACCCTGTCTTTTATGGAACTGTCGTTCCCCAGGCCACGGCAATCACATGTTGAAGGCTATCTGTCGGATCTATGCGGCCACTTGCGCCGCGCTGCCAATCCGGGGCGCAATTGCCTCCATGATTTTTCTCTGCGTCGCTGTGCCGGTTGCGTCCCAGGCCCAAGGCATCGATGTATTCGGCCGGCCGATTGCAGCGTCAACGACCGCTGCTGCGTCACCCGCGTCACCACAGAGATCCGTAGCGCAGCACACCGATGCCAACCCGGAAGGGGACTGGATTCCGGGTCCTGTGCGGCATGCAGTCCTGGCCGCCGTTCGTCTTCAGGGACGCTGGAACGCCCGTATTCAGGATATGGCGGTGCGCCTCGGCACAGAGCGTGATCCGGCTTTGTGGGTGGTACTGCTCGGCCTGTCTTTCGCGTACGGCGTGCTACACGCACTCGGGCCAGGTCATGGCAAGCTTGTGGTCGGCACCTACCTGGGATCGCGCGGCGCACATCTTCGCGAGGCAATACTCCTGAGCGGCTGGACCGCCGCTGTGCAGGCTGCCAGCGCGATCGTCGTGGTCATGGGAAGCATTCTGGTAACGCGGGAAGGCGCTCAGGGCATCCTCGCGCGCGCGGTTTCGCTTGAACTGGTCAGCTACGTGATGCTTTGCGTCGCCGGGAGCTGGACCGTCTGGTCGATCGCCACGCGGCGAGACTGCTGCGCCGATGGGCGCAAGGTCATGCTGGTTCCGAAAAACTCGAGGATCATGAACGACACAGGCGACCGGGGCGATGACGACCGGTATTATCTCGGCCACCGCCTGCCAGCGCACCTGCGCCCCGCACTTCGTCTGGCAGCGAAGGCAAAGTCAGGTGGCGTTCCGAAGACGAGCGCAATCGGATCGCAAATCTGCCTGACCGGGCTGGGCGCGGGCATGCGGCCGTGTGCGGGGGCAATCTTTGTGCTGGTCGTCTCGGTGGGCGCGCACGTGCCGGAGGCAGGTATCTCGGCCACATTGGCCATGGCGCTGGGCGTCACGGTGACGGTCACGCTTGTCGGTCTTGGCGCATCCGGCCTGAACCGCGGCGTTGGCCGCCTCTCATTGCGTTATGGCCCGCGCGTCGCGCACATGCAGCGAAGGGTGGCTCTGCTCGGCAGCCTCGCTATCGTCGCGTTTGCCGCACTTCAGATCGCTCTGCAGCTCGGCGGTGTACTGACGCCGTCCCTGTCGTAGGAGCGGCGGCATTACCATACATCACTGGTCACAAGTGCAAATTCATCCCTGCCGCCTTCCGGCTATCTGTTTTTCTGTTCGGCCTTAATGCACCCGTCGAGTCCCTGCCTGATAAGGTCCTGCGGCAACTGCCGGCCAATAAAGACAATCTTTGTCTCCCGGATTTCGTCGGATCGCCACGGCTTGCCGACGTCGGCGCCAAAGATCATATGGACGCCCTGAAAGATCATCCGGCACTCCACGCCAGCGAGATTCAACACGCCCTTGTAGCGCAGCATGGCGGCGCCATATATCTGCACGATCGAGCCAAAGAACTCCTCGAGCCGGTCCGCATCGAGCGGGACTGTCGAGCGGTAAACAAAGGACGACACGTCATCATCATGTTCGTGGGACACGTCTTCAAGGAAATCCGGCTCAATCTCGAGGATTGCATCGAGATCGAAACTGCGGATATCAAGCAGCCTGCTGATATCAGTCCTTCCGAAATCTGAATGCTTGATGGGTGCACGCGCGTTCATCTGGCGAAGACGTGCGGTAATGGCCTCTGCATCGTCGGGCGTGACGAGATCGGTCTTCGACAAAAGGATACGGTCAGCGAAACCAACCTGTTCCTGCGCTTCGTGATGTTCGTCGAGCTGTGCATTACCATGCCTGGCGTCGACGACCGTAACGATCGCGTCGAGCAGGTAGTTCTCGCGCACTGTCTCGTCGACGAAGAATGTCTGGGCAACGGGAGCGGGGTCGGCGAGTCCGGTCGTCTCGATGATCACACGGTCGAAATCAAGCTCGCCTGTGCGACGACGTTCGGCAAGCGACCCCAGGATCCGCACAAGGTCGCCCCGCACCGTGCAGCAGATGCAGCCATTGTTCATCTCAACGATCTGCTCGTGGCCGTCCTGCACGAGCAGTTC
>NZ_PVNC01000051.1:0-5047 GCF_003001875.1 Paraburkholderia sp. BL18I3N2
AACCGAAAAACAGTAACAGGTTTGAACTGAAGAGTTTGATCCTGGCTCAGATTGAACGCTGGCGGCATGCCTTACACATGCAAGTCGAACGGCAGCACGGGGGCAACCCTGGTGGCGAGTGGCGAACGGGTGAGTAATACATCGGAACGTGTCCTGTAGTGGGGGATAGCCCGGCGAAAGCCGGATTAATACCGCATACGATCTGCGGATGAAAGCGGGGGATCCTTCGGGACCTCGCGCTACAGGGGCGGCCGATGGCAGATTAGCTAGTTGGTGGGGTAAAGGCCTACCAAGGCGACGATCTGTAGCTGGTCTGAGAGGACGACCAGCCACACTGGGACTGAGACACGGCCCAGACTCCTACGGGAGGCAGCAGTGGGGAATTTTGGACAATGGGCGCAAGCCTGATCCAGCAATGCCGCGTGTGTGAAGAAGGCCTTCGGGTTGTAAAGCACTTTTGTCCGGAAAGAAAACCTCTGGGTTAATACCCTGGGGGGATGACGGTACCGGAAGAATAAGCACCGGCTAACTACGTGCCAGCAGCCGCGGTAATACGTAGGGTGCAAGCGTTAATCGGAATTACTGGGCGTAAAGCGTGCGCAGGCGGTTCGCTAAGACAGATGTGAAATCCCCGGGCTTAACCTGGGAACTGCATTTGTGACTGGCGGGCTAGAGTATGGCAGAGGGGGGTAGAATTCCACGTGTAGCAGTGAAATGCGTAGAGATGTGGAGGAATACCGATGGCGAAGGCAGCCCCCTGGGCCAATACTGACGCTCATGCACGAAAGCGTGGGGAGCAAACAGGATTAGATACCCTGGTAGTCCACGCCCTAAACGATGTCAACTAGTTGTCGGGTCTTCATTGACTTGGTAACGTAGCTAACGCGTGAAGTTGACCGCCTGGGGAGTACGGTCGCAAGATTAAAACTCAAAGGAATTGACGGGGACCCGCACAAGCGGTGGATGATGTGGATTAATTCGATGCAACGCGAAAAACCTTACCTACCCTTGACATGTATGGAACCCTGCTGAGAGGTGGGGGTGCCCGAAAGGGAGCCATAACACAGGTGCTGCATGGCTGTCGTCAGCTCGTGTCGTGAGATGTTGGGTTAAGTCCCGCAACGAGCGCAACCCTTGTCCCTAGTTGCTACGCAAGAGCACTCTAGGGAGACTGCCGGTGACAAACCGGAGGAAGGTGGGGATGACGTCAAGTCCTCATGGCCCTTATGGGTAGGGCTTCACACGTCATACAATGGTCGGAACAGAGGGTCGCCAACCCGCGAGGGGGAGCCAATCCCAGAAAACCGATCGTAGTCCGGATCGCACTCTGCAACTCGAGTGCGTGAAGCTGGAATCGCTAGTAATCGCGGATCAGCATGCCGCGGTGAATACGTTCCCGGGTCTTGTACACACCGCCCGTCACACCATGGGAGTGGGTTTTACCAGAAGTGGCTAGTCTAACCGCAAGGAGGACGGTCACCACGGTAGGATTCATGACTGGGGTGAAGTCGTAACAAGGTAGCCGTATCGGAAGGTGCGGCTGGATCACCTCCTTTCTCGAGCTCACGTGTCAATCGTGTTGAGCGCTCACGCTTATCGGCTGTGAATTAAAGACAGAAACGCAGACAGACTCAGGGGTCTGTAGCTCAGTCGGTTAGAGCACCGTCTTGATAAGGCGGGGGTCGATGGTTCGAATCCATCCAGACCCACCATTGTCTTGTCTGCGATGGCTGACCGGCAAAACCCCTGAGTAGTAGCAGATGATGATCTGTGCATGACTGGGGGATTAGCTCAGCTGGGAGAGCACCTGCTTTGCAAGCAGGGGGTCGTCGGTTCGATCCCGTCATCCTCCACCAATCCTCAATGCGTAGCGCTGCTGTGAAAAGCAGAGCGCTGTGCATTGGCGATTGAGCCAGTCAGAGTGATACGCAATCAGAGATTGCGCTATCGGCTGTCGTTCTTTAACAATCAGGAAGAAGTAGTAAAGAGATTCACGAAAGTGTACCTGGAGATGGGTGCATGAGTAGGTGAATCAGGGTTGTGATTGTATCAATGTATGAAAAGAGAGATCGAAAGATCGCTTTTGGAATACGGCGCAACACGAATACTCAACCTGTAGCGGCATGTGAATCGAGAGAGACACACCCGTTATAGGGTCAAGCGAACAAGTGCATGTGGTGGATGCCTTGGCGATCACAGGCGATGAAGGACGCGGTAGCCTGCGAAAAGCGGAGGGGAGCTGGCAAACGAGCTTTGATCCTCCGATATCCGAATGGGGAAACCCGGCCCGTATGGGTCATCCGCAGCTGAATACATAGGCTGCGCGAAGCGAACGCGGTGAACTGAAACATCTAAGTAACCGCAGGAAAAGAAATCAACCGAGATTCCCAGAGTAGTGGCGAGCGAAATGGGACCAGCCTGTACTCTTTATCTTCATTGTTAGTCGAACGCTCTGGAAAGTGCGGCCATAGCAGGTGATAGCCCTGTAGACGAAAACAGCGAGGAAGAACTAGGTGTACGCAAAGTAGGGCGGGACACGTGAAATCCTGTCTGAAGATGGGGGGACCATCCTCCAAGGCTAAATACTCGTGATCGACCGATAGTGAACCAGTACCGTGAGGGAAAGGCGAAAAGAACCCCGGGAGGGGAGTGAAACAGATCCTGAAACCGCATGCATACAAACAGTCGGAGCCTCGCAAGGGGTGACGGCGTACCTTTTGTATAATGGGTCAGCGACTTACATTCAGTGGCAAGCTTAACCGATTAGGGCAGGCGTAGCGAAAGCGAGTCCGAACAGGGCGATTCAGTCGCTGGGTGTAGACCCGAAACCAGGTGATCTATCCATGGCCAGGATGAAGGTGCGGTAACACGTACTGGAGGTCCGAACCCACTAACGTTGAAAAGTTAGGGGATGAGCTGTGGATAGGGGTGAAAGGCTAAACAAACCTGGAAATAGCTGGTTCTCTCCGAAAACTATTTAGGTAGTGCCTCGTGTATCACCTTCGGGGGTAGAGCACTGTCATGGTTGTGGGGTCCATTGCGGATTACTACGCCATAGCAAACTCCGAATACCGAAGAGTGCAATCACGGGAGACAGACATCGGGTGCTAACGTCCGGTGTCAAGAGGGAAACAACCCAGACCGCCAGCTAAGGTCCCCAAATATTGCTAAGTGGGAAACGAAGTGGGAAGGCTAAAACAGTCAGGAGGTTGGCTTAGAAGCAGCCATCCTTTAAAGAAAGCGTAATAGCTCACTGATCGAGTCGTCCTGCGCGGAAGATGTAACGGGGCTAAGCAATATACCGAAGCTGCGGATGCACATTTATGTGCATGGTAGGAGAGCGTTCCGTAAGCCTGCGAAGGTGCATTGAAAAGTGTGCTGGAGGTATCGGAAGTGCGAATGCTGACATGAGTAGCGATAAAGGGGGTGAAAAGCCCCCTCGCCGTAAGCCCAAGGTTTCCTACGCAACGTTCATCGGCGTAGGGTGAGTCGGCCCCTAAGGCGAGGCAGAAATGCGTAGCTGATGGGAAGCAGGTTAATATTCCTGCACCATTGTTAAATGCGATGGGGGGACGGATCGCGGAAGGTTGTCCGGGTGTTGGAAGTCCCGGTCCTTGCATTGGAGAAGGCGCTTTGGCAAATCCGGGCGCGGGATTCAAGGGTGCGAGGCCATTCACTTCGGTGAAGAAGCAATCGGAAGTGGTTCCAAGAAAAGCCTCTAAGCTTCAGTTTAACAAGACCGTACCGCAAACCGACACAGGTGGGCGAGATGAGTATTCTAAGGCGCTTGAGAGAACTCGGGAGAAGGAACTCGGCAAATTGGTACCGTAACTTCGGGATAAGGTACGCCCCTGTAGCTTGATGCCCCTGCGGGCAGAGGGTGAAGGGGTTGCAATAAACTGGTGGCTGCGACTGTTTAATAAAAACACAGCACTCTGCAAACACGAAAGTGGACGTATAGGGTGTGACGCCTGCCCGGTGCCGGAAGATTAAATGATGGGGTGCAAGCTCTTGATTGAAGTCCCGGTAAACGGCGGCCGTAACTATAACGGTCCTAAGGTAGCGAAATTCCTTGTCGGGTAAGTTCCGACCTGCACGAATGGCGTAACGATGGCCACACTGTCTCCTCCCGAGACTCAGCGAAGTTGAAGTGTTTGTGATGATGCAATCTCCCCGCGGCTAGACGGAAAGACCCCATGAACCTTTACTGTAGCTTTGCATTGGACTTTGAACCGGTCTGTGTAGGATAGGTGGGAGGCTTTGAAGCGTGGACGCCAGTCTGCGTGGAGCCATCCTTGAAATACCACCCTGGTTTGTTTGAGGTTCTAACCTTGGTCCGTAATCCGGATCGGGGACAGTGCATGGTAGGCAGTTTGACTGGGGCGGTCTCCTCCCAAAGTGTAACGGAGGAGTACGAAGGTACGCTAGGTACGGTCGGAAATCGTGCTGATAGTGCAATGGCATAAGCGTGCTTAACTGCGAGACCGACAAGTCGAGCAGGTGCGAAAGCAGGTCATAGTGATCCGGTGGTTCTGTATGGAAGGGCCATCGCTCAACGGATAAAAGGTACTCTGGGGATAACAGGCTGATACCGCCCAAGAGTTCATATCGACGGCGGTGTTTGGCACCTCGATGTCGGCTCATCTCATCCTGGGGCTGTAGCCGGTCCCAAGGGTATGGCTGTTCGCCATTTAAAGAGGTACGTGAGCTGGGTTTAAAACGTCGTGAGACAGTTTGGTCCCTATCTGCCGTGGGCGCTGGATATTTGAAGGGGGCTGCTCCTAGTACGAGAGGACCGGAGTGGACGAACCTCTGGTGTACCGGTTGTCACGCCAGTGGCATCGCCGGGTAGCTATGTTCGGAAGAGATAACCGCTGAAAGCATCTAAGCGGGAAACTCGCCTTAAGATGAGATATCCCCGGGGCTTCGAGCCCCTTGAAGGGTCGTTCAAGACCAGGACGTTGATAGGTCAGGTGTGGAAGCGCAGTAATGCGTTAAGCTAACTGATACTAATTGCCCGTAAGGCTTGATCCTATAACAGGTGTGT
>NZ_PVNC01000052.1:0-4451 GCF_003001875.1 Paraburkholderia sp. BL18I3N2
AGATCGTCCACGCTTTTCAGCTTGCGCATTATCGAAGGATGAGGTTGCGAAGGCCCCAGTCTAACCGAGTCAAATTCACTATTTGCACCAGAACCGACGCGTTCTGGATCTGTCGCGCGCTGCAGGCTCAGCACCTCGAGTGCTACGTCGTCGATCCGGCCAGCATTCCGGTCGAACGCGATCAGCGACGTGCCGAAACCGACCGGCTCGATGTCATCAAACTCGTCATCAACCTGCGTGCCTGGCTGCGTGGAGAGCGCGACCGCATGCACGTCGAGCATGCGCCGTCACCACAGGACGAGGCATCGCGCCAGTTGATGCGCGAGCGCGGGCAACTGCAGAAGGAAGTTCTTCAGCACCGTGACAGGATGCGCAAGCTGTTGGCAACCCTCGGCTGCTGAGATGCGGTCAATCACCGTGCCTTCGCTGGCCGACTTCAGCGCGACGAGGTCCGCTGCCACGACGGCATGCCGTTGCCGCGCGAGTTGCGCGAGCGTTTACTACGCGGGTGCGAACGCCTGACACTCGTCGAACAACAGCTTGCGGAACTGGAGAAGACGCGACAGGCAGACGCGCCAGCACTCGCGCGCCAAGTGTTGCGCTGGCGCTTCTGCAGGGGATTGGCGAGGTGGGCGCGTCGCGCCTCGCGCTCGAGCTGTTCTGGAGGGAGTTCAGCAACCGGCGCCAGCTGGGTGCGTGCGTCGGGTTGACGCCGCAGCCCTACGACAGCGGCGAAAGCGAGGTCGACCAGGGAATCGGCAAACAGGGAAACCGCCGGGTCCGCGCGTTGCTGATCGAAATCGCATGGAGCTGGCTGCGCTACCAGCCTAACAGCGCACTCACGCAGTGGTTCAACCAGCGCACACAGGGCACAGGACCGAACCGATGTGCCAGGCGTATCGCGATCGTCGCGGTGGCGCGGCGCCTCACAATCGCGCTGTGGCGCTATTTGAGGGACGGCGAGATACCCAAAGGCGCGCAGTTGAAGTCCATATGATCCCTCAGGTTTGGCAGGAAGGAGATTAGCCTTAGCCAGGCAGTACATAGCAAACGCCTTTGAAGTGACCATGCCCGTATACTGACTGGGTTGCACAGGCAACCGACTCACTAGATTGGCGCATGTTCCTGGTGATGGTTTCCAGCGTAACGCACATCAGGATAAGGCCTGGCGGAGACGCGCCGGCGGATAGAAGGTGGTAAGACGTTGGAGTCTTACGTGCGCGATGAACGGTTTCAAAACAAAGGAATGCAGAAGAGATGGCTGTGCACTAACGGGACGCGAAAACCGCCTTGACAACTTAAAGCTCATAGAAGTCAGTATGACTCCGCGAGGTACAGGCTGGCCCGCCGCGAGGACTCAAACGTGGGTTAACATTTCTGCCAGAGCCGCACGGCGTGGACAGGGCCACACCCGGCGGGTATCCATCACGGACGCCAGCGTGGAAAACGATAGCACACTGTACGTGGGCCTCGACGTCCACAAGGATTCGATCACGGTTGCCTATGCGCTGGGCACAGGCGAGGTCGAACTGCTCGGCAAGATTGGCACGACGAAGACGGATATTGATCGGCTGTGTACGCGCCTGCAACCGAAGGCGCGGCACATCCGCATCTTCTACGAGGCGGGCCCGTGCGGCTATGGACTTTACCGTCAGTTCGTGCAGAAGGGATTCGACTGCCTGGTGTGCGCGCCGTCGCTGATTCCGAAAAAGCTGGGCGAGCGGGTCAAGACTGACCGGCGTGATGCGATCAAGCTGGTGCGGTCGCTGCGCGCCGGCGACCTGTCAGCGGTGTACGTGCCAAGCGTGGAAGACGAAGCATTCCGCGATCTGGCTCGCGCATGAGTCAGCGCCAAGGACAATCTAAGCCTGCGCGGCAACGGCTGAACGCCTTTCTGCTCCTGCATGGCGTGCGTATATAAATGAATAATTATTCCCGGCTATACATTCCATCTCATTTTGGTCGCGATTCTGATTTCCAAATATTATGGGCTTCGCAGCCGCTATAATCAGAAGTCCAGCACCGCTATTCGCCGGCCCCCACTCAGTGCCATAACGGCCAATGTGTTGGCTAATTCGGCCATGTAATACCGTCAAAAGAGTCAGACCTATAGCATGGACGAATAAGAAAAAAATCAGAGTCTTGGGAACAAGACTTTGCAGACCACACATTTCTGGGGAAAAGTAAATGGACTTGGTAGATACTCTACCGCGTGGCTCGCGGCAGAGTGCCGTGCCGATGCAAACGACCGCGCTGACTCGCGTCGACATCGCACTGTTCAATGGGTTTGCCCTGCCTACGGTCGCAGCAATCATCGAGATCTTCCAGAAGGCAAATTCGCTCACCGCCGCGCAGCGATCGGGCCGCGGCCGCTACGACGTCTCGCTGCTTTCCGCCGCGGGCGGGCGCATCGCCAGTTCGTCATCTGTATTTGTCTGGACCGACGACGTCCAGTCGCACCGAGGCACGAACGAAACGCACCTGTTGTTCATTGCCGGCGGCGAGGGCGTACAGCAAGCATGCCGCGACGAGCGATTGAGCAACTGGCTGCGCCGCCGGCATCCGGTCAGCGAGATCGTGCATCCAATCGCGGAGGGCCAACTGCTGCTGCAAGCTGCCGGGTTGCCCAGTCGCTACTGCCCGCTTTTCTATGGCGGTAGCGAAGTGCAAGGCCTGCCTCCGGCGGGGTCGCTAACAGAACCGCCTGGTGCCGTATCCACGGCGTTACGCATTGTCGAAGAGGATCTCGGCGCCGATCTGACACAGCAGGTCGCCGAATCGATCGCCCCGCAACCCACGACACCTTTCCGCTCAGTAGCCACGTTTGGCCTGGCGTCACAGGCCAGTGGCAAGATCTTGGCGTCGGCACGCTGGTTGGAAGCGAACGTCGATCGTCCCATCTCAATCGACGATGCGGCGCAAGTCGCGGCGATGAGCGAGCGCAACTTCCTGCGCCGGTTCAAAAGCGAGATCGGCATGACGCCATCCGATTATCTGCTTCGCGCACGTTTGAACATGAGTTGCCGGATGCTCGTCGAATCGAGCCTGCCAGTCGACAAGGTCGCGCGCCGCTGCGGTATTGGAAGCGGCGGGCAGTTGTCGAAGCTGTTCAGAAAATATCTGGCGACGACGCCGACGGACTATCGGACGCGCAAGCAGGTGGCACCGTAGAAGGCTTTCGGCAAAGGTGCCTGATCAGCGGCAGAAGCTGGATCCGGGGAGCACGGCCGCCACACGTGGCAGCGACATCGAACAGGCGGCGCCGGACGTGCTCAACATCGATGCGGGTGGCGGCGAAGCCGCGCCAATTCCCTGCACCATCGAAGGCAGGAGCGCAGCGCGCTTTATCCATTCCAGGCTGACTCATCAACGCACGAGCCTGCATCGACGTCGCGCTGCCGAGCGCACCTACGCCGCCCGCAGCGGCCAGCTGACTGGACAGCATCATCCGTGAAGGCGTGATCTGCGCTGTCGGCGACAGTGGGTCGACGGTCGACATGAGCTCACGCAAACGCCGGTCCCCATCGCTCGGCGCAATGAGCGCCATGTACGGATCGTTCGATTCCCGCCGACGATGCTTTTGTTGCGTCGTTTGCAGAAGCGACGACGTCAATGCCGATCGCCGTGGAACGAAGGCAAACGGTCTCCGTCCTACCAGGAAATGTGTCAACGGATCGTTGAAGTCCATCGGATCGCAAAAATGTCTATATTTTCCAATCCTTAGCACCGAAGGGAATGTGTCACTAACGACAGGCTTTGTGATGCTTCCGTGGGCCGAGTGGTGTCCGTGTGCCCGCACATATGGCGATCGATCAACCGAGACGGGAGACGCAAAGGCTGCGGGCGTCACGCTCACTCAAGGCAACACTCAAGATAGCGGCGTGTGAAAGCGCTGCGATGCGTTGGTTTCATTGGTACAGCGTTGCTCGGGGTCCATGTCCCACCATGACTCGCGCGGAAATATCCTCAAAGAAAACGCGCCTCCGGCGGTTGAGCCTTCACGGGATAAGCTGCTTCGCGACCGCAGCGCCGACATGATGATGCCAGCGTGCATGATAGGCGGGACACAGACGCAGGCTCTCCAGTTGATGCACACCGCTGTGATAGCCATGTGCGAGACAGCAGTGACAGTAGCGAAACGTATCGCTATAACGTCGCCGGTTTTGTTGCAATAGGCTGGTCCCCTATGATGTACGGAATTATATAGACGACGGAAAGCTTGATGACGACGTTGAATCCGGCGGTGGCCGAGTGCTCAAACGTCTCCATTACCCGCTTGATGTGATGCTGACGTGCGTGCGTTGGTACGTGGCTTATCCGCTGAGCCTGCGTTTCGCCGTCGAAAGCGCCCGGTTGGCTGTCGACAGGGCCGGAAAGACGGTGGATTTCCTGCTTCGAGCCAATCGTGACAAGGCTGCCGCCCGTCGCTATTTCGAGAAATCCATCGAGCA
>NZ_PVNC01000053.1:0-4316 GCF_003001875.1 Paraburkholderia sp. BL18I3N2
TGCTCGATGGATTTCTCGAAATAGCGACGGGCGGCAGCCTTGTCACGATTGGCTCGAAGCAGGAAATCCACCGTCTTTCCGGCCCTGTCGACAGCGCGATAAAGGTATTTCCACTGGCCACGCACCTTGACGTACGTCTCGTCCATACGCCAGCTCTTGCCAACCGGGCGCTTTCGACGGCGAAACGCTTTCTCCAATACCGGCAGCAGCTTGATGCCCCAGCGGTGCACCGTCGAATGATCGACCGAAATACCGCGCTCAGCCAACATTTCCTCGGGGTGCCGCAGGCTCAGCGGATAAGCCACGTACCAACGCACGCACGTCAGCATCACATCAAGCGGGTAATGGACGCGTTTGAGCACTCGGGCCACCGCCAGATTCAACGTCGTCATCAAGCTTTCCGTCGTCTATATCGTTCCGCACATCATAGCGGACCGGCCTATTGCAACAAAACCTTATATCCGCCACCTGAGGCTACGCCGGGCAGCCAATGAGCTGATCCGCTATCCACACCTGGCGGTCACAGCGATTGCCTATGGATTCGGCTTCAAAAGCGCGTCTGATTTCACGCGCGCCTTCGGACGGGCCTACGACATGGCGCCGCAGGATTTTCGGGCTTTGGCCGGTAAGGTGGTTCAGACGCAGCGATAGGTGTCAGTGCGTGCGTGGCGGTTCAGGTTTTGAAGCGCTGTTCCTTGAACAGCATCAGCGCACAAAAGCTCACCGCACACGCTGGCGTCACGTACCAGGCTGCAGACATGGGATCGCCGGTCCATCTGATCAATCCCGTCACGATGAATTGAGCGGTACCGCCGAACAAGGCGACGTGCAGCGCATGCGAAACGGCCATGCCGCTGGCGCGCACCCGCGCAGGAAGCGCTTCAAGCACAAGCAGGGCGACCGCGCCCGCGCCGAGCGCCACCATTGTGCTAATGAGCGCGACGCCACACAGGACAGGCAGCGCGCTGGTCGCACGGGTAATCATCAGAAAAACCGGATAGACCAAAAACGCGGTGCATCCTGAGGCAATGAGGGCCAGTGGCTTGCGGCGAGGCAGACGGTCGATGAGACGGCCGGACAGCGGCGGAATGACCACCAGCAGCAGTGCAGACAACGCGGCAGCCATATATCCGATGACGGCGGGCAGGTGCATCACGCGAGTCGCATAGCTCGGCATGTAGTAGACGATCGCGTAGACCGGTATGGTTTGCCCCATCATCATCAGCATCGCCAGCAGGATCGTCGTCCCATGTTCGTGACACAGTTCAGCGAGCGGTGTGCCGGCATGTCTGGCGGTGCTGGTGAAAATCGCATCGTCGCGAAGCCGGTAGCGAACATAAAGACCAACTGGCGCGATCAGCAGACCGATCAGGAATGGGATCCGCCAGCCCCACGAAGCAAGAGCGGCCGGTGACATCGTGCTGGTGAGCAGCACGCCCAAGGTTGCGCCCAACAACGCGGCCGCGCCCTGGCTAACGAGTTGCCAGTTGACCAGATAGCCGCGACGCGACACAGGCCCTGCCTCCATCACAAAGGTCGCGGCAACACCGATGTCGCCGCCGACGGCAAAGCCCTGCAGCGACCGACCGGCGATGACAACGAGCGGCGCGATCACGCCTATGCTGGCAAACGACGGACAGAAGGTAAGCGCCGCCGTACCTAGAGCCATCATCCAGCTGGTCCTCGTCATCGCTGCGCGGCGGCCCACGCGGTCCGCGTAAGCGCCGATGATCATCGCGCCAACAGGTCGCATGAAAAAGCCGACGCCGAATGTGCCGACTGCCCACAGTAACGAAGTCATCGGATCTTTCGCTGGGAAGACATGATCTCCGATCATCACCGCGAAGAATCCGAAAACGGTGAAATCGAACATTTCGAGGCCAGTCACAAGCGATGCTGCGACAACAGCTCTGAAAAGCTCTGCGGGATCTTCTTGATTGCCGGGCGGTTGATCGCCTGTGGCGACGCGAAGCGTGAACATTCTGTTGTAGGGTCGTCTATAACGGCGCATGCGTTTATCGTTGAAAACGCATTCGGACTGCGCGACGCGTTGCACGATACCACGTGCGCTCGTTCGCTGATCGATTGCGCACAAATCGATGAGCAAAAAACTGCTCCCGCGGTATGTGGCTCCGTCCTTCGTCTGGCAGGGAATGACAGGTCAGTGGCGCCGGCGGTCACGGCTACAACGTTCAGACCGCCGTTGATGCCACGTCGCATCTTTTATAATCGGGCACACGAGGTCACCAATCTTGGCAATGATTGTAACCAGCTGACGAACATGGCCGGGCAGGCGCGAGCCGCTATCGTGGGATACGATGGGGCAGGTATTGATCAAACACCGGCCGGCCCCGCCGTACTTCCAAGCTCCGGCGCTGACAAACACGCCGACATTAAATCATAACGACCGCTGTCCCCCAGAGCGACGGAGATCCCGCCACGCCGATCACTTCGCTGATGAGCGTCATCCAGGTGCGCAAGCCGACGTCGTTGATGTGACGCGACTGACCTGTGTGCGAGCCGCCGTACAGCGCGACACCCGGGCGCACCCAGTCACGAGAGCCTGGGATGCCATAGGACGGCCGCTGAATTCGCGAGACTTCGTTGACCCGGTATCCCGTCAGTCACTGAAACGGAGCGATTCATCTGCCATGCCACGTCGCCATCGTCAGCATTCGCGGTGTGGCTCGTCAAGGCGACTGACTGCGGCGGCATCAATCTCTGAACGATCGGACGTGGCAGGGGAGGCGTTGAGGACTTGTTCGAAAAAGGAATGAATGCCCGCTGTTAAAGACCAATATTGTGGCCAATAGGCAGCGGTTTTCACTATCATATCTATCTGCGCAAGTTTTTTTGAATGTATTCTTGTTGATTTTCTAGGTTGAATTCTTGGCCGTTTGTCTGCCTCGCCAGCAGGCGAACAGGCGGATTACGTGAGTGGCCCGAGTAGCCTGATTGAGCGCCGGCGCGCGGTCGCGGCGGATTACGCGGTCATGTTTACCCGAATGTTTTAACCGGTTCTGGGGATGAATCCAATCCTTCTCCATGTCGTGTTCGGTCAAGAATGTGATCGCATCCGTTGGGCGGGTCCGCCGCCTGCTTTGAGCGACTAAAGTGGCTTCGGTCTTTCGAGGGGCGCTTCTCTCGAGCGAACCCCACCCCTCGGTCTTTCAGCCTGCCGCCCCCACGGGCGGCAGGTTCTTTTTCGTGGACTTCTTCACTGCGAGGCGGTTTGGATGAAGTTGAGAACAACTCGCGCGGAAAATCGCATGACGCTTTCGGGGAAAACATGCAGCTGCCGAACGTAGATAATTTCATCAAAGACCGGCAGCACGGCGTCACCTACAACATCTGCGCCTATCGCAGACTTTCAGGTCAGGAGATGACGCGCGCGATGCAAGTCTTCATTCAGCAACAGGGTGAGCATCAACCGAAGCCACGAACAGTCGTCAAGATCTTTTCGCTGGTCGGGCTGGATGACCGATAGTGGTGGTGATGCTTCAGACGCCAATCGACGGACGTCGGGCACGGCTGCGATAACGCGCCGGACAGCACGCTGCGCCGTGACTTCGAAGCAGGTTTGGGCGGCAAGATACGCCGCGTCGTCGACGCAGTCTAATCCAACATATACAGCAGATCGGCGATGTTCGTGTTAGGCAATCGCTTCGCAACCATGTCCCAGAAGATCACGTCGTGCATCGCGCTGGCGTCTTCTGCCGTCTTCCACGCGCGCGCACCGACGATCGAATCGGCCGTTTCGTGAGCTGCGGAAACAATTTTTTGAATGTCTTGTTTGTGCATGGACCCTGTTAACGGTCGTGTGCAAAGCTTTTTTAGCCTCTTGCCCAACCGTTTGCTAAATATTTTTATCCACCTCGCCTCCGCCTGCAACAATGCCTGTGCGGACCGAGTTGAACGGAGCGCTTTACATGATACCAGGACTCTTCGTGCGCAAGGAAGGCAGGTAACCCTGGGCGACCTCAAATCTGAAGTGCAACACCGTTTCGTATAAGGTGTTGCGTTGCACGAAAGAACTCAGGACCAGCAACTTCAACCGGAAGAGCGCCTCATCATTGCGAGCCTGCATCTGCAGGGTTCGAGTATCCGGGCCATGGCCCCGATACTCGGGCGCTCGCCGGCCACGGCCGTCCACACCGTCGCGCAGCCGCAGGCCGCGACTCGTCTGCAGGCAGTGCTGGACTTGATCGAGGCCCACAAAGGGGCTCTGGTGCAAATAATTGGTCAGAGCGACATTTTTCCTATCGATATGGATACCTTATCGATGAGACAGGACAGCATTCCAGGCAGCGAGGGCA
>NZ_PVNC01000054.1:0-3986 GCF_003001875.1 Paraburkholderia sp. BL18I3N2
GTAAGCGGTGAAATAAGCGCACATGGTTTCCTGAGTCTTGATCGCGCAGCATATGTCCACTCATTGACAGGTGGACATATGACGCAGAATCCCTCAGATCCGTTGAAGCTTGAGCCCGTCGGCGTAAGCAGTGATGGCCGACGGCGCTACTATGACGAAGAGGCCAAACAGAAGTTGGTCGAGGCCTGCCTGCAGCCGGGCGTGTCTTTGGCTGGCATGGCGCTCAAGGCTGGTGTGAACGCGAACTTGCTGCGCCGGTGGGTCAGCAAGCACCAGGAGAAGCGCGACGGCACCGTCGCGATGGACGTAATCGAAGGTACGCCGTCGGCGTTCGTGCCGGTCGTCGAGATTGGCCGCACCGACGCGCAGTCGAGGCAATCCGGAGCGCAATCGGAACTCCTGCCGGCGCGCGGCGAATCCGTGCGCCGCTCACTGCGCCCACCGGCCCCCTCACGGCTGACGGTGGAAATGCCCAATGGCATTACGCTCAAGCTCGAGTGTAGCGGGCAGGACACGACGTTGGTGTCGGCGATGATCGAAACGCTGGGGCGCTACCATGTTCCGGCTGGACGCTGAACTGCGGGTCTACCTGCACCGCGACGCGGTCGATTTCAGGAACGGGATTAACGGTCTCGTTATCCTGGTCGAGCAGTCCATGCAGCTTGACCCATTTGCCCGTGCGGTCTTCGCCTTCCGTAACAAGCGTGCGAACCGCATCAAACTGCTGTTTTACGAGCGCTCGGGTTTCTGGCTGATGATGAAACGGTTAGAGGCTGACCGTTTCGTCTGGCCACGTCGACAGCAGGCAGTGATGGAACTTACGAGCGAGCAACTTCACTGGTTACTCGACGGCATCGACATCGACGCGGTGCGTCGTCACCCTTCGAGGCAGTACCGACACGTGAGTTGAACGTTCAGTAGCCGCGCGCCGGGCGTGGTGCGCGCGACGCCCGGCGTGGTTGTTACACTTTGACGTAAACCCATTCGTTGTGCAGCTTCGCTACCGTGGGGCACATGAATAGCGACGCCCGCCCCCCGTCCGCTGAGGACGATCTCAAACAGCTCTCCCCCGAGGCGCTGATCGCGCGCATTCTCGAGCTTCAGTCCCATAACCAGCAACTGGCGCAACGCATCGGGCAACTCGAGGAGTTGTTCCGTCTGGCGCAGCTCAAGCGCTTCGCGCCGAGCAGCGAAAAACTCAGGGATCGCGTGTTCGACGAAGCCGAGCAGATCGCCGCGACCGAACCCGGTGACGATGATCCGGATGGCGCATTCGCGCTGCCCGATACGGGACTGCCGGAAGTTGGCAAATCCGAGCACGGTAAGCGGGGACGCAAGCCGCTGCCGGCCGCGCTGCCGCGCCGGCGCATCGAGTACGATCTGTCCGATGAGCAGAAGATCTGTGCATGCTGTCAGAACGCGTTGCACCGCATGGGCGAACAGACGAGCGAGCAGTTGCACATCGAGATCCAGGCGGTGGTGCTGCAACATGTGCGTTTCAAATACGCGTGCCGCCACTGCGAGCGCAACGCCGAACGCACGCCGATGGTAATCGCGCCGATGCCCGTGCAGCCGTTGCCGGGTAGCAGCGCGAGCGCGGCGATGATTGCGACGGTGACAACCGGCAAATATGTTGACGGCACACCGTTGTACCGGATGGAGCACGCGCTGGCCCGTGCTGGCATTGCGGTGAGCCGCGGCACGCTGGCGAACTGGATCATCAGGCCTGCCGAGCTGCACTACAGGCGGCTGTACGAAGCGATGCGCCAGACACTGTTGTCGCAGCCGCTGATTCACGGCGACGAGACGACGGTGCAGGTTCTCAAGGAAGAAGGCAAGACGCCGCAAAGCACGAGTTATATGTGGACGTACAGAAGTGCCGGGGACAGCGAGCAGCCGGTGGTGCTGTTCGACTACCAACCCGGGCGCGGGCAGCAATATCCGCAAGCGTTTCTCGCTGGCTACGAAGGCATGCTCATGACTGACGGCTACAGCGCCTGGCGCACGCTCGAAGGCGTGACCCATTTCGGATGCATGGCCCATTCGCGGCGCCTGTTTGTCGACGCGCACAAGGGGCAGAAGAAAAAAGCCGGTGGTCGCGCGCTGCAGGCGCTTGAGTACTTCAAGGCGCTGTATCAGGTCGAGACCCTGGCCCGGGCAGAACTGCCCGATGGCGGGACGCGAGCCGACTACACCTACCGGCTGCGGCAGCAGCACAGCGTGCCGTTGCTGGAAGCGCTCAAGGCATGGCTGGACACACAGGCGCCCCAGGTTCTGCCTGAAAGCCTGTTGGGCAAGGCGATCAGCTATACGAGAAACCAATGGAAATATCTAAGCCGCTACGTCATCGATGGGCGTGCCCCCGTGGATAACAACATTCTGGAAAGAGATATCAGGCCATTTGCAACGGCGAGACATTCGTGGCTCTTCTCTGACACAGTTGCGGGCGCGAAGGCGAGCGCCATGGTCTACAGCCTCGTGCTGACGTGCCGGGCCTGCAACGTCGAGCCCTATGCATATCTGCATCATGTGCTCAACGAGCTACCGCAAAGAGCGCCCGGGGCTGACATCGGCGACCTGCTGCCTTTTAACTTCGCCAAACGAGGGACGCTCGCTACAACCCACCCCTGAAGCACCCCAGTCTGGGGTCCAGTCCGCGTTCTCCACGAGCTCCGGTATAAGTCGATCATCGGTCGGCAACGTGCGCGTGCTCGCTCTCGCCGCGCGGGCGCCAACGCGGTGCAATCGCGACCTCGGCTAAAATAACGGGGTGCTCGCTCTCGCATCAACCAGCGGAAATCATCCCATGACCAGGACAAATCTCAGGTCCATCAGCATTGCTTCCGACCATGACAAGTCTAATCTGTCGAAGGGGCAAAAGGCGTTCAACGCGCTGATCAAGCAGATCGAAAAGCGGCGCGCCCGGCTGCGTGCCTGGGAGGCTGCATTGCCTGCCTTCCATCGGAAATATCTAAGCGAGTTCGCTCCCCTTGAGCAAACTTCCATCGACTTGCGGACCAAGCTCGTGCATCGCCTGGACCAGGCGTACGGTCAGAAGGGGCTGACCAAATCCGAGCGGCGCACGATTGCAGACCTGATCAGCGACTTGGCAGGTGAGCTGGTCGCCCAGAGTGATGATCTGGAGCTTAAAACGATTTACAACCGATATAGCGAATCTGACTTTGACAGTGAAGCCGCCGCCGAGTGGGACGACATGAAATCGGCGCTCGAGGCCATGCTCGGGGTCGAGCTGGGCGACGACGTTGATTTGAGTTCTCCCGAGGATGTACTGCAGCGCGCCCATGCGCAAATGGAACAGCTGCAGGCACAAGATGCACTCGAAAACCAGGCGCGGGAAGCGCGAAGCGCCAAACGAAAAAAGACGCCCAGGCAACTCGCAGCAGAGGCACGAGAACAAGTTGAGCAGGCCGAACTGAGCTTATCCATCCGCGAGGTCTATCGAAAACTGGCCAGCGCCTTGCATCCCGACCGCGAAACCGACCCGCAGGAGCGTGATCGGAAGACCGCTCTGATGCAAAGGGCCAACCAGGCATATAGCAAAAACAGCCTGTTGCAATTACTTGAGTTGCAGCTGGAGCTGGAACATATCGACCAAAGCGCCATCAACCACATCGGCGAAGACCGGTTGAAACACTACAACAAGATTCTGAAGGAACAGGCCGGTGAACTCGACCACGAAATCCTGCATGTCGAGAACGGATTCAAGCACAGCTACGGAATTCCGCCCTTCATCAGCGTGTCGCCCAGCACCATCATGCGCAATCTTGCCGCTGATATCTTCTCGCTGCAGGAGAGCCTCCACGCCCTTGAACATGACCTGCTCGTATTCGACGACGTCAAGCAACTTAAGGGCTGGCTAAAGTCCGTGAAACGGTCATTAGCCACGCCGCGTTTCGACGATATGCCGTTCTAGAAGAGCGCCGCTCCTCATGCTTCTTCCGTAGTGTGGAGAAAACACCGCTTAC
>NZ_PVNC01000055.1:0-3985 GCF_003001875.1 Paraburkholderia sp. BL18I3N2
TCGATATCCAGATCGACGGCAACGCGTAGCGCTGCAATGGCGTAGAAGGTCTTAAAGGGGTCCAGGATACCGACAGTGTCGGCAAAGCGCACGCGCTGGGCGCCGTGCTGCTGCGCGCATTGAGCCACTTCTACGAGAAATGAGGGATCCGCGCGCGAGGCGTCTTCCATGCCCAGGGAAATTCTTGGATGGTTTTTCGCTGCCTCGCCGACGACGCGTGCGATCTGCGCCAGTACCCAACTGCGCGACTGCCGCAGCTTGTGTTGCAAATGAATATCCGAAACGGGAACCGAGAGATGAACGATATCGGCATCACAACGCAATGCCGCGGTGAGATCCTCGTCGGTGAGGCGCCCCCAAACCATCAGGCGGGCGTCGAGGTTCAGGTCGACGATTGCAGCGATGCACGCCATTTCGTCCTCACCCATGGCAGGAATTCCGATTTCGAGTTCGGCCACGCCGGCCTGCGACAGTGCGGCGGCGATTGCGCATTTTTCCTCAGTGCGAAATGCGACGCCAGCGGTCTGCTCGCCGTCGCGAAGCGTTGTGTCATTGATGATCGGATTGCGCATGTCAGATCTCTTGAGTTGTCGCTGATGGATTGCAAGCGTTGTGCCAAGCGAGCATCTACAGTCGGAGCGCAATTTGCGGGATGTTGACCGGCACAATGTCGGGTTATAGCGGTGCATCGTCCGATTGTTCGTGTCGCGAATGTTACGTTCCGGACAATTCGGTCGTGTTGCAGGTGGCTCGATCAGCTCCATCCGCCAGCGAATGGAAGGTCGAACCTGTTCGCTTGATGCATACTCGAAATAATTAAAAAAGCAATTTGGCCATGGACCGGTCGAGATGGAATGGACGCCGCCCTCCCTCCGGAGAAGTGGGAGCGCTTGGGGTCCCCAGGACCGAACGACATCAATGTGTCGAGGTGGGGTTGCGACGGCGCTGTCACGTTGCTGACTCCATGACGAGATATCGGCCAGGACAGTCGTGTCTCAGAACACGGTGGTCGGAGCTTGGGCAATGCCGGTGAAGAGACGCCATGCTTCAAATCGCGCGGCGAGCTGTTTGCGATAGAGCGAGGCGCTCAGCAGATGACGCTTGAGCGAAGTGTTGGGGGATCGGACCGAAGCACGACAGGAATGACTGCGTGCGTTCGGGCAAGCGAAAACCTCGCATCCGGCGCTCGCATTCACGCGTGGGTTGATGACTGTTTTCAGCAGGGTTGTTCACGCGCGCGCAAGCCTTGACGAACACGTGCTTCGCATTCGCGAGCTCAGGGATCTCCGTTTTCGCGGCCGGGTAGCTGCGCAACTGGTCGGTGACGATTTTCTTCGGCGCCGCAGGAGGATAGGTACTGCGCGCCCAGCGCAGTTGTTGGCGGAGATACGTCCCCAGTCTGTCTGGAACGACTGTCGCCGCAATGGCGTCCGGAACGTACTCGGTCCGATAACCTGCGGTCAGCATGAGAATTGTGAGATGGCGGTCCTCGCCGAAGTCGCTCCGCTTCCCGCGAAAAAATTGTGTCTCGTACTGGTCTAATAGCAAAAGAAGCACGGACCGTCGGTATATGGTACACGGACCGCAGCAGCACATAACAGCGCCGAAGCGAGCCTGTGCGGCGCGTTCTTCGTTGCAAGCCAACCAGTACCCCATATCGATCAGACGGGTCAGCCAGGTATCGCTGCGGTTGCTGGCCGTCAACTGACCCATGGCCGTGCCGATCGCTGGATTTTGCATTTTCAATGCAAGCTTCGTGACCACGTCTGAGCCGATTATCGTGTCCGATCTGACGTTAAGCACCAAATCTCCAAACGAGCGGCGTATCGCGGCGATCTGTGCCTTGCGCTTTCCCATATTTTGGGGAGGCGTAATGAGGTTGAATCTCGGATCGCGCGTGTACGCATCGTATACCGGCCGCACGGCGTCGAGATTCGCAGAACCATCATCAACTACATAGACCCGCAGTTTTCCGTCGTAGTCCTGGTTTGCAATGGACTCTAGGCATGCCGAGAGTGTGCATGGATCCTCGTTGAAGCAGGGAACGATGACATCCACGCCCGGCAGAGCGTCGGAGTCGACCAGGCCGTCCGACAGCGATGACACGTTTGTCGGCTGAGCATAAAGCGCCTGCGTGCTTTTATAGACAGTCGAGAGCAGCGCATAAAACGAGAAAGCGCTAGTTGCGGCAAGCATGTTCATAGGGTGTCTGGTTCGTCCGCTGAGGTTGAGGAAGCGATCGGATTGCAAACCCCCGGTCATGCAATGCTGGAATCATGAGGGAAAGCGCCATGAGGGTCTGCTCGCGCAGACCAGCGTGAGTGCATCGTCCCAACTCATCGGGAGGGCATCCGTCGTGCAAGAGTACAATTGCGCCAGGCCGGACAGAGGCCAGCACTGCGCTGACAATCGCGTCCACGCCGGGACGGGACCAGTCTCGCGGGTCTACCGACCAGTGGAGGGGCGCCAGGCCAGCGCTCGCTGACGTAGTGAGCACTGCTTCGGTCCACATGCCATACGGGGCACGCATATACCGCAGCGGAGCCTAGGGGCTCGCCATCCTGATGACCCTGCTTGCCGTTAATATTTCCTGTTGTACTTCGGTGGGTTCGCATCTGGACAGGTCCGGATGAGTCATCGTGTGGTTTGCGACCTCGTGCCCTTCTGCGATCATTCGCTGGATCAGCTTCGGCTGACTCGCTGCGTACGCGCCGATGACACAGAAAGTCGCTGGCACCCGGTGTTCCGCCAGCACATCGAGGACGTCCGGTGTGCAAAGTGGACTAGGGCCGTCGTCAAACGTCAAATAAACACTGCGACATCCGGTGGTGTCAGCGCACTCGCTGCGCGCTTCGGATAAGCAGTGCCTCACAGCTCTGGCCCATTCCGATCAATTATCGTTCCGGTCGGCCAATCGCTCATTGACCGTCCTATCGGTAAGACGACAATGAGTACGTCCTCGATGCGCGTGGGCGGCGTGTCGAGATGCACTTCTCGCAGGGTCGACCTCACGCGAACTCCAGACACAATAGTCGCCAGACCGTGTCGGCCGAGCAGCCTTGCAATATGCTGCCGCAACGCGTGTCGAACCGTGCCGAAGCCGAATGGAACGTCAAGTTCCTGCAACACGGGATACATCACGCGCATTAAATGAGGGATTCCGAGTCCCTCGAGATCCGGACGTACCGCGTACAATCCTAGTTCGGCCACTAGTAGATCGACTGCGCCAACCTTGATGAAACGACGCAGTGCGCCGACATGAGCCGCTACGCCGCGCGCGTCGTAGCCGATTGCACGGACCTCTGGCCTCGCACCAGCCCAACTGTGATTGCCTTCGAATGGTTTTGCATTAAACGCCCCGGTCGGTCCGTAGGTATTTTGGAAGAACTCGGACAGTTCGATGTGGTCGGCGAGTCGCAACTCATTTTCCCAAGCCAGCCTCCACCGCACCTGAGAGCGCAGGGAGAGAGGTCCTCTATCTGTGGACACGGCCAAATTCACGACTGCCTCCTATGCGCCGTCCGGCCTTTGAGGGTGGACCTGACGCACGCGAAGGACTTGCTGAGAAAACGGTGCGATTTCAAGAAATCATCTGCACTCTGGAACAGTGCTGGGATGAAGCCCGAAGAAAAGAGTATTTCCGTCAACGCTTCACGGACCGATTGAACCTCTTCCACGATGGAGATTACATCGAGTTCGCGTGCCTTGCGCACCGGATCTACCAAAGACTTCCCCCGCATCTTCCGCACGATCTGACCGCGATTGACACGAGATCCATTTGGCCGGGTCGCTGAAGCATTTGGCACCTGCAATCGGCTGCTCCCAATTCGTCGCGAAGCCCAGCCGAAGTCGAGGGTTGCATCAACTGTACGAAGGTAAGCGGCCGATATAGAAAGGGTTTGGAGAACTATGCGAAGTTTTGCCGGTAGTAAGCGCCTACGCGACCTGCCAGACGCTTGTCGCGTCGTGTCGGCGCGATCCGGCT
>NZ_PVNC01000056.1:0-3756 GCF_003001875.1 Paraburkholderia sp. BL18I3N2
GGCGATCTGATTCTGGTCAACGCATACCTGATCCAGATCTGCATGCCTTTAAATACGCTCGGGTTCGTGTTTCGCGAGACCAACGACGCGATGGTGAACGTAGAGCGCATGTTCGCGATTCTCGACACACGCGGCCAGGCTGGCGAAGATATCGACGAACCGTCGGCAAGGCCGCTGATCGTCAGCGCAGGGAAGATCGAATTCGAGCACGTGGATTTCGCCTGGCCGATACTGGTCCACAAACCCCGGAAACCTTCTTTCGTCATCTGCCAACTTGCACTTGCCCGGAAGTAAAAGGTGGCAGGACCGGCCACCACGTCTATTTCGGCGCCAAACGCTTTCGCGAATACCTGATCGAGATCGGCGTCTGCCCGGACGACAAGCCTTCGATTGCAGAGATTCGGGAGCCGGCAATCGTAGGTGGTTTCCGGCGATGGTTGCAAAAGCACCGGGGTGCGAAGGATCCAACCATTCGGCTCTACTGTCGTGATGCCGCAGTGATGCTGAAAGTGCTTGGCGATGACGCCAGCCAGTGGGATCCGAAGCAGATACGTACGTTCCTGCTGAACAGTGCCTGCAGTTGTGGTGCTGGTACCGCTGAAAAGCGGGTCACTAGCGCGCGAGCCTTCTTACGCTACCTCGGGGTTCACGATCTGTGTCGGCCGGGTCTCGATCAGGCGGTTCCGTCGTTGGCGCATTGGCGCCTGGCGTCACTGCCAAGGTGTCTGAGCGCTGACGAAGTTGACCGCCTGATCGCCGCATGCGATGACGACTCACGCAGGCGTCTTCGCGATCGTGCGATCGTCCTCCTGCTTGTGCGACTTGGGGTTCGCGCAGGTGACCTGGCGAACCTTCGCTTGAGCGATATCGAGTGGGACTCCGGGACGCTACGTGTCTTGGGAAAGGGGCGCTATGAAGTTCGCCTTCCGCTGCCGCAGGATGCTGGCGAGGCACTTCTGCGGTATCTCGAATCGCGACCTCGGGTTGCCGGCAGCGACCATGTCTTCGTTAGAAACATCGCACCCGTCAAGCCGCATATCTCAGGCGACGGCATATCTTCGATAGTGAAGCGCGCACTAAAACGGGCCGGGGTGAGTTCGCCCGCCAAAGGTGCACATCTGCTGCGCCACACGGCGGCGACTGAGATGTTGCGCCACGGGCTTCCCCTCGACCAGGTTGGCCTGATCCTGAGGCATCGCGGCATTGATACCACGGCGTATTACGCCAAGGTCGACGTAGCGCTGCTCAGCCAAATCGCTCGGCCATGGTCGGAGGTGGCGAAATGATGCCGGCCGTGGAGTCCTATCTTGCCGCGCGGCGTGCCGCCGGATTCAAACTGCTGAACGCAGACTACCTGTTGCGCAGTTTCGCGTGCTTTGCTGTCAAACGCGGTGAAATGCACGTTTGCACGCAGACAGCAATCGACTGGGCCGGCGAGGCTGCGTCGGTGGCCCAGCGTGACGCAAGGCTAAAGACCGTGTGTCGGTTCGCCCGGTACATGCGTATGGAGGATCAAAACCATGAACTACCACCCGCCCGCCACTTTGGTTACCGAAAGACGCGTCGCGTTCCGTTCATCTACACCTGCGCTGACATTGAGCGCTTGATAAACACAGCCTTGCAATCGGGCCCTCGGGGCACGTTGCAACCACAAACGTCTGCGACATTAATTGCCCTGCTGCTAGCCACGGGCATGCGGATCTCGGAGGCCCTGAACCTGCGCCTTGCCGACATGACTTCCGAAGGACTGCTGATTCGAAAGAGCAAATTCCAGAAGACCCGTCTAGTTCCACTGCACGAGACAGCGGTGGCGGGTTTGCAGAGGTATTTAGCACTGCGGCGACGAGCCTGCCCGGGTGATGACCATGTGTTCGTTGATGACGACGGTCACGCGCTCAGATACACGGTTACTTACTGGATGTTCCAGAAGCTGCTGAAGTTTGCCGGCATCGGCACCACCCACAACGGCCACCGTCCCCGCTTGCATGAGCTCAGACACACGTTCGCCGTCAGGGCACTGGAGGCAAGCCCGGAAGGCCGAGACCGGGTCGGGCGGCACATGTTGGCCCTTGCGACCTACATGGGACACGTCAACATCAACGCCACCTATTGGTATCTCGAGGCCACGCCCGCGCTCCTGCGCGACATTGCTGTCGCCGCAGAGGGGTTTCTCACCGGAGAACAGAAATGATGCCGATCGCACCGCACATTGTTGCATTCCTTCGTCAAAACCTTGCCCATGAGAGAGGCGCCAGCCAACACACCTGCGACTCCTATGCTTGCACCTTCCAGCTTCTGTTCGAGTTCGCCACCAGGCGACTCAAGGTGACGCCCTCGTCGCTAGCACTGGAGCAGCTCGATGCGAGGCTGATCAGCGACTTCCTGGAATATCTCGAAGACGCGCGCCACAAATCGCCTGAGACGCGTAAGGTCCGGCTGGCTGCAATCAGGTCATTCTTCCACTTCCTTGAGTATCGCGAGCCCGCGATTCTTGAGCAAGCGCGACGAATCCTGGGCATTCCCTATGAGAAAACCGATTCCCGTCTGGTGCCATATCTGTTCGAGGATGAGGTTCGGGCTCTGCTCGATGCGCCAGATCCGTCAACGCGCGAGGGTATTCGGGACCGGGCGATGCTGCATCTGGCCATCTGCGGCGGCCTGCGTGTATCGGAGCTGACGGGATTGCATACCGCCGATGTTGTGCTCCCGTCGTTGAGCATCCGTGTTCACGGCAAGGGCCGGCGGGAGCGCGCGTTGCCCCTGTGGAAAACGACCGCTAACGCGTTGCGTGCCTGGATGGTGATACGGGGAAGTGTCGCAGTACCGGAATTGTTCGTTAATGCACGGGGCGAAGCGATGAGCCGTTGGGGTTTCGCGTATGTCCTTAAATGCCACACTGCGACGGCTAGTCATAAGTGCCCCTCGCTGTCGAAGAAGCAGGTATCACCGCACGTCTTGAGGCACACCTGTGCAATGATAGTACTGCGAAGCACTCAGGACATCCGAAAGGTTTCCCTGTGGCTCGGGCACAGCGATCTGGCGACCACTGAAATCTACACTCGCGCTGATCCAACTGAGAAGCTCGAAGCCCTCAACGCGATCGTCCCACCGCATTTGCGCAGGGGTTCGTTCCGGCCGTCCGATAAGGTAATCGCCATGCTCAGGGCCAAGCTTTAATGGAGAGCTGAACGGGCGCGGAGTTCACTCCGTGCTCGCTCAGGGGGTGCCTTCTCCCCATAGCAAAACACTTCCATAAGGCAGGAGTCGTACGCGACCTCGAGGTGGTCGCAGCCGGAACAGCGCAGCACAGCCCGCCCAGCGCCGCGGCGCGGCACTGTTCGATGGCCGCATGACCTTCAGCTACCACAGGCTCAGCGACACCGTACGTCGCCATGCCGGGCCCTGGGCGCGGAAGATGTCCGCGACCTCCAGCATGGGGTACTGCGCCGCGTTACTCGGAGGGCAGACGCTCCAGTGGACTGATGACCTCGCGCAGCAGGTCGGTGGCCACCTGGACGTAGAGCGCGGTGTTCTCGAGCTTGGCATGGCCGAGCAGCACCTGGATGACGCGGATGTCCACCTTCTGCTCGAGCAGGTGTGTCGCGAAACTGTGACGCAGGGTGTGCGGGGAGACGCGCTTGTCGATCTGCGCAGCCTCGGCGGCAGCGTGAACGGCGCGGTTCAGCTGCCGCGCGCTGAGTGGGTCGACGGGATCCATTCCGGGAAACAGCCACCCGCCATCAAGCATGGTGCCCT
>NZ_PVNC01000057.1:0-3332 GCF_003001875.1 Paraburkholderia sp. BL18I3N2
CCCAGGATCCGCACAAGGTCGCCCCGCACCGTGCAGCAGATGCAGCCATTGTTCATCTCAACGATCTGCTCGTGGCCGTCCTGCACGAGCAGTTCATTGTCGATACCCGCTTCACCGAATTCGTTTTCGATCACAGCGACGCGTCCGCCATGATGCTCCGTCAGAACGCGGTTCAGCAGCGTGGTCTTGCCGCTGCCGAGGAACCCGGTAAGGATTGTCGTCGGGATACGGCCATCATTTGAAGCAAGCCTGGTCATGATTGATTCCCTGTCAAATAAGGTTGCTCGGTCCTGCGGGGTATAACGATCAGACCGCCTTCGCGCATCGTGACGTCCAGCGCGGAGAAGTGCGCGGCCTCGACTGCCGGGCAGCAAACGTGATGACTCTGCACGCCATGCCAGCCGCCACCGTCGTCGACGATGGACGGGAAAGAGCGCGGCCGGGCATCAGGTGAGCGGACCTGTAGCCTTCAACAGGCTAGCGCTTCAGCGCGGCCGATAATGCGTCGAGTTGCGAACCCATCCAGTGCTGGAAATCTTTCCCAGGGGGTAAAGTCTCGGTCACGCTGATGGCTGGTACGTGCGAGTTGCTCGCGAGCTTCAGCATGTGCCGGGTCATTGCACTGCTCGCCTGGCTGTTGTAGATCAGGACGTATACACGGCGAGCGGTCAAATCCGTCTCAAATGACGCAATATCCGCCGCACTCGGCTCTGTATCGTTCATCGTTGCAAGCTGGAAGCGCTCGTTGCGCATGTCCAGACCGATTGCACTGGCCATGTAACCGAAAACCGGCTCCGTCGCTGTCACCGGCACGTGCTCATAGTGCGCTTTAAGGGCAGCGACCTTGTCGTCGACCGGTTTGAGCGAGCTGAGAAAGCGGTCCAGGCGAGCATCGTAGTCACCTTTATGCGCCGGATCGGTGGCTGCCAGATATGCATTCACCGCCTTCGCGACGGCGGGCATCGTCTTCGGGTCGTACCAGAGATGCGGGTTATCACCGGACTTTCGTCCCGTGAGTTGTGCCGCGACAATTGTCGCGCGGTCCGACCTTTTCGAGGCCGCCAGCAGCTTTTCCATCCACGGGTCGTAGTCGGCGCCGTTGTACACAACGAGCGCCGCATTCTGCAGCGCCCGCGCCGTCTTCGGACTGGCTTCAAACAGATGCGGATCCTGGTCTGGATTGCTCAGGATGCTGGTAACCTGCACGTGGTCGCCGCCGAGCTGCCTCACCACGTCACCGTAAAAATTCTCTGCCGCCACGACCGGGACAGGTACCGACGGTGCCGCTGCCATCGTTTGGCCGCAGACGCCGAGTGCAAGTGCAAGCGCGACTGGGTACAGCACCTTAACAAGCCTGTTCATGAATTTCCTTACTCATAGATGTAAGCGGATGCCGACTTTTTGGCAGAATCACTTTTCGGCGGCCGACTCGGATCGTTGCCGTCACGTCAGCCGCGCAGTGCGCGCAGCAGGAAAAGGTGTTCGACCGCTGCATCAATCACGTTAAGGCTGCATTCGACGGAGCGAACCTATGCCTCGATTGCATCGCTGTCCGTGCGGTCGCTTTCCGTCGCGGTTTGCGTCGGCCAGGCAGGAAACGGATCGTCATATTTTTCCCATGCATGCGGACCCACGCCCATCTCGGCATCCGTCAAAAGACACGCATCGAACCCTGCGCGCAGCGCAGCTTCGTCGATGCCGGTGCCGATGACGACCAGTTCCTGCTGGCGGTCGCCAAATGGCGCCGACCAGCGCTCCGAGATCATCGCGCGGCTTTCAGCATCCTCAGGCCAACGGCTTTGACGTACCGCGGCCCACCATCTGCCGGCCAGACCGTGTCGGGAAATCGCTCCGGCCTGAGACCAGGTCCCGACGAGGTCGTTGCGCGATGCGAGCCAGAAATAACCTTTCGAACGTACTACACCCGGCCACTCCATCTTTATCCAGTTCCAGAACCGCGCTGGATGAAAAGGCCTGCGCGCCCGATATGCAAAGCTCGTGATACCGTATTCATCACTTTCGGGGATTCGTTCGCCGCGCATCTCCCTGAGCCATCCGGGTGCCTGCGACGCAGCGTCGAAGTCAAAGCAGCCGGTCCCCATCACGGTTTCAAGCGGTACCTGACCAAACGACGAGATGACGATTTCGGCGCGAGTATTGAGGCCGCGCAGTACGCCCTTCAGTTGCGTCAGCTTCTCCGGCTGGACGAGATCCGCCTTGTTGAGAAGGATCACGTCGGCAAATTCGATCTGCTCGGTAATGAGATCCACGACGGTGCGCCCGTCCTCATCACCCATCGTTTCGCCCCGGTCACGCAGGTGGTCGTGTGAGCTGTAGTCGCGCACAAAGTTGTACGCGTCGACGACGGTGACCATGGTGTCCAGCTGCGCCACGTCGGAGAGGCTAAGGCCGCTCTCATCACGGAACGTGAACGTCTCGGCAACCGGTAGCGGTTCCGATATACCCGTCGACTCAATCAACAGATAGTCGAACCGTCCTTCCGCTGCCAGCCTCCTTATCTCGACCAGCAGGTCTTCCCGCAGGGTGCAGCAGATGCAGCCGTTGCTCATTTCCACCAGCCGCTCCTCAGAGCGCGAGAGCTGCGCGCCACCTTCGCGTATCAGGCGCGCATCAATGTTCACCTCGGACATGTCGTTGACGATGACGGCAACGCGTCTTCCCTCCCGGTTATTGAGCACGTGATTGAGCAGGGTTGTCTTGCCGGCGCCGAGAAATCCCGAAAGGACCGTGACAGGAAGTTTGTTCATAACGGATCGCGCGAGTGATTTGGTAGTTATGTTATAACATTGCACATATCTCATGTTGGTTTTTTTACTTCCACACATACCGCTAATGCGACATTTGCGACCATCGAGAGTCGGCAGGCACACAGCAGCGAAGCCCTCGCGGTTCACGCCTCTGCGACAGCTAGTGCTGGGGCTTCTGAATGCCCGCGGAGGATCTGCAACAGCCTATGAGCTACTCGAAGATTTACACCGGCAGCGTCCGCATGCCGCGCCACCTACCGTTTATCGCGCATTGCAGTTTCTGATCAGGGAAGGTCTGGTCAGTCATGTCTCAACCACAAGCACCTTTCGCATGACTGAACAGAACGGCGGCCGCCACGAGATCCTCGCCGTCTGCACCCGCTGCCATTCCGTGCGCGCACTGCATGACGCAACGCTCGAGCAGGTCCTGCTCGGTGCCGCACAGACTGCTCACTTCCGCGTGGACGGACAGCAAACCGAGATCAAGGGCGTCTGCGAGGACTGCGCGGCGCTCGCGACGGATCGTACCGTCGGCAAAAAGTAACGGTATGTTTCAATCTGTTG
>NZ_PVNC01000058.1:0-2734 GCF_003001875.1 Paraburkholderia sp. BL18I3N2
TGTCTGTGACGCGTCATTGACTGAGCCGCTCGAGCCACAGCGTTTCCGAGTAGATGGCGGGTAGCTGCAACTGTGCTTCCGGACGGTCATTGCCCTCACGTCGATCGATGTCGTATTGCAAAAGCGTCGCCTGGCCACCGGAAAAATGCGTATTGTCGAGTATCGCGTCTGTGCGCCGGTAGAAGGCCAGCGTCGTATGACTGCCGCTGTGAAGCAGGGCGGGACTCGAGTCCTGCCACGGCTCGTCGGGCAGGGAAACAAGCAGAACTGGCGCTGCTTCGATGTCGGACGATTCCCATACGTCGACACCGCCCGGTTCAGAAAAGCGGGGCACCGTCATGACAATTGCGTTGTTCGCGTCCCCCGGATGGTGGTCAGTAGAGAACTTCGTTGTGGCAGGCTGGAATACCGGCGGCAAAAGCGACGTGTTGCCGGCATGCCAGTGTCCATTGGAAAGGCCGAACGGGATGACGGCGATGCGCGCCCCCTCGCTGGCGGGCTGGACGGCGAGAAAGGATGCCGAATCCGTCCCTTGGGCGCGCACCGCGAGCAGACGCAGATCGAACCGGAACCGATCATCTTCCAGCACCCTTGCCTGTTGAATGTGGCCGGTCCCGTCGTCGCCTACCGCCCACAATTCGGCGCCTTTGTCGGACTTTTGCATCGCGAGCAGTATCCTCCGCCGCATTTGCGCATTGTTCGAGAGCGCGATGTACTGCTGCGTGCGTCCAGTGGGTATCCGCTGGTCGCTCTGAAACCACAGTGCCGGCGCTTCGAAATCGCGGCCCGTGCTTCGCAGCAACCAGAACGCAGTGCCGCCCAGTCGCGGCGTGATAACCATCAGGTCCGCGCGGCCGTCGCCGTCGAAATCTCCGAGCACGAACCGGGCGCTATCGAAGCAAAGGGTGTCTTCGCCACACGTTGCAGTGATCGCCCGGCTGTCGAACGGGACAGCATTGGCATACCAGCGTACAGGCCGCTCTCCGGCCTGCAATTTCTGCACGTAGACGTCGAAGCCCGGACCGTCGGCTCGCCGCTGTACATACACGGCGGAGGGTGTGCCCTGCCCGGTCACGTCCTCATACATTGCGCCCGCGAGTCGCAGATCAGTGGGCCACGCTGGTCGCAACGCCGACCACCGGTATCGCGTCGTCAGCGACGCGCAGCCACGAAGGTTCAGCCGCCCGTCTTCTTCTCCGAGGCAGCGCCGCGAAGGCGTGAAGATCAGACCGAAGTCCCATGGCGTCCACCGTTGTGACGGTTCCCATTGCTCGCACCTCGCTTCGGCGAGCGTGCCGTCGTGCTCGGCAACACATTGTCCTGTCGCCGCCGAAACAAGGGCGGCGTCGTGCTCGTTGCCCGGATAGGTCGTTCTGGGTTCCCATGTCCATTGCTGCTGCATCGAACCATTACATGGCGCGAGAACCGGCTCGCGCCCGTTGCCTGCTGAGGCCAGACACCGGCTCGATGCGGCGTTGAAGAGTACTGACGGCGTGCCGACGAAATCCGGCCTGACATGCGCCGTCGAGTCGTCGTGCGCGTACTGGCGCTGCACCCAATCGCCATTCCACTCGTATTCGCCGAACACCTGCGCCACATCCCCACCGTCGACGGAGAAATAGGTCGCGGCCACATCACGTTTGCGTTGCGCATCTTCTCCCGACAGGTTGACCGGCCAGTTTCCCGTCGGATAGGTGACGAAATACGAGATAGGGATGGCGCGAACAAGGGATTGCGCGACGTGCCGGGTAATGCGCGCGGCGTATATGTGATCCGGGTGTTCGATGAAGGGGACCGTATCAGGATTAAGCGTGTAGATGCGCGTGGCACCTTCGAGGATCGATCTAAGCGTCGCGGAAAGCGAGTCGCGCGTGTAGCGACCAGGCGCAATCTCGCCGTGTCCCATCGGATAGGTGGTAAGCGTTGCGCCCTGGTCCCACAGCAGCCCGAGCGGGACGCGGCCGCCCCGGACAGCACCGCCTGGCAGGCGTAGTTCAAGCAGCCGCACGCGCGGCTGCTGTTTCAGCCGGAGCTCGAATACCGGCTCGCCGGCAATCCGGATAGTCGACTCGTCCCAGTCGTTGACGACGCCCGCCAAACGGGCATAGGCAAGCCGCGTTCCCTCCTCGCGTTTCTGCACGTAGTCAAATCTTGCGCCGTTCGCCCCACCGATCAGATGGACGACCGTAACGCACCATCCCGCGTGCAACCGCTCACTGATTGCTGGTTCGACAAAGAGCAGGTCGTCGTCGAGGTGTGCGACGACAGTAACGGCGGTTCCAGCGCTGCAATCGGGGGCTGCAGCCTGAGCGTTCGCCGGGAAGATGAAGAACGCAACGATGGAAAGAAGGAGAAAGCCAAGCTGGAGCAATCGCCGATGGTCAAAACGGTCATTGGAGCGCATGCATTGGTTCCCGCTGTCCTGATCCGGTGATGGATCCGATTGAGTGGCCACCCGGCCGCCGTGCCACGATACCCGTCGTATTCGCATCGTACCCGGTAAGCCGTAACAGGACGACCTTACGGTCGCGCCGTGTGATCTCGCTGCGTATGCCATCTGACTGTGGGTCGTGTCATCGCGCGGGAATCTGTCACGAGCGGTCGGCCAAGACGGACTTCCACATCGTTGAAGATCTTCATCAGCCGTCGGATTTTCATGTTTGTCCTGTAGTGCTCATGCCATACGCGAGCAATCCAATGGTCATCCGCCGTAGAACACATCTGGCATGTCAAC
>NZ_PVNC01000059.1:0-2416 GCF_003001875.1 Paraburkholderia sp. BL18I3N2
GGGCAATGACCGTCCGGAAGCACAGTTGCAGCTACCCGCCATCTACTCGGAAACGCTGTGGCTCGAGCGGCTCAGTCAATGACGCGTCACAGACAACCCTCGTGCGCGCCATCGATACAGACATGTTGTCAATTGGCACCGCGTGTTCATTCGCGGTTCTGGCGAGGCGATAATGCGGCTGCTCCCGTGCACCGCTTCGCTCCGGGTGGCATCGGCACACGAAAGGCTCTTCAAAGTCTGCAACGCTCCCTGGCGCGACACATGACCCGACCCTTACGATTTCCTGTATCGACGATCAGGCACTGGCTGGCGATGCTTGCCATTCTGAGCGCATCGGCTGCCGTGGCGCACCCCCACGTCTGGATCATGTACAACGCAAAGATCCGCATGCGGGGCGTGACGATTACCGCGATAACGGAGACCTGGCGTTTTACCGAGGGCTTTCCGGTCATGCTGGTCGGGATCGATCATCTGCCGTCAAGCGGCCCGCTGGGGCCGGCGCAAACGGCGATTTTCAAAAAGCAGGCGTTCTCGTCCCTGGGACCAGCCGACTACTTCAGCCATCTGCTCGTTGACGGCGAACCGCAGCATTTCGCGGAGCCTTCGGATTTCAGGGTATCGGTGGAAAACGGACGGATCGAATACACCTTTACACTGCCACTTGTGAAGCCGGTTACGGTCGCAGGAAAGCGGGTGCAATTCGGAGTCTGGGACGAATCGTTTTACGTCGACTACGACCCGGGGTCGGATCCTGCCGTTTCGCTCGACAGCGGCGCTGCCTTGACGTGCAGGACCCGGAACTTCGCCGACCAGCATCACCCTGTCTTTTATGGAACTGTCGTTCCCCAGGCCACGGCACTCACATGTTGAAGGCTATCTGTCGGATTTATGCGGCCACTTGCGTCGCGCTGCCAATCCGGGGCGCAATCGCCTCCCTGATTTTTCTCTGCGTCGCTGTGCCGGTTGCGTCCCAGGCCCAAGGCATCGATGTCTTCGGCCAGCCGATTGCAGCGTCAACGGCCGCTGCTGCGTCACCCGTATCACCACAGGGATCCGTAGCGCAAGACACCGATGTCAACCCGGAACGGGACTGGATTCCGGGTCCTGTGCGGCATGCAGTCCTGGCCGCCGTCCGTCTTCAGGGACGCTGGAACGCCCGTATCCAGGATATGACGGTGCGCCTCGGCACAGAGCGTGATCCGGCTTTGTGGATGGTACTGCTCGGACTGTCTTTCGCGTACGGCGTGCTACATGCACTCGGGCCAGGTCATGGCAAGCTTGTGGTCGGCACCTTCCTGGGATCGCGCGGCGCACGTCTTCGCGAGGCAATACTCCTGAGCGGCTGGACCGCCGCTGTGCAGGCTGCCAGCGCGATCGTCGTGGTCATGGGAAGCATTCTGGTAACGCGGGAAGGCGCTCAGGGCATACTCGCGCGCGCTGTTTCGCTTGAACTGGTCAGCTACGTGATGCTTTGCGTCGCCGGAAGCTGGACCGTCTGGTCGATCGCCACGCGGCGCGACTGCTGCTCCGGCGGCCGCAAGGTCGTGCTGGTTCCGCGACGCTCGAGCACCATGAATGACCAGGGCGATCACGACCGCGGTTATCTCGGCCACCGGCTGCCGGTGCACTTGCGCCCCGCACTTCGTCTGCCCGTGCAGGCGAAGGCAACTCGCATCCCGAAGACGGACGGGATGCTATCGCAGATCTGCCTGACCGGGCTGGGCGCGGGCATGCGGCCGTGTGCGGGAGCGATCTTTGTGCTGGTCGTCTCGGTGGGCGCGCACGTGCCGGAGGCAGGCATCTCAGCCACAATGGCCATGGCGCTGGGCGTCACGGTGACCGTCACGCTTGTCGGTCTTGGCGCATCCGGGCTGAACCGGGGCGTTGGGCGCCTAGCACTACGTTATGGCCCGCGCGTCGCGGACGTGCAGCGAAGGGCGGCTCTGCTCGGCAGCATCGCTATCGTCGCGTTTGCCGCACTTCAGATCGCTTTGCAGATCGGCGGTGTACTGACGCCGTCCCTGTCGTAGGAGCGGCGGCATCACCAAACATCGCTGGTCACAAGTGCGAATTGATTCCTGCCGCCTTCCGGCTATCTGTTTTTCTGTTCGGTGTTAATGCACGCGTCGAGTCCCTGCCTGAGAAGGTCCTGGGGCAACTGCCGACCAATAAAGACAATCTTTGTCTCCCGGGTTTCGTCGGATCGCCACGGCTTGCCGACGTCGGCGCCAAAGATCATATGGACGCCCTGAAAGATCATCCGGCACTCCACTCCAGCGAGATTCAACACGCCCTTGTAGCGCAGCATGGCGGCGCCATAGATCTGCACGATCGAGCCAAAGAACTCCTCGAGCCGGTCCGCATCGAGCGGGACTGTCGAGCGGTAAACAAAGGACGACACGTCATCATCATGTTC
>NZ_PVNC01000060.1:0-2082 GCF_003001875.1 Paraburkholderia sp. BL18I3N2
TTATCGGACTCGAAGATGAATTCTTCGGTACGTTTTGACAAAGATGCTCAAACAAGGAAAGGGCTTAATCATGATCGAGCAGCAGGAGCCTGAGGAATTGAGAACGACCGTGTGCGGTTGTGACACGTACGTGCAGCGAAGCGGTAAAGGCCCGACCGTGTTGTACCTCCACGGCGATCGAGGCGGTAGCGAGTGGACCACGATCCTTCAACGGCTCGCAGCAAACTTCGACGTCGTCGCCCCGGATCATCCGGGCATGGGTCACAGCAGTTCGCCAGACTGGATCGACAACATCCATGACATGGCCTACTTCTATCTTCAGTTGATCAAGGCGCTCGACCTTCGAGATGTCCATGTCATCGGATCGTCGCTTGGCGGCTGGATCGCCATGGAAATGGCGGTGCGCTCTACTGAACGTTTGCGCTCGTTGACTTTGGTTGGCACTACGGGCATTTACCTCGATGGCACCGATCTTCCCGATCAGTTCCTGATGACCAACGAGGAATTGGTCCGCACGCTGTTCGTCGATCAGTCTCGCGCCGACGTTATTCTTGCGACACCGCAGACCGACGAGCAAATGGATAGATTTTTGCGCAATCGGCACATCTCCGCCCGGCTGGGTTGGACTCCTCGCTTTCACGATCCGCATCTCGAAAAGTGGCTGCCGACCGTCGACATCCCGACGCTGATCGGCTGGGGGCGTCATGACGCACTTTTCCCAGTGACGTATGGCGAGCGGCTCGCAAAGTTGTTTCCCAATTCCGAACTCACGATCTTCGAGAACTCCGGGCACCTGCCTCAAGTTGAAGAAGCCGAACGATTCAGCATCGTATTTGAGCAATTTACGCGGGGAGTTCAATCATGAGATTTGGCTTTTTCCATCTGATGCCCTATGCCGACCTGGATCTTGACTACGTCGAGAAACACAAGTCCTCATGGTTGACCCTGCCGAACTCGTACTACGACCCTGAAAAGGGCGCGGCCCTGTATCACCGCTATCTGGACGAGTACGAATACGCTGCCGATCTGGGGTTTGAATTTCTCGGGTTGAACGAACATCATCAGACTGCGTATGGGATGATGCCGTCACCGAATGTGCTGGCCGGTACGCTTGCGCGTAAGCTCAAGGGCAACACGAAGATCGCGATTCTTGGACGAGCTTTGCCAGTGCTGAGCAATCCGTTGCAGGTGGCCGAAGAGTACGCAATTCTCGACAACCTTACGCGAGGCCGACTGATTGCCGGCTTCGTGCGCGGCATCGGCGCCGAGTATCACGCTTTGGCCATGAATCCGACTGAGAGTCATGCGCGCTTCCATGAAGCCCATGACCTGATTATGCAGGCATGGACGCGGCCCGGCCCATTTTCGTTTAATGGGAAATACTATAAATTTCCCTATGTAAATCTTTGGCCCCGGCCGTATGCCAAGCCGCATCCCCCGGTTTTCATTCCGTCTCAAGGCTCCAAAGAGACCATTGAATTCGCCGCGGCGGCCAATCATCGATACACATATTTGCAGACTGCCGCGCCTGCGGCCGTATTGTTCAAGTACATGCAGGCGTACCGCGACGAAGCCGAACGCCAGGGCTGGCAGGCTACACCGAACCATCTGGCATGGAACGTCAAGATCTATGTCGGAGAGACCGATGCGATTGCGCAGCGCGAAGCCAAGCCGCACATCGAGGCATTCGCAAACCGTTTCCAGAGGATGTCGATGGAAATGCTGCTGCCGCCTGGCTATACATCAATGACGGCCTTCAAGAATCTGATGCGCGAAAAAACGAATGTCTCGCGCGAGAGGACCATGGAGGAAATGATCTCGCTCGGCACCTTCATCTGCGGTTCACCTCAGACGGTGATCGACAAATTGGCGGACTTCCAAAGCAAGGGAGGCTTCAATATCGTTGGCGCCGGTCTGCAATACGGCACGATGCCTGCTGACCTGACACGCAAAAACACCGAGATGTTTGCCCGGGAAGTGATGCCTGCGCTGATAAACGCACTACCTGGCAGCCAGACTCTGTCGGGCGTCCACGCAAATGCCAGCGATCTGCTTCCTCAAACTGAGGGGTTCGTCAGGTAA
>NZ_PVNC01000061.1:0-1743 GCF_003001875.1 Paraburkholderia sp. BL18I3N2
AGGGCACCATGCTTGATGGCGGGTGGCTGTTTCCCGGAATGGATCCCGTCGACCCACTCAGCGCGCGGCAGCTGAACCGCGCCGTTCACGCTGCCACCGAGGCTGCGCAGATCGACAAGCGCGTCTCCCCGCACACCCTGCGCCACAGTTTCGCGACGCATCTGCTCGAACAGAAGGTCGACATCCGCGTGATCCAGGTACTGCTGGGTCACAAGCAGCTGGAGACGACAATATTCTTTTTGGAGAGCAGGTGCCGTCACGGGCAGCGTCCGAAGTATACGCGGCGACACTCCGGGCGCAGACGGCGGAGCCGGTGGATGAGGGGGCGTACGCTTGAGGAATTGGTGCGTGAGTTTGGGCCCACTGCTCATGCACATAAAAAGGATCGCGCAAACCGACAGTGACGCTGCTCAGGACGGATTTTCACGGCTGAGGGAGGGAATGGGCGTATGCGCACTTGCACGGATCCGCGGTGAATGAAGAGAAACTCGGATCACCGTTGCTCGTCCACGATGGCTGCGATCTTACCCGAGCGGGCGAGGTAATTTTGCGGGGGTCGTGAATTTATGTACGCGACGGGTTTTCCGGAGAATGGACTTTTCTCTGAACTGACTGTTAATCGTGCAATGCCGTCAATAGCGCAATCGCAGTTATAGGTCGAGGACCAGTTCGCCAGTCGTGTCGGCGTTGTCGCCCTCCGGCGTGGCGATGCAGATCAGGGCACACCCACGTTCAATATGCGCGACAGGCTCCGCGGAGTAAGCGACGCGTCCGGCAAGAATGCGCGACTCGCACGTCCCGCAGGTTCCTGAGCGACACGACGAACGTGCCGCGACGCCGTGCGTTTCCGCAAACTCGAGTAGCGATGTCAAGCGTGCGGTGAGTACGTTTTCCGGAGCTCGAACTTTCGTGTACTCGAAAACGTACTCATTCGACCTTGGCTTCTAGTGGAACGTATATATCTTCCAGGCGCTTTCAAAAACAAAAAGCCCGCAAAACGGGCTTTTTCACAAACGTCATCAACTAATTAATCTGGATCTATTTTTATGGTACCCAGGAGAGGACTCGGATTACTGTCTTTCGTCATTGAATTACTGAGGTTTTTCTGTTCATTATCTCTGTCAATGTACTCACTGATGTACTTATCTGCGGTTGCCTTGGAATAGATTGCCGCTTGTCGTGCAAACGCAACGCTGCGTGACGGCGGCGCCCGGCGCCGTGACATGGCGCCGGATCAAAAGCGCATTTGGGGGAGATCGTGAGCGGGGCTCTGACGGATACACAATGGAGCGTGCCGAGCGTTGTCCGTTCGACAGCGGCAGTACATACCAAAGCCGAATGGCAAGCAACGCCCTCGGATGGCCGCGGGACGAAGATCGTCCCACGCGCGGTGGTGGGGCGGGGGCTGAATGTGATCTGCCGAGGAGGAGTTTCTCGAGTTCGGTCGCTTTCCGGCCGAAGGGTCGTTCGCCACCGCCCTAGTTCGGACATTCGGACGTCAATTCATCACCGCAAGCGCCCGCGTGGCTTCCTTTGACGGTCTTGGTCAACATTTTTGTCAGGCGGCCGTCTGTAACGGTTGGACCTCGACGGTGACATGAGACAAACCCATGAAGCGCCCAAGCACCGCATGATAGAAGCGAGAGTTTCGCTGGGTTTCATCTGTTGCCACTGACACCACCGCGCTCATGTGACCGGGGCCCACCCGCCATACATGCAGGTCAACCACCTTGTCGCCGAGGT
>NZ_PVNC01000062.1:0-1538 GCF_003001875.1 Paraburkholderia sp. BL18I3N2
CTGCGCTAGGCTGTTTCGCTAAGTGGTTGCCCCTGAACAATTCGCTTTTTGTGCCGCCGGCGTCACATTATTTTGTCGGCGGCAACCCGGCGGTCGAGCAAAACAGCGAGAATGAAGGCACAAAGAAGCCGCAGCTTCCTGAGGATCATCCTGAGATTGTGACCGGCGCCGCACAACACCGCATGCATCGCATCGCCGAGCGCGCCTTTGAGCCAGTTCCGGTCGAGTCTCCCGTCTGTCTTCATGTGGCCGATGGCTGGCTCGATTGCACTTCGCCGCCTGGTCATCGCGCGTAGTCCGCGTGTGATGCCCCGTCGCAAGCTTGGATGATAGATCTTTACGCCATCGACCGCGACACCCTTGTATCCACGGCCGACGATGGCGACTTGCGGCGTGGCGTCGCACAGGATTGCCGCCTGTTCCAGCGCTTCCGCCAGAGTATGACCGTCGTACGGATTGCCCGGCATCGAGCGCATGCCAACGACCAGTCCTTCCTTGTGGGTCGTCGTGATCGACACCTTCACGCCGAATTCGTATGGTGTGCGGGCTTTGCCCTTGGCCAGACACTCAACTTCCGGCGCATGCAGCGCGTACAGCTTGTTCTTGTCCTTCGGCTTCTGCGCCAGGATGCGCTTCGTGCGGCCGATCAGTTCCAGCAGCGCCGCGCGGCCTGAGTCTGCCACCTGGGCGACCTGTCGCTCCACATCACGCATCACCCGTCCAACGCGCGAGCGTAACGTGCGCAACGCTTTCCTCATGCGTTTGTACTGCTTCGCGTGAGCGTAGCGGCCAATCTGCAGCCCCAGACGCGGCGCCTCGCGGTTGTAGTTCTGCCGCAGCTTCAGGCCGTGCCTTGCCGCTGCCTTCACCAGATGTTCGCGACACCGCTCAAGCAATCGCGAATCGATTGGATGGGCGATCGCCTTCTGCGTGACTGTCGCATCGACAATCACACGCTTCACGCTCGAAGCTTTGATAACACCAGCACGCTTTGCTGCTTCGATCGTCTCGGCCAGCAACTCTTCAATGCCGGTTTCGCCCAGGCGCTTCGTCCAGCGCGTCAGGCTCGACGGATCGATCGGCGGTTCGGTCTGCAGGTACGTGTCGCCCGTGAAGACCTGCCAGTACGGGTTCTCCACCCATTGCCAGACAACCTCTTCGTCGGACAGATCGAACGCATGCTGCAAATACAGCAGCCCCGCAATCAGGCGTGGCGACGTCGCTGGTCGACCCTTGCGTGATACGAAGCTCTCGCTCATCGACGCGCCCAATCGTTCCCAGTTGATCAGCCCGGCCAAACAGATCAACGGATGCTTCAGGTTGATCTGTTCGCGCAGCGGTTGCCGGAAGAAATCTCCTTCCGTCACAGGCGTCTTCGGACCCATCTGCACCTCGTCGAAAAACGCAGGATTCACGCATAAATCTGCCAGGTTCCTGCAAATCTCGCAACACCATTTCGACCTTAAAGCTCCGACGTACGTGGCTATCCGAATTCTTCAGGCTCGACTAAGTGGCGTGACGTCTACACCTGTGGCTTC
>NZ_PVNC01000063.1:0-1499 GCF_003001875.1 Paraburkholderia sp. BL18I3N2
TCAGCCGTCGGATTTTCATGTTTGTCCTGTAGTGCTCATGCCATACGCGAGCAATCCAATGGTCATCCGCCGTAGAACACATCTGGCATGTCAACCGCCCAGTGAACCATCCAGGACGCGCAGACGACGGGCGCGTGGCCGCTCCCCGGCAGAACCCGAGCCGGCCATCACCGGTCAATTATCGGGTTCCGACGAACGACTGAAATGAGCATTTGACCAGCCGTTCGTCGACGCATCGACAGCTATGAACGCGAAACCCGCCTCGATAAGTATCTGGCAACTCTGTTGGCACCAAAATCCGCGGCAGTACCGATAGCCCTACCCCCTATGGTAGACTTCCCGCGATTGAATACCCCTAGGGGGTATATGGAGAGCGCGATGAGTCACACGGTTCAAGAAAAACAGAAACTGCTTAATAGGGTCCGACGTATCAAGGGACAGGTCGAAGCCGTTGAGCGGGCGCTCGAGGAAGAGCACGGCTGCGCGGACGTGCTGCAACGGATCACGAGTTGTCGCGGGGCTATGAACGGTCTTCTCGCGGTTGTGCTGGAAGACCACATCAGGAACCACCTCATCGACGCGGAAAACGGCGAGGAGGATGGTGCCAGCGCGACGGAACAACTCATCGAAGTTGTTCACAGCTATTTCAAATAGTCAGAAATGGTTGATTTCAAAGACGCCGCATTCGGCGCAGGACATGACCACATCTTTCTGGGTGTTGGTCACGAAAAGAACGAGCGCAAGACGTGGGCCGTGATCGCATTGTGCAGCGCTATGATGCTTGTTGAGATCGTCGGTGGCAGTATGTTCGGTTCGCTGGCGCTTGTCGCCGACGGTCTGCACATGTCGACGCATGCCGGCGCAATGCTCATTGCAGCCCTTGCGTACAGCTATGCGCGCAAACACGCCACCGACTCCCGCTTCGTGTTCGGTACAGGTAAGCTCGGCGATCTTGCGGGCTTTACGAGTGCCATCGTGCTCGCGATGATTGCGCTTCTGATTGGCTACGAAGCGGCATCGCGTTTCCTGTCGCCGGTACCCATCCATTTTGGTGAGGCAATTCCCATCGCGGCGGTCGGCCTGTTTGTCAACCTGGCGAGCGTGTGACTATTGAACGGCGGCGATCACGATCATGGTCATGATGACCACGCTCATGAGGAGGAAGTCCAGAAGATTTTCGCCCCATCCGGCGTGTTTGCCGTTTCCATCTTCGAGGACGGCGTGCCACCCGTTTTCCGCATTACGCCAGCGACGCAGACTTCACGACTGGACGCTACTGCGGTGTCCGTTACCACGGTGCAGCCCGATGGGACACAACAAGTGTTCGCGCTGGCGGACCGCGGAGACTATCTGGAATCGAAGGAAGACATTCCGGAGCCACACTCCTTCAAAGCCATCGTTCGGATGCCGGACGGCGAGTTCGGAGTCGAATTCGAAGAACATGAACACCACGACGACGCGGATGAAGCAGCGACTCGCGACCATAACATCGGGGCCGC
>NZ_PVNC01000064.1:0-1490 GCF_003001875.1 Paraburkholderia sp. BL18I3N2
ACGATATAGGCGTGCGACAGCGGGACGAGCGCGAGCAGCGGCGCGCCGGTCGTCACGAATGCGCCGACGCGTGCCGAGCGCCGTCCGACCTTGCCATCGATGGGCGCGTGGATCTCCGTATACGACAGGTTGAGTTTCGCCTGCTCAAAGGCGGCTTCGGCATGCGCCAACGCGCCGGCCGCCTTGTCCCGTTGTGTCTTCAGAACGTCGAGGTTCTGCACGGTCGCCACCAGCGCGGCGCGGTTGCGCGCCTGCTGCGCGAGTTCCTCGGCTAGCGCGCTCGCCGCGTGCTGCTGCTCCTGTGTGGTTCCCGCACCGGTCTCCGAAAGATTGCGGTAGCGCGCGGCATTCGCACGTGCAAACTCGAGCGTCGCATCATCGGCGCGCAGCGTCGCACGCGCCTGATCGACGAGTGCGGGCTGCCGCGCGATCTCGGCCTCGTAGTTTGCAACCGATGCCCTGGCTGCCGCCACGTCCGCCTCAGCGCTCATCAACGCGGCGCGAAAGTCGCGGTCGTCGATGCGTACCAGCAGCTGCCCCGCCTTGACCTGCTGGTTATCTTCGACCAGCACCTCGGAAAGCTGACCCGCGACACGCGGCGCGACCAGCGTGAAATCGGCCGTCACATAGGCATCGTTCGTGGTCTCGCTGGTCGAGCCGGCAAACAGCCATATGCAGGCCAGCACAGCGACGCCGGGTATGACCGCAAACGCGGCAAGACGGATCGTTCTGGGAGGAAATCGGGTAGCGGATGACATGGATAGCGTCGCTTAACGGGAAGAGGGCTGCGTTGTGCTCCACGGCGGATAGACCCGCACGGGCAGCACCGGAATAACGAAAAGAAAGGCGAGGGCGACACCCGCCATCACGCGATAGAGATCGGCCGATGTGAGCACGACGGCCTGCTCGTGGATCCGGTGTGCGAGTTCGCCGAGGCCGTGAGCGGCGTCGAGGCTCTGGCTCGTGACCAGCGCGTTGTTGCCCAGGTGGTCCACCAGCATGCCCGAATGAAAATGCTCGCGCGCAGTGCCCAGACCTTCGATGAGGCCGGTTGCGGCGGCGCCGGTAAACGTCTTGAGCGTGTTGAACATGGCCGAGGCAAACGGGCCTTCTGTCGGCGGCAGGCCGGTCGTGACGCCCATCAGGATCCCCATGATGACCATCGGCTGCGCCAGGACCTGTAGCGACTGAAGCCAGTAGAAGTTCTCGCGAACCCAATCGGTGGTCACGAAACTGCCCAGAAAGCACGAGGTCGCCATCAGGCAAAGTCCAATCGCCATGACCCAGCGGTGGTCGACCTGGCGGAGATTGAGCAGTGCGGCGGTCGCCGGGAGCGCAATCAGAAGGGGAATGGCCACCAGCAGAAACAGCGGCGTGGTTTGCAGCGGCCTGTAGCCGTGAATCTGCGCGAGATATTGACTGGGTATGGCGGCGACACTCACCAGCAGCGTAACCGCGCCCACCAGGGTCAGCAGTCCATGCGCGAAGTT
>NZ_PVNC01000065.1:0-1490 GCF_003001875.1 Paraburkholderia sp. BL18I3N2
ACGATATAGGCGTGCGACAGCGGGACGAGCGCGAGCAGCGGCGCGCCGGTCGTCACGAATGCGCCGACGCGTGCCGAGCGCCGTCCGACCTTGCCGTCGATGGGCGCGTGGATCTCCGTATACGACAGGTTGAGTTTCGCCTGCTCAAAGGCGGCTTCGGCATGCGCCAATGCGCCGGCCGCCTTGTCGCGCTGTGTCTTCAGAACGTCGAGGTTCTGCACGGTCGCCACCAGCGCGGCGCGGTTGCGCGCCTGCTGCGCGAGTTCCTCGGCCAGCGCGCTCGCCGCGTGCTGCTGCTCCTGTGTGGTTCCCGCGCCGGTTTCCGAGAGATTGCGGTAGCGCGCGGCGTTCGCGCGCGCAAACTCGAGCGTCGCATCATCCGCGCGCAGCGTCGCACGCGCCTGATCGACGAGTGCGGGCTGCCGCGCGATCTCGGCCTCGTAGTTTGCAACCGATGCCCTGGCTGCCGCCACGTCCGCCTCCGCACTCATCAACGCGGCGCGAAAGTCGCGGTCGTCGATGCGTACCAGTAGCTGCCCCGCCTTGACCTGCTGGTTATCTTCGACCAGCACCTCGGAAAGCTGACCCGCGACACGCGGCGCGACCAGCGTGAAATCGGCCGTCACATAGGCATCGTTCGTGGTCTCGCTGGTCGAGCCGGCAAACAGCCATATGCAGGCCAGCACAGCGACGCCGGGTATGACCGCATAGGCGGCCAGACGGATCGTTCTGGGAGAAAGTCGGGTAGCGGATGACATGGATAGCGTCGCTTAACGGGAAGAGGGCTGCGTTGTGCTCCACGGCGGATAGACCCGCACGGGCAACACCGGAATAACGAAAAGAAAGGCGACGGCGACACCCGCCATCACGCGATAGAGATCGGCCGAAGTGAGCACGACGGCCTGCTCGTGGATCCGGTGTGCGAGTTCGCCGAGGCCGTGAGCGGCGTCGAGGCTCTCGCTCGTGACCAGCGCGTTGTTGCCCAGGTGGTCCACCAGCATGCCCGAATGAAAATGCTCGCGCGCGGTGCCCAGACCTTCGATGAGGCCGGTTGCGGCGGCGCCGGTCAACGTCTTGAGCGTGTTGAACATGGCCGAGGCAAACGGGCCTTCTGTCGGCGGCAAGCCGGTCGTGACGCCCATCAGGATCCCCATGATGACCATCGGCTGCGCCAGGATCTGTAGCGACTGAAGCCAGTAGAAGTTCTCGCGAACCCAATCGGTGGTCACGAAACTGCCCAGAAAGCACGAGGCCGCCATCAGGCAAAGTCCAACGGCCATGACCCAGCGGTGGTCGACCTGGCGGAGATTGAGCAGCGCGGCGGTCGCCGGGAGCGCAATCAGAAGGGGGATGGCCACCAGCAGAAACAGCGGCGTGGTTTGCAGCGGCCTGTAACCGTGAATCTGCGCGAGATATTGACTGGGTATGGCGGCGACACTCACCAGCAGCGTAACCGCGCCCACCAGGGTCAGCAGTCCATGCGCGAAGTT
>NZ_PVNC01000066.1:0-1452 GCF_003001875.1 Paraburkholderia sp. BL18I3N2
TCAGCCGTCGGATTTTCATGTTTGTCCTGTAGTGCTCATGCCATACGCGAGCAATCCAATGGTCATCCGCCGTAGAACACATCTGGCATGTCAACTGCCCAGTGAATCATCCAGGAAGCGCAGACGACCGGCGCGTGGCCGATCCCCGGCAGACCCGAGCCGGCCATCACCGGTCAATTGTCGGGTCACGACGAACGACTGAAATGAGCATTTGACCAGCCGTTCGTCTGCGCATCGACGGCGATGATCGCTAACCCAGCTCGATAAATAGCTGGCAACTCCGCTGGCACTAAAATCTGCGATAGTGATCGATACCCCTACCCCCTATGATAGACTTCCCGAAATTGTATACCCAAGGGGTATATGGAGAACACTATGAGTCACACGGTTCAGGAAAAACAGAAACTGCTTAATAGGGTCCGCCGTATCAAGGGACAGGTCGAAGCCGTCGAGCGGGCGCTCGAGGAAGAGCACGGCTGCGCGGACGTGCTGCAACGGATCACGAGTTGTCGCGGGGCTATGAACGGTCTTCTCGCGGTTGTGCTGGAAGACCACATCAGGAACCACCTCATCGACGCGGAAAACGGCGAGGAGGATGGCGCCAGCGCGACGGAACAACTCATCGAAGTTGTTCACAGCTATTTCAAATAGTCAGAAATGGTTGATTTCAAAGACGCCGCATTCGGCGCAGGACATGACCACATCTTTCTGGGTGTTGGTCACGAAAAGAACGAGCGCAAGACGTGGGCCGTGATCGCATTGTGCAGCGCTATGATGCTTGTTGAGATCGTCGGCGGCAGTATGTTCGGTTCGCTGGCGCTTGTCGCCGACGGTCTGCATATGTCGACGCATGCCGGCGCGATGCTCATTACAGCCCTTGCGTACCGCTACGCGCGCAAACACGCCTTCGGGCTTTACGAGTGCCATCGTGCTCGCGATGATTGCGCTTCTGATTGGTTACGAAGCGGCATCGCGTTTCCTGTCGCCGGTACCCATCCATTTCGGTGAGGCAATTCCAATCGCGGCGGTCGGCCTGTTTGTCAACCTGGCGAGCGTGTGGCTATTGAGCGGCGGCGATCACGATCATGGTCATGATGACCACGCTCATGAGGAGGAAGTCCAGAAGATTTGCGCCTCGGCCGGCGTGTTTGCCGTTTCCATCTTCGAGGACGGCGTGCCACCCGTTTTCCGCATTACGCCAGCGACGCAGACTTCACGACTGGACGCTACAGCGGTGTCCGTTACCACGGTGCGGCCCGATGGGACACAACAAATGTTCGCGCTGGCGGACCGTGGAGGCTATCTGGAATCGAAGGAAGACATTCCGCAGCCACACGCCTTCAAAGCCATCGTTCGAATGCCGGACGGCGAGTTCGGAGTCGAATTCGAAGAACATGAACACCACGACGACGCGGATGAAGCAGCGACTCGCGACCATAACATCGGGGCCGC
>NZ_PVNC01000067.1:0-1370 GCF_003001875.1 Paraburkholderia sp. BL18I3N2
GGAGCCTGTCAGATTTTCTGTGTGCCGAGGTCATGAGACGATAACGGAAATAACGTCCTATGACCGAAGCAACCGTGACAAAGAAGAACAGGACCCCGAAGGCACCGAAGCTGTTTCCCGATGAGTTGATCGACCAATTGCTTGCCCAGGTGCAGGGCAAGGATGCTGAGTCGGTCCTGGGCGAATCAGGTCTGGCCGGCCAGCTCAAGAAACGGCTGGCTGAGCGCATGCTCGCGGCCGAGTTGAGCCACCATCTGGAAGCTGAGACCGGGCAAGGCAAGTCCGGCAACCACCGCAACGGCACCAGCCCCAAGACGGTCATCACGCCCAATGGCGAACTGAATCTGGACATTCCGCGTGACCGGCAGGCGACATTCGAGCCGCAACTGGTGGGCAGGTATCAGCGCCGGCTGCCGGGCTTTGACGATCACGTCATCAGCATGTACGCGCGTGGCATGAGCGTGCGCGAGATTCAGAGCCATTTGCTGGAGCTATATGGCCTACAGGTGTCGCCCGATCTGATTTCGACCGTCACCGACGAGGTGCTGGCCGAAGTCGAACAGTGGCAGCAACGCCCGCTCGAGGCGATGTATCCGATCGTGTATTTCGACGCACTTCGACTGAAGATCCGCGACGAAGGCACGGTCAGGAACAAGGCGGTGTACCTCGCGCTGGGCATTCGGGCCGACGGGCGCAAGGAAGTGCTGGGTTTGTGGATCGAGCAAACCGAAGGTGCCAAGTTCTGGCTGAAGGTCTTCAACGAACTGAAGAACCGCGGCTTGCATGACATTCTGATCGCCGTTGTCGACGGCCTGCGCGGCTTCCCCGAGGCGATCGAAGCGGTGTACCCGGTCGCCCAGATCCAGACCTGCATCGTGCATCTGATCCGCAATTCGCTGAATCTGGCGAGTTGGAAGGACCGTAAGCCACTGGCTGCGGCGCTCAAGCCGATCTATCAGGCCGCCACCGCCGAAGCCGCTGAGGCGGCGCTGCAAGCCTTCTCGCAAAGCGAATGGGGCAAGAAATTCCCAACGGTCGCCGCGATGTGGCAGCGCCAATGGGAACAGGTCATTCCGTTCTTCGCCTATCCGCCGGAAGTACGCAGAATCATATACACGACAAATGCGATCGAAAGCATGCACATGCAGCTTCGCAAGATCGTCAAGAACCGCGGTCACTTCCCAAGCGACGAAGCCGCCAGCAAATTGCTATACCTGGCCTTGCGCAACATCGAAAAGGACTGGAAGATGCCACCTATCACCTGGCGGCAAGCAGTCAATCAGTTCGCCATTCTGTTCGGCGAGCGGTTCACCAGCGCCATCAACTGAGATTTCTAACCGGCCTCAGCACACAAGATTTCTGACACGTCC
>NZ_PVNC01000068.1:0-1369 GCF_003001875.1 Paraburkholderia sp. BL18I3N2
GAGCCTGTCAGATTTTTAGTGTGTCGAGGTCATGAGACGATAACGGAAATAACGTCCAATGACCGAAACAACAGTGACCAAGAAGAGCAAGAACCCGAAGGCGCCGAAGCTGTTCCCCGATGAGCTGATCGATCAACTGCTGGCGCAGGTGCAGAACAGGAACGCCGAGTCGGTTCTCGGGGAATCGGGCCTGGCCGGGCAACTGAAGAAGCAACTGGCTGAGCGCATGTTGGCCGCGGAGCTGACGCATCACCTGGAGAGCGAGGCGGAGCAAGGCAGCGCCGGCAACCACCGCAACGGTACGAGCCGCAAGACAGTGCTCACACCCAACGGCGAACTGACGCTGGATATCCCGCGAGACCGGCAGGCGACGTTCGAGCCGCAACTGGTCGGCAAGTACCAGCGCCGGCTGGCGGGATTCGACGACCACGTCATCAGCATGTACGCGCGCGGCATGAGCGTACGCGAGATCCAGGCTCACCTGCTGGAGCTGTACGGCCTGGAAGTGTCGCCCGATCTGATTTCCACGGTCACCGACGAGGTGCTGGCTGAGGTCGAGCAGTGGCAACAACGCCCGCTCGAGGCGATGTATCCGATTGTGTATTTCGACGCACTTCGACTGAAGATCCGCGACGAGGGCACGGTCAGGAACAAGGCGGTGTACCTGGCGCTGGGCATTCGGGCTGACGGCCGCAAGGAAGTGCTGGGCTTGTGGATCGAACAAACCGAAGGCGCCAAGTTCTGGTTGAAGGTTTTCAACGAGTTGAAGAATCGCGGTTTGCACGACATCCTGATTGCGGTGGTCGACGGCCTGCGTGGGTTCCCGGAGGCCATCGAGGCGGTGTTTCCGGCCGCGCAGATCCAGACCTGCATCGTGCATCTGATCCGTAATTCGCTGAATCTGGCGAGCTGGAAGGACCGTAAGCCGCTGGCTACCGCGCTCAGGCCGATCTATCAGGCCGCCTCGGCTGAAGCGGCGGCCGCGGCGCTCGAGGCCTTTGCGCAAAGCGAATGGGGTCGCAAATTCCCTACCGTCCCGGCCATGTGGCAACGCCAATGGGAGCAGGTGATTCCCTTCTTTGCCTATCCTCACGAGGTGCGTCGAATCGTTTATACGACCAACGCCATCGAGAGCATGCACATGCAGTTGCGCAAGATCGTCAAGAATCGTGGCCACTTCCCGAGCGACGAAGCCGCCAGCAAACTGCTGTATCTGGCCTTGCGCAACATTGAAAAGGATTGGAAGATGCCGCCTATCACCTGGCGGCAAGCTGTCAATCAGTTCGCCATTCTGTTCGGTGAGCGATTCACCGCCGCCATCAGCTGAGATTTTTAACCGGCCTCAGCACACGAAATTTCTGACACCTCC
>NZ_PVNC01000069.1:0-1286 GCF_003001875.1 Paraburkholderia sp. BL18I3N2
AGAGGTGGCTCCGGAAATTCGGACAGTTCATTGAGTGGAAAAGCTGGGGCGTGAGTCGGTCATAATGGCCGGCGACAAGGAACCAGAAGATGACGAAACGAAACCGACGGACACACTCACCGGCATTCAAGGCAAAGGTGGCACTAGCGGCGCTCAAGGGCGACAAGACGCTGGCAGAGTTGGCCCAGCAATTTGATGTCCATCCGAACCAGATCACGGACTGGAAGAAGCAGTTGCAGGAGCGGGTTGCCGATGTGTTCGACGCGGGCAACGCGCCCCCAGCTGCACCGCCAATCGACGTGAGGGTGTTGCACGCGAAGATCGGACAGTTGACGTTGGAGAATGATTTTTTAGAAAGCGCGCTCAGCAAGGCGGGACTGCTGGGCGTAAAGCGATGATCGATCGTGATCACGCCCTGCCGGTGACGCAGCAGGCCCGGCTGTTAGGCATAAGCCGCTCGAGTGCCTATTATCAGCCGCGTGAGGTCAGCGAAGCGGATCTGAAATTGATGCGCCGGATTGACGAGCTTCACCTCGACCATCCATTTGCCGGGGCGCGAATGTTGGCACGTCTACTGCGTCGCGAAGGTATCACAGTCGGACGCAGGCACGTTGGCACCTTGATGAAGCGCATGGGCGTCGAGGCGTTGTATCGCAAGCCAAACACGAGCCGCAAGCATGCAGCCCACAGGATCTGGCCGTACCTGCTGCGCAACCGGAAAATCGATCGGGCCAATCAGGTCTGGGCGCTCGATACGAGCTATATCCCGATGGCGCGGGGCTTCGTCTATCTGACGGCCGTCGTGGACTGGGCGAGCCGCCGGGTGTTGGCGCACCGGGTGGCGATCACACTAGAGAGCTGCCATGCTGTCGAGGCGCTGGAGGAAGCGTTTGCGAAATACGGGCCGCCTGAGATCGTCAACACGGATCAAGGAAGCCAGTTCACCGCAACCGAATTCACCGACGCGGTTCTCGGCCGGAAGGTTGTCCTGTCGATGGACGGAAAAGGCGCCTGGCGTGACAACGTGTTCGTCGAACGGGTGTGGCGCAGCGTCAAATATGAAGAGGTTTATTTGAAAGCGTACGACTCGGTAGGCCACGCGCGTCGCTCAATCGGCAATTACCTGAACTGGTATAACCAGAATCGGCCTCATTCGAGGCTGGCCGATCAGACGCCGGATGAAGCATACTTCGCCACGCTGCCAGCGATAAAATCGGCAGCTTGATTGCCCCAACAATTCCACTTAAAAATCTCGGGACCCTGTCCGAACAAGCGGCGCCACCTCT
>NZ_PVNC01000070.1:0-1208 GCF_003001875.1 Paraburkholderia sp. BL18I3N2
ATTCCGTCGAAGGCGCTGTTGCATACCGCGCTCGTGATCGACGAAGCCGAAGCGCTCGGCTCGCACGGCATCACGTTCGGCAAGCCGCAAATCGATCTCGACAAGCTGCGCGATTTCAAGTCGGGCGTCGTCAAGAAGCTCACCGGCGGTCTCGCCGGCATGGCGAAGATGCGCAAGGTCGAAGTGGTCACGGGCACGGGCTCGTTTGTCGATCCGCATCATATGGAAGTGCAGGTCGAGGGCGGCAAGAAGGTCGTCAAGTTCAAGCAGGCAATCATCGCGGCGGGCTCGGAAGCGGTGAAGCTGCCGTTCATTCCGGAAGATCCGCGTGTCGTCGATTCGACCGGTGCGCTCGAACTGCGGCAGATTCCGCAACGCATGCTGGTGATCGGCGGCGGCATTATCGGGCTGGAAATGGCCACTGTGTATGCCACGCTCGGCGCGCAGATCGACGTCGTTGAGATGCTCGACGGCCTGATGGCGGGTGCGGACCGCGATCTGGTCAAGGTCTGGGAGAAGTACAACAGCAAGCGTTTCGCTAACGTCATGCTGAAGACCAAGACCACCGCGGCGGAAGCGAAGGACGACGGCATCTATGTGTCGTTCGAAGGCGAGAAAGCTCCGGCCGAAGCGCAACGCTATGACCTCGTGCTGGTTGCCGTCGGCCGTTCGCCGAATGGCAAGAAGATCGGCGCGGACAAGGCAGGCGTCGCGGTGACGGATCGCGGTTTCATCGACGTGGACAAGCAGATGCGCACTAATGTGCCGCACATCTTCGCGATCGGCGATATCGTCGGTCAGCCTATGCTCGCGCACAAAGCCGTGCATGAAGCTCACGTTGCCGCCGAAGTCGCCCACGGCGAAAAGGCGTACTTCGATGCGCTGCAGATTCCGTCGGTGGCCTACACCGATCCGGAAGTGGCGTGGGCCGGCAAGACGGAAGACCAGTTGAAGGCCGAGGGCATCAAGTACGGCAAAGCGGTGTTCCCGTGGGCCGCATCGGGCCGCGCGATCGCTAACGGCCGCGACGAAGGCTTCACGAAGCTGCTGTTCGATGAGGAAACGCATCGCGTGATCGGCGGCGGGATCGTTGGTCTGAATGCGGGCGACCTGATCAGCGAAGTGTGTCTCGCGGTCGAGATGGGTGCCGATGCAACGGACATCGGCAAGACGATTCACCCGCATCCGACGCTGGGCGAATCGATCGG
>NZ_PVNC01000071.1:0-1195 GCF_003001875.1 Paraburkholderia sp. BL18I3N2
TCCGGCCGGTACGAGAGACGGCTGCGGGTGTAACGTCGCGATTGCCGGCGCGCTGTCATCATCACGGAAAGGGTGCGGCTCATCGGCGAAGAGCTTCGCGCCGCGAGGAATGAAGAACCATATGTCGCCATACACCGCATCCCTGCGCGCCGGGGTATTGCCCAGCGGCCCCGGCGCGCGTCCAATCATCTTTTTCAGGTTCGCCTCGTCGCAGACGATCTCGAAGTGAATCTGCGGATACTGGTCATATATCTGGCCGGGTGTGCCGATCACGTCCTTGCGGTAAACCTTCTTGCCGACAGCGAGAGTCGGCATCACCTGCTGCATATGCAGGTAGACCGAGTAATAGGTGATCTTCGCGTTGTCGCCTTCACCGATCTCGGTGTCGTGACGGATGACCACGCAGCCGTCATCCGTGCGCACGTTGCGATACTGGAGAGTCGGCTTGTGGGTCGTGTCGGTCTTGCGCATGTACACGACCTTGCCGTCCGCGATGGCACGCACAGGCAGCGGTTCGCCGCCTTCTACTGGCGCCCTGAGATGCGGGCCGCCATGCCAGCCCAGGTTGTGGCTGACCGGATAGGCACCGTTCCCGGGTTCGCATTCCAGCATGTTGGATGTGCATACGTCGCCATCGGGGACGACCGTGTTGCCGGTGTCCTCCGTGGTCATGGCGTCATTCTGCTGCGGGTGGGCTGCTGAAAGAAGCGGTGGGCTGATAATCATGAGTCTGTCAGGACGAAAGCCGTCACAGTGAATGGATGTGGTCATCGGTCGGCGTGCCCGAACCGAAAGGCGCGAAACTCCTCAACTGGACATCCGGGCCCGGCACGTCCCACGACGCGGTTTTCTCCAGAATCGGCCCCGGCGAGCCGTTGATGATGCCGCTGCCGTTGATCTGGATATACGATCCGCCCGCACCGAGCCAGACTTCCTTTGCCGCGGTGATCACGATCCTGCCGTCCGTGCTGCTGACCGTGACGTCCTTCAGCGCCGCCAGCGTCATCTGGTCGCTCTGCGCCTGAATGTCCACGCGCCCCTTCGCCGCGATCAGCTTCATGCCGAACTGCCAGGCATACAGGCTGATCGCGCCGCGCACCGACGCAAACAGCGAACGTCCCGACGACACACTCACGTCCCGTCCCGCCGTCACCGCGTGATCGTTCGCGCTCGCCATATGCGTGCTGTCTGCGGC
>NZ_PVNC01000072.1:0-1157 GCF_003001875.1 Paraburkholderia sp. BL18I3N2
GCGCCGGTTTCTTCGATGAAGCCCATGCCGCCGTGCACCTGCACGCCGAGGCTCGTGACGTCGATAGACAGTTCCGTGCTCCAGCCCTTCACGATCGGCACGAGGTATTCGTAGATCGCCTGATGTTCGGCGCGCTTGCCTTCGTCGGCGTGACGATGCGCGATGTCGCAATGCGCCGCGGCCACATAAGCCAGCGCGCGCGATGCTTCGGTGAGGCCGCGCATGGTCGCGAGCATGCGACGCACGTCCGGATGCTGAATGATCGCGACCGGCTGTTTCGCGGAGCCATCCACGGGACGGCTTTGCACGCGATCCTTCGCGTACGCGACTGCCTTCTGATACGCCCGATCCGAAATCCCGACGCCTTGCATGCCAACCGCAAAACGCGCCGCGTTCATCATGATGAACATGTATTCGAGGCCGCGATTCTCCTCGCCGATCAGATGACCGATCGCGCCACCGTGGTCGCCGAATTGCAGCACCGCGGTCGGGCTCGCCTTGATGCCGAGCTTGTGTTCAATCGACACGCAATGCACGTCGTTGCGCTCGCCGAGCGAACCGTCTTCATTGACGAGAAACTTCGGCACGATAAAAAGCGAAATGCCTTTCACGCCCTCCGGTGCATTCGGTGTGCGCGCCAGCACGAGATGCGCGATGTTCTTCGCCATGTCGTGCTCGCCCCACGTAATGAAAATCTTCGTGCCGAACAGCTTGAACGAACCGTCGCCCTGCGGCTCGGCGCGCGTACGCACCAGCGCGAGATCGGAACCGGCCTGCGGCTCGGTCAGGTTCATCGTGCCAGTCCATTCGCCGGAAATCAGCTTGGGCACATAGGTTTGTTTTTGCGCTTCGGTACCGGCGGTGAGCAGCGCTTCGATCGCGCCGTCGGTCAGCAAAGGACACAGCGCGAACGACAGGTTCGACGCATTGAGCATTTCGACGCACGGCGTCGCAATCAGCTTCGGCAGGCCCTGGCCTTCATAGTCGACGGGATGCTGCACGCCTTGCCAGCCGCCTTCGCCGAACTGGCGAAACGCCTCCCTGAAGCCGGGCGTCGCGGTCACCACGCCGTCTTTCCAGCTGCTCGGATTGCGATCGCCTTCGACATTCAGCGGCGCCAGCACGCCACCGCACAGTTTCGCCGACTCTTCGAGCAC
>NZ_PVNC01000073.1:0-1103 GCF_003001875.1 Paraburkholderia sp. BL18I3N2
TCGAGCAACTGTTTCTGCACGTTCAGCACGTCGAGGAAATCCACCGCACCTGCCTTGTACCGTTGCTGCGCAATCGACAGCGCGCGCTGGTTCAGACTCACAACCGTTTTCAGCCGATCGCGCCGGCGCTGTTCGGCGTCATAGACGACCAGCGCGTCGTCCACCTCACGCCATGCCTGCAGCACGGTGTGCTGGTAGGCAATCGCCGCTTCCTGCTGCTGCGCCTCGCGCAAATGCAGCGTGCCCTTCAGGCGTCCGCCTTCGAATATCGGCAGCGTAATCGACGGCCCCACCACAAACTGGCCGGACGCCCAGTCCGCGAGATTCGACAGTTGCAGGCTCTGGAACCCGGCGCTGCCGTTCAGCGAGATGCGCGGATAGAAGTCGGCCTTCGCCATGCCGATCGTCGCGGTGGCCGCATGCAGCTGGGCCTCGGCTTTCCGGATGTCGGGCCGGCGCTGCACCAGTTCCGACGGAACACCGATCGGCACCTGATCGGGCAACGCCGGCACGTCGCGCGGCTCGGCAAGCATCTGCTGCAACGCGCCCGGTTCTTTCGCCAGCAGCACGCCAATCGCATTGATCGTGGTCGTGTTGCGCGATTCGAGCGTCGGGATCAGGCTTTCGATCGATTCCGCCTGCGCCATCGCGTTGGCGACGTCGAGGTCCGTCGTGACGCCCTCATGCACCCGGTTTTGCGTGAGCTTCGTGGCATCGTGAGCGATGTCGAGGTTCTGTTTCGCGATCTGCAGCAGGGCCTGCGTGTCGCGCAACTGGATGTAGTCGCGCGCGAGTTCGGCGCGGGCGGACAGCAGGATCGCGTTACGGTCCTCGTACGACGCATCGGAGAGCGCCGACGCTGCTTCGACGCCGCGTCGCACGCGCCCCCAGAAGTCGAGTTCCCATGACGCGTCGAAGCCGAACTGGTACAGATCGTAAGCGGGCGAGCCCTTGGCGCCCGGCAACGGCGCGACACCAAGCGGCGCGCTGCCGGAGGCCGACTGCGTCTGACTTCCCGTCGGCGTGACGCCAAGCAGCGAGAGGATGCCGTTCGGACTGCCGCGCTCGCGGTTATAGGAGGCGGCGCCGGTCAGCGTCGGATA
>NZ_PVNC01000074.1:0-1096 GCF_003001875.1 Paraburkholderia sp. BL18I3N2
GATCAGCGAGTCATGCGTGCCGGTATCGAGCCACGCGTAACCACGGCCCATGATTTCCACTTCGAGCGCGGCGTTGGCGAGATAACGCGAGTTGACGTCGGTAATTTCGAGTTCGCCACGCGACGACGGCTTGATGTCCGCGGCAATGTCGCAGACCTGGTTGTCATAGAAGTACAGACCCGTGACGGCATAGTTCGAACGCGGCTTGGCAGGCTTCTCTTCGATCGACAGCGCGCGGAACTGCCTGTCGAATTCGACCACGCCATAACGCTCAGGATCGTGCACGTGGTACGCAAAGACCGTGGCGCCGTCGGTCTTCTCGCTGGCGCGCTCGAGCTGCTTCGCCAGATCGTGGCCGTAGAAAATGTTGTCGCCGAGAATCAGCGCCGACGGATCGTTGCCCACGAAATCCCGGCCGATGATGAACGCCTGCGCGAGCCCGTCCGGCGACGGCTGAACCGCGTACTGGATATTCATGCCCCACTGGCTGCCGTCGCCCAGCATTGCTTCGAAGCGCGGCGTGTCCTGCGGCGTGGAGATGATCAGCACATCGCGAATGCCCGCCACCATCAGCGTGGACAGCGGGTAGTAGATCATCGGCTTGTCGTAGACCGGCAGCAACTGCTTGGAAACCACGTGCGTGATCGGATACAGGCGTGTGCCCGAACCGCCCGCGAGAATAATGCCTTTGCGCGCCATTGCCGTGCCTTTACGCGCGCTGCGCGTAGTTGGTCTCAACCCACTTGCGATAGTCGCCCGAAGCGACTTCGTCCGACCATGCCTGATTGTCCAGATACCACTGGACCGTTTTCGCGAGACCCGTTTCGAACGTTTCCGCGGGCTTCCAGCCGAGTTCGCGTTCGAGCTTGCGCGCGTCGATTGCATAACGGCGGTCGTGGCCCGGACGATCCTTCACATAGGTGATCTGATCGCGGTACGACGCGCCCGTCTTCGGGCGCAACTGGTCGAGCAGGTCGCACAGCGTGTGGACCACGTCGAGGTTCTTCTTCTCGTTCCAGCCGCCAATGTTGTACGTCTCGCCCGGCGTGCCGCGCGCGAGCACTTCGCGGATCGCGCTGCAGTGGTCGCCGACGTA